>NZ_CP048222.1:1137500-1877500 GCF_010119975.1 Rhodocytophaga rosea
ACCCAGCCCAACAGCTAAGGTCCCAAAATTTCTACTAAGTTGAACAAAGGAAGTCTACCTGCAAAGACAGCCAGGATGTTGGCTTGGAAGCAGCCATTCATTTAAAGAGTGCGTAACAGCTCACTGGTCGAGCGGGTGGGGCATCGATAATAAACGGGCATCAAGTAGAATACCGAAGCTTTGGATTTGTAGTAATACAAGTGGTAGGGGAGCATTCCTGCAGCAGAGAAGCAGAAGGCGGCAAGCCACTGTGGAGCGGCAGGAAAAGCAAATGTAGGCATAAGTAACGATAAGACGGGTGAGAAACCCGTCCACCGCAAGACTGAAGGTTTCCTGATCAACGTTAATCGGATCAGGGTTAGTCGGGGCTAAGAGGTTAGGGAAACCGAAGCTTCGATGCACAACAGGTTAATATTCCTGTACTCATCTATTGAGTTTAGCTATGACGGAGTAAGATAGAGTCTGCGCACAGACGGAATTGTGCGTTAAAGGCGTTTATGGCGCTGATAGTACCCTAAGGCTTCGGCTGCGGGGATAATGACTCCAAGGAGCTTCCAAGAAAAGTAGCCTAAACAATTGATAGAGGACCCGTACCGCAAACCGACACAGGTAGTCGAGTCGAGTAGACTCAGGTGCTCGAGTGAATCACGGCTAAGGAACTCGGCAAAATAGCCCTGTAACTTCGGGAGAAGGGGCGCTTACTTCTAGCAATAGGAGAAGCCGCAGCGAAAAGGCCCAGGCGACTGTTTAACAAAAACACATGGCTTTGCAAAAACGAAAGTTGACGTATAAGGCCTGACACCTGCCCGGTGCTGGAAGGTTAAGGGGGATGTTACCGCAAGGGAAGCATTGAACTGAAGCCCCAGTAAACGGCGGCCGTAACTATAACGGTCCTAAGGTAGCGAAATTCCTTGTCGGGTAAGTTCCGACCTGCACGAATGGTGTAACGATCTGGGCGCTGTCTCGGCCGTGAGCTCGGTGAAATTGTAGTAGCGGTGAAGATGCCGCTTACCCGCAACGGGACGGAAAGACCCCGTGCACCTTTACTATAGCTTAACATTGACTTTGGGTAAATCATGTGTAGGATAGGTGGGAGGCAGTGAAGCGGTGTCGCTAGGCATCGCAGAGCCAACGTTGAAATACCACCCTTGATTTACTTAGAGCCTAATCCGGAAACGGAGACATTGTTTGGTGGGTAGTTTGACTGGGGTGGTCGCCTCCAAAAGAGTATCGGAGGCTTTCAAAGGTACCCTCAGTACGCTTGGTAACCGTACATTAGAGTGCAATAGCAGAAGGGTGCTTGACTGTGAGACCAACAAGTCGATCAGGTGCGAAAGCAGGATATAGTGATCCGGTGGTTTCCAAATGGAAGGGCCATCGCTCAAAGGATAAAAGGTACGCCGGGGATAACAGGCTGATCTCCCCCAAGAGCTCACATCGACGGGGAGGTTTGGCACCTCGATGTCGGCTCGTCACATCCTGGGGCTGGAGAAGGTCCCAAGGGTTCGGCTGTTCGCCGATTAAAGTGGCACGCGAGCTGGGTTCAGAACGTCGTGAGACAGTTCGGTCCCTATCTGTTGTGGGCGTAAGAGAATTGAAGAGGCGCTGACCTTAGTACGAGAGGACCGGGTTGGACAGGCCGCTGGTGTATCTGTTGTGGTGCCAACTGCAGTGCAGAGTAGCTATGCCTGGAGCAGATAAGCGCTGAAAGCATCTAAGTGCGAAACTGACCTCAAGATGAGTTCTCTTTATAAGGGTCGTTTGAGACTAAAACGTGGATAGGTGGCAGGTACAAGAGTTGAAAGACTTTCAGCCGAGCCATACTAATTACCCAAACACTTCTTTACCAATGTAGATTACCTATGCTTTCTTTGCTCCAAGTACTTATACTTGCTTTATGACTTACTGTTTTCTCCCCTCTTGTTAATAACATCATTAAGAAATAGTCAGGATTACACTGCTAGAAAAGCAGGACAAAGCTGACAAAAGCCTAATGGTGAGTAAGCACAGGTGTTCACCTCTTCCCATTCCGAACAGAGAAGTTAAGCCCTTGTCGCGCCGATGGTACTGCCTTCACCGGTGGGAGAGTAGGTTCTCGCCAACCCCATTTACTAATCCTCCATCAAAGCCTCCTCTCCCAAGATGAGGCTTTTTTGTTGCTTTAGATAGTATAGGTTCCATCCATTAAACTGGGCTTTTAATCTTAGTGAATTTTGTGTTGCTACACTCTTCTCTCTTTACTGATCAATATTAACGTTCTCATCCTGAGTGTTGATTTTTATATTTTATTCCAATAACTTATGTAAAATCACTATTTGTTATGGCTACCTCCACAGTTATTAACAATCAAACTATTGAACTCCACCCAGAGAACCTGTTTTATGCACAGAAATTGAATAAACAGCAAGTACGACTAAGCACTGCCAAGCAAAGAATTGAAAAACTAAATCGTATCAAAGCGTGGGTCTTTAACCATAGAATAGATATTCAGGAAGCATTATTTAAAGATTTCAAAAAACCGGCCTCCGAAACAGATAATTCAGAGATTATGCCTGTAAAAATGGAAATAGATCATACTATTTCACATCTGAAACAATGGATGCAGGACAAGAAAGTAGCTACGCCTTTTAATCTGCTAGGTTCTTCTGCCTACATTATGTACGAACCCAAAGGTGTAGCATTGATCATATCTCCCTGGAATTTTCCTTTCAATCTGGCTATTTGCCCGCTTGTGTCTGCGATTGCGGCGGGCTGTTGTGCCATTATCAAGCCTTCTGAATTTACTCCGCATACCTCTGCCTTAATTTCAAGGATGATACAGGAATTATTTAACAGCAACGAAATTGCTGTTATTGAAGGAGATAATCAGGTAGCCTCTACCCTGCTCCAACTTCCATTCGATCATATTTTTTTTACCGGAAGTCCTGCAATTGGAAAAGTAGTGATGAAAGCGGCCGCAGAACATCTTACTTCTATTACGCTGGAACTGGGTGGTAAATCACCGGTGATTGTGGATGAGACGGCCAATATTGAAGATGCAGCCGAGAAAATAGCCTGGGGAAAATTCATCAATTCTGGTCAGACCTGTGTAGCGCCTGACTATCTGTTTGTTCATAAAGATATAGAAACAGCATTTTTAAGTCAACTCAAACAATCTATTATCAAATTATTCGGTGATAGCACAACAGGCAAATCTGCTGATTATGCCAGGATTGTAAATAATAAACACTAGAAGCGGATACAAAACCTGATTTCGGATGCCATTCAACAAGGTGCTAACCTACAAACTGGCGGTATCTCCGATGAAACTGATCATTACATATCTCCTACGGTACTCACTCAGATTGATCCGCATATGCAGGTAATGCAGGAAGAAATTTTTGGGCCTTTGTTACCTGTTATCAGCTATACAGATATTAAGGAAGTTACCGATTTTATTTCCGGTAAAGAGAAACCTTTGGCACTATATATTTTCAGCAGTAACAAAAATACGATCCGCCACCTACTTATGCGTACAAGTTCCGGAGGTGTATGTATCAATGATTGTGTACTCCATTATATACATCCAAATTTACCTTTTGGTGGTGTTAATAACAGTGGTATTGGCAAAGCACACGGGCATTATGGTTTTCTGGCTTTTTCGAATGAACGGGCAATTCTAAAGCAAAGAACAGGACACACCACCATAAAAATGTTGTACCCGCCCTATACAGCTAAAGTAAAACGAATTATCGACCTGACTTTAAAATGGTTGTAAATGTTGATCATCGTCTTCCTCTTTGTTCATCCATTTTATAAACCTTATATATAAGCTGACTTGCTGTACAAAAAGCAATCTATAAATTTACATCGTATCCTAATCATTTACTGCCTTGAAAGTAGCGCTTATTATTTCCTCTGTTCACTTACTGGCTACTTTTAGCATCGCCCAGAATAATTCGAACGATGCACAGACGCTTGTCCAGGCAGAACGGGATTTTTGCAATATTTCAAAATCTAAAACTACAAAACAGGCATTTATGGCAGTGCTGGCAGAGGATGCTATTTTATTCCGGCCTCAGCCTGTAAATGGGAAAAATTGGATGAACGAAAATCCGGAATCTCCAGGATTACTTATCTGGGAGCCTGCCTGGGCAGAAACCTCACAAGCTGGAGATATAGGATATACAACTGGTCCCTATGAATTCAGAGCTAACAGAACAGATACTGTAGCTGCCAATTTCGGTCACTACGTTTCGATATGGAAGAAACAGCCTGATCAACCCTGGCAACTGGTGATGGATGTAGGCATTGGTCATACTAAATTGGAAAAAGTCTCAACATTGACATTTCCGCCTAAAGAAAACATAAAGCCGCAACAAGTATCTCAAGCACAAAAAGAATTATTAAAAGCAGATCAGAAATTTGCACAAATCTTGAAAGAAAATGGAATAGCAAAAGCGTATGCTGCGAACATGGCAATGCAAGCCAGATTATATAGAAATGGACATTTTCCGTTTATCGGAAATTCTTCCGTAGAGAAATATTTGATTACCCTAAAAGGAACATTAGTTTCTGAAACGGTAGAAGGATTTGTTGCCAGAGAAGGAGATATGGGCTATACCTATGGTATCACAACTTATCAGGAGGAAAAAGCTGAAAAGCAATACAGCAATTATATCCGGATATGGAAAAGGCAGGCAGATAATACCTGGAAAATTGTACTGGATATTCAAACACCCCGGCCTGCTCCAAAATAATACGTATTATATTTTTGTCAGCTTTACTTCTCCGCTCACCGAAGGCTGAACAACAAACTTTCTGCTTGCACCTTCTACATTCAGTATAATTTCCAGCATACATTTTATTTTACTGGGCATGTTCTTAATCTTACTGGACAGCCCGCTTATAATTTTGTCATCGCTAATAGTTAAGTACTGGAACTCATCCATTTTTTCTGCAAGCGCCACACTATCCAGGTAGCTGCTCGTCTCTTTGTTTTTGGTCTTCTGATTGACTGAAGTATCCAGAACGAAGGTAATTACAGGACTTGCGCCTTCCTGAGTACTTTCAATGAATAATCCATCTGAAAGCAGATTGCTGCTATACCAGCGGCCACATTGAATAAAAGAAATCTGGAATGTGCCTTTCTTAACAGGTATTTTCATTGCTATTAACTGAGTTGAATGGATACTATACTTTTAAATATACAGCGTATTCGCTCTGGCAATGATAAAGTAAATCCTGGTAATCCGAAAATAAAATCCTGTTCGTACAAGATATATTAGTAAATTCGCTTTCCCGGAACAAAAACGACTAGTCTGGTTTGTTCCAAACACACCGGCCATCCATCAAATAGTAGCATCATTCATTGCATAGTCATTCATCACATACACCCGATACCCCCGATGAACTTATTTACAAAGTAGCATTGGGATTAACCTCAGGCGTAGGTGACGTAACCACCAGGCAATTGATCAGCTACTGTGGTTCAGCTGCGGCTGTATTCAAAACGCCCAAAGGCAAACTATTAAAAGTACCTGGTATCGGACCGAAAACGGCTGAAGCCTTACTCAACAAAGAAAATATTGCTGAGGCAGAAAAAGAATGTGAACTCGCCCAAAAACAAAACATACACATCCTTTTCTATACAGACCCTGCATATCCCAGCCGTCTGAAGAATATAACCGATGCCCCTGCCCTACTCTATTTTAAAGGGAATGCCGATCTGAATTCGGAGAAGATCATTGCAGTTGTTGGTACGCGCAAAGCTACTCCGTATGGCAAACATGTAACAGAACAGATCGTACAGGAGCTTTCGGCCTACCCATCTGTGCTGGTGGTGAGTGGGCTGGCGTATGGCATAGATATAGCTGCACATAAAGCGGCCCTTCAGTACAAAGTCCCTACCTTAGGTGTAATGGCAAGCGGAGCAGACATTGTATACCCATCCGGTCACAAAAATACAGCAGCACAGATGGAAGAAAGCGGAGGCCTGCTTACTGAATACCGGATAGGTACCAAACCAGATGCGCCTTACTTCCCGGCCCGAAACCGCATTATCGCCGGTATTTCGGATGCAGTTATTGTGGTAGAGGCAGCTATTACAGGTGGAGCTTTGATCACGGCAGAAATCGCCAATGGCTATAACCGGGATGTGTTTGCCGTGCCCGGAAATCTGGATGCGCCTTGTTCAGAAGGCTGTAATATGCTGATCAGGAACCATAAGGCCAATATATTTACGGGTGTAAAAGACCTGGTGTATTACCTCAACTGGGATCAGCAGGCAGCACCAGCCAAATCTAAACACACCGATCAATATGAGCAACTGGATGAGGATTCTAAAAAGATCGTAAATCTGCTGCAACAGAACAAAGAAATGCTGATGGATGATTTGAGCTGGAAAGCCCAGATACCAGTTAGTAAACTCGCTTCCCTCCTACTCACACTGGAACTGCAAGGGCTTCTTAAAGCTTTGCCTGGCAAGAAATTCACCTTGAGTTGAAAGCTTCTGACTGCCACTACCTCAACATGTAAAAACAAGCATGTTTTATAGAAAGCACCATCTGTACTTTATCTGGTGTGTAGAAAGAAATAAAACAGGCTTACCTGAAACAATCGTTTACCAAGTAAGCCTGCTTGCATATGCAGCCGTATCATCCGGACGGCTATACTTTTGTTATGTGCACCTTCCGGTTAGTTCTCAGTCAGGCGGAGCCATTTTTGCAGCAGGGCTTCCTGTTGCGGAGAGGCATTAGCGACTCGCTGCATACCATAACTGGCATTCGGGTTCTTGCCCAACGTAATATCCAGTGTCTGCAGGATACCTCCCCGGTTAATAAGTATTGCTACTTTATCGCCTGGTTTCTTATTGGAGATAAATTGATTGAGGTTCTCCCCTACCCTGTAATTATCGACAGCAATAATTTCATCATTTACATTCAGTCCATATTGATAGGCTGCCGTACCCCGCATCACAGAGGTAACATTGAGTTTCCCATTAGACATAGAAGTAGCTGCACCTAAGTAAGCATCATTCTTGCCCTCACTATAATTCAGCAGTTTTAAGCCTACGTAGCCGAGATACTTATTATAATCTGGTTGTTCTACCCCATAGATGTGCTTCTGGAAGAAATCATCCAGTTTTTTGCCAGCCACCTTTTCTACGGCTGCCTGCATTTCTGCTTCGGTGAACCCTCTTTTCTGTTTCTTATAATACTCCTGATATAAATACCGCAATACGTCATCAAAGCTTTGTTTGCCCTGCGTACTGTTCATGATCTCCAGGTCCAGCAGCATACCTACGACCGCGCCTTTGGTATAATAGGAAATGGTTGTGTTGTTTGAATTTTCGTTGGGACGGTAATACTTGATCCAGGCATCGAATCCTGATTCGGCAACGGACTGCACTTTATTACCAGGAGCATTCTCAATGGTTCCAATATTACCAGTGGCTGTGTTCAGGTAGTCATCGGCATCTACCAGATTGGCCCGGAGCAGCAGATGGTCGTCATAATAACTGGTTACGCCCTCAGCGACCCAAAGCAAAGTGGTATAATTTTCGTTTTCATAATCAAAGGGCCCTAACACCTTGGGACGAATCCGTTTTATATTATACAGGTGGAAGAACTCATGCGACACCAGCCCGAGAAAGCCCTTATAACCAGTCTCCGTTCCATAGTTCCACCGGCCGGTTTGCAGGGTGGTAGAGTTCAGGTGCTCCAGACCGCCACCGCCAGCAGGCAGGTTATGTACGATAAAGGTATAATGCTCGTAAGGAATCTCATCGAATATCTTCACAGTTTCCTCCACAATTCTTTTCATATCTGCGACCAGGCGCTTCTCGTCATAATTTCCTTCGCCATACATAGCTACCCGGTGCGGCACATTACGTACAGAAAATTCAAGTACCTTGTGTGTACCGATTTCAATGGGTGAATCTACCAGCACATCATAGTCAGGGAATTTGAGGGCAAATTTATTATTTCCAACCTGGGAAAGTCCGGTGGAGAGTTGGTTCCAGTTTTTGTAAGGCTTTACAGTTACCGTGCCTGGTGTGTTCATCAGATCTTTTACAAACATAAATACAGCGGCAGGCTGAATATATCCATGTGAGGCATCCAGGAAAGGCGTGCGTACACTGATTTCAAATGCATATACCCTATAGCTTACTTCCACCTCATCCGAATTATTGCTGTATACCCGCCAGGTATTCTTATTGATCTTCTCTGACTTTGCAGCGCCTCCTTTGGTGGTGCGGGCCGTAAATGCTTCTACATTTCTGGCATACTCGCGCACCAGATAGGAGCCTGGTGTCCATACAGGCATCTTAAAGTCTATGTACGGGTGCTTGTATCCGCTTACTTTCATCTGTACGTCGAAGTAATGGGTTTGGGCTTCATCCATAGATACCGTATAGGCAATGCCAGGAGCGGCCTGTACCAGACTACATAGGGCTACGCACAGTAAAATCACATACAAGCTGGTGAATATTTTAATTTTTCTCTTCATAGATAGGTTATAATTAATAGCAAGCTTATGTTTGGCAAGAAACAAACAGCAAAAATAAACCTTTTGAGTAAGCTTATGAACATCCATACTCATAAATTTAATGGGTTGTTTCAAACTGGCCGGGAATACTTGTCATACATATTTATAACAGCAAGCAAAGTTTCTTTGGCATTGTATATAATCTATTAATTTGTACCCTTCTCACTAGTCTGGAGAGTATCCCGAAAAGTAGATATGCCTCCCTGACATTTACAGAACCATCAAATACATGTATGTATAGTACCCGGAACTGTCCAGACTGCATGAATCTTTTAATTTGTAATACCCGAACCAGAGCGGATGGTGTAAATCAAAAGATTTGTAGCATCCGTTCCTGCACAGTTGGTATAAAAACCAAAATTTACTACTTCCTGAATTGTCCGGATAAAGTAAATACATGAATGTATAGCTTCCTTACTATACCGGAAGGAGCAAATTTTTAATTTCAATACTTTCGGACTTGTCGGGATATATGTATTTTTTGAAAGTATGGCTTCCGGTTTTGTCAGGAGGCAGTTACAAATGGGTATCCTTCCAGTCTTTTACATGCTGAATCAATTGCGGAAAAAAATTGGTAAACTCGGCCAGGTACAACTGATAATCCTGTTGCAGGTCATATACAGCCAGTTCCATATCCGATTGAAAAGTAGTCCGCTTGGACATTCCTTGCAGGGCACGGGCAATACCTTCTATACGTCCATACGATACGAGCCAGTTCTGCTTCTGCATATAATGAAGAAGAATATGCATGGCGGGCGGCAGTAACTGCTTATTTATTGTCATCAAGCGGTAGGTCTGGCTGGCAAATTCTGGCAGTGGTAATGCAGAATAAGATTGCCAGTTCACGGCCAGAAAATGATCATAAAACATATCTACGATCACGCCGGCATACTTGCGGTATTTGGAACGGAGGCGCTCTTTGCTCTCTTTTACTACAAAATGCGTATCAGTATAATAATCGATCTGGCGATGGAGTTCTATTCCTTTTATGATCTGAGGATGGATCGTGACAGCAGGTTTCCCTTTCACAAAATCGGCCATAAAGTTCCCGATCATCAGTTCATCAAAATCGCCGGAAAGGTATAAGTGCGCCAGAAAATTCATAAAATTGGATTTTTTACTCCGGTTGCTTGTTAAAAGATATAAAAAAACTTGGTTATCATACGTATTTCTCCGTATAATTAACCACGAAAAACTAATATTATGACAGTTGACACAAATAAAGTAGTATCATTAACCTACGAATTAAGGATTGATGATGAAAATGGCGAGCAAACGCTAGTAGAGAAAGTAGAGCAGGACAACCCGATGGTAATCCTTTATGGATCGAGTGGCTTACCGGAACGTTTCGAAGAGCAGATCAGCGGGTTAAAGCAGGGTGATTCCTTCGAATTCTCTATCAATCCGGAAGAAGGATATGGAGACTTTGATGAGGAAGCTGTTGTAGAACTTCCAAAAGATGTATTCAAGGTAAACGGAAAGGTGGATAATGAGTTATTGCAAATAGGCAATTTCGTTCCGATGACCAACCAGGATGGCCACCGTTTGCAGGGAAAAGTACTGGAAGTACATCCGGACAGTGTTTTAATGGACTTTAATCATCCGCTTGCCGGCGTGAACATGCATTTTAAAGGCCAGATCCTGGATGTGAGAGAAGCTTCTCAGGAAGAACTCGCCCATGGTCATGTACATGGCGAAGGTGGACATCATCATTAATAGCCGGCAACAAAGAATAGTGCATCTGATACAAATACTATGGCTTGCCAGGCGAATGGCAGTTGTTCGTTGTGAAGTCATATCGTCTATTCATTCCGGGAAGAGTGTTAAAAACTAGTCAGATCAACTCTTCCTGTAATAAGCTTACCTATCTAACAATCAGGTCTATCTGGCCTGATTTTTTTGTGCGTATATATTTGATGTATACCTTTAAGTCCAGCACGAACAATTCAACTTCTCCATATAATATATGCCGATAGAAATTAAAGAGATTCATTCTTCAGACTCGGTTGCCTATAAACAATTCCTGCTGCAAGGATTGGAACAGGATTATGAGAACTTCCGCATCAGCCCTACTGATGAAAAAGAATCTCCCTTTCCTACTAGAGACAAGCCCGATAGTTTTACCTTAGGTGCCTTCGAGGGGAATCAGTGGGCAGGCATCGTCAGTTTTCAGCGGGAAGGAGAAAACCGGGAAAAGCTCAGGCATAAAGGTTTGCTGTTCCGGATGTATATTTCTCCTGCCTTCCGGGGAAAAGGTATTGGCCAGGCGCTGATCGCAGAATTACTCAACCGGGTAAGAGCCCTGGAAGATATTGAGCAGATCAACCTCACGGTAGTCGCTGATAATGCCGTAGCAAAAAAGGTGTATGAAAAATTTGGTTTCCGTTCGTTTGCCCGGGAAGTCCATGCCATGAAATGGAAAGGTAAATATTATACGGAAGAACAAATGGTGCTTTTTCTACGGCAACCCTCCTGATATTTTACAATAGTATTTCACAAATAGCTTAATATATCTACCGTACCAAGCCCGATTACGTACATTTCCGGAAACAAACGAATTGTGCATGACAAATACGATGGGTTCCAGTCAGGTGGCCAGGCGGATATGGGGAAGTACCGATGCTGTAATGGTATTCTTCGCCGGAGGCGCTGCTGAGTTTGCGGCTATTAAAGCGGTAGACTGGCTGTTCTTCACCAATGCGCTTCCCTCCGACCCTATCGGCCGCTTTTTCGATACCGTACGCTTTGCCCAGCATGTTTTCTTTAATGAGAAACCTGGGTCAATGGCTACGATGGATAATATCAACCGCATTCATGGATTTGTAGAAGATAAACGGGGCTACGAAATACCACAATGGGCCTACAAGGATGTGCTTTTTATTTTAATTCATTATGGCGAACGGGCGCATGAACTCATATTTGGCCCCTTAACGCATGCCGAACGTGTCTCTTACTTTGAAGCCTGCTTAGGCATTGGAAACGCTATGCATATACAGGATCTGCCTCAAACCTATGAAGCGTACATACAGCAGCGGCATCAGCATTTATTACAGGATTATGCGCATACCCCTCTTACAGATGAGTTATTTAATAGTTATAAAAAAGCTTTGGGTACATGGAGATATCAGTTTCTGCGTCTCATCCAGGGTAGCCTCATCCCACAAGAACTGCAACCAGTGTTAAATCTGAAGCCTCATCCGGTAATAGACAGATTATTAAAATACTACCGTTTCCTGCCAGGCAAGGGGAATAAACTTCGTTTTTTACATGGAATATTGCTACCAGGTAGCTATCGGAAAAAGCTCAGAGCTTTAGAACGTCCGGCGGTATAAGTATAGAAATTTACAAAATTTCATGCTGTGTTTGACATTTAAAGTCGTATAGCTCATTGTTAAAAGCGCGCTCCGTATTATGGTATCTTATTTCTAGGGCAACAGGTGAATCGTTAGAAGAAAATATCATCTGTATAAAAAATTTGCTATACTTGTTTGCAACAGTGCCATCTGGTAGCTGTTATTTTGAACATAAGGAGTAACTGGCCCCATTATAAGCACAGTTCGTTCATTATTTAATCAATTGATTACTTCCACAGATATATATGAATCAGACAGAACTATTCAGGCAATTTCCTTTACTTCGATATATTTTACTACTGCTGTTTGCTTTTCTTTTTTTCGGTGGCTTGCATGAAGCCAGGCAATTTCTGATTCCTTTTAGTCTGGCAGCCGTTCTGGCTATGCTCATGCTGCCAATTTGCCGCCGGCTGGAGAAATGGGGCTTACACCGGGGTATTGCTATTGGTATTTGTATTCTGATCATTCTGTTAACCCTGGCCGGGCTTGTATTTCTGTTTTCCTTGCAGGTAGCAAGTTTTGCTCAGGATATTCCTGCCTTAAGCGGACAACTTACCAAGAAACTGGATAATGTGCAGCAGTTTATTGAAGATAAAACTAACGTTTCGCCAGACAAGCAGATTGAATACCTTAAACAACGGGCTTCTACCATGCTGGAGTCTACAGGCAAGTATATGAGCGGCTTTGTAAGCACTACTACGGGCATGCTGGCTACTATTGGTATTATTGTGATTTACATCTTCTTCTTTATGTATTACCGGGGAAAATTCCTGCGGTTTATTTTGATGATTACTCCGGCAGAAGATCATGAAAAAGTAAAAAAGATCACTACCCAGGTAAGTCAGGTTACCCAGCAATATTTATCCGGGGTAATTATTGTGGTAGTAATTCTGGCTATATTAAATTCCATAGGATTGCTGATAATCGGCATTAAACAAGCCATTTTCTTTGGCAGTCTGGCAGGCTTGCTCAATATTATTCCCTATATCGGAGTTTTGATCGGAAGTTTGTTACCTATTTTGGTAGCCCTGCTTACCAAAGATAGTTTTACTTCAGCGATTGCCGTAGCAGCTGTTTTTGCCTTCAATCAGTTTCTCGAAAATAATTTCCTAACCCCCAATATTGTCGGAGGAAAAGTGAAAGTAAATCCGCTGGCTACGATTATGGCTTTGCTTATTGGCGGTTATCTGTGGGGAGTGGCCGGCATGATTTTGTTTATTCCTTTTCTGGGAATTGCTAAAATCATTTTCGATAATATAGAGGGCTTACAACCATATGGCTACCTAATTGGGGATGAAGATACACCAGGTTCCGACGAACCTATCGTGGAAAAGATAAAAAGACGCATCCGGAAAGTCCGAAAATGAATCGTCTTTTCTATAACATCCTAACTCAGCGGTGTTGCCTGTGTACATAGCGGGCTACAAAACTACAGGAAGGAATTACCCGGTAATTATTTTCTTTGGCATAGGCCAGGGCAGTTTCTACTAATTTTTCACCTATACCATGTCCCCGGTGTTCCACAGGAACATACGTATGCATCATATCAATCGTTTGATCGCTGGGAATGGTATAAGATAACTCTGCAACAGCGCCACCTAGGTCTGCATAAAATACTTGTTCTTCTTTATCGTGTTTAACGTTTATGTTCTTTTCCATAGGAGTTGATTCATTTATTAGTACGTATAATTGGGTTAAAGAATTAAAATGCCAGTTGAATCTATAGACATTAATAGCTCATAGCGGCACGGATCATTACAAATTCCTGGATATTATTCATATCAATTACGCCTTTTAGTTTGTGGCTTCCTTTATTTTCTACCACCGGATAAAAAGCATTTTTACGTTTTTGCGCTTCGGCATACACTTCTTTCAATAGGAAGCAGCGTGATTTTCTTTGTATAGATACCATATCATTTGGCTGTGAGGGAATGCCCAGTTCATGTAGCAATACACACAAAAATATACTCAACACAAAAATAACTGTTGTGATAATAGTAGCTGTACTGCTCCCTTTATTAACCTCCGAGAAAACGATCCATCCCAATAGCAATAAAAATGTCCAGTGGACAAGAATTTTTATGCCGGCAATTCTGCCAAGTACCCAAGATCTTCCCATAAATTTTACGTCTAATTCTACAGTATTATAGCTAATCTATGACTGGTATAACGAAGATTTTGATCGGGATGTTTTCACACGGTAAAATCATCTTAGACATACAAAATTTTTGTTTTAGAAAACTCTTTACTGGAGTGCAACCTACAAAAAGTATAATGCGTATAGTGAAACAATGGTAAAAAAATATTAACTTTATTACATGGAATCAATGTTTGAATTTATTATCCTTCCCTCTGATGAGCAGGCCAGATATATTTGGGACAGAGGCACTTTTTTAATGTCAAGGCAATTAGGACGCTATAATATTAGTTTATACCACGTAGAAGGATTTTTTGTTGAGATCTGGTATAACAAAGATGATAATACTATTTATGCAATTACACCATTCAGAGATTCTTCCAGGCTTGAACCATATCTGGGAGACATTTGTCTGACTTAAAAAATGAACTATTTCTTACATAAGCTTTTTTTGATATTTCCTCAGAAAGAGAGGTAATTCTTTATAGTATAATTTCCAAATAAACTGATTCCATTTTTACCACCTGTTTTAGCAGCATTCTATTCGAAAACGTATACAACATTCATAAAAACAAAAAGGACAGGTTTCAAACCTGCCCTTTTTGTTTGAATCAGACTTCCCCTATATGTCACAGATCGTAACACCCTGTTTCAGAGAAGCCAGTTTATCTTCACGTTTGGGTATAAACTCCTGGCCCACAAACCCTTTATAACCAGTGTCAACAATGGCCTTCATAATGGCCGGATAATACAGCTCCTGGCTTTCATCAATCTCATTGCGGCCTGGTACACCTCCAGTATGATAATGCGCAATATACTGGTGATTATCTTTAATAGTCCGGATTACGTCGCCTTCCATGATCTGCATATGGTAGATATCGTAGAGAAGTTTGAAATTCTCAGAACCTACGGCTTTGCATAAATCTACGCCCCATGCCGTATGATCGCACATATAATCTTTGTGGTTCACCTTGCTGTTGAGCAGTTCCATCACCATAGTTACTTTGTATTTCTCAGCAGATTTCATCAGTTTTTTCAAACCAATGGCACAATTCTCAATTCCTTTTTCATCGTCCATTCCATTGCGGTTACCCGAAAAACAAATTACTTTATTTAAACCGGCATTGGCCAGTTTAGGAAAAATAGATTCGAAACTCTCTATAAGCTCCGCATGGTATTGCGGATCATTAAAACCTTTTTCAATGCCTTTACCAGCACCCCAGGGCATAGCAGAAGTAAGGCCATATTTTTTCAAAATCGGCCATTCTTCCGGACCGGTAAGTTCCACAGACTGCAGGCCCATTTCTTTACCAGCTTTACATAAGTCTTCAAAAGCAATTTTATCGTAGCACCAGCGGCATACCGAATGGTTTATCTTCCCTTTCAGCGCTGCTCCAAGCGACTGTTCTGAGGCATTTACACGAGTAGATATAGACATAGTTGTAGAGAGTAAGGCAGTGCCACTGGCAATTTTCAGCAAAGCTGACCTGCGGGAAGATGTTGAGCTCATGAGTAAAAAATTAAAAAGTGAGTAGGTTATATCTGGAACCAGGATTTTCCAAATTCCAGGATTGGCAGGATTTAATTCATCTGGTATGAACTGATGCAATCATTCAAGTTACCTGGGTAGAATCTTACGCTTGATACTGATTTCAGCCATACAAATAAAAACTGTATGCATTTTTTGAATATTTCATATTCACCTGGCATGAAATCAAAGAAGTATGAAGGTAGACTTAAAATCCGGCTCCATACTTCTTTCAATAAATCAATGTTAAGAATGATCACTTACAAAGGTCTGATCTTTATATTTTTGAAAGTAACCACATTCCCATGATCTTGTAGGGCGATATGGCCTTTGCTATACTTTCCAAAACCTTCCCAGCCTTTAAATTTACTATCGTTTACCATTTTTTCCCATTCTGGGCCAGTAGTAGGATATTCTACTACTTTCGTACTATTCATGTAATGCTCAGCTTTTCCATCTTTTATCACAATACGTACTTTATTGAATTGACCGGCAGGTTTAGTGACATTGGTGGTAGGTGGCAGCATGTCGTATAAGGAACCGGCTACCCGGTTTCCGTTTTTGCCTTGTTTAGCATCCGGGTGTCTGGCATCGTCGAGTACCTGTACTTCAGGGCCAGTAGCATAGGTTGCTTTGAATTTGGGATCTTCATGTACATGATACATAATACCACTGTTGCCACCCTCGGCAATTTTCCATTCCATTTCCAGTTCAAAATCGCCAAACTCTTCATCAGTCACTATATCCCCGGCACCACCATCAGTCAGCATAAGAGTTCCGTTTTCTACTTTCCATTTGGGGGAAATTTCCTCACCTTTCTTTAAATAAGTATGCCAGCCTTTGGTGGTTTTGCCATCGAACAACAATTTCCAGCCGGCTTTTTTCTCAGCAGCCGTCAATTCATTGTCCTTTTGAGCAGATTTTTCCGGATTTTCCATGGTGATTTTATCTTTAGCTAAAGCAGGTAATTCTCCTGCCCCACTGTACATACTCATGCATATAGCAGCAATGATAAGGCCGCTTTTCCGAAGCATATTAAACTTTTTCATAGGTAATTAATAAAAAATAGATTTTTGGGTTGTGATTAATTGATCAATAATAAAGGTTATTACATTCATACAGCACTAGCAAACACTTTACCAATCACTATTGACCAGGATAGCAATTTACAAAAAAATAGCAAGATTTTGATAATTTATTGAATTCCAATTACCTTCCGGTTGAAGGCTTCATCAGTTCCGGTTCCGGCAAAATCATCGAAAGCCCGTTCTGTAACCCGGATAATATGGCTTTCTATAAAGGGAGCACCTTCTTTAGCCCCTTGTTCTGGATGTTTAATGGCACATTCCCATTCCAGTACAGCCCAGCTGTCATAATCATATTGAGCCAGTTTACTGAAAATGGTTCCAAAATCTACTTGCCCATCGCCTAGAGAACGGAAACGTCCTGCCCGGTTTACCCAGCCCTGATAACCGCTGTATACGCCTTGCTTGCCGGTAGGATTGAATTCAGCATCTTTTACGTGGAAAGCATAAATACGCTCATGATAGAAATCAATAAACTGCGCATAATCCAGTTGCTGGAGCACAAAGTGGCTGGGATCATAATTAATGCCTGCCCGTGGGTGGTTGTTTACTTTTTCAAGGAACATTTCGAAAGTAATGCCATCAAAGAGATCTTCGCCCGGATGCAGTTCATAACCCACATTAACACCGGCTTCATCAAAGGCATCCAGAATAGGTTTCCAGCGTTTGGCCAGTTCTGTAAAAGCGGTATCCACCAGGCCAGCCGGACGCTGAGGCCAGGGATACATAAACCACCATAGTAATGAACCCGAAAAGGTAACGTGTGCAGTTAATCCCAGATTCTGACTGGCTTTTGCAGCCATTTTTAATTGATTAGTAGCCCATTCCTGTTGTTCTTTGGGTTTTCCAGCCAGATTTGCCGGAGCAAAGCCGTCAAACATAGAGGCATACGTTGGATGTACTGCTACCAGCTGCCCTTGCAAGTGAGTAGATAGTTCAGTAATCTGAACGCCAGCTTCGTTTACAATGCCTTTAATTTCGTCTGCATATGTTTTGCTATTCGCCGCTTTTTCCAGATCTATCATGTTTGGAGCCCAGGTAGGAATTTGTATGCCTACATAACCCAGGTCAGCTGCCCATTTGGCAATAGATGGCAAGGAATTGAATGGGGCTTGGTCACCCAAAAACTGGGCTAGAAAAATAGCAGGTCCTTTAATTGTTTTCATTTGTGTACACTAAGATTAGGTTTCCGGGTTTAGAATTGTCAAATCTTAGTATTTTTTAGAAGGAAAGCAAGAAAAATATAAAGCCATCCTATAAAAAGCATGGCTGTTTTTTAATCGTCAGGATGTAGATCAGGCTACCTGTATCAAGCAAGCATACTGTAAGCTATTCTTGTTTTTTCTCCCAGATTACTTTCTGATCTGAGATTTTGGCTTGTTCTTCCAGGTTACACACAAATACCTGCTCGCCTTTGCAATTGTACACAGCATTACCGGCACAGGTATCACAAAGCGGCCCTCCTACGCCGATAATGAATACCGTTTGCCCTTTATAATTTCCCTGCGTAATGGTATATAATGCACAAGGATTTTCAGGCGTAACTTCGGTTTTTTTCTGCCACTCTTTTAGCCAGGCAAGTTCTTCCAGCGGATTACTCACACCGCAAGGATTTCCGGATTGATTCTTACTGCCGGCTTCATTCTCAGGATTTTTTAATTCACCTGACTGGCAGGATAGTAAAAAAGCAAATAGAAAACAGAAAGGAAATATAATTTTCATAAGCAGAACAAAATAATAGTTTAACTGATGACCCTTTACCTGGAAAAAAGGTTGGCAGGCTGCATAGGAATTGATCTGAAATTTACTACAAATAGGATCATTGTTTCAGCTTGATCTATTTTTCTTTTCATAAAATACTGTTGTAAAGCTGCTATCACCTATGGTAAAGTTCTACAACAAGTTGATTGTCATTTTTTTGCGAACACTTATCAATAAACAAAAATCAACGCTTTACTTTAAGTATACGAAATAACATCCTTCTGTGGAGTATTTTTTCTGGGATAGAACCTGTATATTGACTTAAAAACACTTAACTCATGATATAACTCCTTCAAACGGACATATTAGATGAAAAAGATAATATTTTTCTCAATTATATTCTTTACAATTTATGGGCCTCTACAGGCACAGGAGAGTAAAACTATCCGGGTAAAATCCGGTAATGATCCGGTCAGGGTCATTCCCATGTCTGATAAATACAGATTTGCCAGGTTTACAGACGGAAAGATTTATTATGTTAACAGTGTATCGGCCGGAAAATTGAATTACAGTATCCTGCTAGGCGAGATTCATTTTATTGGCCCCAAGCAGGATACACTTTCACTGGCAAACGAACAGCTGATTAAAAAGGTAAGTATTGGCGAAAGCAATTTTTACTACGCGAAAGAAAAAGGATATGTGGAGGAGATTGCTGATTTCAACAATATTAAGCTGGGTATAAGTCAAATCATTCACATGGTAAACAGTGAAAAAGAAGGCGCTTATGACCAGTCTACAGGTGTTGCTTCGATCAGAAGTTATAAATCATTAGCTACTGGAAACAGTTCGCTTCAGCGTTTGCAGCTAAAGGGAGATATTTTGCTGGCAAAACGGGTCAATTATTTTCTTATAGACCAGAATTCCCGCATTCATATTGCCAGTAAGGCTAATTTTTTAAAAGTATATGCCAAGCATAAAAAAATGATAGCTACCTATATAAAACAGGAAATGATCGATTTTAAAAGCGAAAAAGATTTGAGAAAACTATTGTCATTTTGCAACCAGCTATCCTAATTCCTTATGCGTTTGCGGCTGAAAAACTGTTATAACTTGTGCAGGAATCTTTTGTGAGAAAATTATCTGGGGTGCAGTTAAAATATAAGCAAGATTTGCGCTTGAATCAGTAAGCACATCATTTTAGAAAAGTGCCGAAATACTGAATGTTTTTCCCCGGAATAGAAAAGTATCTCCTGCTTTTTTGCCCAGTAAAATCTGTCCTAAGGGAGCCGCGGTTGAAACCGAATAGTACGTTTCTTTTAATACTGTATAAGGCCCTCCACTAATAGCTATAAAATAATTTCCAGCTGTAGTTTTCACCACGCTTCCTACACATACCGCCAGCGGACTAATCTGCGGATTAATCTGCTGTAAAGTAGCCAGGTCTTTCAGCGCTTCCTGCAATTGTTTGGCATTCATATTCCGCACATTCTGGCTCATGGCCCTGGAGGTATCATATTTATCGCCGGCTGTACTTCTCTCTTCGCTATTTGCCGACTGCTGGGCATCGTCCATTGCCTTCCGGGCATGTTCTACCCGTTTGAGCTGGTGATCTATACAGATTTGCAGAAGTTGTTTCTTTATGGCAATAGTTGAGTCAGAGGTCATATATTTTTATATTGGATTCAAGATAAAAATAAAAACCCCACAAATGACTCTGCAGGGTTTTGTAAATTGAATAAGTGGAGCCGGAGAGATTCGAACTCTCGTCCAGACAAGGAAACTGTCGCGCTTTCTACATGTGTAGCTACTGTCAGGTTGTCGGGAATGGAAAAGGTCAGTAGCAAACGTATCCATTCCTTAGTTACTTTATCTTGTCCTTACACCATAACTTTGTAAGAACCAGCGCTGCATTGTGATACCTCAGTTGCTAACCCGGCAGCACGTGGGGTCAGCGAGGCACATGCTGAAAATTAATCCTAATTAAGCAGCAAGGGCGTAGTTTTCTTCGCCATTTATTGTTGTGAACGTTTTATTTACAGGAAATACGTACAACTCCTGACATGCTTACACGCAGCCTGCTCAAGCTGTCAATTCCGGTCGGCCCCATACATCAAAGAACTCAATTTACTCTATCTTTTCAACACATTCATGCTAAAAAGGGTTGCAAATATAGTTAAGTTTTTACCCATTTTTGTCATTTTTATTTTCTTATTTTTTCAGTATTTGCCCACATGTTTACGCCTGCATACCTGCGCCGGATTATACCTTCTTCCAGACAATTTTATGGATTATGTATTAGTTTTCTGATATGTTTTTCAGCTTCCGGCCAGATTCTGAATATTGAAAAAGACCGCATAGACAGTGATACAGCCAATGTATGGCTGGGCAATATCGGGCTTACCTTTAATACCCGTAGCCAGCAGGTGCAGGTGCTTACTTTTAATGCTTTTTCCAATGTGGTATATCTTTCCCGCAAGCATAGTTATATTTTTATCAGCAACAACAACCTGATCCGCATCAAAGGCCAGGATGTAATCAGCGATGGCTACGGGCATTTCCGCATTCATTTTCTGAGGCGTAAAAAGTTGTCGGCTGAAACATTTGCACAAGCCCAGTACGACGAAAGCCGGGGTATGCACGAACGGGAGCTAGCTGGTGCAGGTATCCGCTATCACATTCACCACTCCGATCAGTTGAACCTGGCGGCAGGTTTGGGAGCTATGTATGAACACGAACGATGGGCACTGGAAGGGAATGATTCTACTACTTCAGTTGTAAAATCAACAAATTATTTTTCGCTGCACTGGAAAATAAGCAAGCATGCGGAGTTCAACTTCATCAATTACTATCAGGCAAGATTTTCGGCTTTTTTCCATCCCCGGATTATCAGTGATGCCAGCCTGATTATTTCTATTAACCGGCATTTTGCATTTACCACCCGTTTTGTGGCTACTTATGATGCCTTGCCTGTTATTCCGGTAAATAAATATGTGTATTCACTTACCAATGGCCTTGTGTTCAGGTTTTGAATTTTATTTCACAGAACGTAAGTTTAAAGACATAGCTATGTAAATTTTTTGCTGACATCTTATTATTTTGCATATTTATTGTGGAATAATTATATCGCAACTTTATCATCAGCTATGTCCGCTTATACGCTTCCGGCTCTTTACGAAGAATATTCTGAACAAAGAAAACTCAATATAACTTTCGAACAATTTACCTTTCTGCTTACTTCTTATCCGGTATTGCTTATTGTAAGTACTGATGGGAAAGTAGATATTAAAGAATGGAATTACCTTAAAAAGCGTTCCGATGACCTGGCAGATCTGCTGTTACCTCAGGAAACAGATCCAGAACTTATTGGAGATTTGAAAAGCATGTTACTGAATGAGTTCAAATACCTGCTGATGAATTTTGATACCTGGGAGCGCAAGTTTATGAAAACACTAAAAAATTATTTAAAAGAAAAACCAGAGTTAAAGCATTCGATTCTTGAATCTATTTATTTATTTGCAAGTGTGTCGCAGGGTATTTGTGAAAAAGAAGAAGTGATGATCGAGCACCTCCGCAAAGAACTGAATATAGAAGAATCCTATGAGTAATACCCCTATTCACATACGCTCTGGCCGCAAAGAAGACATTCCGGCTGTGTTTGCCCTCGTACAAGAACTGGCTTTATTTGAGAAAGCACCTCACGAAGTAGACAACACGGTAGAACGCATGCTGGAGGATGGGTTTAGCGAAAACCCAGTGTTTGGTTTTCTGGTAGCTGAGCTGAATGGAGTGGTTGTGGGCATTTCCTTATATTATTTCCGCTATTCTACCTGGAAAGGAAAAAGATTATACCTGGAAGATATTATCATAACTGAAGAGCATCGCAGCAAGGGAATTGGCAAACTATTATTTAAAGCTACGATGGATACGGCCAAAGAACTCAACTGCAATGGCATGTCCTGGCAGGTACTCGACTGGAATACACCTGCCATTGAGTTTTACAAGAAGTTTAACGCTAATTTTGACCAGGGCTGGATCAATTGCAGCCTGAGTGGTGAGCAATTAGGGGTGAAAGTGTAATGCCGAACACTTGAGTTAAGTACATAACACACAAAAACAAAGAAGCCAGATTTCATAAATCTGGCTTCTTTGTTTTTGTATTAATCAATCCTATCAAAGCCAGTGTAAGGCTGTAATACTTTAGGCACAGCAATTCCCTTCTCCGACTGGTTATTTTCCAGAATAGCGGCCAGAATCCGGGGCAAAGCCAAGGCACTTCCATTCAGCGTATGCAAGAGCTGTGTTTTTTTGTTCTCATCCCGGTACCGGAGTTTTAAGCGGTTTGCCTGGAAAGTCTCAAAATTACTTACTGAACTCACCTCCAGCCAGCGTTTCTGGGCAGCAGAATATACCTCCATATCATAGGTCAGCGCAGAAGTAAAGCCCATATCGCCGCCGCATAACCTGAGGACCCGGTAAGGTAACTCCAGTTTCTGCAATAAGCTTTGTATATGTTTACTCATTTCTTCCAGCGCCTTATAAGAATTATCAGGCTTTTGTACCTGCACAATTTCAACTTTGTCAAACTGATGCAGGCGGTTTAAGCCCCGCACATGAGCCCCCCAGGAACCGGCTTCTCTCCGGAAACAAGGTGTATATCCTACATTTTTAACAGGCAGATCAGACTCATTGAGAATAACATCCCGGTAAATATTGGTAATAGGCACTTCTGCTGTCGGGATCAGGTACAAGCCATCTGCTGAAGCAAAATACATCTGGCCTTCCTTATCCGGCAACTGTCCGGTACCAAAACCAGAAGCTTCATTTACCACAATGGGCGGCTGAATTTCATAATATCCGGCTTTTAAGGCTTCATCCAGGAAAAAATTAATCATCGCCCGCTGAATACGTGCACCTTTGCCTTTATACACTGGAAAACCTGCGCCACTGATTTTCACACCCAGCTCAAAATCAATAATATCGTACTTCTTGATCAGGTCCCAGTGGGGCAAAGCAGACTCAGTCAATTCTGGTATACCACCATGCTGATACACAGTTTCATTATCCTCAGCCGTTTTTCCTTCCGGAACACTGCTATGAGGCAAATTGGGTAAGGTTACGAGCAAAGCCTGTAATTCCTGCTCGATCTTTTCCAGTCCATCCGACAGTTCTTTTGACCTGGTTTTTAACTGACCAGTTTCTGATTTATTTTTTTCTGCTTCTTCTTTCTTACCGGCTTTCATCAACGCACCTATTTCCTTGGCTAGGTTATTAGACTTGGCTAAGGTAGCATCCATTTCTGACTGTGTTTCCCGGCGGCGGCGGTCCAGTTCAATCAGTTGATCTACGGAGGTTTCTGCCTGGGCAAACCGCTTTTTTTGCAGTCCTTTAATCACTGTCTCTTTGTTTTCCCGGATGTATTGAAGTTGCAGCATAGGATTCAGGTATTAGGAATAAACTCATTCATTAACTAAAAGCGCATTTTTTCAGAAAAACTAAATAGTTTTTAAAACAATCCGTCGTTTAATGCATTCAGGGTTTCATTTTTTTGATTGGTGTCTACCAGTATAGACACATTATGATTGCTGCCGCCATAAGAAATCATACGCACCGGAATTTGCTTCATAGAATTGAAAACCTTTGCTACAATACCTTGTTTATCAGACCCAAAATTTCCTACAATACAGATGATCGACTGGTTCTTGTCTACCTCTACATGTCCGAATGCACGAATTTCCTCTACGATTTGCTCCACATAAGTCGGATTATCAATGGTAAGCGAAACAGCTACTTCTGAGGTAGTAATCATATCCACCGGAGTTTTGTATTTTTCAAACACTTCGAAGATTTTTCTCAGAAAGCCATAGGCAAGTAGCATCCGGCTGGAACGTATTTTAATGGCAATAATCCCATCTTTAGCCGCAATCGCTTTAATGTCTTTCTCGATGGTATGATGGGCAATGAGTGTGCCTTGCGCTTCTGGCTGCATGGTATTGAGAAGACGTACCGGGATATTGTACAATTTTGCCGGACGAATAGTAAATGGATGCAGGATTTTGGCTCCAAAGTAGGCAAGTTCTGCTGCCTCATCAAAGGAAAGCTCTGCAATCGGGAAGGTTTTCTTTACAATCCGGGGATCATTATTGTGCATACCATCAATATCTGTCCAGATCTGCACTTCATCGGCCCGGATGGCCGCTCCGATCAAAGAAGCAGTATAATCACTGCCTCCTCTTTTCAGATTATCCACCTCGTCATGCACATTCAGGCAGATAAATCCCTGGGTAATAAAAATTTCTGTGCCAGGATGAGAGGCAATCGCTTCAGAGAGGTGTTCTTCCGCAAAGCTGATAATAGGCTCTTCGTCAGCATCAATGCGCATAAAATCGAGGGCAGGTAATAAGGCGGCTTTAATTTGCTGTTCCTGTAAATAGGCAAAAAACAGCTGCGTAGAAATCAATTCGCCCTCTGCCACCAGTTCTTTGCTTTCTTTGATAGAAAAAGGTTTTTCTGCCAGCGAACGGATAAAATCAAAATGTTTGGTAATCACCGCTTCTCCGGCAGCCAGACCTTGTGGTGTTTTATATAAAGTTTTGACAAATGTTTTATAGCTCTCATGTAAAGTCCCGATAGCCTCGAAAGCAGCTTCATGTGCTGAACGGGCAATAAGGTCGCCGATGTTAATCAGGCTATTGGTCGTGCCGGATACGGCCGACAATACTACTACTTTTCTATGGGTATCTTTGGTAATTAAACGGGCTACTTCGTGCATACGCTCAGGCTTCCCTACCGAGGTGCCTCCAAATTTTAAAACTCTCATGTACAGTGATTGCGTGAATAGATGATTTAGTAAAAAGTATAAAAAGGTTAAAGTATTCTAGAATCCAAGCATTTTGATAGCTGTAATAGCGGCTTCATCTCCCTTATTGCCATGTTTTCCACCTGCCCTATCCATCGCCTGCTCCTGATTGTTGGGTGTAAGCACCCCAAAAATGACAGGCTTATTGTATTTGAGAGATACTTCTGTTAAACCATACGCTACCGCATTGCAGATAAAATCGAAATGCTTTGTTTCTCCCTGAATCACGCATCCCAGGCAAATGACCGCCTCTATATCAGTTTGTTGCGCCATCCATTGGGCCGCCAGACTTAACTCATAACTCCCAGGTACGTTCTTTCGGATGATATTTTCTACTACAGCTCCCTCTTTCAGTAAAGTCTGGTAAGCACCCTGATATAAGGCTTCGGTTACTTCGGTGTTCCACTCAGAAACGATGATGGCAAATTTTCTGGAAGATATATTAGTAATATTGGCAGAGGAGTAGTCGCTGAGGTTCTTTAAGGAAGTGGCCATTCTGTGGGATTCAGAGTTTCTGGGTGAAAAGGGTAAATTTACCGGGCGAAATTACAAATCAGTTATTGAATAAAAAATATAGGCAATAAAAAAGGATAAAGCCCTATGCCCTATCCTTTTTATGGTTTAGCCAATATGTGTTTATTTACCGGCTAAACCCTCTAGTTTGGCTTTAAATTTTTTAGCATTGGCTGCTTCCGAAGAGTTCGGATAGGTTTCAATAATTTTGTTGTAGCTTGCAATAGCCGCTTCATTGTTTTTACTCACTTCCTGTGCAATAGCCAGCTTAGTCAGATATTGTGGCGTAAAAAATTCATTTGGCTCGTAGTTGGCTGCTTTTTCATAGTAACTAACGGCATCTGCTACCTGATTTTTTTCCATATAAGCATCCCCGATCAGTGAGTAGGCCCGTGCCTGGACTAATACATCGGAAGAACTAAAATCTTTCAGGTAATTAATAGCTTCATCAAATTTACCTTGTTTCAGGTAAGATACACCCACATAAAAATTAGCCAGGTTGCCAGCTTTGGTCATGCCATAATCATCGGCAATAGCAGTTAATCCTTCGTGCAACCCATCACCATCTAAGGCTTTTTTCAGTGAATCTGTTTCAAAATGGTATACAGCCGGAAACATTAAGCTCTGCGCCTCCTGATTTTGAGTGTTTTTGTAATAATTAAACCCGATCCAGCCGCCTACAATCAAAATGAGAGCGCCTGCCAACCCAATGACAATGTTTCTATTCCGTTGAAGTTTCTGAAAGATTTCTTCGCTGCTCTTCCCTTCAGCAGCCGGCGTAACTGGTTTTTCCATTAATTTAGAGCCGGATGCGTCAATAATTTTCTTAGCCATTTTAATTTTTTATAAGAACCGCAAATTTAGGATAAATATTTTTTTACTACAAAGGATTACTAAAGAATAGATGCACACAAAGGTACATGATTTTCAGAATTATTTTAAAGTAACTTAATCCCCAATTTTTACCGGCTCTCCTGACAAAAATGATTGCACAGCTGCAAAAGAAGCTCTGGTTGAATTAATAATCTGAGAAAAAGTAACAGGAGGTTCTCCACCATCTTTCAAAAACCGGATATAGCTTTCAAACTGATGTTTATGCCCTTTATCCTGTTTGCTGCTCATCGAAGAAAAACCTTTAAATCCAAAGCCTTCCATCTTCCTGAAATTATCCAGAATAAGTACCCTTCCCTGCGAATAGAGTTCCAGTCTTTCTTTGGCATAGGCTTTATGGCCATTGGCAAAATAATTCACTACCCCTTGCGATCCGTTTTTACATTTGAGTAAGATAGATACATTATCTGCATTTTCAGCCGGATGTTTTCCCATAGCAGAAGCGCTTACCCAGCTTATTTCACTACCTGCCAGGTAAGCGAGCAGGTCAATAAAATGACAGGCTTCACCAATGATCCGGCCACCTCCTATCGCCATATGGTGCGTCCAGTGACTGGCGGGAATAAAACCAGCATTGGCTGTAATAACAATATTCATAGGTTCCTGGGAGGAACTTAATACCGATTTTGCCTTTTGGATAAACGGAGAAAACCGCCGGTTAAATCCCACCACTACAGATTTTCCAGAGCTTTGGTACGTTTGCATGACCTGTTCCAGTTCTGGTTGAGTTAATACAAGAGGTTTTTCTACAAATACATGTTTTCCGGCCTGCAGAGCTTGAACTGTCATCTGCGCATGCAGATTATGCTGGGTAGTAATGAGAACAGCATTCACTTCTGTGTCCTGCAATACATCGTCGTAACTGGTGCTGCTGATGCGGATATTGTGTTTTTTAGCCAGGTGTGTTCCGCTTACACCGGCTGCGCTTACAATGTATTTAAGATCAGCATCCAGTTTACCAAAGGCCGGCAGCATGGTCATTTTGGTGAAATTGCCAGCTCCGATAATCGCCAGGGTCGCTTTATTTTGCTTTGGAAAAGTTTCGCTCTTTTTATTAATGTGAACGGCTGTGCTATTATTAGAAATGGCTGGATATGTAAGAATAGAGGCAATAGACTGGCTGCCACCAATATTTTTGTAAATTTTCTGATACTCTTCTAAAGCTACTTGCTCAGTAATAAGCCGTTTTACATCGAGCCTTCCGGTAGAAATGGCTTGCAGCACCGTTTGAAAATTGCGATTTTCGGTCCAGCGGACAAAAGGCAATGGGTAATCTATGCCCCGTTTTTCATAGTCATCGTCATACCTACCCGGGCCATAAGAGCAGGAAACCTGGAAACTGAGCTCCTTCTCATAAAAATCTGCCCGGCTGATGTCTAAACCAATCACCCCTACGAGTACAATCCTCCCTCGTTTGCGGCTCATCTGTGCCGACTGCGAAATTACTTCATTGCTCTTGGTAGAAGCCGTAATAATTACCGCATCAGTTCCAACCCCTTGTGTGGCATCCATTACTGTTTTTACTGGGTCAATGCCTTCTGCTAAATTATATGCCAGAATACCTTTTCCTTTCGCTAATGCTACTTTCTGGGTATCAAAATCAAAGCCTATTACGGTACATCCATTGGCTACCAGCAATTCAGCAGCGATCAATCCGATGAGACCTAAGCCTGACACCACCACTGTTTCGCCCAGTGTCGGATTTGCCAGCCGGATTCCTTGCAGGCCAATAGCACCAATCACTGTGAAAGTAGCTTCCTCATAGGAAACAGTATCAGGAATATGGGCTGCTAGATTTTTTGGAACACTTACAAATTCCGCATGAGGTCCGTTAGAAGCTACCCTGTCGCCGGGTTTAAAATCGTACACACCCTCTCCTACTTCCAGCACTTCACCGGCATTACAATAGCCCAAAGGCAGCGGTTCGCCTAATTTGGTAAATACTGCTTCCAAAGTTGGCATCAGCCCATCGGCTTTGATTTTATCCAGCACCATTTTTACTTTATCTGGTTGCTGGCGTGCTTTCTCGAGTAAATTAGATTTGCCAAATTCCACCAGCATACGTTCAGTACCTAATGAAACCAGCGAGCGGTGTGTTTTAACAAGAATATATCCTTTTTTGACCTGCGGCCTGGGCACCTCTTCCAATATGGTTTCCCCTGTCTTAAAGGACTGGATGATTTGTTTCATTGAAATAGTTTTTAAAAATCTTAGGGAGTCACTGTATAAGATTTTCTTTTTACAGAAATTAGTGTGTTCACTGTATCAATCAGGTATGAAAATCCTATTAGTTGTATAAAAGCTGTTGGAAGCAAATAATAAGGAGCCATATGGATTAATAAATGTGACAATATATTATAGATCAGCGGCAGGATAAGTATAATTAATACCGGATGGCTAAACTTTTTCTTAATAAGCATTATAACCAATCCAACATTCCCGAGAAAAGACATTAAGGCTACAAGTAAGTTAGGCCAGAACGCTTTAAATATATATCCGATACTGTTTATTAAGTTGCCGGCACTTCTTATCTCTGTATACGTTTTAGTCTTACTTGCTAAATTAACTCCACAATCATAAGGAGTTGCCAATGGCTGGAAACATCTGGATATCAGAATTTTTAGATAAGCTTCCGGATGTTGTTGTATAGATTGAAAAAATACTTGTTTAAAATATTTATCTGCTTCCAGATTAAATGGCGTAGAGATACCTGCCTGCTCAGCTTCCTTTGCTCTATCCAGATCAGAGGGTCCAAACCCCCACGGATTCGGGTAAGTACCTAACCCGGTTACTAAGGTACAGCCCAGAGCTGAGGAGGTGAAGTTCCAGGTGTGAAATACTTTATGATTACGATATCCCCAGGGAAATAGTATAAGCAGAGATACGATTAGAATAACTAAGCCTACCGAGAACATTTTAAGAATAGTTTTTATAGCTAAACCGCTGGTAAACAGAAAATACAGCGTAAAAAATGGGCCTAGCAGCAGAAAGTCTGGCCTGAAGTAACCAGCCATCCCTATAGAGAGGCCGGTAAGAATATAATATCTCCATTTTCCGCTTTCCTGTTCAGCCAGGGCACTCTTTATAAAAAAGAAGGTGATTACAATCAGAAAAAGATTCATAAAACTTTCCGGACGTATGCTTACAGCCGAATAAGCCAGTGGAGGGAAAACAGCATATAGTATAGTTGCTATCCAGGCTAGCTGAATATGTGCCGGAAACAGGAGCCGGACCAGCATAAATAACAATATACACGCAATGGAATCAACAATAATTCCTAAAATCTGCATAATCAGCCATATAGGCTCACCTATTAATCTATGTAAACCGGCAGCTATAATTGACCATCCTGGTGGATAGTGTAATTCAGGATATAATCCTTCTGTTAATAAAGAGGAGCTAAATTTTTCGTCAATTATTATTCCTTTAGATTCCAGTTCTCTGATTCCATTCGTGCCTTCTATTGCCAGATCAGCTGGAGAACCAGGATGCGTTTGCATATAACCTATTCCTGCTGCTAACGTATAGGCTGACCGGATATAGGCAATAGTCATACTTTCTTCAGGCGATTTTCCAATAGGGCTCCACACTATATATGCATATATTATCCTGACGAAAACACACAATGCACATATGTATATAAGCTTTTTATTCATGGTTATTTTAAAAAAACAGAGTGCTCATTTACTGAATATCAGGGTAACATTTCTTGTATTAAAAAATTTGGCCTTTTTCTGGAAGCATCCATGGTACGCCATACATATTCACCAAGAACTCCCAGGGCGATCATCTGAAAAGCTGACACAAATAATAACACCACCATTAAGGCAGACCAGCCTTCCACCTGTATCCAGCCTGTGAGCCGGGCAATAATAATAAATACTCCATACAAAAATGCCAGTATGCCCAGTAATATTCCAAATACAGAAATAAGCCTGACCGGAAAGAAAGAAAAGGCAATAATGGTATCAATAAACATTTTTATTTTCTTTGATAGGGTCCATCGGGATGTGCCAATTTCACGCTTTCGCCTGGTATAAGGAATATTTACATACTCATACCCCAGCCAGACCAACAAGTATAAGATATTGGTATTTTTCTCATCCATCTTTATCACTTCTTCCTTCAGTTTTCTATCGAATAATACCAAGTCAAACCCACCTGAAGGCGCATTTGGAACCGCTAACCGGCGGATAATGGAATGAAAAATCCTGGAAAGCATTTTCTGTCCTACAGGCTCCTGCCTGTCCTGGCGGTTGGCAATGATCAGTTTATAGCCTTTCTGCCAGTGAGCAAACATAGCTGGAATTAGTTCGGGCGGATCTTGCAGATCGGCAGTAAGAATTACGTTAACATCTCCTCCGGATAGGTGTAAACCTGCCAGAATCGCATTGAATGCACCTGCATTTTTAACCAGGCGGATCAGTTTCATTTTTCCCGGATACATTTCCCAGCACACCTTTAATTTCTCCCAGGTTTTATCACCGGAAGCATCATCCACCCATATATATTCAAACTCTGTTCCTGCTTCAAATAGGGGCTCATTCTCTATCAATTGCCGGGCTGTTACCGGAATATTTTCTTCATTGAAGTAACAGGGAATAATGACAGACAATTTGGGCATCAAAAAAAATTTTTAATCTGATCACAGATATAAGCTACCTGATTTTCCTGTAAACCTACATATAAGGGCAAACTCAAACAAGTTGATGCCATATCTTCGGCTATCGGATATGCACCTTTCTGATAACCCAGTTCCTGATAGGCTTCCTGCAAATGTGGTGGAACCGGATAATGGATCAGGGTACTTATATTTTTAGTCTGTAAATATTGTTGTAAAGCATCTCTCCTACCAGTACGGATTACAAATAAATGATACACACTGGTAGCTCTATCGGCCAAATGTGGAAGTATAATATCGCCTACACCTTGCAAAAGATCTATATATTGATTAGCCAGTGCCTGTCTCTCTTTGGTCCAGGCTTGCAGATAATTTAATTTAATATTGAGTACAGCCGCCTGCCATTCATCTAATCGGGAATTTACTCCTTGTACTTCGTTGTAATAACGCCTGGATGAACCGTAATTTCGGAAAGTTGCCGCTTTCCGGGCAAATTCACTGTCATTGGTGGTTACAGCTCCTGCATCTCCCAAAGCACCCAGGTTTTTGGTCGGATAAAAACTGGTTGCATTGATATGTCCGAAACTACCAGTTAATTTCCCATGATATTGCGCACCATGTGCCTGGGCATTGTCTTCTACTACAAACAATTTATGTTTTCCGGCTATATGCATAATGGCATCCATTTCACAAGCCTGGCCATATAAATGAACCGGAATAATCACTTTGGTATGGGAAGTAATAGCTGGCTCAATTAAGTCAGGATTCAGGTTGTATGTGAGATTTCTGGGTTCTACAAAAACAGGTATTGCACCGGTGTGAGAGACTGCTAATGCTGTTGCAATATACGTATTGGATGGGACGATCACTTCATCGCCTGCTGAAATACCCAATACTTTTAATGCGATATATAGAGCATCCAGCCCATTGCCTACTCCTATACAATGCTGTACCTGATTAAAATGGGCATAATTCTGCTCGAAATCAGAAAGGGACGCACCCAGTATATAATTTTTAGCATCTATAAATTTTTTAAAGGCTTCTATAAGTTCTTGCCTGATCTGCCGGTTGGTATCCTCAAAAGAGAAGAATGGAATCATACACTAATCTTGGTTATAAGCGGATAAAATATGTGTGCTGCTTCCCAGCCTGAACCCTAATTTTTCACAGTTTCTGATCACCGCCCGGTTTGTAGTTTGTGTAGTCATGAGCAGGTACTTTGCTCCAACAGATTTTGACTGATACACTGCTTCTGAGATGAGTTTATAATGCCAGCCCCGGCTTGAGGGATCAACAGCTGTAAGCAGAATTCGCGATAACTGACAGTTTAACTCTTTTGAATCGTTTGCCAGATAGCTGAGTGCTACAAAAGCATGAGCCGGAATCTGTTCTTCTGATGGCACAAGTACTGCATCTGCAAATCCGTTTATAGCCTGCTCTATATAGGTAGCCAGATACTGGTCTGCTATTTCCTGGGTGAATATGCTATCTGCATGAATACGGTCATAGGGATTACGGGCTTCTGCAGCTACTTTTTTCAGAGCAGAAACATCATTTTCATTAGCCTTATGTACAGGAAATCTTTCGTTTTCATAGGATTGTACATCGGGCAGATAATAGGTTAGCCTGGTTTCGATCAGTTTGAAACCAGCATGGGTAAAGGCCTGTAATAATAGGCTATCTTCAGAGGGTATTTCTATAAAACAATACTTTCGTTTACCGGCAATAAAAGTATTTCTAAAACAGGTAACTGCCTGAGATAGAATCGGAAAATGTTTGTGCCGGTAGAGCACTGCAAATATTCTGTATGTAGGAATTTGAAAATAACCGGCATCCCAGGACAAATAATTTACAAGAAACTGCTGCGTATAATTTCCAACTACTACTTCTTGGATGATATGGTCTGGTTTATCAGAAAAATCAATAATTTTATTTTTGATTAATTTTTCATACTGTATTTCCGGGCCGATTTCCCTGATAAAACTGTAAGGAGAATAAAATAAAAGTTTATCCGCCCTTTCTGCAAGCAGTTTTTCTACTTCTTCCATACTTCTTTAAATCTGGCGTATTCCCGTATGTAATCGCTTTCTGTATACTCAGTAGAAGCCAGGGCTAATTGCACCGCATGATGGGAATATTGCATAGTGGGCCATACACAAGGAGGTATATAGAGTCCCTGTTCTGGTGTTGATAGAACAAACCGATGAATGTCCCCACCCGGCATTTCAGCAGTAATTGTAATTTGCCCATTCACTGCAATCAGCACGTGCTGGGTATGATAGTGTGCATGTCTTCCTCTAATGATATTCTCTGGCGTAAAATAAGTCCAGAAAATACGTTTTACTTCAAAAGGAACAGATTTTTCTAATTCTGCTACTGATATATAGCCAACATTAGAATCGCCGAGTTTAGGAAATGTAATTACATAAGGCTTCTCCATGCATGGTTTAATATAGCTCAATGTGCAAAGTTAATCTATTCATGAGTCGCTGCTACATTTTTCTGATTATATATCAAATCTGTTGTGGTAGCCTCGGGTGCAGAATGTACAGAAATCATTATTTGCTTTTCCCTGTAATGCATATAATAAAACATAATAGAGAACCAGGGGAAAAACAAAAATTGTCCGGGGTTAAAATTGTTTTCAAAAAAGGGAATAAATATAAGTGGGGGTAAAAAAATATAGTGAGCAGAATGAAATCTAAAAAAGGAAAGCAAAGTATTGAGCACAAACAGCACCACAAAGAAAGTAAAGATAAAAATCCCGCTTCCAAACAGCAGTTCGTAATAAGAATTATGAAGGCTTATTTTAAGCTTATCTATAGTTATTTCTTTATTAAAGCTGATAAGGGCTTCCCTAAAAGCATAAAATCCAAAACCTGTAATGATGGTAGAGGGATTATCTGCCATAGTTTCGTAGCCTAATGCATACGTTTGTGTCCTGGCATCTCCTTTTTCAAGTTGAGTTTCTGTTTTATCTAACCGTTTGTTAAAAGCAGAGTTTTCATTTCCATACAATTGAATTACAAAAAAAGATACTAATAAAACGCTTGCCAGCTTAACAAATAAACTTGAATTCGTATTTCTTAAAATAAAAAGCAGGAAACAAAGGGCAACTGTAAGATATCCACTTCTGGAACCACTTATCACTAGCACATAGCAGGATAAGAGCAGTAAAAAAAAGATAATAATTCTTCTTTTTTTTGATAGCGAATAATCATTTCTTAATAAGTCCACAGTGGTGGTGATAAAAATGGCAGAACTCCAGCCATAATGGTTTGAAATAAAGCCCCCTACCATCTCACCATAAATGTCTTCCTGAGAGAAATTACCTCCCAAAAAAATAAAAGAAAATAATGGAATCACATATACAATATTAAATACATTAAGAATCATATTTAATATTTGTTCTTTATTATACCTACGGTGGAGATATATTATAAAATAGTTTAAATAAATAAAATAAGGTACAAGATTAATAAACTTTTCTAAGCTTATAGCCATACTGGCACTGAATGGGAGTACATACATATTTAATGCGATGAATGCCCAGATAATCCATGAAGACCGGCCTTTAAAAATGTAGACATACTGCTTTCTGCTGTTAAATAAGTATATTAATGAAAAAGCCAACAGTACAATCCGCAGTATTTTCATTGGTGCAAGCGAAGCCATACCAGTAACATTTGCCAGACCATACCCAATAATGACCATGGCTACATTCCAGAAAAATAGTACCACATGATAATCTCTTTTACTGGATGGTCTGGTGTCGGGTATTGCCGCACTAGCGGCTTGTGTATCTGGTAACAGGCTTACATGCATTTTCCGCAATGTTTATGAATGTTAAAAACATAGTATTGGCTGCAAATTTCTCTATAAATTTTCGGCCATTGGCAGATTTCTGATTCCTCTCTGGCTCGTTACTTATACAGCTCGATAACTGAATGGCCAGGTCTTCCGCATCATTTGAGTTAGCCAGCCAGCCATTCTTCCCATTATCTAATACTTCCGGTATTCCTCCAGTATAGGTGCTGACGACAGGAATGCCGAAGGCCAATGCTTCGATATTTGCGACCCCCAATGCTTCCTTTAACGAAGGAACACAGAAAATATCGTGGGTACACATTTGCTCATATACATTTTTTTGAGATTGTTCAGCCAGAAAGTTAATTTTTATATGGCTGTTGTTTTCAAATAAAGTGTATATGTGTTTCTCAAATTTGTGATGTGGCCCAATGATAGTAAGTAAAAATTGTATATGGTTTAACTTTTTCAACGATTTCGCCAGCACTGGCAAGCCACCCCGCACATAATCTGCTTTTACAAACAATATTTTGATGGGTAATGCAAAGGATCGTTCTGCCTTATATTCAATTTTCGACAAATCTACCGCTTTGTAAAGCAAACAGATTTTCTCAGGATTGAGGTAGTAGGCGTTTATTAGCTGTTGTGTCAGGTAGTGTGAATTAGAAATAACAAGTTGATCGAAATGTACGGCCAGCTTTTCAAACTGTTTGAAAATAAGTTGTTTGATGCTTAGTTGATTAAATTTAAAATTTTGCCAGCTGACTGTCAGATTATTGTCATCATTAACCATTCCTACCACTGGTTGTTTAGAAACCATCGCGCTCCACAATCCTATAAATGCATTGTTGTATACCAGCACATCATAAGGAAAAGTTTTATAGATTTTTTGGGCATAGCGGTGATAGACAAACATGCGCAGAAACTGGCTGAAGGGCTTAAATAACCTGGAAAATCTGAGTTCTGCTTTGTGTACATATGGTCTTTCAGCAGTAATATCTTCCGTAAGTATGTGGATCTGGTGCTGCGGATACAGCTGATTAATTTCCAGAATCAGATTGGCAAATTTGGCAGGACCATTCACCACATTTTCAAAAGAATTGGTGCACAATAATATCTTCATTGCTTATGAGCCAGCAGTAGTTTATTCTCAATTGCCTCCCAGGTAAAAGTATATTGCAAATCGGGGTTAAACATAAATGTGTGTTTGAGTACTTTCAGATCTGCTATGATGCGGGGGTAATTTGTTTCATAAAAAGAATCCATAACATAGCCAATCTTTTGTTCCTGTACAAAACTAGCGATTTTTACCTCGGCATTTATGATCACCGGCGTTTGTGCCTGTATGGCATCGTATATTTTATTCGGACTGGCATTGATATTATTTTCATTTACAGGCTCATACAGTGATAATATATAATCGCATTGTGAAGCTACCTGCATGGACTGCTGCTGAGTGATCACCCCCATAAACTCTACCTGCGGATGCTGAGAAAGTTCTCTGGTAGCTTCGTCATATACCCAGCCAGCCATTTTTACCCGCATATTCTTTTCTATTTCCAGCATCCGGAGCAATAGCTCTGTACCCCGGGTTTTACTCATCGATCCATTATAGAAAATCAGTACCGAATCGGTTGTACTTATCTTGTTGATAGTGCCAGTGTACCGGTATGGATAATTTTCTACCACAGTGATCTTGTATTGAAAGGCATCCGGCATTAATGTCTTGCGGTTATCATCTGTTACCAGTATGGCGGAAGGCAGGCTGTATACCAGGTTTCTCAAGAAATTTAGTTTCCGGTTCATCCGCAGAAAGATGGAATCGAAAATATCCAGTACTACTTTCTTTTTTTGCCAATACAGAAAAGGAGAAAAAATCAGCAGGAGCTGCTCATTGATGACATGAAAGGAAGCATAAGGCCGGCTAAAAAAAGATTGAAGAAACAATAGATAAAACCTAAGCAGCGATACAATGCTCTTATGATGGCCGGTAACAGTCTTGAAACTTTTACAGTAAACCTTTACAAATGCTTTTTCTGTGCTTTTGCCTATGCCTATATAATATATATCAAATGCAGCAGAAAGTATTTTTATTTCCTTATTTATACGTGTATCTGAGCCGTCGTTAATAGATATATAGAGAAGAGAAGGTTTTGACATTAAAGAATAAAGGCTAATAAGTAAGATTTATTATTTTTTAAGCAAATGAGCAATGTAAAACCGAAAACATATAATCATTAATTATCTGATAATCAGAAATATATCCAAAATACATTAATCGTTAATTATGTAATTCTACATAGATGGAAGTACTTAATTGTTTAGTTCAGGCTTTTTAGGAAATGAATGATTCTGTCGCTGGCGGCTCCATCGCCATAGGGATTATTCGCTTTTGACATCTGCTCATACAGATGCTGATCTTCCAGAAGTTGGGCAATGCCTGCTACAATATTATTTTTATTGGCCCCTACCAGTTTTACCGTTCCGGCCTCTACCGCTTCCGGCCGTTCGGTAGTATCGCGCATCACCAGCACAGGTTTACCCAGGCCAGGCGCTTCTTCCTGTACACCACCCGAATCCGTTAAGATTAAATAGGCATGTTTCATCAGGAAAATGAAATCCTCATATCCAAGGGGGTCCATCAGGTATATATTTGGTACTTGGCTGGTAAGGCCATACACTGGCTTCATTACATTAGGATTCAGGTGAACCGGATAAACAATATGCAAATCCGGGTATTTCTGCGCCAGTTCTACCAGTGCCTGGCAAATCTCAATAAAACCCTGCCCGAAGTTCTCCCGGCGATGCCCGGTTACCAGCAGAATTTTTTTAGCATTTTGTATCAAACCGGCCACTGTATGCGAAGTGAGATTTTTCGAAAAAGACTTCACGGTATTGGCAATTTCAAATAATGCGTCAATCACGGTATTCCCTGTCTGGATAATATGAGTAGACTGAATCCCCTCTCCCAGCAAATTCTCTACATTTTTCCTGGTAGGTGCAAAATGATAGGTTGCCAGCCTGGAAACAAGCGTTCGGTTGGCTTCCTCCGGAAAAGGTGCCTGCAAATTCCAGGTACGTAACCCGGCTTCTACATGGCCTACCGGAATCTGTACATAAAAACAAGCCAGGGTAGTAGCAAAACAGGTAGTTGTGTCACCATGCACCAATACCAGATCAGGCTTATATTCTGCCAGTACCTGCCGGATTCGAAGTAAAATATTGCTGGTAATATCAAACAGGTCTTGTTTTTCCTGCATGATATTGAGGTCATAATCTGGCTGTAAACCAAATATATTGAGCACCTGGTCCAGCATGTGGCGGTGTTGGCCGGTTACACATAATTTATGTTCAAAAAATGGGTCCTGGTTTAACTTCTTCACCAGAACGGCCATTTTGATTGCTTCGGGCCTTGTGCCGAATACCGTTAGAATTCGCTTCATTTGTTCGATTCCCTTACCCAAAGAGGATTTCTCTCAGGATTGCCTGTAAGCAAAAGGAGCGTAAAGTTTCACAAAAAAACTGTCATTATACATAGTGCCTCTACTTTTTTAAGTAAAGGCTGAGCCAATCTCTATCTGTGCCTACTAACAACTCATTGCCTTTTTACCATTCAAACAGTTTTTTATCCATCCACACAATTATAAAAATAATTTTATAAAGTACCTTGCTTTACATAGTACCTTTTACTACATTTGTATTGTCAGTCAGTTAACAGGGCTGATAACCCAAAAAATTCATACTTAATTTATGAAGTATATTATTATAGCCTGCTTACTCAGCGGCATTTGTTTATGGAGTTTCAACATGCAGGCGCAGTCGGCTGTAGCGAAGGATACAGAGTGGCTCGAAAAAGAACTGAACACACTGGCCAAAAGCGCTAAAAAATCAACTGTTAGCCAGCAATACGATTTTAATGAGTGTAGCTGTAAGTATTCGGCCAAAGCAAACGATGACGGCGGTGGCTTTAACCTGGACAAAAATTTTACTTTTAACCTGAACGAGATAAATAATATTACCTATGTGCGGAATGAGGATAAGACCTATGAACTGCGGATGAAAATGAAAACGGACAGTGATATTGTCGGTTTCCTCAACCTGGATATGATTACTACTACCTTATACACTTCGGATGAAAACAAGGTAAAAGAAATTGTAAACAAACTAAGAACCACTGTAAAGACATGTAGTCCCGGTAGCAAATCTGCGCAAGGCAGCAGATAATTAATTTCAAACAATAATGCGATATGAATGTAGAAAACACACAAGTGCAAATGCGAAAGGGTATCCTGGAATTTTGCATCCTGCATATAATTTCAAGAGGTGAGGTATACGCATCCGACATGCTGGAAGAACTGACAGCAGCTAAAATTATGGTCGTGGAAGGTACCTTATATCCCTTGCTGACAAGGCTGAAAAATGCCGGACTCGTTGAGTATAAATGGGTCGAATCCAGTTCAGGACCACCCAGAAAGTATTATACTCTCACACAAGATGGTACTAATTTTCTGGATAGCCTTCAAAATACATGGACAGAGCTGGTTACTTCTACCAGTCAGATTATACAACGGAATGGCAATAGTCCGGCAACAGAGTCTGGAAGTGGAACCGGATTAGCCATTACAATCGGCACCAAAAGTTAAACCCGTTCACTAAGAAATATACTGCCGGATACTTCAACTAAAGCATCTGAGTAGCAATAAAAATAAAAACTGATACACATGAAAAAGACGATTAGTATCAATATTAGCGGAATCATCTTTCACATTGAGGAGGATGGCTACGAAAAACTGAGAAATTACCTGAGTTCTATTCAGAAATACTTTGCCTCTTATGCAGACAATAAGGAGATTATCGCCGACATCGAAAGCCGGATAGCCGAAATTTTTCTGGGAAAACTAAATCCCGGAAAACAGGTGATTGCCGGGGAAGATGTAGACAAGCTTATCGTAACGATGGGTAATATCTCCGACTTTGAAGCGATAGAAGAAGTAGAAGAAAAATATGCCCGTCAAACAGCCGGTGGTAATACTGCCTATGCTACTGAAGCCGGAACTGCTACGGCAACGGCTGCTACTGATGCTACAACTGGCCTTCCCAAAAAATTGTACCGCGATATTAACCGCAAATTGCTGGGTGGAGTTGCTTCAGGTATCGCCCATTACTTTACCATCGATCCGCTTTGGGTTCGCCTCATGTTTTGTGCCGCTTTCTTCGATATGTTCTTTCTGCCCGGCTCTTTTTCCAGTATATCATTTATCAGCTACGTGATTTTGTGGATGGTAGTGCCTGGTACTACTACCTTACAGGAAGACAAAACTATTAAGAAGTTCTACCGGAACCCTGACCAGAAAACAATAGGTGGAGTGGCTAGTGGTATCGCTGCTTATTTTGGCGTAGATGTAACCATTGTCCGGCTGATCTTTGTACTGGGATTTATTTTCTTCGGTACCGGCTTGCTGCTCTATCTGATTTTATGGGCCATTACACCAGTAGCTAAAACCATCACCGAAAAGATGCAGATGCAGGGAGAACCAGTTACTTTGTCGAATATCGAACAAAATATAAAAAAAAATTTCGCACCTGACGAAAACGGAGAAGAAAGTAACCTTATAAAGATACTTTTGTTCCCTTTCCGGCTCATTGCTACCATAGTAGGCGGAATAAGTAAGGCTTTAGGCCCTATTGCCCTGTTTGGTCTGGATATGATTCGTGTAGGAGCAGGTTTGCTTCTGGTTATTTTTACCGTATCGCTGGTTGTTGGAATGTTTATAGCCATGGGCATTGCAATAGGCTTGATTCCAGTATATAACTTCATTGATACAGGTGATTTTCCGGTAGGGCTGCTACAAAACAGTTTTCCGGCAGTGGGATTCATTTCTTTATTTTTCGTACTCTTTATTCCAACTATTTTTATTGGCCATATGGGTACCAGCCTGATAGCCAAGCGGAGTACTATGAAAGCTCCGGTAGGCTGGACCTTATTCAGCATCTGGATTATTTCTTTGATCGCTACCAGTGTTACTGTACCAGCCTATGCCGGTCAGTTTCGCACCAAGGGGTATTTTGAAACGACGCGTACGTTTACTACCGGCAAAAAAATAGTATACCTGAATGTACGTGAAGCAGGAAACGATACTTTCGACGAAGTACGGCTTTCCTTAGAACCTTACGAAGGCACAGAACCCAAACTGGTGCAACGGTTTGAAGCCCGTGGAAAAAACCGGCAGGATGCAATCGTTAATGCACAGGGTATAGAATATACTGTTTCTCATGCAGATTCTGTTATTACGTTTGATTCAAATTATGACTTTAAAGATGAGGCAAAATTCCGGGCACAGGAGTTAAGCATGACCTTGTATATGCCCTTTGAGCAGCTTTTTATGTTTGATGAATCTCTTACACATCTGATGCGCCGCAATGATTATAAAGGAGGAGATAAAGTATATAAATTTGTAAAAGACCAGGGTCTGGTTTGTCAGAATTGTTTAGACGAGGAAGTGATCACCGGAGAGATCCATACCAGCCAGGATGGCAACATCCGTGAATTCAAACTCCGCGATTTTGACAGGCTTAATATTGGCAGTGCTTTTATAGTAAATGTACGGCAGGGCGACGAATACAACGTGCGGGTAAGTGGCAAGAAAGAAGATATTGATGACATCCGCGCAAGTGTATCCGGAAGAGAACTGGAAGTAAAATTTGAAAATGGCAACTTTTTTGAAAGGCACCTGAACCGGGAAAAAATACGGGTAGACATTACCATGCCTGCAATCGCCGGGCTGCATTTTCATGGCGCTTCTGAATCAACCGTAAAAGGATTTGATAACGATCACAGTGATGATGTAGACATTCAACTATCGGGAGCAGCCCAGTCAGAAATAGATATTAATGCCCGTAAGCTTACTGTTTCGGTGAATGGCGCAGCAGAACTCGAACTCAATGGCCGTGCAGAAAGACTGGAAGCGGAAGTATCAAGTGCGGCAAAACTCCGGGGATTTGATTTTATTGTGGAAGAAGTAGATGTAGATGTAAGCAGCGCAGGTCTGGCAGAATTATATGCCAACCAGAAATTGATGGCCGAAGCCAGCAGTGCAGGCCGGGTGTTGTACCGGGGTGAAGCTTCTGTTGACAGCAATACTTCCAGCGGAGGCTCTGTTAGCCGGGAATAATCTTAGACTTAATTTATGTAACAAACAGCACCCTTATACTTCACTCCTACCCTAGTATGTTATGCAACCCATTCATACCAGTATTCATCCATTATTCCGGGGCATTTCATTAATCATTGCCCCGTTGTTATTTGGCGCATCCACCTTTTTCTGGGAAAGCGGAGAATATGGAATTACAGGAGGTACTTTACTGGCCTTATCCCTTGTTTTCTGGATCATGGCCTTTATCGTTTTATTTGACCTGCTCAAAGAAAAGATGCCTGTTTATGCTACTATCGGGTTGCTGGTAGCTATTTATGGCTGTGTAAGCGGAATAAATTTTGGATTTGTGGGTGTTTTTTCAGAAGTATTCAACATAGACCATGATACCTATCTCAAAGCTGCCGCTGAACATCCGCTCAGTTTTAATTTGCTGCTTTTCTGGTCTGGCCCTCTATTTCCATTAAGCCTGCTGGTGCTGGGAATTATGCTGATAAGAAAAGCGGCTGTACCTATGTGGGCTGGTATTCTGATATGTTTAGGTGCCATTGCCTTTCCGGTGAGCAGGATTCTAAGAATAGAATTAATTGCCCATATTTCTGATGCTTTGCTGGCCATTCCATTTATATTTATCGGCTGGCAGTATATAACAACAAAGCATGCTAATAACTTTCTGAATCCGGAGAAGGCTTAAAATATTATATGCGTTAAATTCCCTACTTCATCATATATAATTTAAGATTATTTTTTGTGATATTCAGGCAGCATGAGAAGCCAGAATAGCTACGCCTGCCAGAATACAGGCAATGCCTGTCAGTTGAATCCACGACACACTTTCTTTCAGAAACACAATACCCAGTACAGCACCGACCAGCACCGTTCCGCCCACAATCACCGGAATACCCACTGAGGCGTTAATTCCTTTAGAAAACACATAAAAAGAGGTAATTTCTGCCAGCCCGACAAACACACCGGCTAAAATCGCATACATCATTCCTTTGGGAGAAAAACCAACGGATACTCCTTTCCATTTCAGAAATAACAAAGCAGCACCTCCCATGAGTAAAGCCACCGCCTGTAAAATAACGGCTCCCAGTATTTGATGGATCTGTCCGGCAGATACCTTAATAAAAAAGTTATACAATCCGAAAAACAGGGCTGTCAGAACAATAAGAATAATCCAGGGCATAAGGCAAATGAGTGATAGGGTGATTTATTTATAATAATCGTGACGTATGGAATTTAGTCATTAATTACTGCATCTTTATAAATGGCTGAGCGTTTGTAAATCTAATGGATTACACAGCGCCACGGCTTCATGCTTTAGCGTTTATGGCAAGGTGATTGATGAAAGCGATGTCATGCACTTATTTTTTGTCTTTATTTTCTCAATTCATTCCAAATATTCAGGTACTCAGGTTTCAACAGCTTCTTTGCTTCGTTTGCATACTTGTAATCAACATCTAATTCAAGATGTTCCAGGAATGAAACATATAAAGCGTTTTCAGTTGTAGTATCTACTTTTTCCACTGTTAATTGAAAAAAAACAATTATTCTTTTCAGTTCATCTAATCTGCCTGCTGATAAACAGCTGTTAGCATATCCGGCCAAGCAAGCAACTTGTAAATAAATTAATCCTTGGTAATATTCGTCTTTCAATTCAGATGCAAGCACAGGAAACTATTCTATCAAATATTGTAAAAATTCTTCCCGGCTAATTCTCGGTTTTACAATCATGAAATTCATTCTTGTTTACTTTTTATCTTTGATGATGCATACTAATTATACACTTTCATTTACGCTACTTCGATTCTTTTAATAACAAAAACATTTCGGCGGCATGCCAGCTATGAGGCATTCCTACTTTGTCCTTGACGAGAATTTCATTGAGTACCTGCATGCCAGGGTAATAGGCATCATTCGCTTGCGCTTCCCAGGAAAGCGGATAATACCGGTTGGTAAGCCTTCCCTTTGCTTCTCCGAAAAAATGATCTTCGGCCCACACAAGATATGGATAATTCTGATTACTGGCCTTATCAAAACGGTTTCCGCCCACATGAGGCTGTTTAAAATCCCACCAGAACAGGGAAGAATAACTATCATATACGGCAGGAATCTGGTAAGGATCATGTAAGCCGAGAGAGTGGAATCCATATTTTATCCATTTGGTCTGGAAAACCGGATGTAAAGTATCACCTGTTTTGCCTTCAATATAATTCTCCTTCCCAAACTGCTGTACCGAGTCAAGTACCATTTTTACAACCGGGTGTTCTTTGCCAGAAACCAGTGAAACCAGGTATAATACCTGCCCCAGATTGTCTGCTTCGCTCATACTTTGATTATGGCGGTCAAATGGGTCCCGAATAGCCAAAATCCAGTCTTTAATCAGATGCAGGTTATCCGTCTGTTGTAGCACCATAGCCATCAAGGCAGCATCCCGGAAACGGGCTTTTTTATATACCAGGAAATTAGGTAATGGCAATCCGTTATGTATGTTTATCAGAATCTCATGGTGTAATACCCGCAATACCGGCGCATAGGGTTGTCCCTCAAAGGTCGGCAGGTTCAGTTTGCTCTCACTGGCTACAGTTACTTTATTGCCATCCCAGATGTAGACGCCTTTTCCATTTTCGATAATCCGGATTTTGCGGCCATCCTCGGTTTCCAGATACACTAAATATTCAGAAGGCACGATCAATTCTTTGTTGATCTTCCATCGTTTGAGCACATCGCCAGTGGCGGCATCTATGAGTTTACCCCCTCTGTAAATCATTTTATGGCGGTCACCCATGCCAAAGAGAAAAAAATGTAAATCAGGCATTTCTTTCACATTCGTATGTACACGCCTGAGTGAATCCAGGGATTGGTGGTACAACAGCAGACTTTTTTCAGCATGTACCAGTGCCTGATCCTGGGCAATTGCCGGCAAACAGCCAGCTATGAGCAGCCATAAAAAAATATAGTACTTATTAAATAAATAGAAACAATGGCTCATATCTCATATAAGGTAGATCACAAATAAGTACAAGTAAACATATTCAGTGCCAGCTAAGAAATTATAATAAATGCACTATCCTCACAAAGGATGAATTACACAATCTTTACTTGGCCGACACATCCATATCCTGCAACGAAGATATACTGAAAACCAGGATATACAGTAAAACTTGACTACACATTCGCACTGGAACTTGATTCAGGTAAATAGTCAGTCTTGCTTATTGGCAAAAACATATGTAAGGTCACCGCAATTTATACCACTTTTATCATAGAAAGTAGCAATAGTTCGTCTGGCAAAATCTGTATATAGCTCTCCTCTTGATATTTAACTCCAAAAACTAACTGTTATTTTGAACAAAACAGTCTTATCTCAGCATTCTACCATATTTTATTACATACCTGCCGTACGCCAATTTTTACAGCTAAGACCGGAAGCATTTATACTAACTTTCAAGATGGGATGGGCAGATTTTTTCAATGAACAACGATTACTCAATAGACTTGCAACAGGCTTTGCTTAATGAACTAAATAAATTACAAAATAAACTGCTTGCCGGTAAAGGAACACCTGTAACTATTATTCTTGAGTTAACTGAGTATATTACAGAATATACCCAAAGCGATTATGGTTTTATTATCAAAGTAAAACATACCGGTTCTTATCCCTCTTATCAACACATTGCAGCCGCAACCTCCGAACAAAAAACACTAACTGGCACTTCTGTACTTCCCAAGCAAATACTGCCAATAGATCATTGCGCTGTTAAGGCATTGCTGGATGAAGTGGTTAACACAAATAAAGCTTTAATTCATCACGAGTATCCATTAACTGGTGTTCAGGGAACTGAACTTCCTGTATCTGCAAACAATTTGATAGCCATACCATTAGCGTTTGAGGATACCGTTCTGGGCGTATTGGTTCTGCTGAATGATACTTGTCCCTATCACTTGGATACAGTATCCTTACTGAAGCCTGCCATATCCACTTGCGCCGCCATTTGTATGAATATGGCTGGTGAAGCTAGTTTCAACGACAGTGATCTTTTCAGCCTGCTGATTGAAAATTCTTCTGATATCCTGACCATTCTTAATAGTGATGGTACCATCCGATACGAAAGCCCTGCTTTTTATAAGGTTTTCGGATACACCAAAAGCCAGGTTATTGGTAAAAATGTATTTAGTTTTATACACTCCGAAGATGTAGATAAGGTGATGAATGTCTTCACGAAAGCCCTGCTTGTATCCGGAGAAAATGAACCGGTAGAGTGTCGTTTTGCCACTGCTTCCGGAGAGTATATTATCCTGGAAGCCATTGGGAACAATATGCTTTCCCACGAGGCCATTCAGGGAATTATTGTTACTTCCAGGAATATTACGGAGAGGAAGCGGATTGAAACAGAGCTCAGGAACTCAAAAGCTCATTTATCTGCCTTAGTAGATGCTTTCCCCCAGGCAGATTTTCTGCTTGATAAAGATTACAAAATAATCAAGCTGAATGCCCTTGCCAAAAAGTATATACGGCTGGTCTGGAAGAAAGAGGGCGGGGAAGGCGAAAGCATGCTGAATTACTCAAATCCCACAGATCTGCCCCATTTTCAGAATAGTTTTAAACGTGCTTATGCTGGTGAGCGCATTAGCTATGAGCGTGAACTTCGTTATGCCAATGGCCTGGTATTATGGTTTGAACTGCAATATATGCCGGTATATAATATATCTGGCGAAATTTATGCGGTTTCTTTTATCGCCTATGATATTACCTCCCGGAAAAAGAATGAACTTGAACTCAGCAAGCTTTCTCTGGTTGCCAAACATACTGACAATGCCGTAATTATTACGGATAAAAACGGGATTATTGAGTGGGTAAATGAAGGGTTTATCAGAATTTCAGGTTATAGCTTTGAAGAAGCCATTGGCCAGAAACCTGGAAAATTACTGCAGGGGCCGCTCACAGAACCGGAAAAGGTGAATTACATGAGCCAATGTATAGCCAACGGCGAAAGTTTTAAAACAGAAATCATCAATTACAAAAAAAGTGGCCAGCCATACTGGCTTTCTATATCGGTATCTCCTGTTTATGACGAAAATGGTAATCTGAGCCGGTTTATTGCTGTTGAATCAGATATTTCCGACCGTAAAGAACTCGAACAACACAAACAGCAGGTAGAACAGAGTTTTTATCAGGCATATAACCGGCTGGAAAACTACAAAAATGCGTTAGACAGAAGTGCCCTTATCTCTATTAAAGATCTTTCGGGTAAGCTGATACACGTTAACGAATTTTATTGTAAAATATCTAAATACGGCCGCAAAGAACTGATAGGGAAACATTATTCACTGGTGCATGCCGAATACCATTCCAGGGCTTTTTATGCCAATATGTGGCAGATTTTACAAGAGGGTAAGTTGTGGAGGGGAGAGATTAAAAACCAGGCCAAAGATGGCTCCTTTTTCTGGGTGGATACCATTATTAATCCCATACTTAATCAGCAGGGAAAGATCATTCAGTATCTAACCATTATGTATGAGATCACCGACCGCAAAAAAGCAGAAGAAAAAATTATAGAAAGTGAGGCATTTCTGAAAGATACCCAGAAGGCAGCGCTAATTGGAAACTGGGAAATCCGCCTGCCGGAAAACAAACTCATCTGGTCGGAGGCCACTTTTCTTATTTATGGTTTAGATATATTCAAAGGTACACCTACCATAGAAGAGTCCTATCAGTATTATCACCCCGACGATTATGCCTTATTGCGTAATGAAGCCAAGTTAGCTACACAAAGATGCGATTCTTACAATGTAGATGTGCGCATACTCTTGCCGGATGGCACTACCAAGTATGTAAATATTATTGGCAAACCTATTGTGCGTCCGGATGGAAAGCTAACCCGGCTCAGGGGCACCATTATGGATATTGACGACCGGAAGAAAAATGAACTGAGGCTGGCAAAACAAAACGAAGAACTTACAAAGCTTAATACTGAGCTCGACCGGTTCGTATACAGTGTCTCTCATAACCTGCGGGCTCCGCTTACCTCCATATTAGGCCTGATCAACATAACCAAATTTTCGACTGAATCGGAAACGCATCTTAAATATTTGTCGCTGATGGAAAAAAGTATTCATAAACTGGATGCTACAATCCATGAGATTAATGATTATTCCAGAAATGCCAGGCTGGAAGTTGAAAAAGAAGAAATAGATTTTGATAAACTCTTCAAGGGTATTATTGAAAACCATGCCTATATGGAAGGAGCTTCAAAAATTAATATTGAACTTCAGGTTTCTGCAAGTTCTGGTTTTTACTCCGACAAAAGCCGTTTGCTGGTAATTCTCAACAATCTGCTGTCTAATGCGATCAAATACCATGATCTGGATAAAGAATCTCCGTTTATAAAAATTCATGTAACTATTGACTCAGCCGGCGCCCATATTTTCATCGGCGATAATGGGTTAGGCATTGATTCTCAATACCAGGAAAGAGTATTTGACATGTTTTTCAGAGCTTCTAATCAGGCGACCGGCTCGGGTTTGGGTTTATACATTGTAAAAGAAAGTGTTTCTAAACTACAAGGCACCATTACGCTTCAATCTGAGCCTGACCAGGGAACTTCTTTTACGATCATACTTCCGCATCAACAATAGCAACTTCAATATTTGAGTAGTGAGCCTTCAAAGAGGAGAGTACAGATCATCTATTCAATATTTATCTACTATCCCGCAGCAGAAACAGTTTTAGAGGATTTGTTTTGAACCTACTATACAGCAAGTGTTTTGCTTTCTACAGAATGCTTTGTACTTTTCTGCCAAAACCACCAAAACTATGTTTGAACATCTGCTATATGATATCTCAAACAGCATTTGTACCATTACCCTCAACCGGCCTGAAGTATACAATGCTATCAATGATAAACTAAGTTTTGAGCTTCAGGAAGCATTCAGAAAAGCAACTGCCGATGAAACAGTACGGGTGGTTGCGCTCACTGGTGCTGGAAAAGGATTTTGCTCCGGCCAGGATTTAAAATCAATTGCAGGTGTAAAAATAGATTCCTTTGCCGATAACGTACGGGCCAGGTATAACCCAATTATCCTGGGAATGCGGAACATGCCAAAGCCTGTTATTTGTAAACTGAATGGCGTGGCTGCCGGTGCCGGATGTTCGCTTGCCCTGGCCTGCGACCTGATTATTGCTTCTGAAGAAGCTTCTCTGGCAGAGATCTTTATTGGCATTGGTCTGGTAATGGATTCTGGTTCCTCTTATTTTCTGCCTCGCCTGGTGGGTTCTGCCAGGGCATTCGAACTCTCTACGATGGGTACTAAAGTTCCGGCCAGAGAAGCACAGGCAATTGGACTGGTAAACAAAGTAGTACCTGCCTCCGAATTAGATCAGGCAGTAGCGCAATATACTGCGTACTATGCCGCTGCTCCTACCAAAGCGGTTGGCCTGATGAAGCGTCTGCTGAATCTCTCCTATCAATCATCCCTAGATGAAATGCTGGAATACGAAGCCTTATACCAGGAATTGGCCGGCCGTTCGCAGGATAGCCAGGAGGGAATACAGGCTTTTCTGGAAAAACGCAAGCCGGTTTTTAAAGGAAAATAATATGCCTCATCAAATAATGAATGGGTTTGAATTATTGTACGATCACTATTCGTTATTCAATCAATACGAATGCCACCACTACCTATGTTAGACAAACCGGATATTTCAGTTGTTATTCCTGCCAAAGACGAATCAGAATCACTGCCAGAACTGTGCGCCTGGATTGAACGGGTAATGCAGGAAAACGGGTTCAGCTATGAAGTGATTATTATTGATGATGGAAGCCGGGATACGTCCTGGGAGGTAATTAACGACTTATCGGCTGGCAATACTTGTGTCAAAGGTATCCGTTTCAACCGGAACTATGGTAAATCTGCGGCGCTTGATGTTGGTTTTAAAGCAGCCAAAGGCCGGGTAGTAATTACAATGGATGCTGATTTGCAGGATAGCCCCGATGAAATCCCAGAACTGTACAATCTTATTACCAGGCAGCGGTACGATCTGATTTCGGGCTGGAAAAAGAAACGCCACGATCCATTGAGTAAAACCATTCCGTCAAAATTTTTCAACTATGTTACCAGCCTTATGTCTGGGATACGTCTGCATGATTTTAACTGCGGCCTTAAAGCCTATAATTATAAAGTAGTAAAAGCTATTGATGTATATGGGGAAATGCACCGCTATATTCCGGTGATCGCCAAATGGCAGGGGTTTACTAAAATTGGTGAAAAGGAAGTGCAACACCGTGCCAGAAAATATGGCGTAACCAAATTTGGCTGGGAACGCTTCATTTTCGGGTTTCTCGATTTATTGTCTATTACCTTCGTATCCAAATTCCGCAAACGGCCTATGCACTTTTTTGGAAGCCTGGGCATTTTTTCGTTTGTTTTTGGAATGGGAATGGCGGTATGGTTAATTATAAAAAAGATCATTGCCATTAATAAAGGCTTGCCTTATCGCAATGTTACAGATCATCCTTTATTCTTTCTCGGACTGGTTGCCATTATTGTGGGTGCCCAGTTATTTCTGGCAGGTTTTCTGGGCGAAATGATGACTACGATCGGCTCCAAACGCAACGAAGATTACCTGATCTCAGACAAAGTAGGTTTGTAACAACTTTGCCTTTATACATCTAAGCAATTTGTTAGATACATTATCATGGCAATTATTTTAGACAAATATATCGAAATCAGAAATCTTACCGATCCTCAAAAAGTATTTGAAAGATTGGATAATCAATTTATTGATATAATGTATGTAGATCGTATTTCTGAGAGAGGTGTGATCATGTTACTGGATGTAAACATAGATCCAGCCCAAAAGACAGATTTAGATTGGTTAAAGGAACTATTGGATTCTGTTCTGCCTGAAATTGGGGAGACAGAATATTTCTTAACTCCCATTATTTCATGATGGCAGAATGATAGTACTCCATATCATACAAGCTTTAAGTCATAACCCTAGTAATATGTGCAAATGGGTCTATTAGTAATCTTTATAGCCAAATGACAAAACACTCTGCTCTAACTATTATCCCTGGTTACTTTTTATTTTATTTTCCGTTCCTCTTCATAGGGAGGAAAAGGTGAATTCATCTGCTTATTCTTATACTTTTCATATAATACCAAATAGGGCGAAGGCTATTCCATAGAGGTTGTAATCTTGCTGATGGCTTCTAAAATGTAAGGGTATCCGGTTAGAGAGGCGATCTGTCTTTGCCCATAACTTTTAGCCGTATTAGTGATCCAGGCTTCCAGTTCTTGTTCATGGCTGAAGTTGTGAAAAGCTACTTTGTTTTTCATATCCCCCCACAGCCTTTCGACCGGATTGAGTTCAGGGTTGGAAGAAGGTAAATACACCAGGCGGATATTTTGGGGCACTTGCAAGGCTTTTGCCCGGTGATAGCCTGCTTTGTCTACAAAGATAAACTTGAACACTTGCGGTTGATGGCGGCTAAACTCCTCAAGCATATACTCAAAGTAAAGCGTGTTAACCTGTGGGGCAGTAATAAAGAAGTGATCTCCTGTCAGCGGTTCTACCAATCCATAGCAGTAGCGGTAGATGAAGCGGTGCTGATAGGCTCCTACCGGTTTTATGCCGGCAAGGGTGATGGCTCTTCTCAAAACAGTCATCAAACCAAAGCGGCTCTCATCCTGATAGTACACCTTCCAATGGCTGACTACCCCTTTGGCAGCCAAAGGAGCATAGTAGCGCTGTAAGAGGAAAGTGAGCACCAAGTTTAGTTTTTTTTATACTTCTGCTCATAGGCTAGATCCTTTTTCAGGTTGCTCTTTCTAACCACTTTCAGCTTTGCCCCCAGCTGTCGGTGGACAAACCAATGTACATGCTCATAGCTCAGATCAATGCCATGCGCCGTGTGCAACCACTCATGGATTTGCTTATAAGAAGTAAAATAGTTGTTTGGATCAGCAAGCTTTGCCTTCAACTGCTCAAGTACTTTACCTGCAATCTGTGATGCCCTTTTGTGGCCGCCCGGATCTATCTGAAGACAGGCTTGCAGCCCTTTCTGTTTGTAAAGCCGGAACCACTGGCCCACTGCATGACGCTCATAGCCTACGGCAGCAGCTATTTGTCCATACGCTTTAGCCTGCCCACTCTTGTAGAGGTAAAAAGCCCGCAGTCTGGCTCCGGCTAGCGGATGGGCTATTTTTTTGCTCATCTTCAGCAACTGCTCGGCACTCTCGATGAGCTCAGTTTTGGTTACTCTTCCCATACTTGATCAACATATAACATCTATGGAAGGTTCTTTATACTATTCGGTATAAGTAGAAACGTTAAAAATAAGCTGGTTTATGCATTGATAATTTTTTCCAACCCTGGTGCAACCTTCACTTATGGTTGTGTATCTAATGCTTGACTTTTATAGGAAACAGGTGTTCTACTGAACAATTTTCAGAATTTAAGCAGTGGAGAGCAAAACGTATAGTATAGGATAATATTTTGTTTTTGGCAATAAGTTCATACCAGACATATGCCAGTCATACAGAATAGATACTGGTCATCAAAATTAACTTTAGTCCCCTTATAAAAGCACTACCTTGCATTACAAATTACTTGGTTTTACAGGCTAATTCTTTTCCTTAACACTTTCGCTATGATTCAACTGCATAACATAAATAAATATTATTCTATCGGGCATAATAAATTGCATGTATTGAAAGGGATTGACGTCCATATCGGGGCTGGTGAACTGGTTTCGATCATGGGTTCATCTGGTTCTGGCAAATCTACTATGCTCAATATTCTAGGTATTCTGGATACCTACGATTCTGGAGAATATCTGCTCAATGGAAACTCTATCCGGAACTTATCTCAAACCAAAGCGGCCTATTACCGGAATCACCTGTTAGGCTTTGTATTTCAATCATTTAATTTGCTATCTTTTAAAAATGCGATGGAAAATGTAGCCCTGCCTTTGTATTACCAGAAGGTCGGACGCAAAGAACGCAACAAACGGGCCTTGGAATACTTAGACAGAGTGGGCCTGAAAGCCTGGGCGGATCACTCACCTAATGAGCTTTCCGGTGGTCAGAAACAAAGGGTAGCCATCGCCAGAGCACTGATTTCTAAACCGAAAGTAATTCTGGCCGACGAACCTACTGGTGCGCTCGATACGCAGACTTCCTATGAAGTAATGCAAATTTTTAAGGAAGTAAACCAGCAGGGCATGACAGTGATTATTGTTACCCACGAAAACGATATTGCTGAAATGACCGACCGGGTGATCCGCCTGAAAGATGGCATCATCGAAAAATCGGAAAAATTCGTTCGCGAGCATATACCTGTTATCAATTAACCATTTAGCCTTCAACCATTTAATAATATACGTATGTTCGACTTAGACAAATGGCAGGAAATACTGGCCACCATGCAGAAAAATAAACTGCGTACCTTCCTGACTGCTTTTGGAGTGTTCTGGGGGATCTTTATGCTGGTATTGCTGCTGGGAGCCGGTAAAGGAATGCAGAACGGCATAGAAGGCGAATTTGGTTCTTTTGCTATCAATAGCCTTTGGGTATGGAACGGACGTACTTCTATTCCCCATAAAGGATTACAGCCAGGGCGTGAAGTGAATTTTAAAGCAGAAGATCTGGCAGCCATTGGCCGGGAAGTAGAAGGAGTAGAAGTGGTAGCCCCCCGTAACTGGTTGTGGGGAGAGTATACCTTAACCTATAAAAATAAAAATGGCTCTTTCCGGGTGCTGGCTACTTCTCCAGAGTTCTTCTCTGTAGACATTCTCAACCTGACACAAGGCCGCCTGTTGAACCGGAACGATATGTTTGAGTCCAGAAAGGTAGTGGTGATTGGAAACCGGATTAAAGATGTACTTTTCGGCCCTGATAAAGATGCTATCGGAGAATATATCAATATCAAAGGAGTTTATTTTCAGGTGGTAGGCATATTTAAGAAAGAAGGCAATAATGGCCGTTTTGAGGAAAGAGCATTTATACCCTTTACTTTATATCAAACCGTATTTAACCCTGGCCGGAATGTACACAATATTGCAATTACCGCCAGACCAGGTGTTTCTGTTAAAGCGGTAGAAGAGAAGGTCAGACAAGTGCTGGCACAGCGGCAGAAATTTGCTGTAGAAGATGAGCAGGCCATCGGCATGAACAACAATGAAGAAGATTACAAACGCTTCCAGGGTTTATTCGATGCCATCCGCTTGTTTGTATGGGTAGTAGGCACCGGAACGCTGATCGCCGGAATTGTGGGAGTAAGTAATATTATGCTCATCATTGTAAAAGAGCGGACCAAAGAGATAGGCGTTCGCAAAGCCATAGGCGCAACTCCTTTTTCTATTGTCAGCCTCATTATTCAGGAATCTATTGTAATTACAGCATTTTCGGGCTACCTCGGTTTGCTGGCTGGTGTAGGATTGCTGGATGGTATACGCTACCTGATTGATTCTACCGGCGCTGAACTCCCTTACTTTACCAAGCCAGGGGTAGATGTGGGCGTGGCCTTATCAGCCACCGTAGTTCTCGTGATTTCCGGTGCCATTGCCGGACTGATTCCCGCCATCAAAGCAGCACAAATTAAACCAATAGAAGCCCTCAGAGCAGACTAAGCTAGAAATGAATAATTGAAAATGTAAAATTTATAATAGCATTCTCAATTCTCAATTATTAATTTTCAATTAAGATATTATGTTTGATTTAGACAAATGGAGTGAAATCTACGCTACTGTCCGCAAACACAAGCTGCGTACCTTCCTGACTGCCTTCGGGGTGTTCTGGGGTATTTTTATGCTGGTGGTATTGCTGGGTGCCGGAAATGGATTTGAGAATGGGGTGGTAGGAAGTTTTGATATTGCCAAAAATACCGTGTTTGTCTGGTCACAGCGTACCAGCATTCCTTACAAAGGCTTAAAAGCAGGCCGTTATATTCCTTTCACCAATGATGATGTAGTGGCTATCCGCCAGACTATTCCGGAAGTAGCAATTCTGGCCCCACAAAACCAGGTACAAGGTAATTTTAAAGTAAATTATAATAATAAAAGCTCTTCTTTCACCGTATATGGCGAGTATCCGGACTGGATGGGTGTAAAACCATTAGTCATTCTGCAAGGCCGTTTTGTTAATACTTTAGATATCCGGGATAAACGCAAAGTGGCTATCATCGGTACCCGAGTCCATAAAGTGCTTTTTGGTGATAAAGATCCAATAGGAGAATATATTAGCATTAAAGGCATCTATTTTAAAGTAGTTGGTACTTTTAAAGGCCGAGGCAGTACGGAAGACAATCAGGAAGATGCACAGACTATTTTTATTCCCAGCACTACTTTACAACAAGCATTTAATCAATATAACCGGGTAGATTATCTGGCAATGGTTCCACAAGAAGGCGTAGAATCAGCGGTAATCGAAAAGAAGGTAAAAGAACTGCTTGCCAAACGCCACGATATACACCCGGATGATGTACGGGCACTGGGCTCAGCCAACGTAGAAGAAGAATTTAAGCGGATACAGGGCTTATTCACCGGGATTAAAGGCTTTAGCTGGGTTGTGAGTATTGGAACCATTATCGCCGGTATTATTGGTGTAGGCAATATTATGCTGATCGTGGTAAAAGAGAGGACCAAAGAAATAGGCATCCGCAAAGCATTGGGAGCTACTCCCTGGTCTATTATCAGCCTTATTATTCAGGAATCCATTGTCATTACCGGAGTAGCCGGCTACATTGGTCTGGTCACCGGTACAGGGTTAATTGCACTTATCAATTATCTGTTAAAGAAGTTTGAAGCGGAGGGAGAGTTTTTTGCAAATCCGGAAGTAAACCTGACAATTGCCGCCACAGCCCTACTCTTACTGGTTTTTTGTGGTGCCATAGCCGGATTAATTCCAGCCACCAAAGCCGCCAATATCGATCCGGTAGTAGCACTACGGGACGAGTAAATATCTATACGTAAACGATTTAATAAAAAAAACTGTAATTATACCTTAACAATGAAAAAAGTAATTCTAAGTATTGTAGGCTTGATATTTCTGGGTTTATCTGGATGGTTAGGCTATTATTTTTATAAAAAGTCTAAAACTGATCCTGTCGTATACAAAACAGAAACGCCATTTGTAACCAACATCGTGAAAAAAACCGTTGCTACCGGTTCCATTGTTCCCCGCCGGGAAGTCGCTATTAAACCACAGGTTTCCGGTATTGTTGAAGAACTGTATGTAGATGCCGGGCAAACCGTAAAAGCCGGACAGTTGATAGCCAAAGTGCGGATTGTTCCCAATATTGTGAGTGTAAATACAGCGGAAACTTCTCTGGAAACAGCCCGGATCAATTTCCAGAACTCCAAAGTAGAACTCGACCGGCAGAAAGCCTTGTATGACCAGAAAGTAGTTGCAGACCAGGAATATAACCGATTTCTACTCGATTTCAACCTAAAAAAAGAAGCCTTACAAGCGGCCGAAACCAATCTGCAACTGGTAAAAGAAGGGGCTTCTAAAAAGAGTGGGCAAGTTTCTAACCTGGTCTATTCGCCGGTGGCCGGGATGCTGCTCGATGTGCCGGTAAAAGTAGGTACTTCAGTTATTGAAAGAAATACTTTTAACTCCGGAACCACTATCGCTACCGTAGCCGACATGAAAAGCCTGATTTTCGAAGGTCTGGTAGATGAATCGGAAGTGGGCAAAATTAAAGAGGGAATGGACCTTAATCTGGTGATTGGCGCGCTGGAAGGCAAAATTTATAAAGCGACGCTTGAATATATTTCTCCGAAAGGCGATACCTCCGAAGGCGCAATTAAATTCCAGGTACGGGCTAATATGTTGCTCGATGAAAAAGACTTTATACGTGCCGGCTATAGCGCCAATGCCGATATTGTACTCGATAAAAAAGACAGCGTACTGGCTTTAAAAGAAAGCATGCTTCAGTTCAAGAAAGATAGTATATTTGTGGAAGTAGAAACGCAGCCGCAGAAATTCGAAAAGAGACTGGTAAAAACCGGCATTTCGGATGGAATTAATATTGAGGTAGTTTCAGGCATCAGTAAAAAAGATAAAGTAAAAGTGATTGAAGCAGTAGGTACGCCAAAAGGAAGTTAGAACTAATTCGTTGATAGTTGTTGGTCTATCAGTGTAAATCTGAAACACTCATTATACATTTGTATTTCAAACTCAATTAACCAAAAAGCCGGTATCTTGATACCGGCTTTTTGGTTTTGTTAAGAAAACAAGTTGGCTAATGACTACTGACCAATGACTATTTTCACTGCCGCTTAAAAAACTTCCAGGCTTCTTCGTGTACATCAATGTCGTTGGGATAATCGTGTTTGCCACCGATTACTTTTAGTAGTGCCACTTCTGGCTTTCCTTTCTTTTTGAAGGTAAAGCGCTCAATAATTTTTCCGTCCGCAGGGTCAGTATCCGGCAGTTTTTCTTTGACTGGTTCGCCGGTATAGCCAGCCAGATTTGCCCAGTAGGCAAATGTTCTGTCGGTAGAACGGACATATCCAAAGGTAACATTACCTGAAACCATCATGCCACCCTGGTACAGGTTTAGCGGATCATCAGTACCATTGATGATCATCACCGGAATAGGGCGTTTTACTTCAATACAATCCAGGTTATTGGTATCAGGTAGGTTGGCAATAATAGCAGTAACCGCTTTAAATCTTTCCGGCATAGTGAGTGCCAGTTTATAGGCCATATGTCCGCCCCCGGAGGTACCCATGGCAAATACTTTTTTTGTGTTATATTTCTTACTGAAATAGTCTATCATTCCGGCGAAAAAAGCATTCTCATTGATATTTTCGATATTGGCAGTAGAAGTGGCAGCTTTCCGGCATTCATTCCAGTAATTCTTATAGCCATTGGGATATACCAGCAACAGTTTTTCTGCTTTTGCTTTTTCTTCCAGTTTAGCCGTTGCTTTCATCATACCCATACCATTGCCACCGGAACCATGCATCACAAATACCAGATTCTCCCGTTTGCTATCACCTGGGTCAGTGAAATGAAAACTCCGGTAATTCCCCTCAATTAACAGTGAATCGGTAATCACTTGTGCCTGGACTTGTGAAGCGTAGAAAATGGTAATTATTAGAAGCGTTAGTTTGCTCATTATTTGGCTAATTTTTATTGTAACCAGATTGATATGATGCATTTTCATTATCCACTTAATTTAAATATGGGTGTTTAATTTGGTTTTATAAATTGCCAGCTTGAGGCCAATTTTTCCAATGATTGTTCGACTCAAGCGTAGGTTCCCACTTACTTTTATTACTTGTAACAAGTATGTCTGCAATCATCTGAAATGTCTCATATTCACTAGGCTTTGTTCCTATCATTTCATTTTCATAATAAGTGTATTCCTTATGGTGCCATTGATCAATACTCATAAGTTTTGGTAAGTCTTTTGGAAGACATATATGTAATTCTTCATCTGTAGCTCTAAAAAGTTCAACATTTTCTTCATCCAAATACCTTATTAAAGCTACAAAGTCTATTAAGTCTTCCGGGTTATCATCCTCTCTTATCTCTATTCCCTTATTGCGATAGTTTACAAGATTGTGCTCAATGGCTATATCTGTATTTCTCACCTTAACTGTTTTGGCTAAATTTGATACCAGTTCAAAACTATCAGATATTCTATCTAACTCTTCCCCACTAATCAGGTCAACCCATTTTGTATTACAGGTGAAGCGGTTATCTAACCCAGCTTTGTCAAGATTAGAAAGACAATTCCCAAAATATGTTAATTCAATGGCAACAACTAATCCCCGGTTTAAATATCCTGTTTTCTCGAAGACAATTGCCCAACAGGTACTATCTGCAAATAAATTAATTCTGCTACCTGCCAAATAAAAATAGCCATGTCCTAAATCAGGAAAAAACTTATATGGATCAGAAACTTTTGCGCTATCGAGTTCAGCTAAAATAGATTCTTTGCTATAATGAATCATTTTATCTTTTTTTGATTGACATCCTATAAAAATGAATAATAAATAGCAGATTGATAATTTATTGCACAATCTAATGGCAGCTACTATCATTTTAGCTCAGCAATCTCAATAAAACTTCCGCTCTACAATCTCCAGAAAATTCATTACCTCCTCATTATTAAAATCCCAGCGGTAGGTTGCGGCATATCTGGTATTTACCAGGTCCATGGCCGATTGATGATCCGGGCATTTCTCCAGTTCCGCTAATGCCTGGTTGAAAGCTGTTCCGTCGCCCTTAAATAATTCATTGATGAACAAAAAACGCTGGTTGAGTGAAATAGCACTTTTTAAATCATCTATCTTCGCTTTCTGATGTTTATCCAGCAATGTTGGCTTGGGGCCTTGCTTGAGGCGGTCGTTGAGGGTAGGCTGCTCCCGGATAAACTTTTCATAAAGATTTACTGGCTTATCATTCACAATCACAGGTTTTACCGCTTCCGTTTTTACCGGTTCCGGCGGTTTCACCGGCTCAACAGGCTTTACTGGTTCAACTTGTGGTACTGGCCCTACAGGCGTTTTGGCTACCGGCGTGGGAGGTGTATGCGCCGCTTTTACAAACTTTTCAATGTCAACCTGAATTTCCGGCAAAGGCAAGGTAGGCTGCTCCTGCAAAGGAACTCTCTTTTCCGGAGCCGGTACTTTGGGTTCGTGTCTGGGTTCTTCTGGCGCAACTTCCCGCTTGTCCAGTTCAAATATGATTGGCTCAATTACAGGTTCCGGTTGCTTAGGCTGTGGTTGTTTAACTTGTGCCTGCTCCAGCAGCAAATCATTTTCATCCAGTGGAACGGCCTGTGAAAATGACTCTATATACGAAGCTGCTGGTTCCAGCTGGTCCTGGAATTGTGCATATACTTCATTCAGCAAGGTAATCGCCTGCTGAACCGGCACTTCACTTGGATTCAAACTTTCCATGCGGTCAGTGAGCGCCTGATAGAAAGGCTTGTGTATCTGCACATACCGGCCAGTCTCTTTAAATTGCGCTATATTTACTTTTCCGCTTTTGTTGGCACGAAGTAAATCTTCAACAAAGGTGTAGGGAGATAAAAGTAAAGTGAGGGTAGAAACTACAGCCCGGTTCACCAATGGCTCAAAATGTTCCCGGCGTACAGAAATATGCCTTGAAACTGTGTTCATAAACTGCTTTAGAGCTTCCTGTACCTCAATAGTATGGTAATCAAAGTAGGGGCTTTGCAAACGGGCCGTTTCATCCTGCCAGGCTGCAAACAGATGATGCAGAATAAACAAATTTACCTGCCCCATCGGACTGTAAGTAAGAATCTGGTTGCCTGTAATAGCAGGCTGCTTCGAAAAAAAATCGCCAGCCATTTTTCTGGCGTATATTTTACTGTATGTTTCCAGCGCGGGAATATTGAGTTTGTTTGTCATCTGTTCACGCTTTTAATTAATTTGTAAAGGTATCAATTTATGCCCACACTTATCATACGAAACCTTTTTAACAAGCCTATAGAAATTACACACCCAGCTAAAAGCGCCTTATACCATATTCAACTGGCGACTGTCGACTGGATGCATGCATGTGGAGGAAAAGGCAGATGTACGACCTGCCGTATCCGGGTGGTGGAAGGGATGCAAAATATAAGCCACCTTTCTGCAGCTGAACAAAAATACCGCAACCAGGGCAGGCTTAAATTAACCGAACGCCTCACCTGCCAGATTACACTTACTGGAAATGTAGTTGCAGAGGTTCCCGAAGCCTGCAAACTCCCGCATATCACCTATTCCTGAAGGTAGGGCAGTAAAGAAATACCTACGCTATACAAACAAATCCTCCCCAAAAATCAGTATTTTTGTTAGAAGCCTGTTGATGGTGTACATTTTATTCTTTTATCTCTGATCCTATTTTCAGAGATAAAATATCCATCAGTATCTTATCTAATTGTGTGAACAGGTTGTATTTCGTATAGATTTTCATGACAGATTACTATCAAATATTAGGAATCAGCAGACAGGCAGGCATTCAGGAAATTAAGTCAGCATTCAAGAAACTGGCTTTACAGTATCATCCCGACCGGAATGCAGGAAGCCTGGTGGCAGAAGAAAAATTCAAACAGATCAATGAAGCCTATCAGGTTCTTTCGGATACACAGGATAAACTTATCTATGACCTGAAGCTGAATGGATACAGTTCTTACAGCTATACCACAGATACTACCCAGCAGCCTACCTACAACCAAACCTATACCTATTCCCGGCCTTATTCACCGCCCACCTACCGCCATGACCCAAATGCTGCCAGAAAAGCCTATGGTGTGGGAACAATAATTATACTCATTATGGCCATTATAGGGTATTCGCTCTATACATTCATGAATCAGCGGTCGGCCCGTATGCGGTATGCAGAAGCCCTGTATTATATAGACCGCAACCAGACATACAATGCCTTTACCAAGCTGGAGGAGGCCATAGAATTTGATGATGAATATGCAGAAGCTTATCTGAAAAGAGGACAATTATGGCTGCAACTGGATGCTAATTCTATCCATGCCTATGAGGACTTTGATAAGGCCATACGCCATTCAAAAGTACCGGTTCCGGAAATGTATCTTTTCAGAGCCATGAGTTTACTCAAAATGAGAAGATATGAACGGGTACTTACTGATTGTGCCCAGGCAATCCATGAACCCACCTTAAAAGGTCCAGCTATTTTTTTGCAGGCAGCTGCTAAAAAAGCACTACAAGATAAAAGAGGGGCCTGTCACGACTGGCAGCAAGCATATGAACTCGGATTGACCAGTTCAGCAGATTCATTGCTACGGTATTGCCGGTAACAGCACAGAATTTTTATACATTGGCTCTCTGATTGAACTGGTAATCGTGCATGCATCCAAAAACAGAAAAGCTTTTTCAACAACTGGAAGACTCCCGCAATAGGCTGATTTCTATTATCCAGAGTTATCCTCAAAGCGTATCACCGGTTAAACCCTCGCCAGAAGAATGGTCGATGGCGCAGGTAGCCATACATCTGGCTATTACTGAAATCCAGATTTTAGGATATGTACAACGGAAATTATTAAAAGGAGAATTACAAGACTCGAATCTGCGTTCCTGGCTTCGGTACATGGTTGTGCTAGTTGCCTTGCGTTACCGGAAGAAAATAAAAGCACCTAAACAAGTAGCGCTTCCACCTGAAGGAGTAACCTTAGCAGAAGCAATTGCGAAATGGGAGGAAGTGCGCGGTGAATGGGAAAAGTTTCTGACTCTGCTTCCTGCCGGTACAATCCATAAAAACATATTCAAACACCCCTTAACCGGCTTCCTCAATATTCTTCAGACACTTGGTTTTATGAATGAGCACGTATGCCACCACATCCATCAAATTCACCGGATCGGGGAAACCGTAAGTACCAAGTAATGAACTATGTAACTTACCCTACTAATCCCTCATTCTGAGTTGCCATTACAATTACTATACTGATCCTGGCGGGATATACTTATAATCTTCCAGTTCACGTAGATGTTTAATGTGCTTACAAGCTCCATTTGTTAATAAAATGATCTTGTCGCTCACCTCAATAATATGCCTGTAATCATGATCTGTGATAATAAATCCTTTCTCTTGCTTGTAAGCTCTTAATAACGTTTTGATGTGCTCTTTATAGATGGGTTCTATACCCGAAAAAGGTTCATCCAGCAGCAAAAAAGGAGCATCAAGGTGAAGCAATAATAATAGTTCAAAATACCTGACTTCTCCCCCGGATAACTGATTAACTCGCTTCTTCAGATGAAGCTTCACTCTTTCGTCTTCTTTGATACGGCTTCTGTTTGTCTTTGAAGGAATGAATATATCTATAATCTGATGCAAGGATAAGTTGGCGGGCAGAAAAGCATCCTGAGGCAAATAACCAATAAGTTGATGCCTAAAAGGCTGATGATATATTTTATCATCGATGCGAATATGTTTATTGTCAGCAGGCAGGGAACCAAACAGTATTTTGAGCAGCGTAGATTTACCACTTCCGTTTCTACCCAGTAAACCAGTGATCTCGCCAGTCTGACATTTGAGGTAAACGTCTGACAGCAAACTTCTGGTACCAAAGCTGTGGAGAATACTATCCGCTTCTAAAATATGGCCAGACATTTATAGAAAATAAACAGACATAGATTTATTGCTACTGAAATTAAGATCAGTTTTAGTTTAGAAAAACCCCGGTTATAATAGAAATAGTACTGGCTGGCATATCTTGACTGATAATAGTATAAAGAAAGGGCAAATCCTCCGGTAAGAAGCGTCAGGAAAAAGTAGAGAAAGAATCTGTTGATATCACCTCCCCATAATAAAATGCCAATCAGGCTTATAAGTCCGGAAAAGGGAAAATTAAAGACGTGTATATCTTTATAATAATGGATGAACATTCTCATACAAAATCAGGCAAACATGAAATTCTATTACTCTTTTCTGTAACCTAAGCTGGGAACAAATAGATCAGAATGTCGTCAATCAAAGACCGCCAATTTCCCCAGGAATGGCCTTCATTCACCTCTTTGTATTGCAGGGTATATTGTTTCGATTCCAGAATAGATTTCATCCGGCGGGCACCCTCTTCTGTATCACTGATCACACCGGTACTCATAAATATTTTGAGTGGCAGTTTCGGGCTGTTTTCATACAAAGTATAAATCTGAGGGCGGTACCAGAAGGCAGGCGAATGGATACCCAGCAAACTGATTTTATCACTGGCTTTTATGCCTACATACGCTGCATTTAATCCCCCCAGTGAAGTTCCCATAATGCCTCTGGACTGCGGTGAAGGGTCTGTTTTATATTTTTTGTCTATATCCGGAACCAGTTCCTGCGTAATGAAAGAAACAAATTTATCATTCAGCACAAGTTCGATCATGCGCCGGTTATTGCCTGGATTAGCTATTTCTCTGGGGTCAATAAAAACAGCAATTACCGGTTTTATTTTGTGTTCAGCGATTAAGTTATCCAGAATCCGCACCATGGCTCCCATCCGGTCATCCGCATATTCATGCCCATCGGTTACATACACAACCGGCAGCTTGGAGAGTTTTTCATACCCGGCCGGCAGATACACTTTGTATTGTAAGGCATAGCCCATTTCACTGCTTTTCACCGATAAATTATCACTCAACTTGCCTTTGCTGATATTTTTCTTATCTGTTGCAGCCTCTTCCGGCTGCCAGGCTGGCATACGGAGTTCTGAATTAGGTCCGCCTCCCCCCATTGCTGGTTTGGATTTGCCGGGTCTGTAATCCACTCCCGGCCATTGAGTACAATTTTATAATCAATACGGGCATCTTGCGGAAAAGCAGCTATCATCCGCCACACATCACTTTTGCCCACCCGGTAACCCCGGTTATTAAAAATATGGCCCCCAGCCCGGCTTCCCCATCCATTAAAATCTCCCTGCCAGCTCACCGAATCCGCCGAACCCTTGTACAGAAAAGCCACTGAATCGCCTTCTGTAAAAGGTATTTGTTTGTTGGCCATCAGTTCTGTCCAGAACGAGTCTACCTGTTTTTTGCGGTTAACTGCATCCGGCAAACTGGCCAGTGAGTCCAGCCGTTGCATTTGCTGCGAAAAAGAGGCTTGTAATTTGGTTGAAGGCATGTATTGAGCAGTTGCCGGTAAAGAGAAGGAGAATAATCCAGACAACAGTAGTGCGGAAAGGAATGTTTTCATAGGCGCAATCGCATGAATAATGAATCTTAATTTAGCTGGCTGTTGATGGCAATAAAGTGTTACACTTCTATGCCATCAGGGTAAACTGATATACAGTTAACTAATAAAGTTAATCAGAAAGTTTCACATCCAATAACCTCCCCTCTGAAATAAACCCACCATGTTTCCCAAAAGGCAAGAGGTGTACCTGCTAAGGATATTTCAAAAGCCGGACCATACATTATTAGCAGAAAATATATAATTTGTAAACCGCTTCTGTCGCCACCTACATTCATGAAAAACCTTTCCTATCTTATTCTGCTTTTCACCCTACAGCTTGCTTTCATTCCGGCAAAATCCCAGCCCAGGCCAGACGAAAAAACAAGTACGATTGCTTCCAAAACGGCTGGTTTGAAAAAGATGCCGGGCTTTTTTAACCTGTACTGGGAGGAGAAAACAGGCAAACTCTACCTGGAAATTGATAAGTGGGATACTGAATTTTTGTATGTAAACTCCCTGCCTACCGGAATTGGCTCTAATGATATTGGCCTCGATCGTGGACAGTTAGGCACAGAACGCATTGTAAAATTCCAGAAAACCGGGCCTAAAGTATTGCTGCTACAACCCAACTATACTTTCAGAGCCATCAGCAACAATGCCGACGAAAAACGGGCGGTAGAAGAATCCTTTGCCCAGTCGGTGTTATGGGGAACAGAAGTACTTGCTTTGGAAGGAGAACGGGCACTGGTAGATATCACTTCTTTTTGCCTGCGGGATGCACACAATGTAAGTGGAACAATTAAAAATACGAAACAGGGAAATTATGTACTGGATGCCACCAGATCGGCTTTTCATCTACCCCGTACCAAATGTTTTCCGCAAAATTCAGAAATAGAAGTTACCCTGACATTTACAGGCAGTGATCCTGGAAACTATGTACGTTCCACCGTTCCAACCCCGGAAGCTATTACCATCCGGCAGCATCATTCCTTTGTGCAACTACCCGATAATGGATTTAAACCCAGGGCATTTGATCCAAGATCCGGGTATTTTGGCATCAGCTATATGGATTATGCCACACCCATCAGCGAACCTATTGTAAAACGCCTGATCGCCCGTCACCGCCTGCAAAAGAAAAATCCAGGTGCTGCTCTTAGTGAAGCGGTCGAACCCATTGTGTATTATATGGACAGAGGGGCTCCGGAACCTATCCGTACTGCTTTAATGGAAGGTGCCAGCTGGTGGAACCAGGCTTTTGAAGCCGCCGGTTACAAAAATGCTTTCCGGGTAGAACTCATGCCCGAAGGCGCCGATCCAATGGATGTCCGTTATAATCTGATTCAATGGGTGCATCGTTCCACCAGAGGCTGGTCGTATGGCGGTGGCGTAATTGACCCACGGACCGGCGAAATCATTAAGGGGCATGTTACCCTGGGTTCGCTCCGGGTACGCCAGGATTTTCTGATTGCTGAAGGATTACTTGCGCCTTATGAAGATGGAAAACCAGTTTCGCCAGAAATGGAAAAAATGGCATTGGCACGTTTGCGGCAACTTGCGGCACATGAGGTCGGACATACGCTTGGCATATCCCATAATTATATTGCCAGTACAGCCAACAGAGGTTCTGTAATGGATTATCCGCATCCGCTTGTTAAACTTTCTAAAGAGGGAAATATAGATCTATCCGATGCGTATGCGGATGGAATCGGTACCTGGGACAAAACAGCGATTGCGTATGGCTACCAGGATTTTGGGTCGGGAACAGAGGAAAAAGCAGCACTGAATAAAATTCTTGCCGATGCTATCAAGCAGGGAAACATTTTCCTCACCGACCAGGATGCCAGACCAGCCGGAAGTGCCCATCCAGCTACACATTTATGGGACAATGGGGGCAATGCCATTGATGAACTCAACCGGATGATGCAGGTTCGCCAGGTAGCTTTAAGCCGTTTTTCTGAAAAAAATATACGACAGGGAATGCCCATGAGCACCCTGGAAGAAGTATTGGTTCCGCTGTATATGAGCCACCGGTATCAGGTAGAAGCTGCTGCCAAAGTGCTGGGTGGAATCAATTATACCTATGCCATGCGGGGCGATGGGCAAAAACCTCTGGAGATGATCTCTCCGGAAGAAAACCGGAAAGCCCTGGAAGCATTGCTTGCTACCATAAGTCCGGAAGCACTGGTCTTACCGGAAAAAATACTTATGCTTATTCCACCCAGAGCTTTTGGCTACGACCGTACCCGTGAGCTGTTTCCCAACCGTACCGGAGGAACTTTTGATGCTTTCTCTGCGGCTGAAGTAGCGGCTAACCATACAGTGGGTTTACTGCTGAATCCGGAAAGAGCCGCCAGACTCATCGAATACAAAGCCCGGAATGAAAAATATATAGGTCTGAGTGAAGTAATTGATCAATTGCTTGCCAGCACCTGGAAATCTAACCAGAAACCTAAATCTGACTATGAGGCGGAAGTGCAACGAACGGTTGGGAATGTAGTCTTGCAGCACCTGATGACTTTATCCCTCAACAAGGAAGCGCCTGCACAAGTACGGGCAATTGCATTTATGAAGCTTTCTGAACTAAGGGAATGGCTGCTTAATTCTGCCGCCAAAGGCGAATCTCAGCAGGCACAGGTTGTGTATGCCCTGTATCAGATCAAGCGGTTGCAGGAGAATCCGGAGGAGCTAAAAATTCCCGAACCATTGGCTCCACCTCCCGGGCAACCAATCGGGATGAACGATCCTTCGTTAAGCTGTGACTGGTAACCCATCGAAGACCATCTTCCATACAGACATGAAAATTCATTGTAAAACTCATGTTCCTTACTTAATAGCAATGCTCCTGCTGCTTGGCACCCGGATTACCTATGCACAAACCTATCCTTTTGCCAGGCTAACCGGCTCACCTGTAATGGATACCAAAGGCTGGAACCTGACCGGTGATGCCCATATTGGAGATACCAACGGAGATGGCGATGCTTTTGCCAATGAAATGGTGCTCTGCAATCCCACTAATTTTAACAATGGTGCTTGTTTTTATAACCAGCCGGTAAATATATCCGAATGCCAGAAATGGGTAGCAGAATTTGATTACCGTATTTATGATGGCACCGCTGCTGATGGTATTGCTTTCTGCTTTCTGGAAAATCCGCCCACTGGTTTTCTGCAAGGAGGGAATCTGGGAATTCCTTCCACACCAAAAGGATTAATGGTGATTCTCGATACCTGGCTCAACTGTCCGAATGTAAGCACGGTTATTCCGGTGCCTAAACTGGAAATCCGTTATGCAGATGGAAATACTACCTATGGCTCTGGAACAGAAGCAACGCTGGAATGTCCGAGTTCTCAACAACCCACTACCGGACCTTTGCATATTCTGAGGCAACCGACTTATAACCGCATAAAAATTACCTATGACTTTGGAAGAATACGGGTATTTATTAACAATGATTTTGTAACGGAAGGCAATTATACTATAGATTTTACCGGATATTTCGGATTAACCGCCAGCACAGGCGGCAATACGGACCGTCATTCCATCCGGGATTTTGTGTTGTATACGTATAAACCTATTGTTTCACCTCCTAATGCCGGTTTGGATAGAGTTGTGTGCAGCGGAGCAGAAACAGAACTGGGCGTTCCTTCTTCTCCAAACGAACCCTACCGGTATGTATGGACTCCGGCTACAGGTTTGAGTGACCCTACCGCATCTAATCCTAAAGTTACATTAACCAATAACACCAATAATCCTGTTAATTACACCTATTTTGTTACTAAAGATTCCCTGGTAGATGATACCTTATGTGCCTATGCGGATGCGGTAACTATAACGGTACTCGGAAGGTTTGCTTACGCCGGAACAGATTTGCAGCTATGCTCTGGTGCTTCCAGGGAAATCGGAACCATTGAAACAAATGGTTTCAGCTATTTGTGGTCGCCTGCTACTGGGTTAAGCGATCCTACCTCGGCCCATCCCATGGTAAATATAACCAATACTACTTCTGCGCCTGTTACTTACCAGTATGTGCTTACCACCACGTATGATTCAGGCGGATGTACAGATCAGGATACCATTCAGGTCACTGTTTTGCCCAGGCAGGCCAATGCCGGGCCGAACCTGCAATTCTGCTCCGGAGGCACAGGCCAGTTAGGTGCCCTTCCGGCAACTGGATTTACCTATACCTGGAGTCCGCAAACCGGACTGGATGATGCGACCAAAGCCAATCCTACCGTTACGCTTACCAATACAACCGGTTTACCACAAACCTTTCAATATATTGTTACGACCCATACTCCCCTTTCAAACTGCGGAAATATAGACAGAGATACGGTGCAGGTAACGGTATTTCCACAGGTAAATCTTCCGGTAATTGTTGGGGTAAAATCCGTTTGCCCAAATGCAGCAGATATTCTCTATAAAATCGCCAATCCGCAGTTGAATACCAGCTATACATGGGCGGTTAGTGGAGGTAATATTTCTTCCGGACAGCGAAGCAGCCAGATTCTGGTTGACTGGCAAACGGCTACGGTTTCGGCTAAAGTAGAAGTGACGGCTTCGAGTAATTATACCTGTGGAACTGCCAGTAATAGCCTGCCGGTAAAAATAAATGTGCTCTTGGAAACCGAAAAACCCTTCTCTCCTATTCATCCTGATACCCTATGTTTAAATGCGGCTACTAATATCCAGTATGAAGTAAATCCTGCCAATGGCTCTGTATACACCTGGGGCCTATCAAATAATGGCGTGATTGTAAGTGGAAATGGCACCCATCGTATTCTCGTAAACTGGACAGGTGCAGGCACTGGCAAAGTATGGGTGAATGAGCAAAGCACAACGGTTTCGGATGTTTGTTTTGGCACGTCAGACACACTCAATATTCAGGTTGCCCCCCTTCCGCAAGCCAGCCAGATTTCGGGACTCACCCAGGTTTGTGCCTTTACGAACAATGTATTATACAGTGTAAATGGGGACGCGGCTTCTGCTTATCAATGGCAGGTAAGCGGCGGAACCATTGTCGACACGTCCGGAAATTCTGTAACAATAAACTGGCAATCTGCCGGAACTGGTACGCTGGCTGTCAGGGAGATTACCAGATTTGGCTGCCAGAGTGCAATTATTGAACAAGCGATTGCCATTTCTCCCATTCCTGCTCCGGCAGTAAAAAGCACCGATCTGGCCATCTGTCCGCAACATTTTACCAATCTTACCTATCAGGTTTCAGGTTCACCCGGCTCCCGTTTTACCTGGACAATTGCACATGGCCGTATTATTTCTGCCAGTGCCGATAGTTCGCAGATTATAGTCAACTGGGAGGAAGTTTTTTTAAAAGATGCCAGCTTAACAGCTTTCGAAATTTCGGATAAAAACTGTACTGGCCAGGTAACATTTCCATTGTTATATGATGCTTCGGAAATTATCATCAAATCGGTTTCTGTGGCACACGCTAATCTGAAAGATATTGAAATATGCTTCCAGATCAGAAATGCTCCTGCTATTGCCAATACTTTTACTATCAGTAGGAGAACCGTTTTACCTGCTGTGGGTGAATGGACGGCAGCTGGCAGCGTATCACACACAGATACTTTATTTACAGATAAAGACCTGTCTACAGATACGCAATCTTTTGAATACAAAATAGAAGGCAATAACCAATGTGCGAGTCCCTTGGCAAGTATATATCATCATTCCATCGTGGTAACCGGAACCGGCGATGAAGAAAAAGAGAGTATTCAATTGCAATGGAACGATTACAGTGGATGGCCCAAAGGCGTAAAAACTTTTCAGATCTGGCGCAAACTGGATGAAGAAACCGATTTCAGTTTATATGATGTGGTAGATAAGTTTCAGCTCAGCTATATCAGTCTTTCGGCCAAAGCTGGTTTCAGGCAGTGTTTCCGGATCAGGGCTTTGGAGGAAAGTGGATTTTCTACCTATTCCTGGTCAAATGAAGTATGCCTGGAATTTGAGCATCCTTTGTTCATTCCTAATGTAATTACGCCCAATAATGACGACAAAAATGATTACTGGGTCATTAAAAACTTAGAGTTGTATCCCAATCATTATATCCAGATTTATAACAGATTTGGCAAGGAAGTATACAGAGCGCTGCATTACGGTCAGAAATGGGATGGCACCGGCCTGAGCAGCGGCGTATATTTTTATCGGATTACTACTGCCAGGAATAACCAGTCTTTCACTGGATGGGTACATTTGCTCAGGTAAAGTATAGTTGGATGGCAAATTGTCTAACTGTTATACTTAAAACCTGATAAAAATCTTGGTATTGGGATAAGATTAGGACGGTTTGGCAATACTACAACCTACGATAATAAAATACGATACCTTATCAGATAAGACAAAACCTCTATAAGGCTTTGGTATATTTGAGAGTTATATACTACTTTAATGACCGTTCATAATCTTCAAACCTTATTTTGACAATTTTTGACCTGTTATCATTCCGTAAAACGATACCTTCTGCCTTTTTAATAGCATTCTCGGACAGAGCAACATTTGTGAATGGAAGAAACTTTTTTAAGTTTTCAAGTATCGTGAGATGCGACAAATTCCCTAATTCAAATTCAACAAGTGGGACAAATTCAAAATGGGGAAATTGATTTTGCATTTCAGAACGAGTAAGGAATTTTTGACCGTATACAATTCCATTTTCAGTTTCTCTTTCCCGCCATTTTGAAATTTCTTGTTGCGACAAATCAAGTATTGATAAGTCATCATAAACAGCAATATCGAAAACACGAAATCCATTTTTATCTTGACCATACCACTTAGAGTTTGCAGTAGTTTTGCCGCCATAAAACTCTCCATAGATAACTGTTAATGACTCCGTTTGGGGAATTTGAATATTTAGAGATTTAAGACCATCAACAATACCTTGTGCATTATCAAAATATAAATCCTGTGAATGATGTAAAATGAACTCCCTTGCGCCAACCAAATATTCATTACCAAAGCAAACAATTCTTACATTTGTTCCATCTATCTTTTCGGTTGCGTACATTAGTTCATTTTCAATCGGCGTGGTCAGTTCATTTTTTAATCGACCCTTCTCGCCCAATTGATGAAGTGTAAGGATTGAAGAGTATTTTGTAAGGGTATTAATTTTTTCCTTACCAAACTTTAAAATTAAATCTTTAAGCATTTTTGTCTCTTGTGTAAAATGGTTAGCAAATTTAAGCTGACGAAAGGCAATACACAACATGAGCATTGCTACAAGCAGAGCATACGTAACCACTTTCAGCAACGGGATTACTATTGAACTTTACTTATTAAGCTACCAAGCAAACGCAATCCTAATATTTTGCCTGACATCAATATTTTAATATTAGCGGCAACCCTTTTGGATACTTCAAACGATGCGAACCCATTTATAAATCCATGATTTAAAGCAGTTAAACTATGTGAAGATAGATGCTTAAAATTATGTAATTCACCTGGTGTATCGAGTTAAAGAACCAAAGTTATTAACCTGTAGTTAAGTACAAATGCTTGATTAAAGGAATTTCTAAGGAATATACTCACTCACATCCTTCTCTACTCCACTTTAAAAATACTATGCTTGATGGCGTATAATACCAACCCTACTCTGGTAAGTACCTGTAGTTTTCTAAACAGGTTTTCCCGGATAGCTTCTACTACTCGGGGATGTACTTTCAGGATGGGCGAAAACGATTTATAAGGAAGTTCGGTACAGGCTAATTTCAGAAATTCTATCTCCCGCTCGCTTAGTTCTACTTTTACTTCTTTCTTTTTATTGAAGTTTTTCACCAGGATTTCTGTGACCCGGTTGGAATAATACGAACCTTCTTTCACAATGGCATTCAGGGCTGCCTGCAGTTCAGAGGGATCGGCATTTTTGAGTACATAGCCATTTACCCCAGAGCGGAGCATTTTCATAATGGTTTCATCGTCATTATGCATGGAAAGCGCCAGTATTTTAATGTCCGGATAACGCTGTTCCATCCACTGGGCCGTTTCAAATCCATCCATTACCGGCATACTGATGTCTAATAGTACCAGATCAGGCAGGTTCTGGGGCATTATGTTCTGGGTAAACTCTTTGCCATTTTCTGCTTCCCAGGCTACGGTAAATCCCGGAAATTCATTAATAAGTTCCAGCATTCCTTTGCGGAACAAGCGGTGGTCATCTACAAGGGCTACTTTAGTAATCGTATTTTCTCCCATACAATCAATTATTTATGGATACAGGTAATATTAAATGAGCTAACGTACCTTCTCCCGATTTGCTTTGCAGGCTAAAACTAGCGCCAATCAGTTTAGCCCGGTAATACATATTGTGTGTGCCCAGGCCATTGCCGGCCTTTTCGAGGCCAAATGTTTCAAATCCACGTCCGTTATCCTGAATATTCAACTGTATCTGTCCGGGGAAAAAAGAAAGGGTAATTTTGATCTTAGTGGCTTTGGCATGCTTGATAATATTGTTCAATGCTTCCTGGGCAATTCGGAAAACGATCAGTTTTTTTTCACCGTCCAGAGAAAACTCGTTTCCCTGTATATCCAAACTTGTGTCATACAAACCTATTTTCTGGATGAGACCCACCTGGAATTGCAACGATTCAGAAAGTGTTTGCTTAATCACATATTCGGTATTGAGCCGCTTGGAAAGATCCCGCAGATCTTCAATCGCCTTGTCTAACAGTTCTTTGCTGGCAGAAATTTTCCGGGAAGTAGTAAGCGGGTCTTCCGGTTTGATGGTAGAAATATTGAGCCGGATCAAAGAGAGGATCTGCCCGATATTATCATGGATTTCCTGTGAAAGCCCCAGAAAAGTTTGCTCCTGCATTTCCAGCCTGGCTTTCAAAATTTCCTGTTCATAGGTATTTTTTACCTCTTCAATATATTTCAGGTATTTTCTCGAATTATTCTGATGAATAAACATAAACACAATTACGAATGATGTAATAAGAATTAAAAAGAAAGTGATAGCGATCACAAACTGTATTTCTCCTGCAATGGTTTGCATATCAGTCCTCTATATAAGTAAAGACACAGTAGTAGAAATATCACATTATGGGTTTGCCAGAGTAGGCCAGTAAACCGGATGTGATTTTGTATAAAATACCGGTAGGTAATGAAAATTATAAAGCTACCAGCATAATAGGTGAGCAGCCCGGTCACATACCAGAAATGGGCAGAGGCGGTAATATGTATGGTATGAAGGCTTAGCAGTTCTTCGGTATAAAATAGCAGGCAATAGGTAATAATAATGAGGCTGGCAATGCCAAAAGAATTACTGTTAAATGTCTGTAAGTTCTCCCAGAAGTAAAGGTTGATTACAAAAAAAACAAAAAACAGCGTTGATATTATAGAAACAAATACTCTGATTTTTCTGATTTTGAATATGCTTCGAAAATAAATCGTTAGGATGAGAAAGGAAAAGGCACAATTGATGTGATACAAGAACAGATTATCTTTCAGCAATACCTTATCATAGATGATAGAAATTCCATTGATAAAGGTTTGAAAAAGAATAAACCAGAAGATATAATCTCTCCTGAATGCTATATTCCCCCTGTACAATACAAACAGCAGCAATATTAGCGGAGAAAGTATATCTAAATATTTGGTAATCTGTAACATATCACTTACCTATCATAGAGTGCCTATACATTTCCTATAGTTAACAGCTTGGCGGCCTGGGACAACCTTTTACTGCTGGTCTGGTAGCTGTGGCGGCATCCATAAACATCATTGTATCATGAGTTGCTCCGCTTACTTCCGGCTTACTTACCGGAGCATTTAAATTAACAGCGCATACCTCCATCACAAACTTCTTTTGCCCTAACCTATCCAGCATTACCTGGATAGCAATCAGGTCATTGTCATTGGCGCTACTGAGCAAAGTTTTTAGCTCACTGGCTTCGAAGATGTATTCCGCATGTAGATGCATGTTTGTATGGTGTTTAGGGGTTGAATGAATGTATATTACTTTCAGAAGTGAAATTAGAACAATCATCCGTATTTCCTAACTAACGCTATAAATCAATACAATTCCCTATAATAGTTAATATCCTAACAATCAATATTTTACAATATATACTCAAATTATATATGGGAATTTTCCCATAGCTATAGTCTAAAATCACAGGTAGAGTTCCGGCAAAATCACAACATCTTCCGGTGAACATGCGCATTGCGTGACGATGCCTGAAATGAGAGCTTTGTGTGATTAACAACCTCTATCCTTGCCTAACCAGAAAGATTTATATGGAAACCTCCTCAATCCCCCCCTTTTCCCACCTCCTGACCGATACTGTTGTCAACCTTCCATCTTCATGGCAAACACAGCCTTATACTTGGCAGCCAGAAGAAACCGGCCTGGAAAACCTGATCCGAAGCAATCCGGCACTGGAACTGTTCCTGAATGCAGGTCCGTGTATCAGCTGGCTATGGCAAGTACGTAGCGGCAAGTATTCGTTTATGAGTACCAATGCCGGAACTATACTGGGCTATGCTTCTTCTTCCTTTATAAAAGGTGGGGTTAGTTTTACCAGAAATCTTTTTCACCCCGACGATACAGCACCAGTAGCTAAACTCATGCGTAAAATCTGGGTGTATCTGATGGCCGTACCTGCGCATGAGCGCGAATCATGCCAGTTTAGCTGCGATTACCGCCTGCGTAAAGCGGATGGTTCTTATGTCCGCCTACTGGAGCAGAGCCGCGTTTTTCAAACAGATACACAGGGAAATATTACCCATATCTTCGGCGTATGGACAGACATTTCACACTGGAAGAAAAATGAAATTCTTACCGCTTCCATCCAATCCTCAGAAAATGGCAACTGCCTGGTATGTACTTCAGTCGATACACAGCTACAGCCGCAGCATACAGTTAGCAAACGTGAACAGGAAGTAATCAAACTAATTGCCGAAGGCTTAAATAGCCAGGAAATTGCTGACCGCCTGGGAATTAGTTTTCACACCATTACTACCCACCGCAACAACATCCGCGAAAAAACCAATTGCCGCAAAGTAAGCGAACTGATCCGGTACGCGATTCACAATGGAATGATATAATCCTATGGCAAGCTTACAGTCATTAAACTGTTAACAACATGAAAACGGCTCTCCTGGTTTTAATCCTGTTCTTTTCGGTAGGTAGCCTTTTTGCCGGTTCCACTTTCCAGACTGTTGGGGAGATTGGCCTGATGGTGCTTAGCAAACTACTTAAAAAATGGTCCAAAGATAGAACAGTTAGCAAAAACAACTTTTTTCAGGTAATCAACTACCTCTGTTTCTGCATTGATTTTTTATAGTGCAGAAGTTATTTTTTTCTAGATACACTTTGTTACTATATCCACCCTGTGTCATGCTATAATCGCAGCACAGTGTGGATATTTTTGTTTGTTATCAAACTATTATTCCAGTCAGATACATACACCCCTTCATGGATATTCCCTTATTCAAGTAATCCATCCTGGGCGAATTTCCTTTATACCTCTGAAAACCTGAGTTCCATTTACATTCTGGAAACCATATTTTCCTATACCTGCAATAAATTAATATAATTATTTTAATATTTAATAAAACTTGATGTATATTGTCGGCTTATCAGGCTGACATAAGAATCTGAGTATCTATAAGGAATACAGCTTTTCCTAGCTGAGCATTTAATTTAATATTGGCAATACGTGCTTTTTGAAATTTCTGGCAGGAGTTGAACACGCAAAATCTTTCAAAAATGTACAAGACATATTTGCTGAACCCAATAAGCAATTTTTATTTATATGCAACAGAGGCCACCCTCTTCCGGTGCATTGGGGTTGATTATAATCTCTTTTTAACTATTTAATAACTTTTAACCTAAACATCTATGAACAGAGTTACTTTCTCTAGCAGCAAGCTATTGCTTTATTTTCTTTGCTGCCTTTTCTCTCCCATGGCTTTTGCCCAGCAGCCTCCCTCCCTTCAGGCCAGAAACCTGCCTGAAAAACAGCAGGATACCGGTTCAATCCTTGCGGATAATTTAAATTTGATAAATAGTCCGCAGGATGATAAAGCTGTTACCATTAAGGGAAAAGTAACCTCACAGGAAGATAACAGCGGACTTCCCGGGGTAAACGTATTACTGAAAGGCACAACCAATGGTACCACTACCGATAGCAATGGCGACTATTCGATCTCAGTTCCGGAAGCTGCCGGCACCTTAGTATTTTCCTACATAGGGTTTACTACCGAAGAAGTGCCTATTAATGGACGTAGTACCATTAATGTGGCTATGTTAGCTGATATCCAATCATTAAGTGAAGTGGTGGTAGTTGGATATGGCACGCAAAAGAAAACGGATATTACAGGGTCGATCGCCTCTGTTTCTGCCAGGGAAATCAGTGAACTTCCTATTACCAATGCTCAACAAGCTTTACAGGGAAGAGCACCTGGCGTAGATGTAAGTGCTACTGGTGCCAGACCTGGCCAGGGAGTATCCGTACGTATCAGAGGACGGCGCTCTTTTGCCGCCGGTAATGATCCATTGTATGTATTAGATGGCATTCCATTAACAGGTGATTTGAATGATATCAATCCCAATGATATTGAATCCATGGAAATTTTAAAAGATGCATCAGCCACAGCCATTTATGGTTCCAGAGGTGCCAATGGCGTGGTACTGGTGACTACCAGAAGAGGAACGCCAGGTAAAACTACAGTATCTTATGACGGATACTTTGGCTTTACCAATCCTATTGATAAAGTGGATATTATGAACGGGCAGGAATTTGCCGATTATAAAAGAGAATCCCGCAGAGCTGCTGCTAAATATGACGATAATAACCCGGAACAAGCAGACAGGGATTTGTTTGAAGCTGTGGAAGAGGAATCTATTGCCTTAGGCAGGTATACAGATTATCAGGATCTTATTATCCGGCAAGGTACCCAGCAAAGCCATCAGATTGGGGTATTGGGTGGAAATGAAAAAACAAGGTTTGCGATCACAGGCAATCACTTCTTCGAAAAAGGAATTACCCCAGGGCAAGATTTTGCCAGAAATACACTACGGATCAATATTGAACATCAGATAAACGACCGGTTAAGAATTGGAACGGCTACCCTGGCGGCACTCAGTATACAAAACTGGGGACCAAACCCCTGGGAAGGTGCCTTAGCTGAAAATCCATTAGGCATACCTTATGATGCCAACGGAAATATGCTTTTCAGGCCCACGACTGATGGATTGCGCACTAACCCCCTTGCTGAGTTAGTAGATGGTGCTGTTTTAGATGAGAACCGCAGGGTACGTATTTTCTCGAGCATATTTGGGGAATATAAAATAATGGATGGCCTTACCTTCCGTGTAAACTTCGGGCCAGATAACCAGAACAGAAGAAACGGTATATTCCAGGCGAGCAAAACAGCTGCCCGTTCTGAAGGAACAGCCTATGCCCAGCACCGGTATTGGAATACGTTCTCCTACACCCTTGAAAATATTTTAAACTATACCAAAACCTTTAACACGGTGCATACCTTAAATGCTACCGGCTTGTTTAGTATTCAAAAGCAAAGAGATGAGCTGGTGGATGCCAGAGTAAGTGGTATTCCTTACGAATACCAGGAATTCTACAATGTAGGTTCTGCCACAGTCGTAGAAGGAGTTGCCAGTGGTTTATCGGAATGGGGCATTATGTCCTATATGGCCCGTATTAACTATGGCTTTAAAAACAAATATCTTCTTACCTTAACTGGTCGTATCGATGGGTCTTCCAGATTTGCTGGCGATGTTAGTTTATTTAATGACACTAAAAAATATGGCTTTTTCCCATCAGTTGCCTTAGGATGGAATATCACCGAAGAAAGCTTTATGGATGGCCTCACTTTTCTTAATAATTTAAAATTACGTGCGAGTTATGGCCGGACCGGAAATACCGGAATACCTCCCTATTTAACGCAAGGATCATTAACCCGGTCGGTGTATGCCTTTGGAAATAATGCGGCTTATGGATTCAGGCCTAGTGAACTCAAGAAGCCAAACCTGAGCTGGGAAACTACGGCTTCTGTTAACCTCGGCTTAGACTTTGGTTTCTTTCAAGACAGAATTAGTGGTTCTGTAGATATATACCGGCAAAACACAACGGCGCTTTTACTGAACCGGCAATTGCCCTGGACTTCCGGATTTGGCGGTGTATTGGAAAACATAGGAGAAACCCAGAATTCGGGTATTGAATTAGCTCTTTCTACGATCAATATTGACCTGGCCAATAGCTTCAAGTGGACTACTGACCTGAATATTTATTCTAACAATGAACAAATCGTTTCGCTGTATGGGGGTAAAAACGATGATGTGGGCAACAGATGGTTCATTGGACAGCCACTCACTGTATTTTTCGACCGTGAAAAAATAGGCATCTGGCAGACAGAAGAAACAGATGAAGCTGCAAAATACAAACAAAAGCCTGGTGAGATAAAAGTAAGAGACCAGAATAATGATGGCATTATTAACGATGCTGACCGGATTATTCTGGGTTCAGACATTCCAGACTGGAGTGGTGGTATCACCAACCGTTTTGAATTTAAAGGCATTGACTTTTCTTTCTTCATTTTTGCCCGCCAGGGACAAATGATCAGAAGTTTATTGCATGACGGTAATAATACCTTAGCCGGCCGTTATAACAACCTGGATGTAGACTACTGGACACCCAATAATCCAACGAATGCATTCCCCAGACCAAACGTAAATCAGGAGAGAGCCATTCATAATACGTCGATGACTTATTTTGATGGATCTTTTGTGAAAGTGAGAAACATCACCTTAGGATATAATTTCCCCCAGGCCTTAGCCAACAAGATGAAAATGCAGTCATTACGGATTTATGCCAGTGCCCAGCAGCCATTTATCTTCTCTAAGTATGTTTCCAAAAATAAAGGCATTGACCCTGAGAGAGTAAGAACGCCTAATAATGGCGTAGAGCAAACGGCAGAAGTAGGTGTGAGTACGCCGAGTATAAGAACACTATTGTTTGGCATCAATGCTAAGTTTTAAACCTTATTCCTAAAATTAATGACGATGAAAAAGATATTATTCTTAAGCATACTTATACTATTTAGCCAGTCATGCAAAAATATACTGGAAGAGGAAATAGTTTCTGGTATAACGGCTGATTATTACAATACCCCTGCAGGTATAGAAGATGGAGTAAAAGCAACCTATGAACCTTTACGAAGCTGGTATGGCACACAACGGGGGTATACCCTGACCGTATTCGGAACGGATACCTATACCAAAGGCGCAGATGGTGACTACAAGCCAGTAAACGATTATATTGCTACCATGAATACCCCTCCGTCTAATACCTATTTCAGGGAAACATGGAATTTTCTTTACCAGGCTATTAATACAGCCAACACGGTAATCAGCCGGGCACCAAATGTTACTATGGCCGAAGACCGTAAAGCCATCCGGATAGCTGAAGCCAAATTCCTGCGGGCACATTATTATTTTATCTTAGTTCAGATGTTTGGGCCTATTCACCTTACCTTAGAAGAGACCACTACCATTGAAACTACGGCTAACCGTACCCCTGTTTTAGAAATTTATGCTGCGATAATTGCAGATTTAGAGGCGGCTGCAAGCGTTTTACCTGCTGCTGCCAGAGGTGCTGATTATGGAAGAGCCACGAAAGGCGCCACTGAACATATGCTGGCTAAAGTACATTTAACTCGTGCTACCATAGAAGGAAATCCAAATCCTACAGAAGATTATCAGAAAGCGGCTACCTATGCAAAAAGCGTAATCGAAACTACGGCCTATGGCTATTCATTGGTGCCAGTGTATGCAAATGTCTTTAATCAGGATAATCAGGAAAATCCCGAAGTAGTTTTTGCTGTTCAGTATACCACCGAGCTTATTACAAACTACAATCCTAATGCAAATCCGGCAGGTGGTGAATTTAACGATGGAAACAAAGGCCATTTATATTTCCAGATGGAATATGATGCCGGCCATAAAGGCACTAAACGCGATATTGCCAATGGCAGGCCCTTTAAACGGTTCAAACCTACAGTGTATACCCAGAATTTGTTTAATCTATCTGCAGATACCAGATATACGGCTTCTTTTAAGCAAGTATGGTATGCAAATAATGATGCCACCCTTGACCAGGTTACAGGCCCAATGAAATTAGGCGATACAGCCATCTATTTACCTGCCTTTGAAATGCCTGCGGATGTAAAGGCAACAAAAAAATATAAGGTGATTAATCCTTCGGAAGTGAATTCAGCAGGAAATTACAGGTATTTTCCTTCATTGATTAAATTCCTTGATCCCCGCCGTGCTTCTATCCAGGATGAAAGAGGCTCCAGAGACTTTATGGTAGCCCGCCTATCGGAAACCTATTTAATCGCTGCTGAAGCTAATCTTAAACTGGGAAATATTTCGGATGCAGTTAATTATATAAATGTAGTCAGGAGAAGGGCGGCTTTTCCAGGAAAAACAGCAGACATGGAAATTACTGCTGATCAGTTGACAATGGATTTTATATTGGATGAAAGAGCACGTGAGTTGCTGGGTGAAATGCACCGCTGGTTTGATCTGAAGCGTACAGGCACATTAATAGATAGAGTAAAAAAATACAATCCCGATGGCGGGCCTAATATTCAGCCTTTCCATGTGCTGCGTCCTATTCCATCAGATCAGCTTGATAGGGTAACTAATAAAGAAGAATTCCAGCAGAATCCAGGATATTAACAGAGAAGGTTAGATAGTATAACTATCTGCAGATGTAAAAATATTCCAGTAAAAAGACGCCGGTTTCCTGGCGTCTTTTTGTTTCATGCCAGCTGTAAAGTCAGAATCAATATCCACATCAGTATAAAACTAAATACAATGGTGATACTGGCCAGAGAAACCGGCAAAGCCTGATCGTAACCAAATTCGTCAGCAAAGGGAATTACCGTAAGTCCTACCGGCATGATCAGTCCAACTAATGCAATAGTTTTGTAGATAGGTTCAAATGGAAGCAGGTAATACAGTACCAATCCCAGAAGTAAACCTATACTGTATCTGGCGGCCATAATGTAGATCAGTGGCCTGCGTACATGTTTTTTCACCCGTATATTGAGGTAGATGCCCAGTAAGATCAGTACCAGCGACATATTGGCTCTGGCTAACGTCCCGATAAATTTTTCCATCAGGCCAGGCATCTGAAACCCGGAAACATTCAGCACTAAGGCGAGTGTATAACTGACCAAGGGTACGGAAGTAATAAGCATTTTGAAAATCGTGGCTGCATCTACCGGCTTGTGGCGCTCCCGGGACGGAGAATAGATGAATCCCAGAATATAACTGATGCAAAGAATGGAAATGGCATTTCCCACATCAAACATGGCCAGGTGTTGTAAGCCCTCTTTTCCCCAGATGCCTTCAATAATAGGATAGGCAAAAAGTCCGATATTAAACCCGCAAACCGACATAAATACAACGCCTTTCAGGGCATCCACTTTATTTTTCAAAAGCCACGAAAACAACAGGAGCAATACCATGCTAAAAGCCAGCGGAACCAGCGGGAGAAAAATAAGGGCTGAGGTGATTTGAAGGCTGGAGACCGTATGCAGAATGAGTGCCGGGAAAGTGAGGTATATGACTATTTTGGAAACTACCTTGCCATCATTTTCGCTGACTACTTTTAATTTTTTTAAAATATATCCGGCTGCTATAATGAGCAGGGAAGTTAGAAAGGCATCATTTATGTTTGACACAAATAAGATTAGCTATTATTAATGAAAAATGACAAATTGTGGACTTTTGCGGCCATACGTTCAAGGTGGCAGGCAAGTAAAAATTTTAGTACCAAGTAAACTTATTTTTTTATGAAAAAACGATTGTTGCTCTTCTTTTTTCTGTGCATATTGGCTCAGTTTGTTGTATATAGCCAGACAAAAGATTCTGAAACACAGCCTTTTATTGCAGAAATCACCGCCTTCGAACAAGCAGATCAGGCGAAATTTCCTCCTAAAAAATCTATTGTATTCACCGGCAGTTCTTCTATCCGGTTGTGGGCCGATTTACAAAAAAGCTTTCCGGGGAAAAAAATAATTAACCGGGGTTTTGGCGGCTCCGGCCTTTCTAATCTGGTATTTTATGCCGACCGTATTATTATTCCCTACAACCCCAAACAAGTGGTGATCTATTCCGGTGAAAACGACATTGCTGCCGGCAAAACCGCTGAAAAAGTGTTCAATGAATTCAAAAGGCTGGCCGAAAAAATCAAACAGAAATCGCCCAGAACCAGGATCACCTATATTTCTATGAAACCCAGCCCGTCCAGAATGGCTACTATTGGGGAACTTAAAAAAGCAAATGCCCTGATTGAAAATTATCTGAAGGAAAATAAAATGGGCGATTATATTAATATTTACGATCCCATGCTTGATGCCCAAAAGGAACCCAGAGAGGAGCTTTTTGTTGCCGACCGCCTGCATATGAATGAGAAAGGATACGCTATATGGACGGAAATCATTAGGCCCTATCTGAAGTGATGCTCCTGTAAGTCGCATAAAAGTAGTTTATCCTATCAGGAATCATCGGAATCTGATCAGCTTATGGGGAATAAAGCCTGTTTTTCTGCTGATAATATGTAATTTGCCGCTTCATTATAAGCCTGTCCATCCATGAATCTAGGTTCTGTCCGTATCGCTCCTGCTGCCGGAGAATTAGTGACTGCTTTTTTTGAGCAACACACGTATACTAATATTGCCGTTCTGGTAGATGAGCACACGAAGAAATATTGCTATCCGCTCATTAAACCGCTATTACCGAAACACTTACTTATTTCGATCAAAAGTGGGGAAGAGAAAAAAAACCTGGAAACCTGCAGCCATATCTGGCAGCAACTGACGGATAAGCAATTCGACCGCAAATCTCTGGTGATTAATTTAGGAGGTGGCGTAATTGGCGATATGGGTGGCTTCTGTGCGTCTACTTATAAACGGGGTATCGATTTTATTCAGGCGCCTACCACCTTGCTCGCTCAGGTAGATGCCAGCGTAGGCGGAAAACTGGGTATCGATTTTAATGGATTTAAAAACCATATTGGCGTATTTAAAGAACCGGTTGCTGTACTCATTGCCACTGATTTTCTGAAAACCTTACCCTGGCAGGAAGTCCGTTCCGGCTTTGCCGAAATCATTAAACACTGCCTGATTACCGATGCAGCCATGTGGCAGAAAATCCGCAAACGGGACCTCGACAAACAGAAATGGGAAGAATTAGTACCTCATTCGGTGCAAATCAAGCAGGAAGTAGTACGCCAGGACCCCACAGAAAAAGGGCTCCGGAAAATTCTGAACTTTGGTCATACAATCGGGCATGCCGTGGAAAGTTATTTTCTGGCACAAACCCGAAAAAAACTATTGCATGGAGAAGCCATTGCGGTTGGCATGATCTGCGAAGCATTTATTTCTATGCAGAAAGGCTTATTAACCGAAGATGAATTGATTGCCATTGAAGAATTTATTTTTGCCGTGTATGGCAAAGTAAAAATCACGGATGCTGATATAGCTGCTATTCTTCCGCTCACCTTACAAGACAAGAAGAACGAAAAAGGCAAAATTCAGTGTGTCCTCTTAGAAAAGCCTGGCAAAGCCGTATTCGATCAGATCGTTACCTTCAAAGACATGCAGGAAGCACTGGATTATTACAAAAATTAAAGGGTAATGAAACGACCAGTCTCTCTGTTCCTTATCAATTTTTTGCTTATCCAGACCTTTACTGCTATGTCTCAGGTTACACCCAGTTCATCTATGCAGGTGTATGCCCTGCGGTTAAAACCAGGCCAGGACCTGAAAACGGAATTACAAAATTTCATTACAGGGCACAAGATCGAAGCCGCTGCTATCATTACTTGTGTGGGCAGTCTGCAAAAAGCTACCCTGCGGCTGGCTAATCAGAGTGAATACCAGACCTATGAGCAGAAAATGGAAATTGTATCCCTGGTAGGAACACTGGCGGTGGAAGGTTCGCATGTACACATCTCTCTGTCCGATTCTAGCGGAACTACCATCGGCGGACATCTGGTGGAAGGCTGCCTGGTGTATACTACCGCTGAAATTATACTAGGCGTACTTCCTGATTTGCGCTTTGCCCGCGAATTGGATGAAGCAAGTGGCTATAAAGAATTAAAAGTATACTCAAGAAAACGGAAAAATAACAATAAGTTTTAAAATCAGGTATCTATAAAAGTCGGAGATGAAACTGTTGAACTCTACTTTGTATGTGAGTTGAATCTGTTTCAACCGGTTTCGTTCAGCTTATTTAATGCTCAATGCATTGGCTACCCAGCCAAACGCAACAATACCAATCAAATAAGCCATTCCCAGTAGAGATGCAGGTGCTAAACCAAACGCCAGGCAAAGTAATCCGGTAATTCCCACACCAGCCAGAATCAGCGTATACGGTTTAATGATGCGCTTTTGCTTTGGCGTATCTACGCTATACAAATGAGCAATGGGTATTACCATGGTTCCCGTAAAAATGGCCAGTAGCAGCAGATCATCCACAGAAGCAAAGAACCACACTCCAAGCGAAAGCAAGGTAATACCTAATAAAGCGCCTACCCAGTTGGCTCCTTCTATTTCCTTTTCATTTAGAATATATTTCCCGAATTTATCCAGGCGGAGAAATAAGTTAAACAGCGGATCTATTATCCAGGTGAGGTAGAAGAAAACACCTACTAGTACTGCTACCGGAATTAACACCGGATTGGTTTCTGCCGCTTTTCGCAGGAATCTGAATCCCAGATAGGAAGCAATGACTACGCCCCATTGTGCTTTGCCTTTCAGTGTTCCCATCCAGAAGAAAAACTGCAGAAACAGTTTATAAATGATATTTTTTGCTTTGAGAGCTTCGATCATTCCCGAACGGGCATAATCCAGGCCAGGTTCCAGGCGTAGCGCCTCTGCAAAATGTACCTGCGCACTTTTATGATCGCCCTGTTCAAGCTTCGACCAGCCAATATTGGCATGAGAATAGGCATTTTCAGGATCTTGTTCCAGCACATTTTCTATCGTCTGGCTGGCTTCTTGCTTGCGGTTCAGCTTGGTTAAGCTAATGGTGCGGGCATTCAGGCAGCCAATATGCTCAGGATCTATTTCAAGTCCTGCGTTGGCATGTTGCAAGGCATGTTCCCATTCTTTACGAACCAGATACACCCTCGACAATACTTCAAAATAGGAAGCTTCATATGGATACATCCGAATGGCATCCAGAACATAGCGCTCCGCTTCTTTATCCCGGTCCAAACCTAGCAAAATAACTGCATGAATATACAGGTTATCCGGCTCATCAGGTTGCAGGCCCAGCAGACTGGAAGATATTTCAAGCGCTTCCTCTCTCCTATCCATATTGAGCAGGCAGGAAGCGAGCATCCGTAAGGCTACTGTTTGCTGTGGCTCGCGGATGAGGGCACTTCTTAATTCTTTTTCTGCCAGGTCGTATCTGGATTGTTCAATGAGCAATCCGGCTTTTTTGAGGGTAGATTCTATATGCATAGAGATAAAATTACTGAATTACTGAATTACTGAATTACTGAATTACTGAATTACTGAATTACTGAATTACTGAATTACTGAATTACTGAATTACTGAATTACTGAATTGTATAATTTATTTTTTCTATTCCAACCTTCTGTAATCCTGTAATTCTATAATTTCCTCCGCAGGCTATTTTTTAATCTTCATATACTTTAAAATATCATCATACAAACCGCCTTCATTGGCATATAAGGCATAATTCTTTGCCGTAGCAAACCATTCAAGGGTGGTAGCAACCTGTTTGCTGCAGGCATTTTTGAGGTCAGTGGTGGTAAGAGGCAATGTTTTTCCGGCTTTGAGCGATTCTGTAATTTTCGATTCAATGGCCATATCTACCACTGCTTTCAGATCGGCGCCGGAGAATTCTTCTGTCAGTCTGGCGATGCTTTCAATATCAACTTTTTCCGTAGGTGTGTTTTGCAACAGCAACTGCAAAATACTAATTCTGGCTGTTTTATCCGGGGGCTGTACAAAAATAAGCCGATCGAAGCGGCCCGGCCGGCGGAAAGCAGCATCCAGGTACCAGGGAGAATTAGTAGCAGCTAAAATCAAAACGCCTTCATTGGAATGCTCTACCCCGTCGAGTTCGTTGAGAAACTGGTTGATCAGAAAACGGCCTTCGCTTCGCCGCATATCCGAACGGCTGGCACCTAGGGCATCTACTTCATCGAAAAACAATACACATGGCCGGCCAATTCTGGCTTGCTGAAAAATCTCATGCAAGTTTTTCTCGCTGTTTCCAATCCACATATCAAGTACATCGTTGATACCTACCGAAATAAAAGTAGCATCAATTTCTCCGGCCGTAGCCCTGGCCAGATGCGTTTTTCCACAGCCCGGAGGTCCGTACATGAGAATGCCACCACCAGCTTTTTTACCATAGGCTTTATAAATATCCGGGTTCTTCAAAGGATAGATCACTTTCAAGGCAATTTCTTCCTTCACTTTTTCCATGCCGCCTACATCTTTGAAAGTAATTCTGGGTTTTTCAATATCGGTATCCAGAAAAGAATAGGACTCTTCTTCGGCAGGAACCGGTACTTTTACTCCTTGGCCCGCAGATGAAATTGCTTTATTTAACTGGTCTTCAAAGTGCCTGTCAGAAATATAAGGATTGAGCGAAACAGCGGTTTTGTACTGGCTGTAGGCTTCTTTCCATTCCTCGTTTGCAAATAATAACCTCGCATTCAACAAATAAACCTCTGCTTCTTTATAGCCCGAGGTAAATAATTCTTCCACAATTACAGCCGCCGCATCGTATTTCTGCAGGTGAAAAAATGTATGGCTTAACCCTAGTTTTAACTGCTGGTTATCTGGTGCATAGGCCAATGCTTGTTTATATTCATCCTGGGCTTCTTCATACGCCTGTTGAGTAAACAGCACCTCAGCCAGATGCTTTCGTAAAGGAACATTATTGGGAGAAAAAGCAAGTGCTTCCCGCAAATGCTTAATGGTATCTTTATCGGTCATAGCGCATACAATGTAAGGGATTTAAGTATGTGGTAAATGATAATTCTGGGGAAATATTTCATGTGTAGTAAATTGATTTTCAATAGCCACCTGCTACACAGATACTTCTTTGAAAAGCAAACTCCTTTTTTCCTATATTTCTAAATAAAGTTTTTCCTGTAATTTGCAGGCTGATAGTTGCTTGACAAAACCGTGTTTATGAATTTTATTTTATGAAGAAATTTCAATTGTGTGTAATACTCGCCTTATTTCTATTTGCGGCTTGCTCTTCCGGGAGTCAGGAAAACCAGGATAGTTATCAGGCTTATATAAAAGAAGGCGAAGACTTTTTGAAAGAAAATTCAAAAGAGGAAGGTGTTGTTACGCTGCCAAGCGGCCTGCAATATATCGTACTGAAAGAAGGATTTGGACCCAAACCCACACTTACAGAAAATGTAACGGTTCATTATCATGGTACGCTAATAGATGGCACTGTATTCGATAGTTCGGTAGAAAAGGGCGAACCACTCACATTTACGGTGAACCAGGTAGTAAAAGGCTGGCAGGAAGCTTTGCAACTTATGCCGATGGGAGCCAAATGGAAAATATTTATTCCTTCCCAGCTGGGCTATGGCGCAAGAGCCAGAGGCGATAAGATCAAACCTAACAGCGTACTTATTTTCGAAATGGAACTACTTTCTATTAATAGCCAGTAGCAATTAAATTATTGAATTACTGAAGGTCTGATTGAAAGAATAAGTGAATAAAGAAATGTAATTCTGTAATTCTGTAATTCTGTAATTAATTCCATGCTTTCTCACCGGCAGCTTTTTTTGAGCCACTTGGCGCAAACCACTCATTTTCCGCTCCTACTCGAAATCGAACGGGCAGAAGGAATATATATGTATGCCCCTGCTGGCAAAAGATATACAGACCTGATATCAGGAATTGGGGTGAGTAGTGTAGGTCACAGGCATCCAAAAGTAGTAACAGCGGTAAAAGAGCAGGCGGATAAATTTATGCACCTGATGGTGTATGGCGAATATGTACAGGCTCCTCAAACCCTACTGGCACAAGCCTTGGTACAAACACTTCCGGCTCCTTTGGATAATGTTTATTTTACCAATTCCGGCAGCGAAGCCATTGAAGGTGCCTTAAAATTAGCCAAACGCTATACTGGCCGACGGGAAATTATTTCCTGTTTTCAGGCGTATCATGGTTCCACGCATGGTTCTCTGTCGGTAAGTGGGAACGAGGTATTCAAACAAGCTTACCGCCCTTTATTGCCTGGCATCCGGCATATTCAGTTTAACTATACCGCTGATCTTGAAAACATTACCTCCCGTACAGCAGCAGTACTAGTTGAAACAGTACAGGGAGAAGCCGGAGTACGGGTACCAGATTCTGCCTACATGCAGGCATTGCGGCAAAAATGCACAGAAACCGGTGCCTTGCTGATACTCGATGAAATTCAGGCAGGTTTTGGCCGTACCGGCAGATTCTGGGCTTTTGAATATTTTGGTATTCAACCTGATATACTAGTCTGTGCCAAAGGCATGGGAGGTGGAATGCCCATTGGTGCATTCATCGCTTCTCAGGAAGTTATGTCCGTTTTCAAGGAAAAACCTATTCTGGGGCATATTACTACTTTTGGCGGCCATCCGGTGAGTTGTGCCGCTTCACTGGCAACACTAATTGCTATTCAGGAAGAAAAGCTTGTTGAGCAGGTAGCAACCAAAGAAGCACTGTTCAGAGAATTATTGCAGCATTCCTCTATCCGGGAAATCCGCAGCAAAGGATTGATAATGGCGGTAGAATTTGAGTCTTTTGAGGTGCTTAAACCCATAATTGACCGCTGTATCGAAAAAGGTGTGATAACCGACTGGTTTTTGTATTGTGATAATTCCATGCGTATTGCCCCTCCCCTCACCATTACCGAAGCCCAGATCAGGGAATCTTGCGAGGTGATTTTATCGGCTATTTGATAATTTATAATTCAGTGTTTATTTTCTGCGCAAGCTTGTCTATACTTTTAAAGGCATTTTCTATATACTTCCAGTGCCTTCCATTACAATTCCAACATCTTCCGACCGTAAATTGGTATAATCTTCTAATTTTGAAATTTTACAATCTATTCATTCTGAATCAGAAGAAGTATGGCTGTACAATTCGGAAATACCTGGTGGGGCAAACAATGGCTGAATGCCTTTTCAAACATTGATTTTAGCAACCGTCTGCCCCGAGGCCGCAGTTACGCCCGGAATGGCTCAGTAAAGAGTATGGAGATTGATAAACAGATTATTGCTGCAAAAGTACAAGGCTCCCAGCGGACTCCCTACAAGATTAAAATCAGTGTAAAACAGTTTTCAGCGGCTGATAAAAAAACCATCCTCGAAGCTATCACCCGAAATCCTGCTTTTCTGGCAAAACTGCTTTCCCGGGAACTGCCCAATGAACTGAAAGATGAGCTTTCCAGGCGGCATATCGACCTGTTTCCCAGAAGCTGGCGCGATATGGACGCTACCTGTTCCTGTCCAGACTGGGCAGTACCCTGCAAACACATTGCGGCCATTATTTACCTGTTTGCCAACGAGATAGATAAAAATCCTTTTGTACTATTTACCCTGCATGGCATGAATTTGCTGGCAGAAATAGAAACTGCGGGTTTTAAAGGGGCACAAAAAGCCGTAGCATCCGTGCCTTCGGTAAGCACCCTGCTGGAAACCCTGCAATCTGAGATACCAGCTACTATTCCCGACAAAAGCCTGCTGGATAAACTCGACTTCTCCCATATTCCCGACTCCCGCCAGGAACTGCTTTCCTTGCTCAGCCCTAACCCTTTGTTTTTTAACGAAGGCGATTTCAAAAAAATCCTGGATAAGAAGCTAAAAGCCATTGGCCAGGAAGCTGCCCGTGCACTTATCCATCTCGAAACTGAATCAGATGAAAAGGCAACACCCGAAATATACCCCGAAGCAGTTACCCATATACATATTCAATTGGATGACGAGTTACGCCTGCCGGAAATCCGCCTGCTTACCCTGCAACAGTCTTATATCTGGAAGGGGCGCAGGGAAAACCCTGTTCATAAACTCGCCCAATGGCTGCAAGCTATTCCCCTATCGCAGCTTTACCAATGCGGCATAGCTGTAAGGTCATTGGCAGCGCTACAGCGTTTCAGCCTCATCCTACTCAGGCAAGGAGCCATTATCCCACATTTGCTGCACATCGAAAAAGACAGCTACCTGGTACACTGGCAACCAGCCATGCTCAAAGAAGAAGTCAGGAACCTGGCAGATTTGCTGGCACAGGTAGTTCCGCCGGATGTACTTACCGTGCAGGTACCCGGTAAAAAAGAGCCGCTCACGCCGCATTATTTCAGTCCACAGGAGCAGGTCATGCAGTTACTTAGCCTGTTTCTGACACATTTCATCCAGCAGTATTACATTTCTGAGCGGGGCGAACATCCGTTAACGAATGTATTTTTCAAAGGTGAAACCCTGGATGCCTCCGGTAAAGATTACAGCCAGGCACCCCAGTTGATCTATTTGTGGCTGAAACGTTTTTATATATCCCGCAAGGAAATTGTGCCTTTGCTCCAGATAAAAGAAGGCAATACGTCCGATTTTATTATAGAACTGTATATTACCCATAGCAAACAGGCATTGCAGGAACCTGTTCCCCTACAAACCTTTTTTTCCGATACAACATACCAGGACAACAGGCTTGACGTATTGCAGGACCTGTCTGTATTGACTGAGTATTTTCCCAGGCTCAATAACCTGATCGCTTCCCAGGGCGTTCAGGTACTGGAAGTGCAGGGCCAGGAATTTGTAGATATTTTTGTGCGCATTCTGCCGATGATGCGCCTGCTGGGTATTGCTGTCCTGCTTCCTAAAAGCCTCCAGAAACTCATCCGTCCCAGTCTATCACTGGCTATTGATGCCTCAGAAAAGGGCGTAGAAAAACATTTTTTGAGTATGGATGAACTACTCAGCTATAAATGGCAGGTGGCCATAGGCAACGAACAAGTTTCGGCAGAAGAATTTATGAAACTAGTAAAAGGACTTTCAGGCATTGTAAAAATCCGCGACCAGTACGTAATGGTAGACCCTAATGAAGTGCGCCAGTTAATAGATAAACTTAAAAATCCGCCTGAACTGAAAAGCCAGGAAGTATTGCAGGCTGCACTGGCTGAAGAATATGCAGGTTCGAAAATCCGCCTCTCCGGCAAGGCGCAGGCAGTGTTAAAATCCTTGCTGGAGGTAAAAAAAGTAGCTTTACCTACCGGATTACAGGCCAATCTGCGGCCATACCAGCAACGGGGGTTTGAGTGGCTGTATAAGAACAGTTCTATTGGTTTTGGCAGCATCATTGCCGATGATATGGGTTTAGGTAAGACATTGCAGGTAATTACCACTTTGCTCAAGTTTAAGGAGGAAGGCTTACTGGTAAAGAAAAAAGCACTGGTGGTGGTGCCTACTACCCTGCTCACCAACTGGCAGAAAGAAGTAAGCCGCTTTGCCGCCGGTCTTACCCTGCATATTTATCATGGACCTAATCGGAAGTTGCCGGAACCATTGCCGGATGTAGTACTTACCACGTATGGGGTGATCAGAAGTGATGGGGAAAAACTGAGTAAATTGAAATGGTACACAACAGTGATTGACGAAGCGCAGAACATCAAAAATCCTGCTACTGCCCAGACCAAAGCTGTAAAAAAACTAAAATCGGATGTACAGATCGCCATGAGTGGTACACCAGTCGAAAACCGCATGAGTGAATACTGGAGCATTATGGATTTTACCAACAAAGGCTACCTGGGTTCGCTCAAATTTTTCCAGAGTACCTATGCTTATCCCATTGAAGTAGAACAGGATCAGCAAAAGTTAGACTTGTTCCGCAAAGCAGCCGCTCCTTTTATTTTACGCCGGCTCAAATCTGATAGAAGCATCATCAGCGACCTGCCCGACAAGGTAGAAAAAGACGAGTTCTGTACGCTTACGCAGGAACAGGCCGCCTTATACCAGAATGTGGTAGAGGATATTATGAAACAGATCGAGGAAAAAGAGGGCATCGAACGCAGTGGCCTTGTTTTCAAGCTCATTATGGCGCTCAAGCAGATCTGCAACCATCCGGCACAATTTCTCAAGAGGGAATTTGCTCAGCCGGAGCTTTCCGGAAAAACAAGCCGCTTACTGGACCTGCTGGATGAAATTTATACAGCTGGTGAAAAGGTGCTCATCTTTACCCAGTTCCAGCAAATGGGAGAACTCCTGCAGAAGCTTATTGCCCACAAATATCACACAGAGGTGCTTTTTCTGCATGGCGGCTGTTCCCGCAAACAACGGGATACCATGGTAGACCAATTCCAGAATGAAACAGCTGTAAAAACTATGATCCTTTCGCTGAAAGCAGGCGGTACCGGACTCAATTTGACGGCAGCCAGCCAGGTGATCCATTATGACCTGTGGTGGAATCCGGCCGTAGAAGCCCAGGCTACCGACCGGGCTTTCCGGATTGGGCAAAAGAAAAATGTACTCGTTCACCGCTTACTCACTCAGGCTACTTTTGAGGAAAAAATAAATAACATGCTGAAAGAAAAACGGGAACTGGCTAATATGGCTGTGGCCCAGGGCGAGCAATGGGTAGGTGAGTTGTCGAATAAAGACCTCCGGCAGGTGTTCCGGCTGGAAAAGTAAAAGCCAGGCCGCACGTTACGTCAATATTTGCATATCATAAAACAAGTTTTAAGGCTTCTGATTCCCAATCATCATTAACAGGAATACAATAAATTATCTGGCCCCTGTTTATGCTGCGTTTATTTTATTAATTTGAGAAATACACACAACTGCGTATATGAACTAGCATTCGGTTGCGTGTATACACTTGTTGCCACCAATTAGAAAATGAACAGTAGGACCCAAAATACACTCTTAACCATAGGAATCCCGACAGGATATGCTGTAATACTTCGGCTTTTTTTTGGGGTTAATACCTGGAATGAATTGTTTTCAATTATGTCGGTGACATTTTTATTTTTACTTCCCACAATTCTAGGAGCTTTAACCATTTATTTATCTAGTCCCGAAATAGTACAGAGTTTAGCATATAGAGTGTTTACACCCTGGATTCCGGTTTTCCTATTTTTAATAATTACGCTTGCATTCGCCCTTGAAGGTTGGGCTTGTTGGCTGATGATTCTGCCCATCTTCTTAATTGGCGCTTCTATAGGGGGATTAATTGGTGGCTATTTAAAGGCTCGAAATACTAATAAGATAATTAATATTTCAATTCTAGTATTTCTACCACTATTTGTTGGACCCATAGAAAATCTCATAGAGACTATTCCAGGTACATATATAGCATATACTTATATTGACATTGAAGCACCTGCTGAAAAAATATGGGACAATGTAACTCATGTTAGTGAAATACCACAAGAACACGATAAAGGCTATCTAACTCGAATGCTTGGGTTTCCCAGACCTATAAAAGCAGAATTGAATTTTGAAGGAGTTGGAGCCTATAGAGAAGCCATTTTCACAAAGGGGCTCGTCTTTCATGAAACCGTTACTGAATACAAAGACAATAAAAAAATGGTCTTTACAATAAAAGCCTATCCACACCAAATCCCATCAACAACATTGGATGAACACCTAGTAATTGGTGGAGATTATTTTGACGTGCTAAACGGAACATACGAACTTGAAAAATTACCAAACGGTCTGCATAGATTGCATTTATATAGCCATTTCAAAATGAACACTACATTTAATTTTTACGCAGGATGGTGGGGAAAATGGATAATGAAAGATATTCAAAACAACATTTTGCTGGTTGAGAAAACACGAGCGGAAGAAGGATAAAAAACTGGTGGCAACACCAAACTCGGGCCGCCAACGGGTGCATCACAGTTCATAGGCTCAGCACGGCATACGATGCGGGAGTTGTTGATTCGTTGCCAATAATACCAATAATAAATATAAGATATGAAGATTTGGGTGTCTATATTTTTGATACTAATAGGGCTGATAGCTATATTAATTTTTATAGCAGGTTCTCATGGTCATTAGCGATTTAGGTATGATAAAGGTGAAGATTGGATAATGTTTTTTGTAATCATATCCGCACTTGGAATAGGTACAGTAAACTTATTGAGGAGTTTATATACAAGAATAAAACAGTAAAAACTACTGGCAACATTAAACCTGCTATCAACCCAAACCTGCTATCAACCCAAACCTGCTATCAACCCTGCTTCCAAAGCTATAAGCTAAGCACAAGAGCAAGGTTTGTGGAAGTTCATGCTATGTAAGAGGTCATTGTATAGTGATAAAACCAAACAATTTTACTCAGTAAAAATGACGGGCAAAAAATTTACACCTTTTCCTGTTTTGAGAACAGAAAGACTGATATTGAGGCAACTTGTAAGCAGTGATGACAAAGAAATATTTGCTTTGCGATCGGACAACAACGTAAACAGATATCTTGACAGGAAGCCAAGCAAATCCATTGATGATGCAAGGATTTTTATCCAGACTATTAATGAAAACATCCAAAGGAACGATTCCATTTACTGGGCAATTACATGGAAGGGTACTGACAAACTAATTGGAACAATCTGTTTATTTGACTTTTGCGACGATAATTTGAAGGCGGAAATCGGGTATGAATTATTACCCGACTTTCAGCAAAAAGGAATCATGAAAGAAGCGGCTTCAAAAGTAATTGAGTTTGCAATTCAACATATCGGGCTACATTCAATAGAAGCACATACTCATGCTGAAAACCAAAGTTCGACAAAACTTTTGGAGAAATTGAATTTTAAAAGGCATAGTGTTGGGGAAGTCTTGGTTCATTATAACATCGTACTTTGAAAGGTTAAAAATTGTCCTACGGTTGCTTTTGTTATACTAAAAACAGCAAATTGCTTATGCAGTTTTACTTCCGGTTTGGCAGCAGAATCCGGAAAATGGTGCCTTTTCCTGGTTTGCTCTCTACGGAAATATTCCCTGCTAGGGTTTCTATGGCTTGTTTTACAATATACAACCCGAGGCCGGAACCATCTGATTTTTCGGTGGCCCGGAAGAACATATCAAAAATTCTCCCAATATATTCCTCTTCAATCCCCAGGCCATTATCTTCTACGGTCATCACGGCTTGTTCTTGGGTTATATCTATGGTGTATCGCAGGTAATTATATTCGGCGTATGGGTTAATGTATTTAATCGCGTTGGAAGTAAAATTCTTTAGCAAAATATTGATCCGGAGCACATCGCTGTAAAATTCAGCTTCGCCTTTTACATCTACAAGCAACTGCACTTTTTCCCAGTTTCCGAGATATTTTAATTCTTCAAAGGAATCCCGGATCAGTTTTTTAAAATCTATTTTTTCGCTCGTCACTTCATGATTCACTGTACGGGAATGGCTCAGTACTGATTGAATAAAATGGTCTAATTTGTTAGCCCGGTTTTCAATCAGGCTGATATAATTCCGGATGGTATCCATACTTTCTTCCATATGGATAATATTAATCAGCCCCAGAATAGAGGTAAGCGGCGAACGCAGGTCATGCGACACTTTATAGACATAATTATCCAGTTCTGCATTCCGCTTTTTGAGTTCATCCAGCGTTACTTTCAGGGCTTCATTAGCTTTTCTTTGTTTGGTTATATCCAGCACAAAAGAAATCCCTCTATCAGTATACCCTTCTATCAGAGAGCCCCCAACCAGAATAGGTACCCTGGTTCCGTCTTTTTTAATATACTCTTTCTCATATGGCTTATGAATCCTGGTTTGCTGAAGTTCGGTTACAGCTTGCATATCCTGGATGGCATATTCAGGAGGAGTCATCTGCCGCCAGTCTATTTTTTGTTCGATGAGTTCTTGCCTGGTTTGCCCTATAATCTGTAGAAAAGCATCATTAGCATCCATTAATTCACCGCTTAATTTCCAGAAAATGATACCGATCATATCCGACTCAAACAAGGGGCGAAACTTGGATTCACTCTGCTGCAATCTCTTCTGATTCTGTTTCTGCTCACCAATATCTATCATATAGGCTACACCCCGGTCTTTAAAACCTTCCAGTAAAGCACCTCCGGCTAGTATGGGCAATGGGATGCCTTCTTTCCGTAACAGTTCTTTTTCATAACCTTTTACTTTGCCGGTTTGCATCACTTCTTCCAGAGCCTGCCGGTCAATTTGAGCAAATTCAGCTGGCGTAATGCCATCCCAGCGCAGGTTGCCAGAGAGCAGATATTCTCCGCTATAACCAGTCATATTAAAAAATGTATTATTGGCATCCAGTATATTCCCGTAAGCATCCCAGTAAAAGATACCGATCATGTCCAGTTCGAAGAGTTGTCTGAATTTAGCTTCACTTTCCCGGAGCACAATTTCGTGCTCTTTTCTGGGTGTAATATCACGTATAATACTTTGAACAGCTGGCATTCCATCAAAAACAGCCGGAACACTGGTAAGCTCCACATGCACCTTTTTGCCATCCTTGCGGATAAATGCATACTCTGTCAGCGGGGCTTGTTTTCCTTCCTGCAAGGCCGATAAGCGTTGATACGCCTGGCTGCGGAATTCAGGCTCAAGGAAAGTAATAACCGATTTACCTAATAATTCTTTATGACTTTCTACCCCATATAAGGCAGCGGCTGAAGGATTGGCATATACGATCTTTCCATCTATATGAATAATAATGCTGTCGAACAAATTAACCAGACTCTGATAACGATCTTCGCTCTCACGTAACGCCTCTTCCGATTGCTGTATTGCTTCATCCCGTTCTTTGAGCAACTGGAACTGCATCCGTAACTCCTCATCTTTTTCTTCCATCAGGGTCACCTGCTGCCGCAAAGCTTCATTGGCATCTTCCAGCTCTTTTCGAGTGGGTATTTTGAGAATAGTGGGCGTGATTTTTAGCAACATAAAAGTGGTACCGGCTGAAGCAATGGCAGTGATGGCTTTCACCAGACCATCGATCCGGTAAATGGGATTCCATACGGTGATCACACTCAGAATATGCGTAGTACCGCAACTGACAATAAACAGGGCGAATAAAGCCAGTATCCATCTGAATTGCACATTTTTTTTGCTCCGGTAGATAAAAGCCAGACATAATGGAATAGTGAAATAAGACAGCGCAATTACTCCATCCGAAATCACATGTGTCCAGAGTATGTCGGACTGCCAGAAATAACAATGCCCGTGCGGCATAAAGCTGTTTTTTTCAAACAACTTACTAAAATATTCTTCCATAGCGTATGCAGTTTATAATAACTATTCGGTTTCACAACCATCAACTTATATTGCCACCTTATTAATGTGGCTCAAATAATGATATATAAGCGTATTAATCAGCCATATACAATAACATTTACATGCAGTTTTAGCTGTGTGCACATGTAGGGTCTTACAACTGGAGTTTAAAAAATGAGAATAAAACTAAATCCCTTAAGGGGTTAATCAGGTGGCCTTTACAAATAATCTTCAAAACTAAGCAGAGAATCTGTAAAAATTGAGATAGAACTAAATTATTGTTTGGTGTAATCTATCCTGAATTTACTTAGGTTAGGCTGGAAATTCTTTTTACGTCCCAGTTCATATTCATAGATTACTTTGCCCAGTGCAGCTAAAAACGGCTTTCCTACCGTTTCATATTCATATTGATCATCGTTGAAAATGCCATCTTCATTTACTAAGATAGTAGCTGTGAGCAGAAATTCAACATTATTTTTAAAATCTGCTACATATGCATTGTCGGTAAGAAAACCATAAGCCCAGCCTGCTTTATTGAAAATACGGATGTGTGGAGGAAAATCTGTTTTAGTATTGCCATACAGGAAAAATTTGCCGTAACTTTTGTAATACTGCACACTGTCGTACACCGGACCCTGGCTTTCCTGCGGAAACATAGACATATATTTATATACAAACTGGTAATCTTCTTGCTTCAACTCAAACCGTTTCCTGGCTGGCACCGCTTCCGGGAAAAGTAAGGAACGCAAGATACCTTGTAAATTCTCTATGGAAATGTAATTCATGGCTGAAAAGTCCATGGGTTTATTCACCAGCTTTTCCTGTTGCAGGTATCCTTTTCCTTTTACAATAGTGGTGAGCTTGTTTGGAAATTCTTTCGGATTGAAAACCAGAGGTTGCTCATAGATAATTTTGTCGCCTGCATAAAACGTAAAAGGATTAGTATACCGGTCTTCTTCGGCTGTGCTGCCTACCTGCAAACGTTTCAAAAGCCTCAGGTCATTAAAACCTTTTTTATATAAATTTTCATTTATTTGCCCTTGCCCCATGAACTCAAACAAACGGTTATAGGCATCATTATCACTTACGAGCAGAATTTTTTTTATATAATGCGCAATGGAAGGCAATCCACTGAGAGAAGTAGAATCTACTGTTACCGCTACCTGCCGGTTATACGCACTATCAATGCGGAGAGTAGTTTCTTTGGTTAATCCGTTTATATTGAGTGTATTGATTTTTTCCAGGGCCAGCAATACAGCCGAAAGCTTTACAGTACTTGCCGGATAAAAATACTGAGTGGCATCTACCCGGTAACGGTGCTGCGTAAAAGCTGGTTTGTTTTTTTTATTGCGGTCGATCTGGGTATAGAGAATCTGAACTTCGTATTTAGCAGGATCTTTGAGAATTCTGCTGAACAGTTCCGGATTAGAACGCAATAATACCTCTACCAGATTATTTGTATTCGTTTCGGTTGGCTGGGCAAAGGCAAGGGGCATGTGCAATAGTAATAGAAAGAATATAGAGAGAAGGCGGTTGAACATACAGGAGTATTTTAAAGCAATTTAACTTTTTCCAGCGCAGTTCCTGTAGTACGCCTCTGCAAATTGCCTTTCATAAAAAAAGCTCCCTTAAGTAAAGGAGCTTTTTTCTCTATCTATTAAACCGATATTACAACATGTCTTTCATTTTCATTACTGGGCTGAACCATCTGCTTTGCCTTTTTCTACGGCAAATGCAGCTATATTCTTTCCGCACTGCAAGCCTACTTCACAGTCGAAACGGTAATGAATAGATCCATAAATCCTCGATACTGATGCCTCATTAGCCATGGCTTCTACCTTACTTTTCTCTTCCGGAAAAACATAAGACAACACCGTAGCGGCGGCTCCTGAAAAAGTAGAGTGGCCGGAAGTATACGATGGGAAGTTAGGCAAGCCGGTAGCTGTTTTGATAGTCGGGTCAATTTGCGAAGGACGAGGTAAATAAAACATATATTTTACATCCCAGGTACAGATAGCCGCATCCGCCATGGCTGTATTCATTAAAGCAAGCGTTCGGGCAGTCCGCAATGGATTCATACGGTTTTTTACAATGATATCACTTGCAATGGCATTCCAGTGACCTGGAGGGGTATACGTACCTACGCCATCTGCCCAGAAGGATACAATGCGAAACTGCTCTCTCGTGATATTTTCAGAGTAATTTTTTACTTCCTGTAACGCTTGTTTAAATTCAGCAGAGCTGGTAGCTGGTGGAGGCGAAGGACGTAATGCAACTACATCAGCATCCGTTAGCATCCAGGGCTTTACCTTGCCAAATGACATCAGTTGCGGTGGGCGGGCAGGTATTTCCTGGCTCATCCAGGGAATTTCGCCACGGGCTTTGGTTGCCTCTTCATAGGCTTTCCAGATGTCTTTATTGCCAGCGGCAGCTCCCATTCCATCGGCTTTGGCTCTGGCCATGATTTGCATAGCTACTTTACGTCCCAGTGAATCTCCGGCGGCAAGATCACTCTTTACATTGGCACCAGCCCATAACCGGGAATTTTTGTGTTCAGCCGCTTTAGCATTCAGGTATTCCACTTCTCCCGGAAACAACGCTTTTAGTATAGTCAATGAAGCGGCTGCAATTACAGCATCTTCTGAAGGATAAGAGGGCAAACTGGTTGAAGGAACTAAGGAGGTAATGCTGCCATCTACCGTAGAAGGTGTAGGGCGGTTATGCTCATATTTATACTTCCAGGCGGCTACCAACGCATCGTATTGAGCTACAGTAAGCATAGCATAGGCCCTGGAAGCATAGGGCGGATTGGAAAAAGGAAATAATGGATAAACGGTTGGATTGGTAGCATCTGGTGCGGAATACGTACCATCCGGGTTACTGGCAGGTGCCAGATTATACTTGGCCACCAGCTCCCGGGTAATTTCATTCCAGCGTAACACCGGGTTAGCTGCCCAGTATTGTACCGACTTCTTCATCTCATCAGTCAGATTACCTTGCATGGATTTTACCTCTTGTAATTCAGCCTGGTATTCTGCTGTGGTAGTTGCTAGGGGTGCAGGTAAAGGTATGGCACTTGAACTGCTGAGGAGAATTGGCTTCCAGCTACCTCCGGTTTCATCTATGCTTGCAGGCGCTGCCGGGGTAATGTCTGGTTCGGAAATGCTTTTATCACAACCTACTGATAACACAACAAGGCTGCCTATCAGAGTGAATCCGGCAATGTATTTTTTAAAATATGTACAAGAAAAAGTAAGCATGTTCATAAATAAGGAATAGAAATTCGATGTAAAGAGATTGTAATTGAGCGTTGAAAAATATTACCAGGCATCAATGATATAAGAGATACCACCTGAAATACTGGTAGACTGGCCTACATTACGTCCGGCTACGGTATAGCCTACACTGGAAAGCACTGATAAATTTTTCATGAAAGGAAGGCGGTAAGTACCCATCACGCCTACTCTGGTTGCAATCATGCGGTTGGAAGGAAAAGGCATGTCGTTGCGGCGGATATCGGTGCCACCTAAGGTTTGCATATGGTCTATCCAGGCTTCGGCAATGAGTTCTTTTGAATAATACCCCGCTCTGGCAGAATAACTGGCTACATCTGGCATCCACACTTCATTGGTATTATACTGGCGGTCGGTGTAATAGGCATAGCGGTCTATTTTAATATTACTCCGCCGGATATACCCGGCTTGTAGGGTGGTAAAAATACCTGTTTTGTGTTTGTAATGTACAATACCTCTCAATGATCCTGTGGTAGATCGTAAACCAATAGACATAGGCAGGTAATCGGCTACATAGTTGCTGGCCGGGGTTGAGAAACCGAGTACAGTCATGGCGGAAAGTTTGCCTGCCAAGGCATCTTTCTCAAATGGTCTTACTTTTACGGCTACTGAAGCATCTTGAAAACCTCGCCGGCCATTGAACGTACCTGCGCCCGTCTGCACAGAAACGTAAGGCAGCGAAGCCATTATATTCACATGTTTGGTAAGACCAGCTGCCGCCATTACTGACCCACTCTGGGTAGTAACCTTGCCAAGGTTAAAGTTTTCACGTTTTAACCCACCTTCCCAATATTCTTGCCAGCGGTCATGGGTGTACACAGCCATTACGCATACTTGACCTTTCGACATCATAAGTCCATCCGTAGGAGTCTGGGCAGATGTAACTGTCGTAGCGGATAAAAAAATTGCTGCGATGCTGCCAGTAAGGAAAAGAAATTGATGGATCTGTTTTTTAACTGAATGTTTTAAAAAAGTAGGCAGGCGATACAAGTAGTAAATTTTTCTCATAAACAAAAGTTCAGGTAAACTATAGAATTAGAATGTCTGGAAGTTACACAGATAGTTGCTAATAAGTGGAAATACTACTCGAAATGCATAAAATCAAATGTGAAATAACCGAGAAATTATGTGAATAATATAGGAGGCAATTTACAACCAAATTTTATTTTCATTCGTATAAGGCAAAAATTCCTAAGAAGTAGCTGTGAAGGCTGTTTTTTCAGAGGAATTAATAAATATATTCTGCAATAACTTAGGGTAATCCGTATATCATCAGCATACATATACAGACTATATTTACTTAACCCGGTATCTCAATCATCTAAAAACCCATTCATCAGAAGTCTGTTGATCCGGATATTTTCTTTCTAAGTGAACTGCTAATTTTTGTCCTGAAGTGCTTCAAACAAGTACTATAATCTTAGTTTCACTAGGCAGGCTTGTAAGTAATAGGGCAGAAACAATAAACACCAGCCACAGAATACAAGCAGATTTATTTTCAAAGCGTGTTGATCACAACAGATACACTCCGCTGTATTTGTAAAATTATGTTCAATCTATAGGGGAATGATTGGTAGAAATTAAGTCTAAATGACTGATAAAACGGGCTATTAAGCTCTGATACATCAACAGCAGAATTCAATAACGTATATCATGCTTCCCATCTATAAAAAGGCCATTCAGGTTCTAATTTGTAGCTGTAACAGACAATATTCGGAGTATGATAATGCCCCTAATTTATTTGTATGATCTTATGATTATCCCTTTCTTGGGAATGATTTTTGTGAAAACATAAGTTATTTGCCTGCGATATACATCCCAACCAGCCTTAAACTTACCTGAATGTTCTAATTACTTTTCAGCTGATAACTGAATTTATCAGACACGCTCTTTATTGATCAAATATTTCTTATGAATACAAAGATTTATTTAAAAAAAATTTACAAAAAAATATTCGACGTAAGTACTAAAATTATTCCCTATCAAACCTATTACCGCCCTAATGGATTTTACTGGTCGGTAAATGATGAGAATAGCCTGCTTGCTTCAGAAGAGGCTACCTATACAGAAGCATTTCCCAGATCAACTCCTGACATAGAATTCAACGATCCTTATTATAAATTGTGTACAACAGGGTTGGAACCTGAGCTGGTGGCCTCTATTCCGGCTGCTTTTATTGTAAAAATTCCTCAGGGAAGATTGCAGCAAAATATGCTGGGCGTAGATATATCAGTTATTTCGAAAAATAATAAACTCATTGGGGAAATATCTTATCAATATGTGCGCTCTAATGTGGCTGCTCCTATTTATGAGCATGATATTTTACGGCAAAAACTCTTTCTTACTCCCAAACGGTACAAGGGTACTGTATTCTCCATGCTTTCCGGCGACGTAGCCAGTAGTAATATTTTTCACTGGTTGTATGATGCCTTACCCAGGTTATATATCTTAAAGGAAAGTGGACTTCTTAATACAGTAGACTGGTTTTTAATGCCTGTTTTAAAACACAAATACCATAAAGAGTCTTTACGAATCCTGGGTATAGATCTTAACAAAATTATTGAGTGCAGCGAGTATATACACCTGCAGGCTGATACTTTACTCATTACTTCACCTGTGCGTCACAAAGGAATTACGCCAAACTGGGTATGCAAAGCTCACCATAAATACTTTGTAACAGATTTGGCAACCCAGGAGGCAGATTATCCTCCATTGGTATATATCCGCAGAGGAGATTCCAGTATACGTCAGATTACCAATGAAGGGCAACTGATGGCTATGCTTGAAAAGAAGGGCTTTAAATCGTATCTGTTAAGCCAGTTGCCGTTTGCAGAGCAAGTGAAATTATTTTCGAATGCCAAAGTAATTGTGGCTGCTCATGGGGCAGGCTTAGCTAACCTGGCTTTCTGCAAGGAAGGAACTGCCTTGATTGAATTATTTGCTCCCGGCTATATAAAACCTACCTACCAGGTCATCTCTAAAAAATCAGGTATAGATTATACCTATATGATCTGTAAGGCTGCTTCTGATAATACTCCAGCTTCAATGGTAGAAGCAATGAATCAGAATATGGTTGTGGATGTAGAAGAAGTAAGCAAGCAGCTTTTTGCAGTTATGCAGAGAGTAGGCAAGCTTACATCGCTGGCTATTCCGCATCCTTAAATTTCAGCTATACTACTTGATACCTGAACTCCGGTTATCAGTCACCGAATATACTTTTATACAAAGCTCAGAGCTACTTTCTGGGCTTTATTATTTTCAGATTACCTCATCCATAACCGGAATAACAGCGGACATTGTCAGGTAAATGCAGCATCCAATCCTGTTAATCAATCAATCTTACTGATGCTCATGGAAAATTGTTAAGTTTTGTTTTCTATTAGCTATAAGTATATGCACAAATAGCCAGCTCAACCAAGCAATATCTGGATCACCTTGCGATGATTATAGGTGGAAAATTAAAAACAGACAAGCCTTTATATTATCTTCCATCTGGCAGGTGTACGATGCTATTCCTATCAAACTTGATAAAGTTGATCCATTGTTTATCCAAGCCATGTATATTAGTTATCAACCTGAAACCACAAAAATATATTCAGCAATAAGTGCCAATCTCATGAAAATAAATTTGTAATGATTTAAAGTAAATGAAAAATTATCTTTTAACTTTGAATTACAAAGTACTTTTAAATAGTATAGATATACAATTGCCCAACAAAAAGTTCTAAGTGCATATTTACATTTCTTAATTCAGAGTACTTTTTTATAACAACTTTCTCAAATGAAAAAAGATAACATTCTTCTACTAGTAGCAGTGCTTGCATACAGTTATTTATTTTATCAGCAATATGCAGCCCTTAATGTGCTTATTTTTAACCTTCTGCTGATAGGTTGTCAGTTAGTGATTCAGCCGGCGCTGCGGCAGGAAAAAACCTGGCTTTGGGTAGCTATTTGTTCACTTATTACTTCCATCAATCTGGTCTGGCATAATAGCAGTATAGCCTTTATAGCCCATATTTTCTCTCTGGTTGTACTGGCAGGAATACGTTTGTATCCAAACTCGTCTTTATTAGTATCAGCTTTTAATGCAGTATATTCTCTGATTGGTTCGTTGATATTTTCAGTCATTGAGTCTATAAAGCCTGGAAGAGTTGAAACTTCCCGTTCCTGGGTTAGTTCGGCTTTTTCTCTGAAACTGATGGTTCCTCCTGCCCTTACGGTTGTATTTTTCTTTATCTACCGAATTGCTAACCCGGCGTTTGCCGCTATTACCGATAGAATGCTGGATGGATGGCCATCCGGGGCCTGGATTCTATTCACTTTTCTGGGATTCGTTCTTTTGTTTAGTTTCTTTTACCCAATCGCCATAGAAGAGATAGTCAATCAGGATTTGTCCACACCAGATGGATTGAGCCGGAAAAGAAGCCGGATGAGGCGGATATTTAAACTTCCAGCCTTAAAAACGGAATACCAGTTAAGCTGGCTTTCGTTTGCTTTATTAAATGGGCTTGTATTATTTGTAAATCTGACGGATGCTTACTATTTGCTCATTGCCAGGACTTTACCGGAAGGTGTGATCTATTCGGAATATGTACATCAGGGGATATATTCATTGATCTTTTCTATTATACTGGCCATTTCAGTTATTCTATACTTTTTCAGAGGAAATCTAAATTTTTATCAGAACAACCGGCCTCTTAAAGTTCTGGCATATGGATGGATTATTCAGAATTTCTTTCTGGTGGTAGCAGCTGCCATCAAAACCAGCCTGTATGTATCACAATATGGTCTTACACATAAACGCATCGGGGTTTTTATATATTTATTGCTCACCGTAATAGGCTTATGTATTACGTATATTAAAATCTACGTCTGTAAAAATAACTGGTTTATCTTCCGGAAAACCAGCTGGGCATTTTATGCGGTGTTTGTTGTGGCTACATTCGTTAACTGGAACCGGATCATTACAGATCATAACCTTTCGCATGTAAATAAGCTACAAGATGTGGACATCAATTATCTGATAACATTACCGGATTCCAATACTGATCAGTTGATGGTATTCTTGCAGGGTTCTCCGGAAAAATTAACAAGAGACCAGCAGGTCGAGATTAGCAGAAAAAAGGCACTATTTTTAAACAGACATCGTGAAACAGAATGGCAATCCTGGAATTACGATGATATGCGCTTAGCCCAGGCATTAAAATAAATAATTTCTGCAAACAGCTACCTTAAATTTACGTAGCTGTTTGCAGAATGATAAAGAATGGTGGGATGAATAACTAACTCACAAAGCATCTCCAGCCGGACAAAAAGCTAGCCCTGCGAAAGCTCTGACTGCCTTTTTTCAAGCTCTTTTTCCTTGCGGTGCATTTCTTCCTGGGTAGCCTCTATCTCTTCCATATTTTGCCGCAATTCCTCTTCCTGTGCCCGCATCTGTTCTGTTTGTTGTTTAAACTGTTCCAACAGGTGATGATTGCGTTCACTATTCTTTACAGATACTAACGTGGAAGCTGTAATTTCTCCTACCTTTTCCAGCCACTCCACTTGATAAGGCTCAAATTTTTCAAAGGATGCTAACTCAATAACAGCCTGTACCTGGCCATTGTACTGCATAGGCACCAGCAATATACAGGTAGGGGTAGCATCGCCTAATCCGGAAGTAATTGCCGTATAATCCTGAGGCACTTCTGTAAGCAGAATGGTATCGCCTTCCCGGTACGCCTGGCCAACCAGACCTTCACCCGGCAATACTCGTTTTGTTACATATTTTTTCCGGTTAAACGCATAACATGCCATGAGTTCCAGATATGCCTGCTCGTCATCTTCCCGCAGCAGAAATAATCCCGCTTGCTGCGCTTTTAAATACTTAACAGCAAATATTACGATCTGTTCGCAGAGTTCCTGCAAATGGTGCTGGTGAGAACGTACAATCTCGGAAAAACGAGCTACTCCTTCGGTGCTCCATAACCGCTTCTCATCCTCCTGCTTTAAGTGTATCATTTTTTCACGCATCTGCACCAGTTCCCCAGCCAGATTTGTCTGGTTCAAGGAACCATTAGCTTCAGTTAATCCCTCCCATTCCACCTGATAGTTGCCCTTAGACATGTGATTAATAAAACCGGCTGCTTTTTTAAAGTTGATGATGGAATTGTTTATCACTTCTCTTTCTGTGAAAACCTGTGATAAATGGCCTGGATTAAACAGGTAAGCATGGTTATTTTCTTCCAGTTCTTTAAATAACTGCCTGCGTTCCCTGGCATCTCTGCGGATACGTACGATCATAAACAACAGCGTAGGAAGAACAATAAGTATCAACAGCACCTGCAGGTAGGCGGTCCGGATATTTGAGTCCTGGTAGTCTGTAACAGCAATCATGTAAAGCTGATCTTCAAAAGCAGCCAGTTTCCGGGTAGACTTGTCATAAAGCATCCATATGTCTTTGCCTCTGTCTTTTTTCAATTCCAGAGTAAACAGACTCATACTGTCTTGCCTGGCTAGTTCTACCATCTGGTCACTTACTTTTACATATTCGTCATAGGCAGTCCCGATAGAAGCTACTTCATTTTTGTGGGGATAATTCTGCACAGTTAACAATGAATCCAGACTTTTAAAGTACCCGGGATATTTTACAATAGCTTCTTTATACGGACTTAGTAAGGCTTCATCTTTGGTGAGCGCAAAACCGCGCAGTCCTATATCAAAATTCCGGATGATATCATCCCAGATAAGACTATTCAGCTTTTTAGCCTGATCAGTCTGAGATTTAATAGCAGCCATTCTTTCAGCAATGCGTTGGTTATAAAATATTAAGCCAGCATTGCCGGTAACCAGCAGAATAATTAAAAAAGCGGAAAAGACGACTATATTATCTTTAATTCGATGAATGATGTTCATAAAAAGGCTAAAAAATCAGATAATGTGCTAAAGAATAGCAGATACGCTACTCTATATCACATTAAAAGTATGAAAATGGGTATTCTGGGAAAGGAAGAGAATAGGCATGGAAAGCACATATGTAAGAAATGCTTCTCTGTTTTTAAATCGGAAATCTATTACTTTTACTATTACACTACCTGTTTAATTAACTTTCAATAAAATATGCATTGTACTTAAGGCTATGTACAAAATATGAATCGGCAGTTGCAGCTAGGATAATTATCGCTTTTCAGTTATAGTTGTTTTTCAAGTGTATACTTTTTATCAATTCGACACTTCCAGTTTATAGCCCGTTCCATGCACATTTACAATTTTCAAATGCACATCTGCTTTTAACATCTTTCTGAGCCTGGAAATAAACACATCCATACTTCTGCCGACAAAATATCCGTCATCTTCCCAGATAGCCTTCTGAATAATGTCTCTGGCGATCAACTGATTGGGCCGTACGGCGAATATCTGAAGTAACCTGGCTTCTTTTTGTGTGAGTTGAATAAGCTGATCTCTTACTTGTAAGGTCTGGTTAGTACTATCAAGCAGGCAATTCCCGAATTGCAACAAAGCTTGTTTATCGGCTTGAGAAGGTTTGTCATAGACACGTTTAAAAATGGCTTCCAGGCGGAGAATAAATTCTTCAATGCTGAACGGTTTTGTAATATAATCATCGGCTCCAATTTTGAAACCCCTGATACGGTCTTCTTTCATAGACCTGGCGGTAAGGAAAATGATGGGTAATTTTTGATCGAGCCTGCGTATCTCTATAGCCAGACTGAAGCCGTCTTTCTGCGGGAGCATCACGTCAAATACCCCCATATGATACTGCGTAGTGAGGTACGCATTTAGCGCAAGCTGGCCATCGGCATATAAATCTACCTCGTAGCCGGCCATTTCCAGGTTATCCTGCAACAGGTATCCCATGCTGGGATCATCTTCTACCAGCAATATGCGGAGTTTTTCAGAATGTGTCTTATGAATCATCGTTAGGCACACTGGAAAAATACTTCAAACGTACTCCCTGCATTGGGTACACTTTTCACCTGAATGGTTCCCTGGTGGGCTTTTACAATCTGGGCTACATAACTCAATCCCAGGCCAAATCCACCTACCTGCTGTATATCTCCCTGCGTTGCCCTGTAAAATTTATCAAAAATCAGGTGCTGTGTTTGCTTGCTCATGCCTATTCCTTTATCTGTGATGGCGATAATGAGGCCATTTTCTTTGTTATAGGTACTTACCGTTATCTCTGGCTCTTGCAGGGAATATTTATCCGCATTATCGAGTAAATTATACAACATATTGCTCACATGCAGCGCATCTGCCTGGATAACAGCGTTTCGTGCTTCCAGGTGCATCTGTATATGCCCATTGCGCTTTTTTATTTTTTCGCTGGCAGTTTCGGTGATGCTGCCTAGCAGTTGGTTAATGTCTATTTCCTGCCTGTTAAGCTTAATCTGTCCACTTTCAAGAGCTGCTATTTGCAATACCCGGTCTACTTGTAGTTGCAGCCGCTGGGTTTCCTGAAAAATAATGGAGGCATACCTGCTTATTTTCTGTGGATCTAATTTGCCATGCTGTTTTTGAAGCACTTCGCTGGCAATCGACAGATTAGTAACCGGCGTTTTCAGCTCATGGGTCATGTGGTTCATAAAATCTGTTTTCATTTCCGAAAGCCGCTTTTCTTTCAGCATCCGGATCGCCATAAATGAAAATACCACCAGCACCACCAGAAAAGTAAAGGCCGTAAAAAACCAGATTCCCATACTACTCGCCAGATAGGTGGTTTTGGCCGGAAAAGTGACACTAAAATTAATGGGTTCGGGTGCCTGAGCCCGGTCGATACAGGCCGTATCTGCTTTTACTGTGTTGCCGGCGGTATAATTCCCCAGAACTAAGAGATTATTTTTTGCCTCATATACCGCCAGTTGGTATTCTGTATTCAGGTGCTGAATGGCTAGTTGTGTCCTCACCAGAGAATCGAGCAAACGGTATTGTACCGGCCTGTTCAGTGGTACATAAAAACGGTTGGACGCTTGTTGTATAACTGGTGCAATAGCTGTAGAAGCATCTTTTTCCTGCAAGAGAATCTGATGCGAAACCGTCCGGAGCGCAATATTGGCTTTCTCGGCAAATTGCTTTTCTTCTACGTCAAACGCCCTTTTAAACCATATTCCCTGAATTACCAGTAAACCGGCCAGGGAAAAGGCAGCCAGCGCTACCATGAGTTGTAAGGATTTCCTTTTCATAAGCATAGGGCAAATCTTTTCCGGATTCGATACAACTAAGGTAAGTATTTCCAGGCTAAGAAAATGGAGTTTTACATTTCATTAACATTCTTTTACAGCACATTAACTAAGGGGCATATCCGGATCAGTTATGTTTGTTAAAATGATAATCTGAATTATGACCAAACTTGTGTCGGGGTGCATTCTCTGTTTGATACTATTCAATGGGTTTACTGCCTTTTCACAGCAAAAAGAAGCCTGGATCATGCAACCCAAAGAAAAATGGAAACCCATTGCACTTATTAATGAAGTATGGTATCAGAATGGAGAACGCTATGTACATTCCTCTTTTGAATATGCTGCTACCGGATTTTTGATCGACACTGGAACAGATACCCTGGCGGTAACCGCTAAACATGTGTTGTGGATAGCCAAAACTAAAGCTATGAACCGGGTAGACATGGGCAATTCACTTCAGAAATGGCTGATGCATCCTAAGAACAATCTGGCTGACTCGGTAGTAATTGACCGCTTACTGAATGCAGATACCAGTGAAGTATTGCAGGGACCAGCATCCACCATTACACAAAGAGACTGGCTCGTTTTTTCGACCAGCTACCACTCTCCTGCTATTCAGCCTCTCAAACCCAGGTACTCTAAAGTAAACCCGGGAGAAAAAATATACATTTTTGCCAGCCCGTATGAAGAAAAATCATCTATAACGATTGAAACCAGAGTGATTGAAGCCATGGGAACCAGAATTATTATTGATATAGATTCAACCTTCAAAGTGGGGGGCGCCAGCGGTTCGCCTATTGTGGATGAAAACGGCTACCTGATTGGTATTCTGGGAGGCAGTTCTGTCAGTAGAAAAACAGGCAAACCAGCTATATATGCTATCTCCACTCATTATTTACAAAAAGCACTTGACCAGGACAAAAATCTAAATACGCCTTTGATTTCTGCCCAGGAACTATTGCTCCCAATTATTTTGAGTAAAGGAATGAAAGCGGCAGTTAAAGAGTATCGCCGCCATTACGCTAGTCATGAGAGCCGTTTAAAATATGATCTGGAATCTCCCTCGCTCAACAAGTTAGGGCAGCATCTGTTATTGCTAAACCACCCTAAAGATGCAATTGAGGCATTTCAATTAAGCATAGCCGATTTCCCCTGGTATTTTGAAACGTATAACTTGCTGGGAAATGCCTATGTAGCAGCAGGAAATTCAATAAAAGCCATAAAAGCTTATCAGCAATCCGTCAAACTTTATCCGGAAGACAAAACTGCACAGGAAGCGATCAACACTCTTTCTGCAAAATAGAGCATATGAAAATTTATACTATTTGTTTTCTGCTTGTACTGCAATTAGCCAGTTCAATTGTGCAGGCACAAATTGATTTTCCAAATCTGAGTCCGCCGGCTTACCTCAAGCAAAAAGTAGGATTTATGGATATTACCGTAGAATACGAACGGCCGGCTGTCCGTGAGCGTAAAATTATGGATGGGCTGGTGCCTTTCGGGAAAATCTGGCGCACTGGTGCCGGCAAATGTACCAGAATCAGTTTTAGTGAGGATGTAACGATTCATAACACGCCTGTTAAAGCCGGATCCTATTCCCTATTTACTGTTCCCAATGCCACCGAGTGGACCGTTATTTTCAATACAGATACTACTTTGTATGGTGCCTACGATTATGATGAAAAAAAAGACGTAGTCCGTTTTACATTGGTACCACAGAAACCCGGACGTTTTTATGAAACCTTCACCATTGATATAGATATTGTAAATAACAATGCCCAGTTCTATCTATCCTGGGAAAACACCCAGATTCATTTTCCAGTCTTCACTGGTACCGACGAAAGGATTATGGCTTCTATTCATCAGCAATTGATCGAGGGCAAATCGGATAATGGCAATGTATATGAAGGGGCTGCCGATTATTATATCATGAATAATAAAGGTTTGCAGCAAGCTTTACAATTTGCCGAACTGGCCATCCGGAATAATGGAGAAGTATCCAGTTACTACCGTAAAATGCAGATTTTAGATAAGCTGGGCAAGTATCCGGAAGCGATTGAGGCGGCTAAAGCTGGTATTGGGTACATTCGCAAATTTGGCAAAAAGCATAATTATGATATACCTCTGGAAATCGCTACGCTGGAAAACCACATCACTGAGCTAAAGAATAAGATGGATGGCCGTTAAAAATTTTGTAGAGGACCTCATGTACTCTGGAATTTAGATAAGTGCGTTTATGAAACTACTTTTTTGCATTACAATCCTGTTCGTGGCCACTTTCCGATATTCTGCTCCGCAACCACCACTCATTAAAATGGTACGTATCCAGGCTGATACATTTTCAATGGGAAAACCTATGCCTGTGAAAGGAGAAGCCAATGAATATCCGCTACATGTAGTATCCACCGGAGCATTTGAAATTGGCACAATTGAAGTAACACAGGCACAATTCGAAAAAGTGATGGGCTATAATCCTAGTAAAAATAAAAGTGCCAGCAAGCCAGTAGAAAGAGTTTCCTGGTTTGATGCAATCAGGTTTTGCAATAAACTCTCAGAAATGGAAGGGCTGAAACCTTGTTATACGATGGATGCTTTTTTAGGCTACCAGTGCAATTTTGAAGCTGATGGATACCGATTGCCTACCGAAGCCGAATGGGAATTAGCCAGTGGCAAAACCTCGAAAGAAATACCTGCCGCTCAAGTAAGTGAGTATGCCTGGCATGCCAGTAATTCGAAAAATGAGACCAAAGCTACAGGACTGAAAAAACCGAATGCTTCCGGACTGTATGATGTATATGGCAACGTCTGGGAATGGTGTTATGATTTTTACGGGGAAGATTATTTCTCGCAATCTCCGGTTTCATCTCCCAAAGGACCGGAAACAGGCAATCTAAAAGTTCTGAAAGGTGGAGCAATGGATGCAGATCCACAACTCAACCGTTCGTCGTACCGCTACCGGCTGGTCCCAGAATACACCAGCCATAATATTGGCTTTCGGGTTGCCCGGACTGTGAAGGTATATTAGTATGATATTATGAGTAGTATGTATTCGGATGGATTGTAAGTATTTAAATGGTATCACGTTGATTCTTTGCTGATACGTTATAATTATTCTTAATCAATATAATTTCAAGCAGCATTTTTTATTTCTCTTATGTCACATCAAAGTGTGCTTGACATAGGATATTTTTTATACTTTGCAGAAGTATTATTTTGAGATATTGATACGTTATGTGTAAGGGTTGAAATGTTAAAAAGTCATAAGTATGCGGCGGATCTGAATAATAAATTTTATATTAAAACTTCTTTTATTCCTATCAGATTTACTAGTATACGACCATTTCTGTTTTGAATTATTAACTTCAACCACGCCAGATGTTCCACCTCAAACGATTTTCATTCGTATTCTTCCTTGTTATTTATTCTTGCCTTGCTTTTGGTCAGCGAACACTTACCCTGCCACAAGTGATTGACATGGCCCAGAAGCAGTCGCCTGCTTACAAACAAGCTACCACTTCTCTCAATTCCAGTTACTGGCGCTACCGTAGCTTTCGAGCCAACTTTTTACCTCAACTTGTGCTGAGAGGAACCCTGCCAGAATTAAACCGGACCATCAGCCCGGTTATACAGCCAGATGGAAGTGAAGCATTCCGGCGCCGGAGTTTGGCCGTATCCAGCCTGGGGTTATTTCTGGAGCAGAATATTGGTCCGACTGGTGGAACGATCTATTTGTCATCGGACCTCAGCCGCATAGACCTGATCTCTCCTTCTTCTACTACCTACCAGGCAAGTCCAGCCATTTTCGGGTTTAATCAGCCTATTTTCAGGTTTAATCCTTATAAGTGGGAAACCCGCATCTCTCCCCTGCTTTATGAGGAATCGCTCCGCAAGTTCAATGAAGACATGGAATTCATTTCGGTAACGGCCACAAATCTGTTTTTTGATTTACTACTTGCCCAGATCAGTTACGATATTGCCCGAAAAAACCAGTCGAATACAGATACACTATTTAAAATAGCCCAGGGCCGCTATGAACTGGGTAAAATAGCCGAAAATGACCTTTTGCAACTCGAACTCAGCTTAATGAATGCAGGTCAGGCCGTTACCAAATCGAGCCTTGATAAGGAAACCTCAGCACTTCGTCTGAAAACTTATTTAGGCATGTCAGAAACTGAAACGATTACATTAGTAGAACCAACAACTACCCCCAGTTTGACGTAGATGCCACACTTGCTTTAGATGAAGCCCGCAAAAACCGACAAAATACAATCAGTTTTCAGCGCCGTTTGCTGGAAGCCCAGCAAGAAGTGGCCAGAGCCAGGGGAAATACAGGCTTAAATGTGGACATATTTGCAGAATTTGGCCTGGTAAAAAGTGCTACTGCTGTCCCGGATTTATACGTAAACCCACAAGACCAGCAAAGAGTCAGGGTAGGATTCAATATTCCAATTATGACCTGGGGAAAAAACAAAGCACTGGTACAAACGGCTACTGCTAATAAAGACCTAACTGAAACAGTAATATCGCAGGAAAAACTTAATTTCGAACAGCAGGTTTCCCTGCAAGCCAATCAGTTTAACCTGGTAAGAGACCAGCTGGCCATTGGCATTAAATCGGATGAGATTGCCCAGAAACGCTATGATATTACCAAAAACCGCTATGTGATTGGCAAAATTGGCATTACCGACCTCAATATTGCCTTGCAGGAAAAAGACCGCGCTAAACAGGATTATGTAGCTGCCCTGCGATCGTTCTGGCTCGGCTACTATACACTCCGGCTCTTTACATTATATGATTTTGAAAACAAACAACCCATCCGCTATGCTCCTGGCAATTAATTTTTGCTTACCTATATGCACTTATTCCAACCAAATAAAAAGGGGCTGATATAAATCAGCCCCTTTTTATTTTACTCTGCTATCTATGATTAGAATTTAGCACTTAAGCCAAACTGAATAGGCGCTTTAGCAATACCAAGCTCAGCATATACACCTAAATTCTTGATAAAGAAATACCTAACCCCTACTGTTGTCTCAAATCCGAAAGGAATCATAGTAGGAATTTCACCATCGCTCACTGTGTTAGGATCATTATCGGTATGTTTCCACCCGCCAAATCGGTAGCCTAAACCTGCGCCCCAATATGCATCGAATTTTTCGCTGTTGGCAAAGTGAAGGTTGATACGGCCTAATACACTTGTGTTTTTAAAGTTAATATTTCCCTCATAATTATCATCCATTTTATAATTGGCATCTACCCCGATATGGGCGAAATTAAGCCCAATTCCTACTTTATCTGAAACCGCAAATTCAACTTTTCCGAAGGCAGGACCTATACTTGAAGATTTATACCCGGTATTATTGGAATAGGTTTTAAACAAAGCTTTGCTCAGATTACCAAAACCATACCCGGCCGTAATAATTACATTTCCCTTTTCAAAAGATTGAGCGAACATAGATGAGGCCGCTGAAAAAACAAAAAGGGCAACCATTAAACTAAATTTTGTAAATTTTCGCATAATTTTTTTCATTAAACTTATTTAGTAATATTACTAATGGAAGTGAAATAGAAAAAAATAAATGGTACTGGCCTTATTGAGCAGAAAACGCAGGCTTGTTTCAATGTAGGATTTACAGTATTTATCGCTGGAGAAGGGTTACAGTTATATATTGTAGAACAACTACTGTAATATAAAAGAAGAAGTAAAATCAGATCCAGAAATATCAATCCTCAAAAATACCTATCTCATAATCAGCGTAATCAGTAGCTATTTCTGCGGTTCCTATGAATCCTACTATTAGAAATTAGTTGCAATAAAAAATAAAAACTCATTTACGTAATACAATTATGAAACAATAGCTTACAATTTCCTGGCAGTTGATTGACTTATCATAATTTGTACACTCTTTATGGATTATTTTACTGTATAATTTCTCTATGCAAGTAACATTTATCACTAAACTCATTTGAAGGCTTGTTAACAATTACTTCCATTCAAAACAAGGAATCTTCTATGGTTTGAACATCAGTGTTAATGGATTGGTTACCATGACATTAATTAATAAGAGCAAAAATATTATTAACAACCTATCGCCTATAAAAGCGACATAATTACTTTCTTTACCATCACGGGGCTTTGCCGTAAATGCTTATATTTTTTACCTGATAGTTTTTTATTACATTTGAAAACTAACATACCAGACTATCTAACAACCAGAGGAATTTAATCTGATAGCTTCTATCCACTTTTTATGCCGCAAAAACAGCTAACGCTGGAATTATTAACTGCCGAAATCAAGCGTCTACATCAGGAAAATCAACTTCTTCAGCAAGAGTTACTTATACAAAAGACACAAACCCAACTGCTGCAAAAGCAGATAGGTGCTCCAACACCTGAGTCCTCTCAACAGGCGTACCTGACCAATCTGCCATCCGGGCCTGAAGAACAATCGAATAGGAATGAAGAAATGAATGCCATCGAAGAAGAACTGCGGCAATCCCTGGAACATACGCTTGAGTTAAATGAAAAAATAGCTACCAGTGAGGCGCAATACCGCCTGATTTCTGAAAGCATGCGCGATATGATCTGTCTGCATGACTTAGAGGGCATTTATACCTATGTTACGCCTTCTTCTAAAAACCTGGTGGGTTACGAACCGGAAGAATTGCTGGGTAAAAATCCTTATGATTATTTTCATCCGGAGGACATTGAGAAAATCAGGGTTACCTCCCATAATAAAACCAGGCAGGGATTAGCAGATACTATTGTAGAATACCGTTTCCGTCACAAAAAGGGTCATTATGTATGGCTCGAAACTGTTACAGAAGCACTCCGCAACGAAAACAATGAAATATATGGCCTCCATACGGCCTCCAGGGATATAAGCCAGCGCAAGCAGGTTGAAAAAGAAAGAGATAATTTCTTTAACTATTCCATCGATATTCTCACAATAATCGATTATGAGGGCAAAATCATCCGGGCCAATTTTGCCTGGGAATACATTCTGGGCTTTCCAGTGAAGGAAACGGAAGGAAACTTCATCTACGATTTTATTCACCCGGAGGATGTAAACAAAACCCTGGCTATTCTGAGCCAGCATAAGCAGGAAGCAGATGTTACCATCGATTTTGAAACGAGGTACCTCTGTAAAGATGGAAACTACCGGTGGGTCTCCTGGAATTATGTTCCCTTCCCTTCCGAAAATCTGGTATATGGTTTTGGAAGGGATATTACCCAGCTAAAACTTTCGGAAGAAGCCGCCAGGCTTGCCCAGTTCTCCATCGATCATGCCTCTGACTCTGTGTTTTGGATTGGCCCGGATGCAAGTATTTTGCGAGTGAACAAAACCGCTTGTTTGTTGCTGGGCTATACGGAAGAGGAAATGCTCCGCATGAAAGTAGCCGATACTGACCCAAATTATTCCGAAGAAGTGTGGCCTGAACACTGGCAGGAACTGCGGGAGAAAAAAAATATGATCTTTGAGTCGGCTCACCGGACCAAAGATGGCACCATCCGGCCCACGGAAGTAAGTGTAAATTATTTTCAGTATAATGGCAAGGAATACAATTTTGCTTTTGCTAGAGATATTACAGAACGCAAACAGGCAGAAGAAAGACTACAATTTAATAGTTTGATCTTATCCAGGGTAAACGATGCCATTGTAGGCGTAGACCAGCAATATAATATCAATTACTGGAGCGAAAGCGCCGAACGGCAATATGGCTTATCTGCAGCTGATGTATTGGAAAAACCTCTTTCTACGGCCTATACTTTTGAATGGCTGCACCCGGAGGATGAGCAGCATATGGCTACTTCGCTTGCCCAGAAAGGCTATTGCAAGTTTGAAGTGCGCCAGACACTATATAATGGCAAAAAATTGTTTGCAGAAATGGTTGTTCAGCAGATGACCGATCTTTTTGGAAAAAACATGGGCTTATTTGCCATTATACATGACATTACCGAGCGAAAACAAGCTGAACAGCAGCTACTGGAGCGGGAGACGATGCTGGAAATTATTTTTAATGAATCTACGGATGCATTATTTCTGGTAGAATCGGAAAGCGGGAAAATTATCAAATGTAATAACAAAGCCATAGAATTTTTCGAAGCAGATTCGGAAGAGGAATTAAAAGGCAAATTTGGCCCTAGCTTTCACAAACATCCTTTTACCGAACAGCATATGCAGGATAAGGTTGAAACAATCCTCCGCGAGGGCGAATGGAGCAGTGAAATAGAATATATTTCTCTGAAAGGAAATGAATTCTGGGGCGCAATAAAGGTAAAATATATCAACATCGTAGAATCACAATATCAATTGGTGCGTATTGCAGATATTACCAGCCGAAAACAAGCCCAGGCAGATTTGTTGCGCTATGCCCAGCGAAGTATTAATATTCTCGAAAGTGTAACAGATGCCATGTTCACCGTAGACCATAATTGGTGCTTTACCTATTTTAATAAGGAAGCCGAAATTATGACTAAAATGAACCGGTCGGAATTGCTGCAGAAGAATATGTGGAATATATTTTCAGATGCGCTTGGCGCTGATTTTTTTGAGCAGTGCCACCTGGCCTTAAGTCAGCATACAGATGTACATTTTGAAGGATATTCACCGCCACTCCAACTCTGGTTTGAAGCACATATATATCCATTTGAAGAAGGGCTTTCCATTTATTTGCGCAACATTAACGAAAGAAAAGCCTCTGAGAAAGCCATCCTGGAAAGTGAAGAAAAATTCCGTACACTCACCATTCAATCGCCAGTGGGTATATTAACTACCACTCCCGATGGATTTTGCACCTGGACTAACCCAAGGCTGCAGGAGATTGCCGGTTACACGTTCGAAGAGAGCCTGGGCGATGGATGGGCCGGTTTTATACACCAGGATGATGTAGAAAGAATAGTTGAAGAATGGAAAAATAACGCACAATCAGGATTATCAACCGTAAGTGAATACCGCTTTGTCCATAAAAACGGCAATATTCGCTGGGTAAGGGGTACTACTAATCCGGTACTTTCCGACACAGGGGAACATATCGGGCATGTAGGCACGGTTGAAGATATAACTGAACGCCGGGAAGCAGAGGAAAAATTAAGAAGTGCCCTGGAAGAACTAAAAAAGCGCAATCACGAACTTGACAATTATGTCTATAAAGTTTCCCATGACCTGAGAGCCCCTCTGACTTCCATTATGGGCCTGGTCAACCTGATTAAAATAGAAACAGACCCGAATACGATCCGGCATTATATTGATCTGATCGAAAACCGGGTCATTAAATCAGACCAGTTTATTCATTCAATCCTCAGCCATTCCAAAATACTCAATTCGCAGGTTCAGATTAATCGGGTCGACTTCCAAAGTATCATTCTCGATTCCTTTGACCAGCTCAAATATATGCCGCATTCTGACCGGCTGCAGGTACATATTCTTATTCAGGGACCAGCAGAATTCTGGAGCGATGTATTCCGTATTGATATTATTCTGAAAAACTTTATTTCTAATGCCATCAAGTATATGAACCTGCTTCAGCAGGAAAACTTTGTGCACTTTAACATTAGCATCACCCAAAAAGAAGGCATTATTGAAATTAAAGACAATGGTTTAGGGATAGATAAACAATATCAGCCTAAGATTTTCGATATGTTTTTCCGGGCAACTGAAAAAGCCGATGGTTCAGGATTAGGTCTGTACATTGTCAAACAAACTATTGAAAGAATGGGCGGCAGTATTCATATAGAAAGTGAAATAGGGCAAGGCACAACCTTCACCATCACACTGCCTAATCTGATACAGAAAAAGCCAGGTGTCATTGGTCAGTAAAGTATAGAACAAATTCATCTTTACCCTACTAACCAGTGACTACTATCTACAAATCTATTCCAGCACTTCCATAGAATTTATTTCCGGGCCACCTCCCTGGTTAGCAGAACCTGCTGCAATATATACTTTGTTCTTATATACCACTGCCTGCGTTCCATGTCGGCCGGTTTGCAAACTAGGAAGTGTTTCCCAGGTATTTGTTTTCATATTAAATGCCTCCGTCTGGTTGTGCGCCAGCTTCTGCGGACTTTCGCCGCCAATCACGATTACCTGGTTGCCTATAGTCACCGATGTACAACCTGCCCGCTGGGTAGGAATATTTTTTTCAGCTGGTAAAGTAGTCCATGTTCCTTTTTTGAAATCATATACATCTACTTCTCCAATGGTGAGGTTGAGTACCTGGTTAATTTTGGCTGTAGATCGCCTGCCTCCGGCTACCAGCATCTGATCGCCTACAATGGCTGCCTGAAAATGGTCTCTTCCTCTGGGCGCATCCGGCAATACTTTCCAGCTATCCGTTTTCGGATCATATTCATCTACCCAGGTTACATGTCCGTCCCAGTGTCCATCAGTAATGCCACACACCAGGTATATTTTATCTTTATACACGGCTACACCGGCAGCTCCTCTTCTGCGGCCTTCCGGAATCTGGGCACCTTCGCGCCATTTGTCTGTTTTCGGGTTATAAATCTGTATCGCGGGAATGGGTGTCTCATGCGGATAATCGCCGGTAAAGGCGCCTAAGACATACACTTCCCCTTTGTAATCGATGGCTTGAAAATGATGCATTTCCATAGGTACATTTGCCCCTTTTTTCCAGGTGCCGGCTTTTGCATCGTATATTTCTACCGTTTGTTTTTTGCGGCCTCCAAATAAAAAGAACTGGTCGCCTACCCTGGCAAATGCATTTTCGCTGCGGTTCTCAGCGGCTGGGGTAATGGTTTTCCAGGCAGCCAGAGGTTGCTTCCACGAGAATTGATACAGCGGCAAGGAAGCACAGGTTATAATAAAAGTAAGTATAATGGTCTTTTTCATGGTTCAGTAAAGCAGGTGATTATAAAAGTATATATCCACTAACATATAAAATTGAATGCATATTGAATATAGGTCAGGTATGAAAACCTGCCAGCGTTGAAACCCCGGCAGGTTTCGTAATTTTTATGATATCGTTACAACTTTGCCGGTTTCAATGGATTTGTAAATAGCTTCAATTACTTTTAGATCTTTCAGTCCTTCTTCGCCCGGAACAATAGATGGTTTATTACTCATCACTGACTGGGCAAAATCATCCATCTGAGCAGCCTGGTGAGTCAATTGTGGCAGATTTACTTCGCCTTTGCTGGTCCGGAATTTAATCGGGCCATAGCCATAACAAGGACCCATTTCATACCAGCCATTTTCGCAGGTGGCATACAGACGTTCTACACCGGCAGCATAGGTACTGGTGGAGGTGGCTACTGCACCACTGGGAAATTTGAGTTGCCAGAGAATGGTTTCGTCTACTTCCTTAAATTTAACCGGATCGGTTTTAAATTCCTGCGCAAACACAGATACAGGTTCTTCGCCAGTTACATAACGACTAGCATTCAGGGCATAAATCCCAATATCCATCATAGAACCACCGCCAGCCAGAGATTTTTTCAGCCGCCACTGGCTGGGGTCTCCAATACGGAAGCCATCACTGGTTTCTACCACTTTAATGGCGCCAAAGGTTTTTTCACGGGCAAACCGCATCACTTCCTGATGCTGGGGCGTAGAGTGCAGCCGGTATCCGATGGCCAGTTGCTTATTGGCTTTTTTGGCTGCATCAATCATCTGCTGGCATTCTTTTACTGAAACAGCCATTGGTTTTTCACAGATCACATGTTTGCCGGCTTCCAGAGCCCGGATGGTATACTCGGCATGCATGGCATTGGGCAATACCACATACACAACATCAATGTCCGGATTATCGGCAATGCGGTCGTAAGTTTTGTAATCGTATATATTCTTCTTGGGAAGATTAAACTTTTTTTCCCATTCAGCCGCTTTGGCCGGCGTACCAGTTACTGCACCGGTAAGCTTACAGAATTTGGTTTTCTGCAAGGCAGGTGCCAGTTGATGGGTGCTGTAATAGCCAAGTCCAACAAGAGCAATACCTAAAGGCTTGCCACCTTGCAAGCTATTTTCTGCAAAAGCAGGTTGCGATAACCACGAAAGGGCTGGTGCTGCAAAAGCCATTGCACCGGCATTACGCAGGAAAGAACGCCGGGAGGATGTTGATTCAGTTTCGAATAATTTCAGCTTCTTCATAGGTGTTGTATAAAATGTCGTTTACAAATTTAAGGCAGCTATTTTGGGCAAAGAATATGCCTCCATTATGCATTTACAGAATCGTAGACAATCACTTTTGTCCACAAATTGGAACAGTCTTCTACAAATTTGAGGTGAGTCGGATGGGTTTGATAAGTATCCTGGTCCTGACGGTTATTGAAAATGAGTAATAGAGAGAACTGATAGGATTTTTCAATCACCGGGCGGTTGGTATCTGCCGGTACCCCAATGTGTGAAGTTTTAATAGCTTCGATGGAAGTAAGCGATTGTAAACCTTTTAATAATTTGGCATGGTCTGGTTTGCTGGAAGGATTCTTCAGCCAGAAATACACATGGTGTACAAACATGGAAGGGGCTTGCGCTGCCTGAGCAGAAGCAGGTATGGCAGTAATAGCCGCAGCACTGGCCAGTACCATCGACGATTTTTCAAGAAAACTTCTCCGGGAAACTTTTTTCATAAACTAAGTAAATGCTTAAGTGAATATAACCGGATAAAGGTAGAGGGGCAACACCAGGTTTTTCTTGTAAAAATTCATCATTTCTTTGTACTTTGCCTTTCTATGAAGCGCTTTAATCAATACGAAACCTTTAATTTTAACCGCTTTGAACTTGATGAGTGGCCATATCCGCTTCATAACCACAATCATTTTGAGATCATTTTTATTCATCATGGAAGCGGAATTCATTGCCTCAACGAAAACCGGTTTCCCTACGAGTCAGGTGATGTATTCTTACTAGGACCGGAAGATTATCATACCTTTGAAATCCAAGCTACTACTCAGTTTTGTTATCTGCGTTTTACGGGCTTATTTTTTCAGAATCACTCCCTGGAATGGAAAGACAAACACTGGCAGCAAACCATCGAATATCTGTTTCATGGTCCTTATCAGTCGAATGGAAGTATTGTAAAAGAGGCAGCGGAAAAAAAACGGCTCGATCATTTGCTCACCGTATTGCTGGATGAATATGACAACCGGAAAAAGCAGTTTGCCGAACCTATTGTAGATTATCTGATGCGGGCTATTGTGAGTATACTCGCCAGAAATATCGCACAGCAGGGTTTAAGCGTGAACCTGCAACCTCCCTCCCACATCCGTTCTCAGGCATTGGAAGATATTCTACTGTATGTACATCAGCATATTCATTCTCCCGAAAAACTCCGGATGGAACATCTTTCTGCCCATTTCCAGTACTCCCCCAATTATCTGAGTATTTTTTTCAAACGGCAGACCGGCGAATCGTTGCAACAGTACATTTTACGTTATAAACTCAAACTCGTAGAAACCAGACTCCGCTACAGCGACCGCAGTATTTCGCAGATTGCCTTTGAATTTGGCTTTTCGGATGAAAGCCATTTGAGCAAAATATTCAAAAAATACTACCAGCTCACTCCCGGCGATTTCCGCAAATCTATGCTCAATTAAGCAATAAAGAATTCTGCAAAAGGCCTGCTTAAGTAAACTATTTACCTTTAATAGGGGTTATTTTAATATATACACTGTTAAATTAATTCTGTATTATTCATGTTACTTAAAGCAATTCTCATAAAGAGTTCCCGTCTGTTTTCTATGTTCCTTCTAAATATTTTACTAATTGTTGGGTTAGTGAGTGCCGGCGGATGCAAGCAGGAAGACGTATCAGCAAAGCCATCAACTGAAGTGCCTGCGGTGGAAGTTACCAGGCTTGTCAGTGCAAAATTTATAGGTGAATATACACCAGCTCAGATTAAAAGCAGAATTGGTAACCGGGCAGAAATTGGCTTGTTCACCAAGTATTCTGTTAAGGTGTATTCGCTCGTATATACTACCACTGATACCAAAGGGCAGCCAGTTCAGGCATCAGGTGCCTTATTAGTGCCGGTAGCAAACCAAGCCTTTCCTTTACTGAGTCTGCAACATGGCACTATTACCGATGATAAAAATGCGCCTTCATATTATGGCTCCAACAGTGAAGTATGGACCTTTGGAACAGTAATGGCCTCTTCTGGCTATATTCTGGCGGCTCCGGATTATCTTGGGTATGGTGTTTCCAGGCAATTAGCTCATCCCTATGAACATGCTTCCAGTTTAGCCAATGCTTCTGCCGACTTATTGCTGGCCGCCAAAGAGTTTTTCAGGCAGAATAGTGTACAATGGAATAAGCAGCTTTTCCTGGCTGGCTATTCGGAAGGGGGCTATGCAACAATGGCCCTGCACAAACACCTGCAAGAAAATTATGCGGAGGAATTACCAGTAACAGCCAGTGCGCCTGGGGCTGGGGCGTATAACAAAACCGCTTTTGCGAAAGATATTCTGCAAAACAATAGGCCGCTGGAATACATCAATAGTTATTTGTGGGTGTTGCAAACCTACAATACGGTATATGAACTTAACAGGCCTTTTAGTTATTACTTAAATCAACCCTATGCAGGCCAGGTACAAAAATTCGGGGTACAAGCCCAGGTAAGCAAATATCCGCAGCAGTTATTTACTGATACTTTCAAAAAAGCGGTGCTTACTGGTTCAGATACTGATCTGCTAAAAACCTTTGTAGACAATAATATTTTCGACTGGAAACCAGAAGCGCCTGTATACTTGATTCATGGAACGGCAGATGATTTTGTGCCATTTTACAACTCACAAACAGCCTATGATGCCATGATTGCCAATGGAGCTATACAGGTTACTTTGCGCAAAATAGAAGGCGGCAATCATTTTTCATCTGTAGCTGCTTATACTTTAGAAACCTTTATGTTTTTCAGCAGCTTTGGTCAACAGTAAAACGGTTTCTATATCATAAAAAAACCAGAGCGGTTTGCTCGGGTTTTTTATTTATAAACGTTTAGTAATCCTTATCTTTCTGCAAACTTCTGATAAGCAGCTTTTAGTTGCTCATTTGTTAAGGGTTCGCCGGAACGAATGAGCACTCTATGCCGGAAAGTGACGGATTTACTGGGCATCAGCTTAAAATTAAGTTCCTCTTTGCCATCGCTCAGCGCTTTCTGTCCTAAGTTATTAGCAGCAAATAAACCATACCCTCTGGCATGCCAGTAAGTAGGATGGCCTACATTTTTGGGATGGTCCATCATAGTGATTGAAATGGGCTCGCTGCCCATACTGCCTGCCAGGTTCACCCACTGCCCACGTGTTCCCCAGACGGCATCTCCCTCTGTCCCCTCACTGCTGCGGTATAAACCAGACACTCCTTCATTATCCATGCGAGGTACATTGGTTACTTTACCGCTGGCATCTGTAAAAAGCTCGGGCTTATTGGAAGGCTGCTCCAATTGGCGGGCCACCCGTAAACCAATCATTCCCTCTTTATTGTCTCTGAATAAAACTTCTTTATCAAGGGCGGTTAAAGTAGTAATCCGGTCAATGATGCGGGTATTGATATCTCCGCTGAACACAAATTTAGTGTCTTCTCTCAATAAGGGCGTACTATCAGGAGTGATCCAGTCCATGGTTACGTCCAGCTCGCCTTTGTCTTTTCCGCTGCTAACTTTGTTTACCTTCTTGTGTTGAATAGTACCATAACCATCCTTTTTTTCCGGAGCAATGGAGTCCGAATTATTCCAGAAATCCAGGCCATTTACATCTCCATAATTAAACCATAACCCTACATGATGCGGATGATCAATGCGTTCACCGGCTCTGGGCTCCAGAGGAAAGCCACGGGTGATGGCCGTTCCGCTGGAAGTAAGCACAGGGTACAGCACAGGCTTTTTAATGGTCGTCGGATAAATATAAGACGTAAATGGTTTGCCTCCAATGGTAATATCTACCCGTTGCTGTTGCTCATCGTGTACCAGCTTTACAGGTTCCATTCTAACTTTTCCCACCTGGGCAAATATTTGCGATTGTGGCAGAAACAGGATACATAGAATAGAAAAGTATGTAAAGCCCCGGGTAAACGAAAGCCTGTATATTAGATTTTTATAAGTCATCAGCGATGGTTTTACACTCATTTAAGTTTAATATTACGCAGGTGGTAGAATGTAAAAATTACTGATTTACATTCTACCACCTCTGATAACTAGTAACGAACAACTACTAACAATTTAGTATCAGGATACCACTACATCCTGTTTTTTATCATCAAAAGTTACCCGTTTGCCAGTTTGTAAAGCCATGGTAGTCATAATAGTAGCAATAGAATGGCTATATCCGGCTTTGGCAGGGGCATTAGGCTCCTGACGGCTGCGTACACATTCCATCCAGTTGCGCATATGCATAGAGGTCATTGGGTCGGAACCAGTATTAGCCCCGGTTTCCATTTTCACCGGTTCGGCAATTGAAAAGTCTGCCAGCAGATTGGCTTGCAAGCCCATGTCTGTGGCTTCTTTTTCTTTCATCCCTCCTTCAGCAGTTACTTTATTGGTATCCAGGTTCAACATGCCCCCATTGGAATAATAATATTCTTTGGTACCTCCAGCAGAATTATGCATTCTGGAAGAATAGAGTACCTGGAAACCTTTGTTTTTATCATCTTGTGGGCCGTAATCAAACACGGCAGTTAACGTATCGGCATTTTCACGGCCATCCCGCCACATATAAATACCGCCATTGGCCACTACACTTCTGGGATGATCATAGCCGGAGAACCAGTGTACGGTATCGATCTGATGCGACATCCACTGGCCAGGAATACCGGAAGAATATGGATAGAACAATCTGAATTCGAGGTATTTTCTTGGGTCCCATTCCACCTTAGGCCGGTTCATCAGAAAACGGTCCCAATCCGTATCTTCCTTGCGGATCTGTTCTACAAGTTCTTTCCTGCGCCAGCGCCCTGGCTGGTTTACATTCCAGGTCATTTCAACCATGGTAATATCTCCAAACTTCCCATCTTTTATATATTTAGATGCGGCATGATAATTAGGAGCACTTCTGCGCTGGGAACCAATCTGTACAATTTTTCCGGATTCTTCCACCGCTTTTAAAGCTATTCTGGCATCCTCCATCGATTCGGCAAAAGGCTTTTCTACATAGGCATCTTTACCGGCTTTCACAGCTTCGGCACAATGCAAGGCATGCTGAAAATCAGCTGTACTTACCACCACCGCGTCTATATTTTTCATGCCATACAATTCATCATTGTTCCTGGCTTTGGCTAGTTTTTTTACCCAGCCTTTTTCTTTCATAAAGGCTTCGCATTCATCCCGGCGGCGGTTCCAGATATCTGAAACAGCGACAAATTCAAAATTCATATCTTTTGAATGTTCCATAAAAGAAGGCGCCAGAGAACTTCTGAACCGATCGGAGAAACCCACCACTCCTACACGTACCCGGTCGTTAGCACCCAGGATTTTGGCATAACTGCTGGCACTCATAGCAAAAGATAATCCGGCGGTGCCAAAAGTGGCCTTTTTAATAAATTCTCTGCGCGAGTTATTTGTATTTTCCATATGATTTATGAGTTTAGGATATAATTATAAGTGATTGAGCGAATGAGCGATAGGGTGAGTAAAGAAACCTAATGAGTAATTCGTAATATTTCTACGTTTTAGATAAAGGTTTGATTTTGATATTGCGGTAGGAAACCTTGTCACCATGATCCTGAATGAGGATATGGCCTTTAGGTGCTTCGCCAAACCGGCCGTTTTTATTATAATCAGGCGCTGCATATTTGCTTTGGGCTACCAGATCCCGGAAATCCTTGCTTCCTCTTTCATATTCTACTACTTTTTTTCCATTGAGCCAGTGTTCTACATGATTTCCCTGTACCAGAACCCGTCCCTGATTCCACTCTCCGATTGGGTTTACCTGTTTGTCTGTGGCAGCAGGAAGCAGATCATATAAAGAGCCAATAGTACGGTTTCCATTTTTCCCCAATTTAGCATCCGGATGTTTGGCATCATCGAGCACCTGGAATTCTAGTCCGAAAGCAGAACCGGCAGGTTTGGGCTGATGTTCTACCACATAATATTTTACGCCACTATTGGCCCCTTCACTCAGCATAAACTCAAATGAAAGGTCGAAGTTGTCATATTCATCTGTGGTAACAATATCGCCACCATTCCTGGATTCTGCGCCGTTCGAAGATAATACACTGAGTAGGCCGTCCTGCACGACCCAGCCGCTATCCGGAAAACTTTGTTTATAAGCGCCTCGCCAGCCATCGGTCGTTTTTCCATCAAATAATAGTTTCCAGCCCTCATTTTTCTCTGCCTCTGTTAACATATTCATTTGTGCAGTTGTGTTTTGAGCAGACTCAGGTGCCATTGTAGTATTTTCGGCAGTTACTACTGTATCTAAATCAGTGGCTACTGCCTGGCTGCTATCTGATTTTTGCCCACACGAGGTGTTGAGTACAATACTAATAAAGGCTACAGAAAGCAGACAGAGCATACGACGGTGTTTTCCGGCCGGATTAATGAGGTGCATAGTTTAGGTGAAAGGGTTTAGTGAATATTCGGTATTTCTATATACTAGCGTAACAAATGGTCGTTTTGTACCTGTAGATTCAGGAATGTTTTTATTCTTCTAAGGAGCAAAGCCTGCCTGGCTATCCTGCTAGATTTTGGTTCCCAGTTTTTCTTCCAGATAAGCTTTGCTGATTCTGGCGCACTCCAACGGCGTACGTACAGGATCAGGTACCCCATCTAATTCTACAATTGCCCAGCTCTTAAACTTTACTTGTTTTAAGGCTGCAAAAACACTTGGAAGATTAACTTTGCCCTGGCCCAGCTCCACAAAACGGTAAGATTTAGGATCATCTTTGCCCGGAACCGGCGATTCTACGTCTTTGAGGTGAAAGGCTTCAATCCTGTCTTTATAGGTAACGATGGCTTTTGCCGGATCGCCCCCACCCTGAAAATAATGAGCTACATCCAGTAATAATTTAACATATTTGGGATCGCTGGCAGCCATAATCTGTTCTACTTCTTCAGGAGTTTCGCCCAGCTGGTTCATATGGTTATGATAGGCTACTGTAATTCCCAGATCTGCGGTTCTTTTGCCAATCTCTGTCATCAGCATACCCAGGTCTTTGAGTTCCTGCGTTGTGGGCTGACGGTCTTTTGGGCGTGCATTATTTGTGATTTGTAAAAATGGTCCGCCACCAATCTCCTTGAGAAATCTGGCATGTTTGAGATGCTTGTCTATATGTGCTTGTTTTTCAGCCACATTCACATTAATGTTTCCACTGGAAAACACAGGCACTAGTAATTTATGCTTTGCAAGTAACTCTTTCAGTTCTCCTGCTTTATTGGCATAAGTTTCTACGGTGTTAGCACGAAGCTGGATGCCTTTAAATCCTAAAGAGGCGATTTCTTCAATAGCCTGGGCATCTTTACCTCCCCAGGTAATGGAAGCATATCCCAGTTTATAAGGCAGTGTTTCCTTTACTAAACTGGCAAAAGTGGCGGCTGGAATGGCAGTGGCAGCCACTGCAAAGCCCACTTGTTTGATAAAATTTCGTCTGGACGAATAGGTGGACATAGGATGAATGAGATTAAACCAGATGAATGTTCCTTATACACAACTTATCTATAACCAGTTGTACAGATTTTACAGGTAAAAGTACAAATATATGTTTAATAAAGAACATCCTTGTCTCAACTTTAATATTGCCTGAAATGAATAAACAGAAAGCCGCTAATAGAGAATAGATAATATAGGTTGGAGTTGAAGCTTCAAGAATGAATAAAATTTTAGATTATACAATCTGTACACTATCTTGTATTTGCAGATAGTGTACAGATTGATGACGCTGAATTATATTTAGCTGCCCATTTCATTGTTTTTTTCAGCCGCCTTATCACTCAATACAGTTAATATGGAAGGTGCTGCGCTCGACTGGCTTTCAAAACCCTTCTTCCGGCCGGTACTTCCGGTTTCACCTGCTTCAGGCAAGATCCGGTTGATGAGGGCAAATAAATCGGCAGTCGAACCTGGAAACAACCCATGGAATGCTGAAATAAATTTACCAGAAAGAGTGGTAATAAGTTCTGCATCTCCCCGTTTACATGCCTGCAGAATTTGAGCCGCTGTATTTTCAGCACTCATAGAATTGGTCGGCAAAGAATCTACCACATCAAACCAGGCGTACTCTTTCTCATGTTGGCCTTTTACAATTACATTTCTGGGACTTCCGGTACGGGTAAGCCCAGGGCAAACGGTGGTTACCACAATGCCATCTTTTTTGAGTTCTGCATGCATACCTTCCGACAAGCCCACCAACGCGAATTTGCTGGCGCTATAGGGCACCAGATGTGGTAAACTCACTTTTCCGCCTACCGACGAAATATTAACAATGCGGCCCTCGCCTTTTTCCCTCATATGCGGAATTACCGACAACATGGTATACAGCGGAGCCCAGAAATGAGTTTTCATCGCTTCTTCGTACTCCTGTAGGGTCATTGCTTCCATAGGGCCTACCTGAATCACACCAGCATTATTAATCAATACATCCAGGTGGCCATAGTGATTACGGATGTCATTTACCATCTGGCTTACCTGCGAATGGTAGGTAACATCACAGGGAATAGCAAGCACTTCGCCTCCATAGTCAGCTAGTTCCAGTCTGGCTCTCTCCAGTTCATCTATATCGCGGGCACATATAGCCAGCTTTGCCCCTCCTTTTGCCAGCAAGCGGGCCATTACCAATCCCAATCCCCTGGAACCTCCGGTAATCAGCACTACCTTACCGCGGAAACTATATTTTTCTTTTCTGTTCATTAACAGGCTTACGGCTGCTACGGCACCCAAGCCAATAGCGGCCCATAGTAATCCATTGTTAGTTCTGTTGTTCATAGTATTTTTGGTGTAAATCACAGTGAAAAACTATATAGCGTAATTCCAGTTTAAAATATCCTTACACTATTTGTGCTTCTTGGTATGTCTGGCTTTCTAATTTAATCTTTTCATAACCATTTTGCCTATATCAGGTTTTATCTGCATGTACGTAATTGTATCAGATGAGTTGAGAGGAAAAAGGAGTTTGCAGAATGCTTATTGAATCTATGTGAGTATGATGTATGGTGGCAAACCTTATTTTAGTCAAACACATTCCAATCTTTACAAATCCCATCCTTTTTAAATCTTCTATCAATTCAATTTAGCCCCTCGCTCTGACATGATAACAGTTTGTACACATGATAGTGAATATTTACAAGGCTTTTTATCGATTTTGAATCTATCCTACTATGACTCGACTTTAATTTTGCCTGATCATTTGTATAGTTTACGGTATTTTTCCGGAGAAATAAAGTATTAGTCTGACATTATATCTGTCAATAGGAATTCATTTTAGGGTTAAAATGTATAAGAGGTGCCACTTATAAAACTATTAAGCCGAGTACTAATCATTCCTTCAGTTTTTGTACAACACAGAAAAGATGAATAAAGCCTGATTTATTTTTTTACAGGATTATTTTTGCTATTTTTACTTAGAAGCCATTCCCTGTTATTTCATAAGTTACCTTAGTAATGCAATAAGCCTTCTTAGCTCAGTTGGTAGAGCAGCTCATTCGTAATGAGCAGGTCGCCGGTTCGAGTCCGGCAGTGGGCTCACAAAAAACCGCTTAAGTTTCAAAATTTAGCGGCTTTTTATTTTTAGCCTCATTTTTAAGTGATATAGATGGCTTGTTTTTCCTATCGAAAAAGTCTATTTTTAGCTACTCGATATTAACTATCGAGACCTATATCAGACCTGGATTAATATAATAATGAGTATTTCTGCCAAACTATATTGTAAAAAAAGCAGAGTTAAACCGGATGGTACAGCTCCTGTTTACATAGTGTTAAGAATAAATGGGAAGCCAAAACTAATATTAACCGGTAAATATATTAATCCGGATTACTTTGATAATAACTCCGGTAAGGCAAGTAGGGCAGAAGCAAATTCTATGAAGCTGAATGCTTATTTAGGAGCAAAACTTGCTTCTATTGAAAAGATTATCCTTGACTATCAACACGAAGGAAGGGCTATTACCCATGAACTGATAATTCAGGCCTATAACAATGAAGGAAAGCTGCTTTTCATAGATTTTAGCAAACAGGAACTGGAAGCCTCCAGAAAAACGATCAGTACTAAATATTATAACGATACCAGGTACCGTCTTGATAAGCTCGCTAGGTACCGGCCGGATCTCACATTCCAGCATATTACTTTTGATTTTTTGCAGAAGTATCAATATCATTTAGTTGCCAAAGGAGATAAGCCTAATACGATAAAAAGTGATTTCTTCATGATCCGTAAGTTCCTAAACTTAGGGAGAAAGAAAGGGCTTACTAAAATTTATCCTTTTGAAGATTTTGAAATACCTTCTGAAGAATCCGTAAAGGAATATTTAACGCTTCAAGAAGTGGAAGGACTCCATAATTTGTTTGATTCAGAAAGTCTATCAGAGAAGTTACAGAATACCTTGTTCTATTTTTTGATAGCCTGTTATACTGGCCTCAGATTTTCAGATGTAGGCCGCTTAAATGCACTTTATTTAAAATTATCTGGGAAACGCTATTTTATTTCCATTCTGATGAAAAAGACGAAGAAGCCAGTAGAAATCCCTTTAAGCAATAGGGTAGTAAAATTATTATCAAAAAGGCTTGGAGTAAAATATGAGCAGTTAACTGAGCTCGACCTACTGAAAAACGATAGCTTATTTTCAAGAAAGCTTAAACAGAGCAACAGCCGGGTGAATACAGATGTCCGAGAAATTATAGCTATGCAAAAAAATGCCCGGTCTCGAGAAATAACCTCAATGCCCGGATGTTCCTTTAGCCACTTTTCAACGGTTTCTAATTTATCATCTGGTAGTAAATCGATCGGTCTTCGTGTCTCTAAATCTACCAATATAGTGGCATATGTTTGCCCTTTACGTATGGCCCACTCATCAATGCCTACTATCTTAGGAGTAATTATGGAGGGCAAGGCTACTTTCCGCGACAGGTTCAAGAGCGTATCTGCACTCACCAAACTAATGTTGAACAATTGTAGTAGCAGAGCAGTTTTTTCTCCACCCATTTGTAAGGCTAAAGTTTGCAAATACTCTTCCATACGAGTGGTTCTTCGGGCGTAAGCAGTTATAGCAGGAGGCAGTCTTTCACAAAACACTTTTCTTTTACAATCTGCCAAATCACAGAAAAACCGCCTGACATGTAATTCTAAAAGTATTCTTTTATTTGCCTAAGGCAAGTCAGCCACTTTCCTGCCATAACGGCTATGTATCCTTTGGTTACCGCTCTGGCAAAGCGGACAATGCGCCACCGGATGGCTGCTTGTAAGGGATAAGGTAAGCTGTTTTTCTCCGTAACAAATTCCATTTAGTACTAATCCTGGTGTGACTGGCAACAAACATTCAATATTCAACTAGGGCTCCTCTTTTCCTACACAACAATTTGTAGTTGCTATTTACTCCAGAACCCAAATCATCAAAAGTTCGGAAGAACCAGCATCCCCAGAATACGCAATGAGTATGGGAGCAGTGAATATGCTCAAGCGAGATACCGAATACCGAAGATATTACCGAAGGAAAGAAGGCAAACATCATATGTTGATTCTGAACACGATTAGAAATAAGCTCTTGAGTCGCATGTTTGCTGTTATTCGCAGAAACTCCCCTTACATCCTTCTGCAACGATAGAGGCTTGCCCACACTGGTAGCTTCCCCTGTTAGAAGCTCTTTTCAAGGGGAAAAAATTGCTGTCAAGGGCAGCTCTCGGGTAAGGAAGTGGGTAAGCAGCTGTTCATATACCCTTGACAGCAATTTCTGACCCTTATCTTTGCTTGTAAAGGGGAAGCGGGAAATGATGAACTAAACCTGAGGAGGCGTTAGCCTTGGAGAATACTTATGGCTATTACTAGATGGCAGCTTAAAAAAATCCTATTAAAATGCTTGACTTTCTAATAGAACGTGGTGTTAGCCACCGTACTGTTATATGTATTTGGTCTTTATACTTAATCTATATTATTGACGAATTGTATACCACACCCTTGTTCTTGCGGGTAAAATTTAAAGTATTCAATTAATGAATATCGCCCACTAACATAATCCTCATAGGAGATTGCTCCATTTACTAGATTAAAAGGCTTTTTGTCAGTACCAAATCGCCAATGCATACGCTGGTCGGCTAGCAATTGAGTCGCATAAACCTGATTAAACTTTAAACTGAACTTGCCATATTCAAATACAAGCGTATAAGTAGTGTCTTGCAATTGAGATGGTAGAAAGACAGTGTCCTGTGCAACACGGCAAGTAATTTGTTGGCTTGTTCCTTTAAGGATAACTCTAAAGTTTTTATTCAACAAAACAACAGAATCTTCTATTTGAAAGTCAACTTTAACGGCAACTTCTTTCTCAGGACTTTCTCTCTCTTGATTACAAGCAAGGATGAGCAATAAACTACTTAGAACGAACACTGATCGCATTGAGTTAAGTGTTTTTTTTGTAATGGTGGCTAATGGACCATCGCTAAACGCAACTATGGCTGCAAGCTGGAGCCTTGCGCTTTGGAAGCCTAGTTGCCGCATTAGCCGATGTTACCACCTTTTCTTTATTGTTTTTCTGCTACTTTATACTTGAATGTACCAGTATGGTATCTAAAAACACCATCTTTTCCTCTTGATATTGCTACGATGGTTTCAGGAAATACAAAATCACCACTCTTTTGGGGCTTAAGCGCTACAACAATCGTATCATTGATAAGCGCTAATCTTTTATTGCAATCGGCTATTCTATAAGAAATCGTATCAATATATGAACTTGTATCTACCTGACAATCAAAATAAGCTTGGACAAGCTTATGCTCTTTACTAGAAGTAGTTAGTTTAAAGAGCGTTTGTCTACCTACTATGATACTATCCGGTAGATGAGTTATCAGTTTTACATCCTTATCATTTACGTTTAGCTTTTGTTTTGTACCCAAGTATTCAACTACTGCCTGCTTTTCTTGACACGAACTCACTAACCAAACAACAAGTAATAAGTGAAGAATTTTATTCATTCTAATTGGTGGTAGTTAAACTCAGCACAGGAGTCGCCTCCTGTACTGGTCTTCAGAACCGGACTTGACAGCTTTCCCATCATCCGGCTCCTCCTTGGATTGGCTCTTTGTCAAGAGCACCTCTCTTTATTCCCTTTCACTTCATACAGGTCAACAGCAGTTTTCTGGTGATGACAATGCCGATGCAATAGTTGCAGATTGTCTAACCCGTCCTTTCCTCCTTTTGACAGCGGTAGGATATGGTCGGTCTCCAACTGGTCCTCCTTATTAAAGTGTAAATTACACCAATTACATTTCCCCTGTTGCTTTTTGAGCAGTTTTCCTGTCCTTGTACCTACTTGTGGGTGTCGTGCTATGCGGGTAGCCCAGTAAAGCCAATCTCCGTCATAGGGGCTTTTGTTTCCTTTGACTTTGATATGGATTTTGATCTTTACCTCCCTGTGCAAGTCAAGCCTACACTCCTTACCTGCTGAGAAGTCCCATTTGCCCCAGTCTACTTTCCAGTACTTGTGGCATATCCAGCGGCTGCTTTTATTGACATGCCTGCGCTTGGCCCAACTTAACAGTTTTAGAAACAGTAAGTGATCCATCTTTCTGAAAGAAGCTGAAGCGTTCTCACTTGCAAAATAGTTGGCCCATCCTCTGATGATTGGATTGAGTATGCCAATCAGCGCTTCCTGTGGTGCATTCTCATACCGGTGAATCAGGTTTTTGATTGCTTCTGAATGCCTTTTCAAGCTTTGCTTACTTGGGTAGGTCAGCGTGATAAATCCCGAGCGGCTACCGTCCGGATTTTTTTTGCCTCTCCTTTCCCCGGTAGCAAATTGCCTGATGGTGCATCCCAGAAAATCAAAGCCTGCTTCTCCTTCATAGGGCTCAAGACTGTGTAGGATGCGGGTCTTACTCTCTTTTAGCTTCAGTCCCATCGGTGCAAGCCATTCTTCCAGAAAGGATTTTGCTTTCAGTAGTTGGGATAAATCTGCATGCATGGCCACCAGATCATCCGCATAGCGGACAAGGCGCAATTCATAGCAGACCCTTTTACCATTCTCCTGCCTGCGGTATGCCGGACAGGCTTTTTGCAAAGCCTCTTCCATGCCCTGTCTTCCTTAATGAAAAGAGGACTGCTCACTTACCTGTCTGCCTGCAAACCTCATCATTATCTGTTCAATGGCAAAGAATATGGCTCGCAGCTCAGCCGCAAAGGCGTGCAATGGCTCATGCAGGATGCAGTTAGTAAAGCGGGCATCAAAAAGAAAGGCATCTGTGTACATACCCTGCGCCATTCCTATGCCACCCATCTGCTAGAAGATGGATTGGATATTGTCTCCATCAAAGAACTTTTAGGCCATAGCTTCCTGGAAACCACCCTTGTGTATCTGCACATGGCAGGACTTGGCAGAAAAGCTCCTTTCTCTCCCCTGGATACCCTCTATACTAAGGAGGCATGAAGCCTGCCCTAGAGTTAGCCCATATACTGTCGGCTCACTTACATGAGTTTATGGCCACGCATGCAGTCTCTGCTCACAAGTTCTCCACCCTAAAGGCGATTGAGCATTGCCGTACTGCCAGACTAGGCGGCCATATAGATGCCTGTGATAGTTGTGGCTACCTGCGTATTAGCTACAACAGCTGCCGCAACAGACACTGCCCTAAGTGTCAGACTACCAATCGTGAAAAGTGGATTATGCAAAGGGAGGCAGACCTGTTACCGGTCAGCTACTTTCATGTGGTCTTCACCTTGCCCCACTCCCTTAATCTATTGTGCCTGCAGTATCCCCAAGAACTCTACGCTTTGCTCTTCAAGGCAGCCTGGTCTACGATCAACAGCTTTGCCAATAATCCCAAGCATCTGGGTGCTAAAACAGGTATGATCTCCATTCTGCACACCTGGGGGCAGAACCTCTCACTGCATCCACATCTGCATTGTATTGTGCCGGGTGGAGGGATCTCTGGGAGTGGCCACTGGAAAAAGGCCAGAAGTACAGGTAAATATCTTTTCCCGGTCAAAGCACTCAGTAAAGTGTTCCGTGCTCGCTATGTCTCACTACTGAGAAGCTTTCTTTCTGCTAATAAAGCACAGGTGGATAATGGGCTATGGAAAGAGTTATTTGCCAAAGACTGGGTGGTATACTGTAAAAGGCCTTTCTTGGGTCCTGCCCAGGTAATTGAATACCTGGGCAGATATACCCATAAAGTAGCTATCTCTAATCACCGTCTCCAAAGTATAAGTGATGGCAAGGTGAGCTTCGCTTACAAAGATTACCGGCAAGAGGCTAAAAAGAAAACCATGTTTTTAGAGGCTGATGAGTTCATCCGAAGGTTTTCTTTGCACATTCTTCCCCTAAAATTTGTACGCATCCGCCACTATGGCATTTTGTCTTCCAAAGCAAAATCCCATGATTTAGCACTAGCCAGACAAGATTTGAGGGTGACTACTCCAGACAAGATAGCTGTGGACTGGAAAAGTATCTGCAAAGAACGCTTAGGCTATGATGTAGAGCTATGTCCTTGCTGCAGCAAAGGCCGCATGAGAGAAATTCTGCGTTTTCAAGCGGCCCGCTCGCCACCCGAGGCAGCTTACTTGCTATCAGTAGCTTTACACTTGAAAACTGCCTAAAGAAGGCTAAAAAAAGCCACTCAAAAAAGTGGCCGGGAAAGTTATTGCCCGTTGGAATATAGCCACCTTACTTGGAGCCAACATGGCTGCTCAGTTTACAAATAGTGAGATCTTTTCTCTTCCTTTTTTTACACTATCTTCTTTTAGTGTACTACCGCTTCACCCGGAAGCTTCTTCTCTATGGATTGATTCCCCATAAATAAGGGCAGGTTAAACCACCCGGTTTCGTGCAACACAGGGTTCATGGTGGGTTAAGACCACCCCATGAACCCTTATATGTTAGGTGCTGATTTTTACTCTTTCTATTTTAAGTGGCAAGTTCGATGTTTGTGTGAGTTCTACATAAATTTGATCTCCCACAGTATAGTCTTCCTGCTCACTTATGTCAATAGTAAATTCTTCTTGTTCAGTAGTGGTAAGTGTGACCGATTGATTTTTTTCATCTATTGTTTTTCCCATAACAGTGGTAACAAAGGTCCACTTATGCATCAGGGCTAAATCAGATTGAGTTTGCTTCACTCTCTGGTACAATGGACTATATGTTATCTGCCAAAACGAAAGGAATAATAATAGGAAAGGGGTTAAAACAATTATAAACTTAATCATGTATTCATCCCAACTTTTAACAGGCCATCCTTCCACAGGTATATAAGTTAAAAAAAGCGTAGCAACTAAAATCATTGCCAAGAGCTTCCAAATCCCTTTTAGGAATTTCTGATCAGAGACTAGAGAAGATTTTAACTCTTCGATATCTGACGGATTAAATAGTTTTAATTTTTTTGATTTCATTATTTAGCACCTAATGGAGCATGAACCTCCACATACCGTTGCTTGATGAGGTTTTGCATCGGCAGCACGGTTGCTGGCAGGTTTAATACTGACTAACGTCTATGTCTACAGTTAAATTTAGTTCATAGCGAAGCCCACATCCTCAGGCTTCAAGTCCAATTTAGCAATCTTATTTCTGATCCTTTGTACTAGTTTCATCTTTCTTTTCTGATCCATAAATAAGTATTGACTAGGCGGATTATAGGGTACATGTTTGACGATCATATTCCAGATAATGACTGCCAGCTTTCGAGCTGTGGCTGAGATAGCGGCTATTCTACCTTTTCTATAGTTGATGCGGTTGAAGAAATCTGATAGATGGGTGTCTTTGAGATTGCCTATTGTGTTGGCTGCTAACCTGAGCGCAATTTTTAAACGATTACTGCCTTTGGCAATCTTTTTACTTAATACTTTACCGCCGCTAATTTTTATATTGGGGCATAATCTGAGCCAAGAGGTGAATTGTTTGGATGTCTCAAACTTTTTGATCCCTTCACAGCCTACCTCACTCATTAGGGCAATCACTGTTGCATGACTCACTCCTTCAATGCGCATCAGGTCCACCCCATCAAAGTACTGATAAGCAAGTTGATTCAAGTCCATATTTTTTGGCGTATTCTTGTTCACCTTTTTATGCGGCTTAGCCTCCGCCTGTAAAGCTCTTTTTGTCTCATCCCCTTCAATCTGCTCAGAAAGTAGCTTTGCTATAGCTACATCACATTGCTCCATCTTTGCCTGCAGGATTTTATACAGGTCAAATTCCTGTTGTAAGCCAAACAGGTAATCTTTCCTCCCATTACTCTGCAGGGCTTTGGCGATTTCTTCCTCTGATTTACGGCAGTTACCATGACGAAAAGAGGCTAGTACTTGTGGATTGGTTTCTCCTTTACAGACAGCTTCAATGATCTGCAAACCTGTCAGTCCACAGACATCTTTGACCACTATATCTAAACGAAGATTGAGCAATCGTAGGTACTTCTGCATCTTTTGTGTGGTCATCGCAGAGGTCTCCAACAGGGAAGTGCGATGCCGGCAATAAGTTCTCAATTGTTCAGTGGCTAGGTCTGGCAGAAAACTACTACTGAGTAGCCCCAAACTATGTAGCTTCTGTATCCATTGACAATCTTGCACATCGGTTTTGCGGCCTTTGATGTTTTTGGTGAATTTACCATTGCACAGGTATACCTCTAATCCTGCTTCTTGTAGAAAGGAAAATAAACTCTGCCAGTAATTACCAGTACTTTCCATAGCTACGGTGGTAATTTGATTTGCCTTAAGCCAAGCCAGCAATTGGCTTAGATCCTCATTGTAAACGCCAAACTCTCTCACATCTTCTCGTTGTTGGCCGATAGCTACATAATGTGACCGGCTTCCTACATCAATACCGGCAGCATTGCGGTTAATGACTTCCATGGATACAGACTTGTTTTTCATGTTTCTTTACTTGATTAAGTTGAAAAAGTCCCAAGGAAATGTATCTTTGATATGAAAATATACTGATCGGGGTAGCTGATAGCTCCTCCACTGAAATCATCTCAAGCCTTTCTGTTGGAGCAGAAGGGCTTTTTACATTTCTGACCAGAATGTGTCACGGGCTGTAAACACCAGAAAAAAATTGGTCTAGCTTAGGACAAAACAAAAGTACCTACGTTAGCCCAAGAAATCAATGCTTCTTCCGGAATACCAGAATGTTAGGCAACGTTTATTTCTCTTTTCTTATATTTTATGTATATCGCACCACCAATCATCCATAGAGCTGCCAAAAGTAGAAATGCATTTCTTACTGTAGTCTTTACATCCAGGTATGGTTGGGAAACGTGGTAGGTCAAGGTACTTGCTGTTAATACTAACCCTATACTTATTAATACGATAGCCATGAGTTGAGGCTTTATAAAGAAAGTCCTCATCCCATAATAAAAGCATCCACTAATTAAACTAAATAGAATAATACTGAGAAAATCATAAACCCTTCCATTAGAAAGACCATCTAATAAATTTCCTGTTAAGGCTAAGGTCAATAGCGACAAAATAAAAATTGGTATTCTGGTGATTGTAAAGGGAGATACACTTAAACTCTTATTATGCTCATCAACTATGCCTATTATATTTTCACCTGGACTTAAGAGTATAAATCGTCGATGGAAAAGATGATAAGCTATAACCCCAATAACAGATAGGCCCATCGAAATGAGAATAAAAGAGGAAGAAAGAGAGCCACTTATCATCGTGAGCAACATCATTCCTATACCTAACAGATAGCTGATAAAATAAAAGTCAATAAGCCCACCTATTGTTCTTAGTAAAATTCTTTTCATTGTAAAGCTTGAGTATTCTCTTTTAATACTTCAATTCTCCTGGTAGTAAGTAATTATACCTCTCACAAACTTTAAATTGATTTTATGTTGCCTAATGGAGCAAAGCTTCCCGCAAACCAGACCCGCTACGGTGTAGCCCTGAGATAAGCAAGGGCTGGTTGTCGGTTGAAGCTGGCGTTATGGGCATGTTATTTATGCCATTCAATAAAATGAGGAATACAATACTCGAATTTTCCCGTTTCATAAAATAGATTCGCCATTTCTAATGCATTAGCCTTTGAAGTCTTATCTACCTGAAAACCACCCTCAAGAGAATTATCATAAAATCCATGTTTGCCAATTATACCATACTCTTGCAGCAAGCTGTTCACTTCCTCCTGTGAAGTGGTCGCTTTCAGCTTCACTAAGAAATAATCAGTGACAATTTTTATGCTTCCATCCCTAGACATCACACAAGGGCTGGTATAAATTACTTCGGGGCTTTGGTGAAGAGTTGTAATTGCTTTATAGACTTGTTTACAGTCTGTCGAATGGCTTAAACGAGGTACTGAACAGGCACCACATTGTATTTCATCGGCCACTTCTACTTTTTGTAAAACGTTGAATTGAGCAATTGCTTCATTTTTCTCTGCGTAACCATTGGCATTCTTAAATGTTACAAAGATCTTATCCAGATACAAATCTAACTTCACTTTTTGTCCATTGTCGTAAAAGTAAAGTTCCGGACAGGTAATTTCTGGCTCTGCTGTTTTTTTCTCACAGCTTGCTAATAATATAAGTACTAATCCAAGTAATACTTTATAGGTTCTCTTTTTCATTTTAAGGTCTGTTTTTTTCTAAATTGCCCATAACGACTCAACAACTCCCGCACACCATGCCCTTGTGTTGTGGCTTTGCGCTTAGAATGGGCAGGTTGTCGGTTTGAGTTGGGTGTTGCACTAAACCTACGGTAGCCTGTTGGTAGGTGGGAATAGTTATAGGAGTATGTTTCACCAAACTCTTACCACTATGTCAACACCAAACACTAACACCCACCCTACTTTTATCCAACAGGCTTGCCTGAAGGTAAGCGGATTTTCTCTCCTTTACAACATGGATATTCCGGTGATGTTGACCCCCTTTGGCGATACTGACACACCAAAAAGGAAGTGGTTCAAAGAACCCGATGGTCTGACAATGTTAGTGTTTTTTTCTTAAACTTTCACCTTTCAACTCTATTCGGTAAGAGGTATGCAGCAGCCGGTCGAGGATGGCATCGGCAATAGTTGCTTCCCCAATTACTTCATACCAGCTGCTGACCGGTAGTTGAGAAGCAATAATGGTAGAGGCACGGGCATGGCGGTCTTCGATCATCTCCATCAGGTCTAATCGCTGTCCTGCTTCTAAAGGGGTTAAGCCAAAGTCATCCAAAATCAGTAAGCGGGTTTTGGATAGCTTCTCAAAGAACTTGATTAAGCTGCCATCTACCCGGGCCATCTTTGTTTTCAGCAGCAGTTTAGCTACATTAAAATAAGCTACTGAATATCCCTGTGCACAGGCCTGGTGTCCTAAAGCAGAAGCTAAAAAACTTTTGCCTGCTCCAGTAGCACCGCTAATCAGGATGGACTCCCCTTTGATTAAGTACTCTCCTGTGGCCAGCCCGTTGAGCAGGGATTTATCTAAGCCACGTGCGCTACCCGGCTGCAATTCTTCTATAGAAGCCTGGTAGCGGAAAAAAGCATTGCGCTGCAAGCGGCGGAACTTTCGTTCCTTTCGCTCATTTTCTTCTGCCTGCAGCAGTAGTTCGAGTCCCTCGCTCAAGGAGAGTTCATGGCATTTTCTTGTCTCTAGCAGTGCCTGCCAGCTGCGACTCATTCCGTGGAGTTGCAACTGACTGAGTTGGGATTGGATTTGCATCATCTGTTTTGTTAGTTAGGAGTAGATTAGTTGAGGGTGGATAAAAATTGGGTATAATACTCTTTGCCCCGGATGTTAGTATGTTCCGGCAAGGACCGTTCTATAATCTGCTCCTGGTCATGCACCATGTTGTTTTCCAGTAGGTTGCGCATAAAGCGGTAGGTGTAATTGCCATGTTCAATAGCAATCAAACATGCTTTGCGGAAGCTATCTGCATCACTTCTGCTTGCCAGGCGCAACAAGCCATCACAGGTGCGGTATAGCTGCTCAGGATAGCGTTTCTGCTGGAAGAGTCCTTCCAAAAGCTTGTAGAACTCTTCTGATTTACTTTGGGCTTTTTTCAGGTAGTATTCCGGGCTACGTTCCAGGTAGTGCCGATGGTGGGAACACAGGTGTTCTTTGATAGTGGTATAGCTGCCCATGCGGTAATCTCTCACATGCAAAGCTATTTGCTCGCCTTTGCTGTAGATATGCACCATCGAGCGGGTGTAGATCACTTTTACCTGCAAGCCAATGTAAGTGTAGGGTACACTGTAGTAATGTTTATCCTGAGCCAGGTAGATGTGGTTGTTCTGGGCCACTTTCAACTCCCGGTAATACTTGAGTTCAAAACTATAGTCTGGCAGTGGCCCAAGTAGGTGTTTTTCATCGGCTAAGAATTTTTCTTGTCTGCAGTAGGGCTTCTTTTGCATCCTGGTTTGATTATGTTCACGGATTTTCTCCTTGATGGCTTTATTGAGGGAGGAAAGATCAAAGAACTGTTGATGGCGCAGTTTAGCATAGACCCTGTTATAGATCAGCTTTACCCCGTTTTCTACCAAGGCCTTGTCCTGTGGTTTACGCACTCTGGCCGGAATCACCACTGCCCCATAATGATTAGCAAAATCTTCCATGGCACGATTAACATCCGGTTCATAGGGACTGGCTTTCACAATGGCAGACTTTAAGTTATCCGGTACCAGCACCTTTGGCACACCACCGATCTCTTCTAAACAGCACCGGAGGGCATACAGGAAGTCTTCTATATTTTGACTGGGAACAGCCATGGCAAAGCTGTAGTCAGAATAAGGCAGACAAGCCGCAAACACTTGACAATAGATCACTTCGCCGGTGTCTTTGTCAATGTAGGAAAGCTTTTTTCCGGCAAAATCGATAAATAGTTTTTCAGCCGCTTTGTGAGTTAGGACCATGGTAGGTTTACGGGCCAATAACTGCTGAGAGAGGTGGAAACAGAACTGGGAGTAGCCGTAGCCTTGGGCATACTCTTTTTTATACTCTTCCCACAGCAATCTTCTGTTGACACCTACCTGCTTGAGTTCTGAGGCAAAGTAGTCGAGCTTTTCTTTGAAGTGGTCAAAGCGGGTGTCTTTGTAGGCAGGATTACCGGCATGGTATTTTGCTTCCAGCAGCGGATCGGCTAGGGACAGCAGTTGCTCCACGCTTAATGGCAGCAGGGCTGTTTTGGCAAGATACGCCTTGACCGTATTCTTGCTCAGGGAAAGACTGCGGGCAATGAACTTAATGCCTTTACCTTGCTGATGCAGCAGCAGTAGTTGTTTGATCTGACTCATAGGTTTTGGTTTTCCAGCCATCGGTGCTCTGTTTGGTAAGTGATCACCAAAGAACCAAATCCTGTAGTCTTTTACGAGCAGAAGGGGGTCAGCATCGTCCGGAATCTTTCCTGCAAGGGCTGGTAGAGTCCGGAATTAGTAGCTATAGCTGCTCAAAAGTGGGGTCAATATCTGCCGGAATGACATAATCTGCAGCTTTTTAGCTACTTACTTGCCGGAATCCGGGGCTTCAAAAGGGGTCAGCATGCTCCGGATTCTCCAACAACAAGCTGGAAAGGGATATCTCCCTGTCTGGCAGAAGTCTGAGCACGTTAAAAAACTACTCCCGCCACATGGCTCAGATTGCTCTCTACTACAATCAGTTGCCTACCGAACTAGACGAAGATCAGGTCAGAGATTACCTGTGGATGCTGCAGAAGAAAACGAACAAGCCTTCTAAAAGCTCTTTCAAACATGCTGTCTATGGCCTGCGCCTGCTCTACCGGCTTACCGGCAGAGATGACCGGGCTATCCGCCTACCTTCCATCCCTAAAGTACACAAACTGCCAGCGGTCCTCAGTAAGCAGGAAGTCAAAGCTCTGCTCAAAGCACCCCGTCTGTTAAAGCACCGGGTGCTGCTGGCCTTAATCTATTCAGCAGGCCTTCGCATGCAGGAAGTATGCCGGCTTGAGATCTCAGATTTAGATTTTGACCGCATGCAGATCCACATTCGCCAAAGCAAAGGAAGAAAAGACCGCTATGTACCCCTCTCCCAGCTGATGAAAAGAGGACTGCTCTCCTACCTGTCTGCCTGCAAACCCCACTACTACCTCTTCAATGGCAAGGAATATGGCTCGCAGCTCAGCCGCAAAGGCGTGCAATGGCTCATGCAGGATGCAGTTAGTAAAGCGGGCATCAAAAAGAAAGGCATCTGTGTACATACCCTGCGCCATTCCTATGCCACCCATCTGCTAGAAGATGGATTGGATATTGTCTCCATCAAAGAACTTTTAGGCCATAGCTTCCTGGAAACTACCCTTGTATATCTGCACATGGCAGGACTTGGCAGAAAAGCTCCTTTCTCTCCTCTAGATACCCTCTATACAAAGGAGGCATGAAGCCTGCCCTAGAGTTAGCCCATATACTGTCGGCTCACTTACATGAGTTTATGGCCACGCATGCAGTCTCTGCTCACAAGTTCTCCACCCTAAAGGCGATTGAGCATTGCCGTACTGCCAGACTAGGCGGCCATATAGATGCCTGTGATAGTTGTGGCTACCTGCGTATTAGCTACAACAGCTGCCGCAACAGACACTGCCCTAAGTGTCAGACTACCAATCGTGAAAAGTGGATTATGCAAAGGGAGGCAGACCTGTTACCGGTCAGCTACTTTCATGTGGTCTTCACCTTGCCTCACTCCCTTAACCCATTGTGCCTGCAGTATCCCCAAGAACTCTATGCTTTGCTCTTCAAGACAGCCTGGTCTACGATCAACAGCTTTGCCAATAATCCCAAGCATCTGGGTGCTAAAACAGGTATGATCTCCATTCTGCACACCTGGGGACAGAACCTCTCACTGCATCCACATCTGCATTGTATTGTGCCGGGTGGAGGGATCTCTGGGAGTGGCCACTGGAAAAAGGCCAGAAGTACAGGTAAATATCTTTTCCCGGTCAAAGCACTCAGTAAAGTGTTCCGTGCTCGCTATGTCTCACTACTGAGAAGCTTTCTTTCTGCTAATAAAGCACAGGTGGATAATGGGCTATGGAAAGAGTTATTTGCCAAAGACTGGGTGGTATACTGTAAAAGGCCTTTCTTAGGTCCTGCTCAGGTGATTGAATATCTGGGACGTTACACCCACAAAGTAGCTATCTCCAATCACCGCCTCCAAAGTATAGAGGATGGCAAGGTGAGCTTCGCTTACAAAGATTACCGGCAAGAAGCAGCAAAGAAAACCATGAGTTTGGAGGCTACTGAGTTCATCAGGCGTTTCAGCCTGCACATTCTGCCACCAAAGTTTGTCCGCATCCGCCACTATGGCATTTTGTCTTCCAAAGCAAAAGCCCATGATTTAGCACTGGCCAGACAAGATTTGAGAGTAGCTACGCCGGAAAAAAGAGTGTCGGACTGGAAAAGCATCTGCAAAGAACGCTTAGGCTATGATATAGACCTGTGTCCTTGCTGCAGCAAAGGCCGCATGAGAGAAATCTTGCGCTTTGAAGCAGCCCGTTCCCCACCTGATAGGGCTTACCTGCTATCGATAGCTTTACACTTGAAAACTGCCTGAGTAGAATAAAAAAGCCACTCAAAAAATTGGCCGGGAAAGTTATTGCCCATGTTGGAATATAGTCACCTTACTTGGAGCCAACACGGCTGCTCAGTTTACAAATAGTGAGATCTTTTCTCTTCCTTTTTTTACACTATCTTCTTTTAGTGTACTACCGCTTCACCCAGAAGCTTCTTCTCTATTGATTGATTCCCCATAAATAAGGGCAGGTTAAACCACCCGGTTTCGTGCAACACAGGGTTCATGGTGGGTTAAGACCACCCCATGAACCCTTATATGTTGGCTGTAGTACTTATTGTTTCACACACTATTGGATGGTTAGTTCTGTTACTTCTCCTGCTTTTATTTGAAAAGCTTTATAATAGCTATTGGCTTGATCTGCACCAGGAATGTAGTAGACTAACATATAATTTCCATAGTTGAGATCCTCAACCGTACTAACTCCTTTTTCATCAATTTGTAATCCTTTTAGTGGACTTCTGTACTCACCTACCACATAAATCTCAGGATGAAAAGTTGTGCTTAATTGTGCTTTATTAAGAAAGGTGATTTTTACATCTCCTGTTAGAGTGAAATTTGTTTCTTCATCCTTTTCACAAGAAGCAAATAGACCCACAGCTAGTAGTAAACATGATATTCTTTTCAACACTTTGTAGAAATTCATTTTTATTTAGAATTTAATAGTTTCTATTTATTACTATTGGATAAAGAGATGTAACAAAGATTTTTATGAATTACAGCCAATGGACACAGCTTTACGACGCCAAGCCTTCTTGCGTCAGATTTGAGCGTTTGGCAGGCTGGTGAGCGTCTAAAGCCGATGTTGGCAGTACACTTTTTATCTATGAGATTCCTAGTGATCTTTCTTGTATCTTTATCCAACAAAAGAAAAGCCAAATATAATCTGTCTCTCCTGCAGCTCCATATTCCTCAATTGTTTCTCCTTCGTAAATCGTACTTTTTGGAATCAAATTATTTTCTCTTAATTGAACGAAGTAATAATAATTATCTTCTTTCTTATCGAAAGGGGATGTATCGTCATCTAAATCAAATTGAGAAAATATGGGTTTTGCAATTGTTCCTTGAAAAACAGTTTGAAAATGTTTTATATGTTTAGAATCTAACTCGATATTGCAAAGCACATTTACCTGACTAGTCCATTGATAAGTTGGGAAAGTTGTATGTGTGTTATTAATAGCTTTTTTTATAAGTAGATCTGTCCCACTAATCCACATTGTTGTAAGATTAAGCACATAAAGTATTGGAATTGAAATTACTATTTTAAATATGCTATTCATTTTTATTAAAGTTACTGCCAACGAATCAAAGGCAACCGGAGACCGATCCCGCTGCGGTGGAGCACTGTGCTGGGAAAGGGCCGGTTAACGGTTTGCCTGGTGTTGTAGGCAGGCTTTTAATATACATCCACCGCAATTAATTGAATCGAAGTAGGAATCTGTAAAGAATCCATTTTATTATTCATTTCTTCCTTTGTCATTCCACCCCATACTGTGGGTACTTTCGTGTTAAGTATCCAATAATCAGTCTTTTCTTGAACTGTTGCCACTCGCCTTTCTGCTATAACGAAAGTTTTATAATGATTAATTCTAATTATTTCACTGGGTATCCTGGGAGTATTCTCTCCCCAGGTTTCTGGGGAAACAAAAACTTCATGAGCTGAACTTCTATAGAGCAAGTACCCGTTTTGAATTGGTTTGGAATAGTCTTGATGTCCCGGTCCAAAAATCATTGTTTCCGGAGGAGATGTTTTTTGACATCCAACCCCTATCGTAAGTATTAATCCAATCCTTAATACAAGAAACCTGCTTCTATTCATTTAAGTATTTTTGCTTGCCTACAATGGAACAAAGCTTCCCGGCGGCAAGCCCTTGTGCTTAGGTTAAGCTTGGAATGGGCTGCTGATCGGACGAAGTTGGTGTTAGGTGCTGGTTTTCGCCCTTCTTTATGTTCTCACTTTAAAGGGATTTTTCAATCCTAATAAAGCAGCTAATCCAATTATGAAGGATATCCCAATTGAGTATCGAAGTATTACCTCTAAGTTCTTAGCAAGAATATATTCAGTCGTTTGGGGTCCATCGTATTGTTTGTAATAGCCCCAATTATAATAAACATTAATTAAGTAACCGACTATACTCAAGACAGTTATAATAAAGCATAAAGAGCTAAGTGAATATTTTTGTCTGTTCATATTTTTTAACTAGCACCTAACGCATCAACTGCTGACGCAAACCCGTCCCATTGCGGTTTAGCTCTGCGGTGAGGTAGGGCGGGTTGTCGTTTCAGCAGGGTGTTCTGTGCAGTTATTGTTTCTTTTATGTTATTCAGACACGGTGATTTTGCGAATGCTATGATTTACCCGATCAGCTACATAAAGAGAGCCATCCACAGCGAGGGAAATACCCATTGGATCATCAAAGCTAGCTTGACTGCCTGTGCCATCACTTTTTCCTTGATAAGAACCACATAAACTCGTAACCATACCTGTAGATGAAATCCGGCGAATTGAGTTATTAACTGCATCAGTAACATATAGTATTCCTGAAGGCGTTAAAGCTATTCCCTGTGGATAAGCAAATTTGGCTTTACTACCTTTACCATCTATATATCCCTTTTCACCACCGGCAAATGTTGTTACTGCGCCAGATGTAGTAGCCTTACGAACACGATAATTCCCACTATCAGCTATATACAAGGTGCCATCTGTGGATATGGCTAGGCCAACAGGGTAATAAAATTGGGCTTGATTCCCCTTTCCATCAGCATAACCCCCATCACCTCCTACGAAGGTCGTTACTACTCCGGATGCAGTGATTTTTCTAATTTTGTGATTCCCGGCGTCTGATACGTATATACTACCTTGTGTATCGACAACAATTCCCCAAGGATCCCAAAATTGCGCTTGATCGCCCACACCATCAGCATAGCCTTTTTGGCTACCTGCCAGCGTAGTTACTTCTCCTGCAGGAGTTATTTTTCGAATCCGGTGATTATGGGCATCGGTCACATACAGGTTCCCGTCGGCAGCTACAGCAATAGCACTGGGTAAGTCAAATTTGGCCTGGCTACCTATTCCATCGGCATAGCCTTGCTCTCCACCTGCCAGGGTAGTCACTTCTCCAGTTAGAGCTATCTTACGAATCCGATTATTATCTGTATCAGCTACATAGATAACGCCATCACTAGCTACTGTCAGAGCATTGGGAAAATAAAACTGGGCGTTTGCCACTTGATCATCTCTATAGCCAGGACCACTACCCGCCAGAGTAGTTACGGTGCCAGTCTCCTGAGACATTGCTTCAGGCGGCTCAGGAATATCTTTGTCTTGACAAGCTTGTATCCCTAAAAGAGTCCCTCCTAGTACCAAAAGTAGATGTATTGCGTATTTTTTTACCATTTCTTAATCTATCATTAAAAAGACAATCAAAACCATGCCAAAGCAACTTATATCATAGATAGTGGGCTATCAAAAGAATCATATTAATTTTACTGATTCTATTGCACAGAACGGCCTACAGCTTCCCGTCGGCGAGCCTTTGTGTTAAGGTTGTGGTTGGAATAGGCCGCTGATCGGGTGAAGCAAATGTTAGGCATAGGCTCTTTTTCATTTATCTTTTAAAATCGCACGTATCTCACAGGCACACTTACTTAATGAGTCTTTTTCATCGTCCTACTTGAATGCTTTCTATTCAAAAACATTGCTATAGCTTCTATAATACTTCCTGCTATTTTGATGATGGCTTCCATATTCATTTAGATTATCTTATTAGTCAATTTACTCTTTTTATTGGCTTCAATACTACAAACATCTTCTCATAGTCGTTTCTATTATGCTTATGCCTAATGTACCAAACATAACCGCAACTGCTGCCTGTGAGCTGTGGCTTTGAGCTTTAGCAGCACAGTTGTCGGCTTTATGTGGTGTTGGGCACAGTATCTTATCCTTTATCTATAATCCTAAATGATTCGTTTTTGATAAATTCTTCTTTATGAACTCGAAGTTCGCCTGCTGAATTATACTCCCATGTTTCTCTAAATATTAATTCAGCATCATCATTGTACCTTAGTAACTCAACTCTGTTTCCATTACTATCATAGCTATATTGCTCGTATTGATATAAGATCATTTTTTCTGATGGATACCAATTTCTTCTTATTAGCTCATCTTTGTTATTGTATGAATAAGTATTAATCCATGTCTTCTCTTTCGTCTTCGCATCAACTTGATAAGTTCTTGTTAATCTATTTAAGGAATCATATTCATTAAAAAATCTTACTGAAACAGTTCCATCTGGACTTAAGCCTACACTTTCAAGTAAATTCCCCTTATTGTCATACCTTATATATTTTTGAAATGGATTTTCTTTTGGATTTTTCTGCCCATAGACAAATATCGGTAAGCATAGAATCAAGATTATTATATTTTTTTTCATTTAGTATGATTGTGCCCAATGGAGCATGAACCTACGCATACCATTGCTGTTGGTGGAGCATTGTGTGTTGGCAGCATGGTTGTCGGCAGGTTTAATGTTAGCAGTGGTATCTTTTCATTTTATGTCCCCTAATGGTTTTGAGGAATGGTGGACTGTTAAGACATCAATTCGGTCTTCACTGCTTATTTCGTAAATTATTCGGTAGTTCCCTTCTATCAATTCTCTTATCGTTTCACTATTTCTCTCTGGCACCATTCTACCGATTCTAGGCATGGTTTTTAAAACATTAGTTTTATTGAAAAGTTTGGACACAATAGCAGATGCATATTTTTCAGAGTAGCCACTACTGTATTGCGCTATATTGGTTAAGTCATCTATAGCCTGTTCAGTCCATATTACTTTAACCATTTCTCTAATTTTTTCTTGGCCTCTTCCTCTGTATAAATCTTCCCTTGTTGTACTTGGCGTTGTCCTTCTTCAATTTTGTACAAAACCATCAATCTTTCAATCAGTTCATCTACAGAAAATTCATCAGGCATACCTTGTATAGTTTCTAATATTTGTGTTTTTTTCATTAGTCCATTATCTGTTTTATCCGAATTTACGAAAATCCTTCTATTTTGTCTAATCTTTATCACTGCTAACGGCCCACGGCTTCCCATCGGCGAGCCTTTGTGTTCAGGTTGTGGTTGGAATAGGCCGCTGATTGGATGAAGCAAGTGTTGCCTGCACATAGTTTAACTTTCACTTATTTCTATTGGCTTGTCTTTATTCCGTTCCAGGAACAGAAGTAATAGCTCAATATCTTCTTTATTTATCCCATTGTAAGACTGGTCTTCTGATGGCTCTATCATCTTAAGTGCTTCAATCGTGTCAGCTACGTCTTTTATGAGCGAAACCTGCCCTTCTACATCTTGAAATCCAATACACTCATTCCATTCCTTAAGAATTTGAATATAAGGATTTCTCTTTTGCTGCCAATTATCAAACATCTTATCGGCTAGCCAGTCAAATTCGTATTTACGCATGATAAAGCTTTCCGAATTATCCTGCACTTGAAAGATGATCTCATCCTCAAAAGCTCCATAAGGTGGTATTTCTTTGATTTTGCTGGTATGGTAAATTCTAGTCATTCATCTTGTACTATCATTTCTATTGCAGGCAACGCAAATATTTACGCAACTATTGCCTTTGCTAGGACTTTGCGCTCTGGTGGCATAGTTGTCGATTAAATATGGTGTTGCCTGCTTTATTTATCTTTTCGACTCTTAGTTGGTAAACACTTCTTTTACTCTTTTTGAAATTAACAAGTAGGATATAGCTAAAAGACAAAAAACAATAATGCGTATTAGTCCAAAATAGTCAATACCTCCATCATATCGCCAGATAAAAAAACCACCTATAACAAAGTATAGAAGGTTAATTGAAAGAAAGGCAATAATTAATGTAGGCGTATATCTTTTTCTCATTAAAAAACATACTGTTGCTGCTATGCCAATCACGATCATTATCAAATAGTAGCTTAAAGTTATACTATCTATAGAATTAAAATATGTGATAATTGCCTTAGATACTGAAAAACTTCCCCAAGCTATATTTATAAAAAGAAGGATTAGCCAAACTCCATAGCCTGGTTTTTCATTACCATCTAGATATTCATTCCTGGTTAATTCTTTCATAATTTATTATTGCAGGCAATGAATAGCAAATAAGCGCAGGCGGGGATACATGCTTAGGCTTGCGCTGGAGCATCCCGCTTGTCGGCTTAACTGCTGTTGGGCAAAGTCTTTTATTATTTTTCTTTAATGCCCTCCCTTTGAGGAAAAGTAAGCTTTTTGTACCGGGAAGGCAACTTTCAGGTAAGGAATTTTCAATCTTTTGCTGCTCTTTTCGATGATTTTTTTAGCTGCTCGTAGGCCACCATAAGTGAGTGAGAAGAGGGCATCGAAGTATTTTTTTATTCTTTTCTGCCTTCTTTTATTGTTTATTCTCAGCCTTTGTCTGTTCAAAAATACCTTGGGGCAATAAAAACCCGGCTGCCTTTTGATCAAAGCAGGCAAAAATGAATACTCGTAAGAGAAAAGCCTTAGGGAAGGCATCATAAGACTTAAATCAAGAACTATCATCACTACTTGCAACTGACAAGGTGCGCCACTTTACCCGAATACCACTAAAATATTGACCTATATACTTAAGTGAATCCTGACAAGTGCTACAATTCAAAGCCTTTTCTCCATACACTTCTTGCCAATAGGTTTCAAAGTCTGAAAAGGTGGGCTCAGCAATGCTTGCCACCTGCTGGGGAAGAGGGGTAGCCGGTTGTGCTGCAGCTTCCTTTCTTTTGACACGCGTGGCATACAAGCCATAGTAGCGGACCATACGGAAACTTTTGGCCGGTACATGTTGCAATAGCCGGTCTAGAAACTCACTGTATGGCAAGACCATCATCGCTTCTTTAGGCTTTTCCCCGGTTTTACTGTTTTTGTAATCTTTATAGATAAAGCTTATCCTGCCTGCCTGGATAGAAGCAATGCGGTACTCACTCAGGCAGGCTCTCTTGGTGTAGCGGCCTACATACTTGACAATATGACTTTTATCAGCTAAGGCAGGCTGTACAGACACTACCCAATCCTGGCTGTTGAGCTTTTTTAAGAAAGACAGAAAGTAGCTTCTACCCAAACAGAGACTGCCCGGGAGACGTAAGCTGCCTTTTTCATACAGCTCTATGAGTCCCTTTTCAAACTGCCACCGGAACCGTTTCTTCAGGTGAGCACTATTACAAAGATAATTATCCGGCAGTACTACCTGCTCGCCGGTGGCCTGATTTACCCCACCACCTGAGACGATCAGATGCAGATGCGGGTGGTATTTGAGATCACTGCCGGCTGTGTGCAAGACGCTGACGATCCCACAATGCAGCCCATGTTTATAGCTCAAGTAGTTGCACAACACCTGGCTGCTGGCCCGGAAGAATAAATCATAGATAGCTTTGGCATTGTCTCTGGCTAGTTTGCGTAGAGCGGCGGGCAAAGTAAAAACTACATGATGATGGGCAATGTCTAAAAGCTTTACCTGCAGGTCTTCTGCCCAGCGCTGGGTTTCTGCCGAACCACAGTTGCCACAAAAGCGGTGTTTACAGGAGTGATACAGATATTTCTGCGCTTGGCAGCCACTACATCTAAATAAATGATAGCCTAGTTTGCCTGTCCGGCAGCACAAGGTTTGATTAACAGCTGTTAAATGACGTTCTTCTACAAACAAGTGCCTGCTTTTAGAAAGCAGATAATCTTTGAAATATAAGCGGTAGATGTCGGATAAATGGTATTTCTTCTGATAGCGGTAGGCTTGGGGTGAGGCCTTTTCAAGGGTAGATTGACACACAAATGATGCGTTTTACTCGGCACTTTTTAATTTATCTTCAGATTTTGTCCAATGAATAGCAAATAAGCGCAGGCGGGGATACATGCTTAGGCTTGCGCTGAGGATAAGGCGGTTGCCGCAGGGTTAAGTGTTGCACTAAACCTACGGTAGCCTGTTGGTAGGTGGGAATAGTTATAGGAGTATGTTTCACCAAACTCTTACCACTATGTCAACACCAAACACTAACACCCACCCTACTTTTATCCAACAGGCTTGCCTGAAGGTAAGCGGATTTTCTCTCCTTTACAACAAGCTGGAAAGGGATATCTCCCTGTCTGGCAGAAGTCTGAGCACGTTAAAAAACTACTCCCGCCACATGGCTCAGATTGCTCTCTACTACAATCAGTTGCCTACCGAACTAGACGAAGATCAGGTCAGAGATTACCTGTGGATGCTGCAGAAGAAAACGAACAAGCCTTCTAAAAGCTCTTTCAAACATGCTGTCTATGGCCTGCGCCTGCTCTACCGGCTTACCGGCAGAGATGACCGGGCTATCCGCCTACCTTCCATCCCTAAAGTACACAAACTGCCAGCGGTCCTCAGTAAGCAGGAAGTCAAAGCTCTGCTCAAAGCACCCCGTCTGTTAAAGCACCGGGTGCTGCTGGCCTTAATCTATTCAGCAGGCCTTCGCATGCAGGAAGTATGCCGGCTTGAGATCTCAGATTTAGATTTTGACCGCATGCAGATCCACATTCGCCAAAGCAAAGGAAGAAAAGACCGCTATGTACCCCTCTCCCAGCTGATGAAAAGAGGACTGCTCTCCTACCTGTCTGCCTGCAAACCCCACTACTACCTCTTCAATGGCAAGGAATATGGCTCGCAGCTCAGCCGCAAAGGCGTGCAATGGCTCATGCAGGATGCAGTTAGTAAAGCGGGCATCAAAAAGAAAGGCATCTGTGTACATACCCTGCGCCATTCCTATGCCACCCATCTGCTAGAAGATGGATTGGATATTGTCTCCATCAAAGAACTTTTAGGCCATAGCTTCCTGGAAACTACCCTTGTATATCTGCACATGGCAGGACTTGGCAGAAAAGCTCCTTTCTCTCCTCTAGATACCCTCTATACAAAGGAGGCATGAAGCCTGCCCTAGAGTTAGCCCATATACTGTCGGCTCACTTACATGAGTTTATGGCCACGCATGCAGTCTCTGCTCACAAGTTCTCCACCCTAAAGGCGATTGAGCATTGCCGTACTGCCAGACTAGGCGGCCATATAGATGCCTGTGATAGTTGTGGCTACCTGCGTATTAGCTACAACAGCTGCCGCAACAGACACTGCCCTAAGTGTCAGACTACCAATCGTGAAAAGTGGATTATGCAAAGGGAGGCAGACCTGTTACCGGTCAGCTACTTTCATGTGGTCTTCACCTTGCCTCACTCCCTTAACCCATTGTGCCTGCAGTATCCCCAAGAACTCTATGCTTTGCTCTTCAAGACAGCCTGGTCTACGATCAACAGCTTTGCCAATAATCCCAAGCATCTGGGTGCTAAAACAGGTATGATCTCCATTCTGCACACCTGGGGACAGAACCTCTCACTGCATCCACATCTGCATTGTATTGTGCCGGGTGGAGGGATCTCTGGGAGTGGCCACTGGAAAAAGGCCAGAAGTACAGGTAAATATCTTTTCCCGGTCAAAGCACTCAGTAAAGTGTTCCGTGCTCGCTATGTCTCACTACTGAGAAGCTTTCTTTCTGCTAATAAAGCACAGGTGGATAATGGGCTATGGAAAGAGTTATTTGCCAAAGACTGGGTGGTATACTGTAAAAGGCCTTTCTTAGGTCCTGCTCAGGTGATTGAATATCTGGGACGTTACACCCACAAAGTAGCTATCTCCAATCACCGCCTCCAAAGTATAGAGGATGGCAAGGTGAGCTTCGCTTACAAAGATTACCGGCAAGAAGCAGCAAAGAAAACCATGAGTTTGGAGGCTACTGAGTTCATCAGGCGTTTCAGCCTGCACATTCTGCCACCAAAGTTTGTCCGCATCCGCCACTATGGCATTTTGTCTTCCAAAGCAAAAGCCCATGATTTAGCACTGGCCAGACAAGATTTGAGAGTAGCTACGCCGGAAAAAAGAGTGTCGGACTGGAAAAGTATCTGCAAAGAACGCTTAGGCTATGATATAGACCTGTGTCCTTGCTGCAGCAAAGGCCGCATGAGAGAAATCTTGCGCTTTGAAGCAGCCCGTTCCCCACCTGATAGGGCTTACCTGCTATCGATAGCTTTACACTTGAAAACTGCCTGAGTAGAATAAAAAAGCCACTCAAAAAATTGGCCGGGAAAGTTATTGCCCATGTTGGAATATAGTCACCTTACTTGGAGCCAACACGGCTGCTCAGTTTACAAATAGTGAGATCTTTTCTCTTCCTTTTTTTACACTATCTTCTTTTAGTGTACTACCGCTTCACCCAGAAGCTTCTTCTCTATTGATTGATTCCCCATAAATAAGGGCAGGTTAAACCACCCGGTTTCGTGCAACACAGGGTTCATGGTGGGTTAAGACCACCCCATGAACCCTTATATGTTGGCAGTAGTTCTTTTTAATTAGGTTCTTTATATCCTCTCAAGTTTATCCGGTACGCTTCCGCTGTCCGTGGTTGCATCAATGCTTTAATTTTCTCTCTTGTCTGCTTATCCTCTGTTTCAATAATTGTAACAGTGAAACCTGTACCAATAATAGCTCCTACACCATACTTTGCATTATTGAGAGCTTGCTCAATATGATTCAACAGACGTCCAATATCTTCGTAATTATCCTCTTTTGCCCAAGAAATCATTTCCCTAGCAATCTCAGACATTATAACTGAGTGCTCATAACTATTATTCCTCCAATTCCACTCCTGCCAAACTGGTAAGCTTTCAATCTTTGAAAAGTCTTTTTTTAAACCGTTATAAAACTCTTCGAATGTCTGTTTTGATACTTTCTTCATCACCTTAAATTACTGCCAACATGTGTATAACCACATCTTTTACTAACAGTTGAGGTTATTTCTACTATATACGCAAGTATATTTTTGGTAACCTAAGGATGGTTGAATAAGGTATACTATACAGAGAAGTAGTGCTAAAACTGGCATAACAGGTAATACAAATACGTAAATTACTCCTAAAATTGCAAGTGTTCAAAAGGACTTTTCACTTCCCGCATGGCTTTCGTGGTAATATGGGTATACAGCTGTGTAGTTTTAGCAGAGTTATGCCCTAGCAAGGTTTGTATGTAGCGGATATCGGTGCCTCTTTCTAGCAGATGAGTCGCAAAACTATGCCGTAAGGTATGCAACGTAACTGGTTTATCTATTCCTGATCTTAACAAAGCATCCCGCAGAATCTGTCCTGAGCTACTTTCTGAATAAGCGCCTCCATTGGCTCCTTCAAAAAAATACTTTACAGGCATATATCTGGCTAGATACTCCTGCAAGTATGGCAACGTTTTAGGTGACAAAAGCGTCATCCGGTCTTTTTTCCCTTTTGCCCCTTTCACATGGATCTGCGTTCTGTCTATATCTACATCCCCTACCTGCAATTCAAGCAGTTCTCCAATACGTAAGCCGGCAGAATACAGCAGCATCAGAATACACTTATGTTTGATATTGCCCACACTCTTGAGTAACAATACCACCTCCCCTTCACTTAAAACTACCGGCAAGGTTTTCTCTTTAGCAGGCCTTTCTACATAGTAAAACCTGCGGTTTCCATTTAATACCTGTTCATAGTAAAACTTAATAGCATTGATCGCTTGATTTTGATAGGAGCCAGACACCGCCCTTTCGCTTACTAAATAACGCAAATAGGTTAGGATCTCCCCTTCGGTGATCTCATCAATAGGCCTGGTGGGATAGTAATTAATGAATTCCCTGAATAGTTTCTTATAAACCTTGATCGTCTTGTAGCTGTATCTCCGTAAAGTTAGCTTAGAAAGAAACGACTCTGGCACTTCTCGCCAATGTTCCTTGGGTATAGTTTTAGCAGGCTTTCTCAAGGATCTGCGTTCGTCTTGTTTTTCTTCAAAGCTCCACTTTTTGCTTTGACAGAACTCTTTGAGTTGTTCCAAAACAAGTGGTGTAGAAACCACACTCCACCACTTGTTTTCTTTATCCCATCTTGGAAAAGGAAAAGTTTTGATCAACGATACCAAAGAAGGCTCATAAAGGAACAAAAGCCTCACTCTACCTCTCATAAGAAGGTGTTTGGAAATAAGTTAAGGTATTTTTGATAAAATGATATTGATAAAAGCTAATTCTATAAAACAGACAGCAGAAGCAGGAGTTCTTTCATAATCTTTAGCTAATCTTCGATAATGATTCAGCCAGGCATGGAGCCGATGCACACTCGTAGCAGGTCCAGATCTTTCCACTTGCCACCTTCCCTTTTGAGGAATAAATCCTTGCTTGGAAGGAGGCTTTTGTGAGATGTCTACTTTCCACCCATAATAATAAGCATAAGAGACAAACTCACCTTTATAAGCTGCATCGGCACAGATCAAACTTAGCCGTCTACAGCTTTTGAGTTGTGGTAATAATTCAAAGCCTGCTACGGCATCAGACTCATTAGCAGCTCCTACATAAACAGCCCAGGGAAGTCCTAAGTTATCAACCGCCAAATGCCGTTTCCTACCATCTATTTTCTTATTACCATCTACACCTACCTGCTCAGAAAAGCAACCACACTGTTTAACACTTTGGCTATCAATAGTCACTCTGGAAGGCTCTGCTTGTCGTCCCTGTCTTTCTCGTTCCTTTTTCACTAACATCGCCCGCACTTGTTGCCAGACTCCGTTGTGTTGCCACTTATAAAAATAATAAGCTACCGTTTGCCATACAGGATAATGGGTCTGAGACAAATTCCGCCACTGACTTCCGGTTCTGGTCAGCCACAGGCAGGCATCCACTACACGCTTTAAACAAACTTTTCTCTTTCGTCCATCATCTACTATGTTTTTAATAACTTGCCATTGACTATCAGTCAGATTTTCATGTAATTCATACATGGAGTAACTTTTTGTTTCGCAAACTCAAGTTACCGGCTGATAGTCTTTTTCCAAAATCCTAAAAAACCTCTCTTCTATTTCCAAACACCTTCTAAAATGTATAATCAGTAGCTTATTCTTTTCAATAGCCGGTGGAGGGCTAACCTGCCCAGAAGCTTGTTCTGTTTCCAGTCCAGGTGAAGGTAAGGTAATCAGTTCTAATCTTTCCCCAAAGAAACGTTTAAGCAACCCTTCATTCTGGGCTGTCGGGGTAATACACCAGCTAAAGGTATTCTTATCCCATCTGGCGTATTGTAAAGAGCGGATGAAAGCCAGATCAGTCTCATTCTTGGGTAATTGCAACAGAATCCGTTTAGGAGTCATTGCCATTTTCACCTTGCTAAGGGCAGGCTCAGGTGTATGAGGCAAAGAAGGGTTAAAGGCATGATTTACCGCCCCTTGCTCTTGGATAGTTGCTGTAACTTGAACCTGCAGATTATTAAATAGGCTTTTTAACCTTGCATAGCTTTCTTTGGTGTAGGGAATCAGCCAGCAGCGTAATGGAATGCTCCACATTCTGCCTTCGACTTGTTTGATCTTCTCAATCTGGGAGGGATCATACGGAAGGTCTACGCCAATATAGATGCTGCCTGCTTGTTCTATTTTCTTAATCAGGATGGGCTTTGACATAGAAAGAGGAAAAGGTAGTGATTATCTCCCCTTTTTGGGCGGATAACCTCAACTCCTTACCTCCATACATACTTCCACAGCCTAAGAAAGTAATCTAGCCACAACAGGACTGAGGATACATCTTACAGGAGGTTTAGCTTTCTTAGTAAAAGCAACCGGGAGTAAAAATGTCAGCTTTGTGTTGAAAGAATTATTTGTGTTGACAAAGTTAATGATGCTTGCTTAGCATCAATTTGGGTAGAAGTATTTTATATTCTTTGGTATCTTCAGGATCTTTCCAATAGACGATGAAATTCGCTTCCATATCTTTGATTTGATAGCCCGCTCTTATCTGCTGTTTAATTCTTTTCTGAAATTCTTTGGATAAAGTCACTACCTTTTTGCCTTTTGCATTAGTCAAGGTAGATCCATCTTCTTCTAAAGACAGCTTTTCCCCGGCAAGCATCAAATCAATAGCAGCCGCTACCGATGTTGATTTAAAATAACTCAGATATACATCTTTATGGGTTAGATGCAGGCTTAACTTCGGTAGCCCTAGCATAATTTGTATGATCTACCTCAATAGTCATCTCAGGAACGCGGATATGATCAAAATGGGAAATATTGGTATGAATGGAAAGGGATTGTTTTGCCCGGGTAATGGCTACATATACTAACCTCCTTGCTGCATCCTCTTTCATTTTAAAACCGTCCAATAATACAAACACATGATCAAATTCCTTTCCCTTTACTTTATGCATGGTAGAGACAGTAATACTTTGTTGCTCTGGATAGTAGAAGTCTTCGAAGCGGGATTCTTTCAAAAATTCTATCCAGGCATACTTCCGTTTTTTGGGGTAGTTTCGCTCAAAGCAATCCACTACCGCCCCGAAAAGCCATAGGGTTTTAGACGCATGATATTGCGTGATAACGGCTTGTTTGGTAGCTATCCAATGCTCATCTATAATGAGTTCTACATTTTCCTCTCCTTTATAGAGCAGCAGCTCTGTAAAATCTTTTATCTCCAGTAAATCAGCTATGCTAAATCCTTCATGAGCCATAATTAACCTGGCAGCTATCCCTTTTTGTCTGAGCGCAGATTCTACCAGGCAAGCCTGCTCATTGGTAAAGGTAAGAACAGCGGTTGTGCCTGAAAGTTTTTGGCTTGCCACAGCATTCGCTAATGGCGTAATAAGATTATTGGAGAAATACTTATATAGCCTGATTTCTCCATTTTCTGCAGTATTGGCTACGATATCCAGCTTTTTCATTCGATTGGATATGGTACTTGCAAACTTGTTAGCAAAGGCCACTACATTATGTTTACTCCGGAAGTTTTTTAACAGCTCATACCGTTTTGTCTCGGGTAGCCGGGCAAATGCCTGCATATATTTCACCGATGAACCTCTAAACTCATAAATGTTTTGATCATCATCTCCTACTACTAACACCCTGATTTTCTCACTACGAGAGGTAATTTCTAGTAATAATGCATACTCTTCCTCATTAATATCCTGAAACTCATCTATCACCACTACACTCTTACCCCCTACTTTACTTTCGGGTATCCTGCCCTCTTGTATTTGCACAATACATTCCCTTAGTACACTTTCTGATTTTTCAAGCGTGCCCACTCTTCCCATCAAATGAAAGCAGTAGGAATGGTAGGTATGAATATCCATATAATACGCCACATTGCCCATCAGCTCATATAGCCGCTCTTTGAATTCCAAGGCAGCCGCTCTGGAAAAAGTAAGCATCAGGAATTGATCTGGCTTTATATCTTCTAGCATCAGTAGAGAGGCTACTTTATGCACTAGCACTTTGGTTTTTCCACTGCCTGGCCCTGCAGCCACCAAAATGTGCTTGCTTTGATTATCTTGTATAATTTGCAGCTGCTCAGTAGATAAACTACCAAAAATAGCTTTGAACTTTTTGGGTGTAAGGGGTCTTGAGATTTCATTACTCCTGCCAGGAAAATACTTCTTCAGAAAGGCTTTATAGTCTAAGGTAAAATAATCATCCGTGAATTGTAAAGCCTCCTGATAGCTTGTAATCATTTTCTTCGCATACTCCCCCACTATATGAATTTGCTGTGTTTTGTTTTGGTAAAACTTATCCAGCTTCTCATGATCCTCATTTGTATATTGTTTTTTGGGATTTTTCTCCGTTCGCTCGATAACTAAGGGCTTGTAGAGAATCAAAAAACCTCCTTCTAATTTCAAAGCCGAGATGGCATTTAAATACAGTAAGGCTTCTTCATATTCTGATAGGGAAAAGCCAGCAGGAGATATACGCAGGTCTTTCTCAATGGCTTTTTGTAATTCAAGCACAGAAAACTCAAGGAGTACTTCCCTTGTATCAATATCTTCTTTATCTGGTATGAATGTGGTAAGCTTGGTTGAAAAATAGTCGATGATGGCTTTTGCCAGGCTCAACCGGTTATCAATTACAGAATGTAGAAAGTTAGCCTCTTTTTTAAGGGTGATCAAGTACGTATGCAGCGTTTTAGCCAGGCGTTCTTTATGAATATACCTGCGTATTTGCCAGAAATTTAATATATCTTTTATTGCATCAATGGACGCATCTTTTATACCATCTTCGTGTAACTTCTCATTGATTTGCTTGAGATGCAGGATGCCAGAATGTATCGGCAGAAGGGCTACTAACCTCTTTTCGATGGCTGCATACCTTGTAAACCGGTTAATAAAATGAGTAGATGATGGGGAGTGATCTACAAAAGCAGTTAAATCTTTTGCATCTCCAATAATACCCTCCTGCCTGAGCAGACCCAGGACACGCATAATATCCTCCTTCGAAATAGCTAGTGTTTCTGACAGGTAGTCTACTCTTGTTTCATCCGCTTTAATCATCCGCTGTACCATCCGGATGGCATGTTCTTTATCTTTTCCTAGCAGTAAGGTAGAACGGTTGATAATTTCATTGGCCCCATTGACATCTTTTACAAGAAAGCTATTAGCAAATATGCGGTAGATATTTTGTTTCCTTTTTAAATAGCCACAATCTTCTAAAGCTGCAATAGCGGAGGTAACCTTGGTTTCCAGCTGCCTGATATCCGTATCCCAGCCAGCAGCTTTCGCTAGCTCCAGAGCCGATTTAGAAACTTTAGTCCGGTACTCAGTTAAACGCTTAATTCCTCGCCAGAGATCGGCAATCTCCTTTCTGTTCAGCTTGTTTTGCGTAAGCAAGGCAAAATGCTTATTCAGGTCATTTTCATCAAAAAGCACATAACAACTTGCCTGTAAATCAGGTTTTCTGCCAGCCCGCCCTGCTTCCTGTACATAGTTCTCCAGAGAATCAGAGATGGTATAGTGAATAACCATACTCACATTATCCTTATCTACCCCCATCCCAAAAGCAGTAGTAGCTACTATTACCTGGATGTCCCCATTCATAAATGCCTCCTGGCAGCGGATTTTTTCTTTACTCTCCATCTGTCCATGGTAAGCAAGGGCCTGGAAGCCATCTCTTGTTAAACGTTGAGCCAGTATTTCTGCCATTTTTGTTCTGGCCACATAGACAATCTTAGGCTCATCGTTGAGTGAAAGCAGGTTTTGTAGTTTCAGGTATTTTACCTCTTCTGTCAATGTTTCTTCCACACGATAACTAAGATTCACCCGTTTAGCATCTGAGCGGAAAATATGGAGCTTGAGCGAAAGTTTCTCCCTAAAATAGCTGCAAATATCTTCCACTACCGCAGGTTTAGCGGTAGCAGTAAAACAGGAAACAGGAATTGGAGCCTCTAACTTTTTAGCTTGCTGCAACTCTCCAATAAATTCTCCGATATATAAATAGTCTACCCGGAAATCGTGCCCCCAGCTAGAAAAGCAATGGGCTTCATCGATGACAAACCGGGCAATCGAGCGGTTCAGCAGCAGATCAAAAATGACTTTGGACCTGAGGGCTTCCGGAGCAATATACAAAATTTGAGCTTCTCCGCTCGATACGCGTTCAATCGCTTCACTTCTCTCTAGCGGGGAAAGCATACCATTGATAGTAACGGCACTTGTCACTTCAAACCGTTTTAGCAAGACATCCACCTGATCTTTCATTAAAGATTGCAAAGGAGAAATCACAACGGTTAACGCCCGATTGGCCTCCCCGATCATGAGTGCGGGCAATTGAAAGGTTAGGGATTTACCGCCACCAGTAGGAAAAATAGCAAGCAAGGATTGATTGTTGAGGGCTGAGCGGACTACCCGTTCCTGTATAGAGATTTCTTCATCAGCAGCGAACCTTCTGAAATCATCATACTTAAAAAATCGTTTTAGTGCCTTGCGGGGATCTAAACTATGGTAGCAATACTGACAATGCTCATCCTTGCAGGGGTGGAGGCGTAATCTATGGATAGTTTCACTTAGCGTAGGGAATTTGTGTAGTAACCAGGGCGGAATAATGGAATCCGCCTCACTAGTAGAAATAATGGCAAGCGCATACGCTAACCCAATGGGATGCTTGGCAATTAAGTGCGTGAAAGGTGCATTGATACAAAGTTTTGCCCCGAATTGCTCTTTTATCAAAGCGATCAGCTGCTCATCAGAATAATTAGCCCTGTAATGAATAGCCTGGAAAAAAGCATTAAATATCTCTGAAGGACTCAGCAAGTGGAAATATATATCCCGATGCTGTACAGGCAGATGTTGGAACTGAGCCACACTATCTGTAAATACCTCACTAGCAAGTATGGCATCTGTAAGCGGATTGTTTATTTCTTCACTCAGCAATTTATAATCTTTAACTAGACGATGGTATGGTTTCTGAGGAAAGAGCAGGGTAGAAAGATATAAAGTATCAATGAATCCTTTGTCAAAAAAGGCAGGAGAAAGTGTGCTATCCTTTAAAAATTTGAGATCATGCGCCAGGATGTTATGTCCACAAACAAACAAGGCCTCCTGACTGAACAGCTCGAATTCGGTTAGATAGGTTTTATGAAAGGTGTAAGTATTGTAAATAGCACCAATATCCTTGATCCGCCCGGATTTCTCCTCTACTTCCAAATCAAAAAATAAGATATGATTCATGAAGATACCTCTTATGCATGTAACGCTTAAATAATAGAATTAATACAAAATTTTAGTAAATGGTTTCTTTTATAGTATCCATCTATTAACAAAACCTTGTTTATAATCCTCCATGATAATATATATGATATTGCTAACTCAGACTGGAAACAAAAACATAGCACAGAAGAGATGCTACCATTCAACAAGCACTACTTTTGGGTATAATATTTCATTAGCCAAGCTTAGTAGATTGGATTGTTTTTCCTAGTGAAAAAATATAAATAATAAAATTTCAATATTATTTTTCGAGACCTATTTCAGACCTAAATACTATAATGCATTGATTTACAATATACAGGCATCTCATTCGTAATGAGCAGGTCGCCGGTTCGAGTCCGGCAGGAGGCTCTCAATAAACGGCTAAGTCTTTAGATTTTTTGGTTGTAGTAGGCTACAGCAGTAAAGCAGGTGTACTTTAGTATTGTTCACCTTTTTGTAAACTGAACTTGCTACAAAAAAGTGGAAAGTAGATTAACCATCAATAATAATTTGCTTAGAACTTAAATTGTTGCTACCTGAAAAATTGAGTTAATTTAATTCCCCCTTTCTCGTAACTGCCAACCTATACACTTTTCGGCGTCATCTCCACACTTTTCTTCTTTACTACACTCCGAAAAAGGGCAAGTTTGACACAATTTACGTTAGGATATAGCCGAAAGCAGCTGTAGCTTGTTTCAATTTATCAAATTTAGTTAGGTTTAGAAAAGACCGGGAGTACGCTGTAGCCTTGCTTGCGTAACAAATGAATTACTCCCCCTTGACCGCCTAAATGCCCGGCACCCACGGCTATAAAGGTTGGCTGCGTAGCTATCATTTTCTCTATTGCCAATATCCAGTGTTTATTTCGCTCATTAACCATTACCTCAAAAAATGATACGGCATTGCCTTGCTCATTGAGCCTGTGGAGAGTAGGCAAATCTTGTTGTAAATAGGCCATAGTCATGGAATCAACACCTTTCCTAGTAGCACGTTTTGCCTCTGCTGAGACATCACTTACAATCTGTTGAAGAAACAGATGTTTATCCACCTTTTCCAAATACCCTAGCGTTTGCGTGGGTGTTGCTAGTGCTTGGATAGGCAGTTTTCTGTTTCGTGCCATGCGGATAAATTCCGTTTCATAGCCTTTCGTACCCGGTTTATTGTTAGACAGCGCACTCAATAAAACATAAGGTTTCAATCGCAGCACTTGTTTGATTTTTTTATTGGTAAGCTGGAGACTATCTTTTAAAAACTTGTTTAATCTCCTAAAATCCTCCTCGTTTAAATCCTGCGCAATGGTTCCTCCCTTGGGATACCTTTGTAGTCGTGCGGCCTGCCTTACTTCTCTTAATTTCCAGGATTCATTATTATTTTCGGTAACAAATACTTGGCATGCCTCGAAAGAATCTATCCAAACCTGGGGCATAAAAAAATGAGTGGAATCAATTACATGCACCGTTCCAAACAAATAGGAATTGTGAGCAAGTTCTTTTCCGGATATTTTCCATAGCAGGCTTTTTTCTGTTGGAACCTGTGCCATGAGTTTACTACTCAACGTAATGAGCAACATTAAAAAAACAGGGTTGGGAAGTATCTTTCTTTTGAACATTAGGTTGCAATAAAATTGATTAAAAACGAAAAGAAAGCTATTGAGTATACGGCTGATATAAGTTGACAAAAATTAACTGTAATTCCTATGCGTATAGGGCACAGATTTATTAAACATTTTCTTTCCCCTCTTGCCCATATGTTCAGTATCAAGAAAGGGGAATTTGGTATTACTGAGCCTAATGCCTATTTATCATTATTCCATTTATAAGACTTCAGAAAATCTTATTTTTCAATAGCCAAAAGTGATAATATTATCTAAACCTAGACAATCGCTGTAACTTCAATTATAATATCAGGACCATAGTGGAGGTAAGCTACTCTTTTTCACATCAAAGCCGGGAGAAGACAATTCCCTCCCGGCTTTGATGAATAGAACAGATAAGCGAGCGTACTATTTTTTGACTACTCTACTCACCTGTATTTTTCCTTCTTCTGTAGAAACTTTCACCACGTATACCCCTGCTTTCAAATGATTAAGGTCAAAAGTTGTTTCTACACCGGTCACATGAGTGGAGCTTTGATAGACAATTCTGCCTAAATTATCTATTATAGTGATGTAGTGTTTGCCTGCTTGCTGAGTAGATAAGATCAGCTTGTCTTCAAAAGGATTGGGATACAAACTTACTTTACTTTCAAAGCTTTCTTCCACCCCTACTCTGGCGATGCTAGAAGTGGGAGAAGTAAGGAAAGGAGAAAGGTATGTGCCTGCAATGACTGCAATAGTAGATTGATTGGGCAATTGCCACCCCACAGAGATATGATCGTTACCGGTGTTTTCTTTGTGCAAGGCTTCAATGTAATACTTCCTGCCGGCTACCAAGGCTATCACTACTGATTGCTGAGAGGCATATTTATCCCACTGCCGCAGAGCAGTATAAGCGGTCACCGAAGCAATCTTGGTTTTCTTGGAGGGATCTTCATCTGTGGAAAGCCATAATTCAGCTTTATCATCACCTGCAACAAAGAAGCGATAATTGCCACTCACCTGTGGGTGGAGATAGCCTCTGAAGCGCTCGCCATAGTTGTCGCCCTGATTAGTAGCCCGCTCAAAGATAGTGATCTGATCGGTGGTGGTAGCAGGTGTGGTAAGGGGAATATTGCTGATCTGATAGCCGGTGAGATTAGCCCAGAACTCTCTTGTGATTTTGCCTGTCAGTTGCGGAACATAGGGAGAAAGCACACTTCCGGGAATCACTGTGATCGCAGCTATAGAAGAAGTTTGCCAGCCCACAGAGAGATTATCGCCACCGGTGGCTTCTTTGTGCAGGGCTTCGATGTAGTACTTCTTACCTGCCACTAAAGTGATGGCTACTGACTTCTGTTCAGCGTATTTATTCCACACTTTCACGCCTGTAAAATAAGGTACAGAAGCAATTTTAGCTTTCTTGGCAGGGTCATCATCTGTAGAAAGCCACAGTTCACATTTATCATCGCCTGCAATGTAAAAGGTATAGCTGCCGGTAGCAGGTACACACAGATAGCCTCTGATGCGCTCACCATAGTTATCGCCCTGGTTAGGCGTAGTTTCAAAGGAAGTAAGCTGAGAGGAAGAACTAGGCGAAGTCGTAACCGGAATGGCACTTACCGAACTGCCTGTTATATTAAGCCACTTTTCCTGCAAGATACTGCCACTGGCTGAGCACGTAATAGGCGATGTTTCTGCAAAGGTTTTTACAATCCAATAATCAGATACTCCCCTACTGTCCTCAGATTTTTCATTCCCTGCATTAGAATCCGAATTTCCACCCAGAATATACCCACCGCCAATAGCAGGTAAAAGAAATGATCCATACTCATAGCCTGTATTTCCATAAGACTTATCCCATACTATTTTTCCTGTTTTATCTATCTTTACAAGCCAGAAATCACTGTTTCCCCGGCTCATTTCTGTATGCTCTCCACTAATGCCAGAGGAAGAACTTCCTCCCAATAAAAAATTATCTTCTGAATCTGTAACTACAGCTTTTAAATCATCATAGGCATTACCTCCATAGGTTCTATCCCATTCTTTGATTCCATTCTTATTTAGTTTTACTAGCCAATAATCTGATAATTCTATTTCGCCGTTTCCGGAAGTATTACGGTTGGGTTCTGTTTTATCTCCATTGGCACCAGAATAAGAACTACCTGCCAGTAGATAGCCTCCGTCGCTTGCCTGGACAAGATCGTATAACCGATCTGTTGAGGAACCTCCCACAGTTTTATCCCAGAGTTTATTTCCATTCGCATCGATTTTTACAACCCAGTAATCATCATATCCCCGTCTATCCTCTGTTTTTTGCCCCCCTTTTTTTGAATCCGAATAACCTCCCAGAAGATACCCGCCATCTGCCGTTGGTATCATAGCAGATAATTCATTTCTGAAATAGCCATAGTTATCTCCGCCATATCGTTTATTCCATTGTTCAACGCCATCGGCATTAATTTTAATGATCCAGTAGTCAGGATCACCAGAGGAAAGAGGATCATTATTATCTACAAACCAACGGCTGCCTCCTAATAAGAATCCTCCATCATTTGTGGGTAAAACAGAACTTAAATTATCATATGAAGTGCCGCCATAGGTTTTATCCCATAGTTTATTTCCATTTTTATCAATTTTTACGATCCAGAAATCTGAGTCTTTTATGTTGGGGGCTGTTTTGTCACCACTGACGGGTGAACCGGAACTTCCTCCCAGCAGATAGCCTCCATCACTTGTTTGAACGATGGAGGTGAGATCATCACCATATATTCCGCCATAGGTTTTGTCCCAGAGTTTATTTCCATTCGCATCGGTTTTTATAATCCAGTAGTCACCACCAGAATTAACACCTCCACGATTAGGCGCTGTTTTGTCGCCACTCATGCCTGAACTGGAACTTCCTCCCATCAAATAACCGCCGTCTGAGGTAGGGATGATCGTACCAAACTGTTCATAACTGTTGCCCCCATAGGTTTTATCCCATTGTTTTTTGCCGGAAATATTTTCGCTTACATGAATAGTTACAGGTAAAGAAGCGGATATAGTATTGGTGTTATCGGTTGCTTTAGCTAGTAAGGTATAGGTGCCCACAGTTGGTGCAGGAAAGGTGATACTGTAAGGATAGGTAACATCTTGCCCTATTAAGGTGTTTCCATTAAAAAATTCCACTTTTTGTATGCTTCCATCTATGTCAGCAGCATTTACGGTGAAAGTAATAGTAGAACCAGGAGCGAAAGTAGTATTTTGTATCGGAGTGGCTATTTCAATATAAGGGGGAATCACCGGAGAGAGCACATTCCCTGGAATAACAGTAATAGCCGTTTGCCCGGGTTGTTGCCAGCCTACGGCTACATTGTCTCCATTTAGTTCTTCTTTATGCAAAGCTTCAATATAGTATTTCTTGCCTGCTACTAAAGAGATAGCTACCGACTTTTGAGAAGGATATTTACTCCATTCTCTTACCCCGGTAAAGGAAGGCACTGATGCGATCTTTAACTTATTTAATGAGTTTATATCAGTAGAGAGCCATAGTTCAGCGCTTTCGTCAGCGGCAATATAGAAAGTATAAGTACCTGAAGCTGGCGCACACAAATATCCCCTGATGCGTTGGCCGTAGTTGTCACCGGCATTGGTTGGCCCTTCAAAAGAAGTGAGTTGACTGCTGGAAGTAGGCGTGGTAGAAACAGGGATATTAGCCACTGTTTTTCCCGCAACATTGCTCCAGAATTCACGCAGTATTGTGCCGCTCGTTACACAGGTTACAGGCTCAGCGATAGTACCCATAGTTTTTAATAGCCAGAAATCAAATCCGCCTTTACTTGCGCTGGTTTTATCACCACTGGTAGCAGAATTTGAATAACCGCTCAATAAGTAGCCATTATCGGCTGTTTGTAGAAGCGAACTAAATAGGTCTGTACCTGTTCCCCCAAAAGTTTTATCCCATTGTTTAACACCAGTACCATTTATTTTGACGAGCCAGAAATCTATTAAACCTTTCCCAGCATCTGTTTTTTCAGATCCCGATGCAGAATTACTATATCCTGCCAGCAGATAACCTCCGTCTGGTGTCTTAAAAATAGAGCGGAGCCAGTCTGTCTGGTTTCCTCCATAGGTTTTGTCCCATTGCTTATTGCCTTGGGCATCAGTTTTTATAACCCAGTAGTCATACCAACCTCGGCTGGCTTCAGATTTATCTCCCAACTGCTCTGACCTAGAAGATCCCCCCAACAAGTAGCCTCCATCTGTGGTTGGCAGGACTGTAGTTAAAACATCAGATGCATCTGCGCCAAACCTTTTGTTCCATTGCTCATTGCCATTGGCATCTACTTTTAGTAAGATATAATTTTCAAGATCATACTCGTATCCTGGGTATTTAATTAAGAGTTCAGACCCTCCCAGCAGAATACCTCCATCTGAGGTAGGAACAATGGTAGCTACACCATCTTCATCATAATTTCCGAGTGTTTTATCCCAGAGCCTTACGCCACTACTGCTGACCTTTATCAACCAAGGATCATAATAATTTCTAAATTCATCTTCTCCGGTTTTACTTTCCTGAGACTTATCGCCTCCTTGCTCAGAATTTGAATTGCCAGCCAGCAAATAGGTTCCATCCGAATATTGGAGCAGGGCAGTCAGTCTATCTTCATCTGTTCCCCCAAAACGCTTGTCCCATAGCTTATTGCCCTGGGCATCAGTTTTTACAACCCAGTAATCATTTCCACCCCGGCTTGCTTCTGTTTTATCTCCCCCGGCTCCTGAAAGGGTATAGCCGCCCAGTAAATAACCACCATCGGTAGTTTGTATGGCGGCTGTGAGGAAGTCGTTATCAGGGCTGCCAAAGCGTTTATCCCATAGTTTATTGCCTTGCATATCGGTTTTTACCATCCAGTAATCAGCACCTCCCCGGCTTGGCTGAGTTTTATCCTGCCCAGTATTTGAAAAAGAAGTGCCTGCCAGTAAATATCCACCCTCTCTGATAGCAATGGTTACTTTAATTGTATCGTTAGCATCTCCTCCAATGGTTTTATCCCATTGTTTAGTAGGTGTCTGGCTATAGCCATCCAGGTGAGTAAGGGCTAAAAAAAATAAGGAGAACAGAATTAATTTGATTGAAAAGGTAAAAGTGCTTTTAAAGCTGGTGTTTTCATCATTGGGACAATTCAATAAAATGTGTTTCATAATAAATAGCGGCGGTTAAACTTTAAAAATTCTGTCAATATAATGGTTTAAAAAAGTGTATAGATCGGTTGAAAACTTACCTGAGCAGAGAGGCGATTCTGCTTAATTGTTTTAAGCTTTAAAAGGGTTAGTTAAGTTTTTATTTCTTCTTTACCTAAGTATAGTCTATTGCTCAAAACTACTGAAAGAGCTCAAACGCTAGTAACGATTTTGTATCAATCTCTAACAGTTTCATATCAATTTCTAACATTATTATTTCAGGCACTATCATTTTTATACATTCGTTGCTTTTTATGTATGAGCAGGAATTAAAACTCTATAAAATAAGTGCTACTCATCCAATTTGTTATGCTGATCCGCATACTCAGAGGGAGTAATATGATATGTTTGCCGGAAGCTTTTGGTAAAGTGAGACATATGGGTAAAACCTACCTGATATGCCACTTGTGAGACAGTAAATTGTTTCTGACTCAAAAGCAAAGCCGCTTTCTTTAACCGGTATTTTCGGATAAATTCGCCCGGCGCCTGATTGGTTATAGCTTTCATCTTTCTGTATAATTGCAGATGGCTCATATCTATTTCTTTTTCCAGGATTTCGCCGCTAAACGCTGGGTCTGCTAGATGTTGCTCTATGATATGGATTACTTTTTCTAAAAACTTCTCTTCTGCCGGACTTAAACTAGGGGGTGGGGATTCCTGCGTTACTTTTTCTTTTGTTACAAAAGGGATACTATTTACTATTTTTTTAGGAGAACTTTGTTGGTTAAACATCCGGCTGAAATGTTCCCGTACTTTATTGCGTTGCCCAATTAGATTATTCACCCGTAGCAGGAGTTCCTGGGCATGAAATGGTTTTACTATGTAGTCATCTGCTCCCGTTCCCAACCCTTCCAGCTTATCCTCTACTACAGCTTTAGCAGTGAGTAATATAATGGGAATATGGCTTGTTCTCTCATCTGCTTTAAGCTGCTTACAGAGCTTTATTCCATCCATATTAGGCATCATCACATCACTTATCATTATATCGGGAAGGATAGTGGTAGCGATACGCAGGCCTTCTATGCCCTCACTAGCTTCATAGATGTGATAAGATTCAGTGAACATATTTCGGACATAAGCTCTAAGATCTGCATTATCTTCCACGATAAGCATGATGGGTTTTGGTATGTCTGTTTGCGTTTGGATGTTTGAATCTTCTGTGACAGATGTTGGAATTAACAAGCCGTCATCAGTTTTCTCTTTTTCAGTGGTACTTTCTTTTTTTGTTATATTATGTTGTTTGTCCACCTCTACGAAGGGCAACTGTATTATAAAGCAAGTTCCTTCGCCTTCTGTACTTTTAACATTAATTCTACCTCCATGTAATTCTACCAGTTCTTTGGTGATTGAAAGGCCAATCCCGGTTCCTTCAAAGGATCGTGTATGTGAACTGTCAATTTGATAAAACCGGTTAAAAATTAAATGAATTTTATCAGCTGGTATGCCAATTCCAGTATCTTCTACCTTTATCTCTATGTATTTTTTTTCATGCACGGATGAGTTTGCATGTAAAATAACATCTACTGTTATTATCCCTTGTTCCCTGGTAAATTTAATAGCATTGGAGAGGAGGTTATATATAATTTTTTCGAGTATATCCTGATCAAAACTGGTAAATATTTCATCAGGCTCATGGAAAAAATTAAGTATAATCTGCCGGCTTTCAGCTAGCGATCTAAAAGAACTTACATAGTTCTTGATAAAATGTATTAGCTCTCCAGGGGCATAGGTTAAGGTAATCCCTTTAGATTCTAATTTAGTAATGTATAATAACTGGTTGATGAGTTGCAGCAGGCGTTTAGCATTCCTATACATGCTATGAAATTCTTTTCTGGGATTTTCTTCAGATAGCATTTGCTCCAAAGGACTAATAATTAGAGTAAGGGGTGTGCGAAATTCATGAGATATATTGGTAAAAAAATTTGATTTTATTTGATCCATCTCCAGTAATCTTTCTGATTCGACTCTTTTAAGCTTCAAATCAGTTTTTAATCTTTCCTGATAAATAACATATCGCTTGCCTAGGTACAATACAGTTATACCAACAATGACATACAGTATATAAGCCCAGGTAGTTTTCCATATGGGTGGAGTAATAATAATTGTAATTGTTGCTGTATTTTTACTCCATACGCCATCTGCATTTGCTGCTTTTACTTTGAATATATATTTACCAGGTTCGAGATTAGGATAGGAAGCATAATGTCTGTTACCTGCCTGCACCCATTTTTTATCTATGTTTTCAAGCATGTACTTACAAGAATTCTTTTCTGGTTGTGCATAATGCAAGGCAGCAAAATCAAAGGAGAGATAATTATCGTGATATGGTAAGGTGAGGGTATTGTTTGAAAGATCTTTGGGCTGATCAAACACTTTGAATGTATTAATGACTGCAAGAGGATAAAAGGGATTATCCCGAATGCTATCTGGATGGAAAATATTCATTCCTTTATTTCCTCCTATAAATATCTCTCCTTTTTTCCCTTTACACAACGCCTTATAAAACTCTTTACCCTGCAAACCATCCTTGCCGTCATAATTGCGAAGCACCTTGGTTTTTGTATTAAATTTAAATACCCCATTACTCGTGCTAGTCAACCATAAATTCCCTTTTTCATCTTCAGTAATTCCATTGAAAACTGTTGATGGGTAGCTTGGTAGTTGATTTTTTGTAAAACAAGAAGTAGTTGGGTTAAATTTATATAAGCCTCCGGTGGCCAGGCTAATCCAAATATTGCCTTCTTTATCAATATGATTATATATTACATTAAAAGATGCTTGAGCGAGGCTAGCATCAGCAGGAATGAATTGTGTAAATACTCCGGCAGTTATATCCAGCCTAACAAGTCCTTCACTATCAGTAGCCATCCATAACAAACCTTTCTTATCTTCGGCGATATGATTAATTTTAGATGGAGTATCCTTAGAAAAAGAAAATCTATACCGGATAAATTTACTAGTGATATTATCAAATTGAGCTAAGCCTCGTTGAGTCCCGATCCACAACCTGTTGTGTTGATCCTCATAAATAACGCTTACAAAATTATGCGGAAGAGTATGTGCAACTCTAGGATCATAAAAATAAGTTTTTATTTGTTTTGTTTGAGCATCTACTTTTCTTAAGCCAGCTCCACCCAGGCCTAACCATACATCCCCTTTTTTATCTGTATAAATACTGTGAATCGTAGTACTGCTAGTTCTATTTGAAGCTGATAAATTATATCTAAAGTGGGTGATAGTATTTTCTCTTCTATCTAACTTATCTAATCCTTTAGGAGTACCCACCCAAAGCACATGATTTTGGTCCTCATACATAGAGTAAATTAGATTATCAATCAATGAAGTACTATCTCTAGGGTTATGCTTAACGAGTAAAAATTGTTTTGTAAATAAATCGTATTTACTTAAGCCTCCTGCATAAGTTCCTACCCATAAAACATGAAAGCGATCTACAAAAATGGAAGTAACTGAATTCTCAGCGATGCTACCCATTTTCTCAGTATCATGCTTGTAATGTGTAAATTTGCCCGTATTAGTATCTAGTTTATTTAGCCCATGGTTTTGAGTGCCTGCCCAGATATTACCAAAGGTATCTATATCAACAGAAAGGATATAGTTGTTACTTATACTCGAGGGATTGCTATCTGAATAGGTATATTGAATGAATGTTTGGTTTGTGATATTAAATTGTTGCAAACCCTTTCCCAGGGTTGCTAACCACAAGTCACCATGATGATCTTCGCTTATTCCAAGAACTGTGTTTACAAAATTTTGATCATTGCTTTTATTAATTTTTTCACCAAAACGTATAAAACTGCCTGTTTGTGGATTGAATTTACTTAAGCCTTTATTTGTACCCACCCAAATATTACCCTTTTTGTCACCATGTATAGTATGGATGAAATTTTCTGCCCAATCATCCCCTGAAGGCTTATGCTGATATAAAATAAAAGAATTTGTAGCTTTATCATATTTGTTTAAACCCTGGTAGGTGCCAATCCAAATTACACCTGATGTGTCCTGATATAAACCTTGAATGTAATCATCACTAATACTCTTTTTATTGGATGGATCGTGTAAATATCTTATGAATTTACCAGTTGCTTTATCAAATTTATTTAATCCCTCAGATGTACCTACCCATATATCGCCTGATTTATCTTCATAGAGTGCCCTAATTTCACTATTACTAATTGAGGTGGTATCATCACTAAGATGTTTATAAACTATGAATGTATAACCATCGTATCGATTGAGCCCATCTTTGGTACCAAACCACATATATCCTTGCCTATCCTGGATGATACACTTGATATAACTATGAGAAAGGCCATGTTCTGTGGTAATACGATCAAACTGAATAGATGATGATTGGCTTAGAACTGGATGAAAATGAATAAAAAATAGAAGACACCAGATAATTAATATTTTCACTCTATAGTAAGGATGATCGCTCAAGACTGTAAAATAACAGGTAATCTGGAAAAATTACGTAAAACAAGGTTTAAATTTTACTATCGATAATAACATTTTTGATAGGAACTGAATATTTGATTCTCAACTGTAGTTAAACATTGAAGTGTCTCAATAGATGATTATATCAATAGATGATTATAAGTAAGAAGGTGTTTGGAAATAGAAGAAGAGTTTATTAGGAATTTGCAAAAAGACAATCAGCCGGTAACTTGAGTTTGCGAAACAAAAAGTTACTCCATGTATGAAAGACATGAAAACCTGACTGATAGTCAATGGCAAGTTATTAAAAACATAGTAGATGATGGACGAAAGAGAAAAGTTTGTTTAAAGCGTGTAGTGGATGCTTGCCTGTGGCTGACCAGAACTGGAAGTCAGTGGCGGAATTTGTCTCAAACTCACTATCCTGTCTGGCAAACGGTAGCTTATTATTTTTATAAGTGGCAACACAACGGAGTCTGGCAGCAAGTGCGGAAGATGTTAGTGAAAAAGGAACGGCAAAGACAAGGGCGGCAAGAACAGCCTTCTCGAGTAGCCATTGATAGTCAAAGTGTAAAACAATGTGGCTGTTTTTCCGGACAGGTAGGTGTAGATGGCAATAAGAAAATAGATGGCAGAAAAAGGCACCTTGCTGTCGATAGTTTAGGTTTACCCTGGGCGATTTATGTAGGTGCTGCTAATGAAACAGATGCCATAGCAGGCTTTGAATTATTACCACAACTCAAAAGCTGCACACGGCTAAGCTTGATCTGTTCAGATGCCGCTTATAAAGGTGAGTTTGTCTCTTAAACTTATTACTATGGGTGGAAAGTAGACATCTCACAAAAACCTCCTTCCAAGCAAGGATTTGTTCCTCAAAAGGGAAGATGGCAAGTAGAGAGGTCTTTTGCCTGGTTGAATCATTACCGAATGTTGGCCAAAGATTATGAAAGAACTCCCGCTTCTGCTGCTTGTTTTATAGAATTAGCCTTTATCAATATCATTTTATCAAAAATTGCCTAAACTATTTCCAAACACCTTCTTATAGGCAATAAGTTTTTGAAAAGAAGCTACAAAGATAGCACTGAATATACCCATTTATAAAGCAATGGTACATCTTTACCAGTAAAACGAATAGTTTGCTGCTATCAGTTGACAATTTACCCTACTACTATGACTAGGTTGTGCAATAGGGAAAGCTTTGCTGTGAAAGCATATCACTTAAGCAAGTCTTTGTTCTGCAATGCCTAAATACCTGCTAGCCAATCCTGTGCTTTGGTAAGTTCATCAAAGTAGGCAATCTGTAATTTATCCTCAGCTTCACTCTTGAAGCTTTTAACAGAAGCCTGTGTGAACACATTGCTGGGTACAATAAAAGCCATATGCTTTAAGCCATGCTGCACCATCATAGGGGTGGCATAGGTAGCCGCCCATTGGGTATCTTCTTGAGTAACAATAGCCAATTCTTTGGTATTGCTGATCAGTTTACTAGGCTTATGTTTCTGGCAGAGTTCAATGGATTTGGTAATACCTGCCCGAAACTGCTCAGATTTAGCATAGCCTTTCCAGTGCTGGCTTAAGCATTTGCTCTGTGCATCGTACTCAATAGTCAGATAGGGTTGTTGAAATAGGATCATCGTTTAAATATAAGAGTAGGCACGGCTCTCTATCAAAGCCCATGCATGACTTAATAATTTTGCCACAATGGAAAGTAACAACTCCCAAAACTAACCACTTAGCTCCAAAATGTAAGATATAGTAGCTAAGTAGGTATATTTGTTTTCTATATTAAGCTTCTGTTTTTGGGATAGCGGCCAACAAGAAGAATATTAATGGTAAGTAGTAATTCAATAGGGGGAGTTTGATTAACTTCCCTATCTCTGTAAAATAATTGAAATACGGATGAATTTGCTCAAACTATATTTTTATTCCTAAGAGAACGTTTTGGAAGAATAAAAATAGGGTAAAAGAAAGAATCAGTGAGTAAACTTGAGGTGTCTAATCATCAAGTTTATGCAAGAAAAATTCTCTGCGCTCACTGACCCTGAATGGGAAGTTATCAAGGAAATAATTGATAACCAAAGAAAGATTAAACATGAAAAACGGGTGATAATCAATGCACTGCTTTGGCTGCTAACTACGGGCAGCCAATGGCGCAATATGGAAAGTAAGTACCCACCCTGGCAAACCATTTACTATCATTTCAGGCAGTGGAAAAAGCGGGGCATTATTGAAGAGTTGTTAGCTTTTTTAGCAGGCAGAGAAAGAAAAAAAGCAGGCAGACAAGCCCTGCCAAGCGTGTTGGCCATTGATAGCCAAAGTGTTAAGATTATACAATTTACCAGTCAGGATAAAGGCATAGATGGCAATAAAAAAGTGAATGGCAGAAAAAGACATCTGGCTGTGGACTGTTTAGGTATCCCCTGGGCGGTGCATATTACAGCTGCTAATATATCAGACACCACAGCAGGATATGAGTTAGCAGCTAAGTTGAAGGGCAAGTCCGCCCGCCTGCATACCCTGAAAGCAGATAATGGCTACACAGAGACTTTTGTGGAAGAAGTGAAAAAACAATATGGATGGAGTGTAGAAATTGTACAAAAGCCTGAAAGCGTGAAAGGCTTTGTCCCGGCAGGGGGCCGTTGGGTAGTGGAACGTAGCTACGGATGGCTCAATTTTAAGCGTAGGTTGAGCCGTGATTTTGAAAAAAGCACAGAAAGTTCGGAAGCCATGCTACAATTAGCCTTTATTGATACTCTGCTCAAAAGAAAAACCGAATAATATTTCAAAACATTCTCTAAAGTCCCCTACAAAATACAGGAAGCCTAACAATAGCTTTCCGAAGTAAATTGCAGTGGATGCACAGTTGATATACTATTATTAAGAAGCCCCTTCTTTGGATGTAAACACTCGTTTGGTGCCTTCATACATGTCATAACATACAAAACGACATTCTAACGGACCATTAAAAACAATGATCTTGCGCGATGCACGTAAGCCTACATGCTTAAAAGCTTCCAAATTGGAACTTATTACACAGCCTCTATAGCCCTGGTATTTCTTCTTAAACGTATCGCCAATACTTTGGTAGAGGCTATTAATGTCTTCTTCCAAGTGCATACGTTCCCCATAGGGGGGTTCATAATCAGTACGCCGGGACCAGTGGGTGGTTCAAACGCCTGGAATGAAGTATTGTGAATCCTGATTATATCTTCCAGTTTAGCTAGTTTGATGTTTTCCCTGGCTTTTCTTGCTACGTTACTTGAAATTTCAATCCCTATCAATTCAATACTTTTGTTAGTAATTCTTTTGACAGATGCCTTGTAAATACGATCCCACAAATCTGGCTCATACTCTTTCCATCGTTGGAACCCAAATTCTTCCCGGTAATAGCCTGCAGGAATATTGCGGCCTATCAAGGCTGCCTCGATGAGAATGGTGGCCGACCCACACATGGGATCTATCAAGGTGGATATTTTGTCCCATCCGCTAAGTAAAACCAATCCGGAAGCCAGCACTTCATTGATGGGGGCCAGATTAGTTTGCTTCCGGTAGCCTCTTTTATGTAAGGATTCTCCAGAGGAATCTAAGGAAACACTACACTGATCATTTTTGATATGCAGATTGATCCGCAAGGTGGGTCTTTGTAGATCCACTGAAGGACGTGCCCCAAAAGCCTCCCGGAACTGATCCACAATGGCATCTTTTGCTTTCTGGGCAAGAAACTGCGAATGCTTGAAAAGGTCCGAACTCAGTACACAATCAATAGCCAATGTATCACTTACATCTATATATTGAGCCCAGTTAATGGTTCGGATTTGATTATATAAGTGCTGCTCATTTTTTATCAGAAAATGCTTAATTGGCTTCAATACTCGCAAAGCCGTCCGCAGGTTTAGATTAGCTTTGTACATGAAGCCTGTATCGCCCACAAAGCTTACGGCCCGGTTGTGCTTTTCAATGTTTTTTGCCCCTAAACTCAACAACTCCTCAGCTAAGATAGCCTCCAAACCGGAAATGGTCTTAGCTACCATGGTAAACTCCTGTATGTTTTCTTGTGCCATATAACCTTCAATAGAGCCTTTACCTAAATTACTTTAAAGGCTTGAAGATAGGTTATCTATTTAACTTATAGATTATTTATCAACACTTTTTATCACTGTTCATAGTAAGAGTCTTAGCCTCTTTCAGGTAAGGAAGATTAGCTGGATTGCTTGCATAAACAAGGTGACCTAACTTATATACCTACAGATGAAGGATGGCTGTATTTAATAATAGTAATAGACCTGGCAGATCATAAAGTAATTGGATGGGCGGACCTTAAATAAGATTTGATCTTAGGTCCAAGTGAAAACATGAAAGCTTATACTACCAGTATTGCTGCCTTCAAGATGGCTATCAAAAACAGACATGTTGAAGAGGAATTGATATTTCATTCTGATAGAGGCATCCAATATGCCTGTACAGAGTTCAAAAATCTACTGGAAAGCCATGCAAAAATTGTAAGAAGTATGAGCAGAAAAGCTAATGGACCTGAAATAAGATTTCATCTTAGGTCCGTTGGGATAATGCTGTAGCAGAAAGTTTTTTTAAAACCCTAAAAAGTGATTTGGTTTATGAAAACAAACTTCAAACAATAAAAGAAGCTAAAACTGCTGTGTTTGAATATATAGAAATATGGTACAACAGGAAAAGATTGCATTCTTCACTCGGGTACAGAACGCCACAAGAAATGGAAACTTATTTATTAAATATAAAATTAGCAGCTTAATTTATTGTCCACAATTTTGTTGCAAGTCCAGGGCAAACCTTCTCGTTTATACTACCTTTCTAATATGGCTGTAGATACATTGGGTGTGCTTTGCCATCCGTTCGCCATGTGATTACTCACATGCAGGCTGATTTAGCAGATGAAAAGGACGCATGACATTTAGTGGAAATAGTAAATAACCTGTCTAGTATACTCAAACAATACGGTCTGCCTGGTCAATATTTATTAGCAGATACAGGCTTCGGATCAGGGGAAAACGGACCTGCTACGTGCCTGAGCATCGGCTCCATGCTTTTTAGAAGCCAAAAAGATTAAAGGCTTCATTTCTTTACCAGGTAGTTATCATCCGGTCAGAGAAGGTTTCCATTAAGATCCAACACAAAACGCCTATATCTGTCGCAATGAAAAGTTGCTCTACTACTATGGTATTAGAATAGAAAAAGGTTTTGCTACTCATTATTATCATGCCCGGGTGAAGGATTGTAAAGAGTGTCCTTTCAAAAAGTATGCTGTGGCAATAAAAGGCGGCAAAGCCTCACTTTTAGTGTCTACCGCCACTATCATTGGATCTGATGCTCCGCATCATCGGTCCATTACGCATGCAGGAGCGGGTAGAAAGCAAAGAAGGCAAAAAAATGATAGGACGAAGGATGTCTACCGTAGAACCTGTTTTTGGCAGTTTACTCAATTACTACGGCATGAAAAGAAGCAATACCAAAGGAAAACAAGCCGCTCATAAGTTTATGCTCATGTCAGCTACCGCTTACAATCTGCAGAAACTGCTCTCTTGCTTTACTCATCCTAAATCTAATGTTCAAATTCTTACTCAAAAGCAAGTTCATATCCTTTATTTTGTGCTCCGCTACGTTGTGCAACAGCCAGACCCCTTTCTTGAAACTCATAATTGTACTAGTTTTCTGTCTGCCATCTGTCCGAAAAACCGGGAGCCTTACATGCCAAGGGACTTCTTGTCCTTTTATTTTTACGAATTTAATATATTGATCATTTACTTCACCTATAATCTTTGGTGAAAAATAGTTATTAAGACCTAAAAAGGCATTTTTTAAATTCATCTTTTAAACAATTTACCTTTTACAATTTTGCCCTCTTTTTTGGCAAGATAATAGAGTACTATTCCGATAAATAATAGAAAAGATGCAGTAAAAATTGAACCTTCAATTCCAGTTGCACCCCCTGTTAATAATTCAGGACCTGTAAATTCAGATTGAATAATACTGCCCATATCATTTGTCCCTGTGAGATTGGAGCCATAAAAAGGCTGAGCAAAATTCCAGCCTACATGGAAGAAAAAAGGTAGCCATATTCTTTTGGTATATATAAACATCATAGCCATTGTAAACCCCCAAATCAAATAATAAAAAAGGCTAAATAAGTTGGAGTTGGGATTGAAAATGTGTTGTAATTCTACCAACATTGCCATGACAATGGCTATGTTAGAGCCTAACCAATTTTCTATCTCTCTTACGATTAATCCTCTATGAAATAAGTCTTCAACTAAGGCAGCAAATATTAATACAGTGAAAAATCTTGCTGAGTAGTGAGTAGTTGTAATACTAAAAGCCTGATAGTGGCCTAATAAGTATAAAATGAAAATAGATAATGAAATTGTCAAAAAACCAAAAATAACCCCCCCAAACATTTCTTTGGGTAAATATTTTATGGATAGTTCGGTAATTTTTCTTTTATCATATAAACGGAATAAATTGTAATAGCTAACTAATAATAGTATTGAAGAAACAAAAATAATAATTGGGTCAGCAATACTTTTATCTTGAATAATGCTATAAAAAAATGGTTTTAATACAAAGTTTTGTATAACTACAAATAGTGAAAAGCAAACGCTAATTCCTATAATAATTTTAGTAACTGGAAAATACAGTACTCTTTTGATTAATGCATTCATAATTTTTTCGATTTGTTGTCGCTTTGATTCGGTTAAGCATATGCACGCCTGGGGTGAAAGGCAAATGTCTTTAAAGTGAATGGATATAAACTCCATGTGCATTGTCAATCATGTCACTTGATACGAAGCCATTGCATCGTCAATGTTCTTGCCTGGAGTGGTTTGGATTGGCTCTTTTGCTTGCTTTGGTGTTGCGCGGGATTTGCGTGGCAAGCAAATGTGCAAATGGAGTGGGGCAATTAGGAGGGAACTCTTCTTAAAAATGCGAAGGTCCTCGAAAGGGGTGTATTCTGTTACTGCACAAAGGGAAAGGATTATAAGTTATAAAGTAAATTCTAACTATAATGCTTTCCCCTCTTGCCCTATTCTTTTAAAAGATATTATAATAGGCTATTTTGTCAACCTATAGCCGGACAAGACCGCTTATATAGTACTAAAAATTAAATCCGAAATGCAGCCCTGGCTCAGGCGTGTATTTTGGCCACTTGTCATCTTTTTGTTTAAACCCATCGGGCATTTCAGTATGATAAGCACGGCCGGCAATACCAACTGATGGTTCTATAAAAAACCTATCCTTAAAGAGTTTAATGTGATAGCCAACTCGATACGTGTTAAATATAATGAAGCCATTACCCACCTTATTACCGTTTTCATTCTTAAATGTTTGCCACATAGGCATTACATGTACTGCTGCATAAAGACCTTTCCAAAAATACCTTTGATAAGCAAGACCAATACCATACTCTCTTATATTCCCCGGAAATTTCTCTTCAGGGGTTCCGTATGCCCTATTATAAAAAGGGTTTATACCCAGCGGCCAGGAATGTTTCCAAGTGATTAGTTCAAGGGAAAGTACATCTTTTCCAGTAATACGATAGCCTACATTGAGTTGAGCAAAGCCTGGAGGGTTTACTTTATCAAAATTACCTAATAAAAATAAAGTGCTACCAACAAGCCACCGTTTGTAAGTGCTGTCTTGTTTGGCATATTGTGCATTCACTTGTAAACTGCTTGCCAATACAAAGGCAAGTCCAATCCATAAAATTTTCTTTTGCATATCTTTTTTGATTGATGTAAAACGCTGCTGGAAAGAAAGATTGGCAATAGACTTAAAATCGTTCACTTCAGTGAAGAAATGATTTGCTCTTTGCCTTTTTCCGAAATTATTGCCCTTAAGCTACTCAGTGATTGAAGTTTAATACCTAAATAGCTCGCTAATTGGTGTTGTGGAATACGCCCAATGAGGTTCAGTCTTTTTTGTAGTATGTTCAGCTATCGCTCTTCATGGGAAGAAGTTTTAAACTCGTCAAAGTCTATTTGTTGTTTAGCTAACAGTTCTTTAGGATAATATTCTGTAAAGGGTTTCAAACTTTGGAAATTTACTTTTTATTTTTACTTCCCTATCAGAATTTGAATTTGTAAGTATAGTGTCATCTATACAACTTATATAATATTGGGCCGGAGTTTCCCACATGCCAACAGGATAGTACTTCCAACTGGAAATTTATATTTTCGACTGTGACTAACTAAGGAGAGCTTTCATAATCACTAATTATTAAAAGAAATGTACAATCGCACCGATAACACTACTGGTTCCTTCATAGGTTTCTGTTTTCACTAACTTATTATCCACATAAATCTCTAGCTTTATATTGAATGGGTTGCCAGTCGCACTGTTATTATGTAAAACAGATAGACCCAGATCGTCTCCTACATTTACCGTGCCGTTGAATGACACCGAAAATGGAATGGTTGTATCCGTCAAACTAGTGGAGCCACCAGTTGCATTGGTGTAACTTAACGATGTTACCTTACTGACTCCCGTGCCAGATACTTTATACGCTACTGAAACATTTTTAGGATATGCAGGCTTTGGATCGTCTGATTTGTTGCATTCATTTAAAAATAGGGTGGCCAGAACGAGTACACTCAAGCGAGTGATCATGTTAATTTTTTCTTTCATACGATTTATTTGCTATTGTTTTCAAAAGGTGTTGCTAAACAAGTTTTCATCACATGATTTTTCTACATCTCAGTCCATTCAACTGTCTTCCCCAAATTTTGGTGGGCTTTACTCTCTTTAGTCGTCAAAAGTTCTAGCGACAGTTTAACTCGTCTACCATGACAAAATATAATTTGAAACTCTTTCCTGTTTTTTGTCAGCCGCAACTATGTCATAGGATGTCCGAATACAGCCGTTTACAACACAGTAGAAGGTTTTTGAAATTCTGTGCAAGTACATCTCCAAAGTGCCATGTGAAGCCTATGGGATACAACGCATTCTGTACTAGCAAGGCCTTCATCTTTTGCATTTTGATCTATTCAAATCAGATATTACCAAATGAGCCCCCACTGTCAATCCTAATGTAATACACAGCCCATTTCTTTAAACTTACCTTGTAAATTCAACTACCTGGGCACTTACCGTGATAGTTCTTCTGACAAAGAAAGGGGCAAAACCACCCAAGTGTTCCTCTGTCGTCACGTTGATAATGGCTTTGGAACCACTGAGCAAGTTGGCTTTCTTCATCATCGTTGCATACGCATTTTGGTACAATTGCCTTTTGTTCATCCCTCCCATTGCCAATACATAAGACACCTCCGAACTTCCGCTTACCTGATCAATTACTTTGAAGTTGTTCCCACCTAAATGTACCTCAGTGGCGTTTTGATTGTGATTGGTAACAAGGGCATGGCCGATGCCACATGAACTAAGAACTGCTGCGAGCCATAACAACCCGGAATAAATGAAAATCCTTTTCATTGTAGTAATTATTTATTGTGATATAGGTTTTAAAACTTTAATCCGAAAGGCAGGCTTGGCTCACCGGTAAAGTACTTTTCTACTTGTTGTCTTGTATTTTAAAACTTTCCGGCATGCTCTTGCTCACGGGAGGGAAAGTGGCTGCCATGGAAGGTTGTATAAAATACCTGTTCTTGAACAGGGGAAGCTGTTGTTGGGAGTTTTAGTAGGTTGAAAGGTATCGGGTTAACTTCCCGATGAGGGTGCTAAAAATTAAATCCAAAATCAAACCCGGGTTGAATAAAGTAGTTAGGCCATTTTTGTTCTGCTGCTTTAAAAGATTGTGGAACATTCGTTCTTACAGGCCAAGAACTAATTCCAATAGCGGGTTCAAAAAAGAACCGATTTTTAAAAAACTTAAACTGGTAACCCAAATAGAAGTCCAGATATAATGTATATCCATTTCCAATCTTTTTATTATCCTCATCCAGATATTTTTCAAAAGCATTCAACGCCTGAACGGATGTATAAGCTCCTTTCCACCAAAACCGCTGGTATCCAACTGTAGGTGCAAGTATGCGTGCATGACCGGGATAGTTTTCTCCCGGTGCATCAAATGAGGATGATCCAAAAGGGATACCTATTGGCCAGGAATAAATGGATCTTTTGAATCTAAAGGAAACAACATCTTTAGGGGTTATCCTGTATCCAACATTTAATTGTACATACTCAGGATTGTTTGTTTTATCTAAATTACCCAATAAATATAGCGTGCTGCCAACAAACCACCGTTTATAAGTATTGTCTTGTTTGGCATTTTGAGCTTTGACTTGTAATGCGCTTGCCATTATTAAGGTCAAGGCGACCAATAGAATTTTCTTTTGCATATCAATACTACTACTTGTTTTTAATGATTCGTTCTTTGGTTTATTATTACTATTCTACAGATGTATCAACTGAAATCAGTTTCAGATTTAAATCTCTTATCCGGTTTAGAATTCCATGCATAAAAGCTTCATCTTTCATATTTCCGGAAAGGATCGTATTGTCTCCATCATATTTAAAATCCATCCCATCAAAGTAATTTTTCCATTTTTTATCAAGATGCCCTCCGACCTTTATTTTTGTTATGTTTTTCATATGTATATGAATTACTACAAGACAAAGGTATAGCGCACCCATTAGGCAACAGTCACCCGAATGGGTGATTTTATGAGCAAATAAATTGGGTGAAGATAATTTTGTAGAGGAATTGGTGAGGGGCAGTTTTCCTAAATCAACTGGAATTCTTTTGCTTTCGCAACCGCTTTGGTTCGGCTGTTAACATCGAGTTTAAGGAAGATATTCTTTAAGTGAGTTTTAACCGTGTTAACAGAAACGAAAAGTTTATCTGCAATTTCAAGGTTGGTTAAGTTATCAGCAATAAGCTTTAGTGTATCGAGTTCGCGGTTGCTTAACTCAAAATTTGAAAGAATTTTTACGCGGTTTTGCTTTTTGTTAATAACAGATTTAAGTTTATCTACAAATGCCTTCGAAATTTTTGTTTTGGTGGTTGCTTGTATTTTATACGCTTCAACCAATAGATTATTTGTAGTAGGTAGGTCAAAAAGAAAATAATTTATTAAATCCTCATCCGCTGCATATTCCATAGCTGCAACTAAATTTTTAACAGCTTTCTGCTGAAAACCGGTCATACTATTTAAGATAGCATATAAAATTTCAACCTGAACCAGCGTCTCCGCCCTGCCACTAGCGCTTGCCAAGGCGAAAATTTTAGAGAGGACAATTGTGGCTTCATCAAATTTATATTGCACAATCAACAAACGGGCAAAATTTATGTATATATGCTCATTTTGGTAGGAGATGATCCCATCTGTTTTTATTCCGTATTCTTTTACAAAATCATTTGCTTGTTCAAGTTGAGATGCTTCAATGAACAAGTATATTTTCCATCCAACATAAGTGGTTACAATGTAAGGTGAGATTTTAAATTGCTTCATTACCCCCTCTAATTCCGTCAATTTATTCACCGCTCCAATTTTGTCTTCACGCGCATGTAAAATGTACGAATAAGCCAGTAAGGCTATTATTTTTTGAAAGATATTCTTTTCATTTTTAGTTAATTGGTAAGCCGTTTCTACACTTTCTAACGCTTTATCAAAATCTGCCCAAAGACATTCTGTAACAGACATCATAGTAAATATTCCTGCGTAGGCCCAGTCTGCTTTTGCAAACTCCGAGTATCCTTTTTCTTTCATAAAAGTTAAAAGATCGCAGGAGCGTTTATAGGCCGATTTATACTGACCAAAAACTGACTCCTGATAGGATAAAGAGGAAGCGGCTGATGAAATAAGATATAAATTACCCGCTGTTTTTCCGTATTCTACAGCAATGGTTAATGCTTCTATGCCCTGCCTGGTATTTCCTTTCTGTAATTCTGCATTTCCTTTGGCCTTCCAGGCCAAACCCAGCCATAAGGGATCTTTTCCGGAAAGTTTTTCAAGGGCTGTTTGGCAATACTCTAATACTTTGTCTGGTTGCTGTTGATTTGAATTTAAATGAGCAAAGGCAACGGCAATTTTACCAAGCAGAATTTTATAATTCTCAACTTCATGTTGTTTGGTTTTTTTATCGGGTATTTTTTTATCAATTATTTGTTGAGCAGATTCCAACAAAGGTTGGGCATGTTGAATATGTCCGGTATTAATTAATATCCATGAATAATATAAACAAAATGCAGGACTAGCTTTTATCAGATCTTCAGGAATGGCATCACCATACCTGGAAATAGCAGAATGAAGACCGTTTTTCCACATATCCTCCACTACTTGTTCAAGTAATTGAATACTTTTTACGTAATCTTTAATGACCAAAGTATGTGCTATGGCTAAGTCATACATCCCATTAGCTTCAAACCATTTTCCGGCTTTTTTATGAAGACCATCAATTAAAGTTTTGTCCTTTAGTAAAAGCCTTTGTTTTAAAAGATCTGCAAAGAGATGATGATACCGGTACCATTTCCTTTCTGAATCTAGCGGGATAACAAAAAGGTTATTTTTTTCCAGCTGCTCAATTACTAGCTGGCTGTCATTTCTATGTAAAATAGTATTACACAAGGAGGCGGAGAATTTTTCTACTATGGATGTTTGCAACAAGAATTCCCTGATCTCTTCTGATTGAATTTTAAGTACTTGCTCAATCAGATAATCCATAATATATCGGTTATCTCCTGTTAAGTTTTGAATAAATTCAGAAACATCCTTATGGTCATGAATCGATAATGCTATGAGTTGCAGGCCGGCTATCCAGCCTTCAGTTTTGGTTTCAAGCGCATACGCATCATCAATAGATAAACCTATTTTTAATTTTTTATTAAATAAAACAGAAATCTCATTGGCGGAAAATCTAAGATCGGCTGATCGCAATTCAACAAGCTGATGTTGGCTTCTTAACCGTGCTAAAGGCAAGGCAGGGTCTGACCGGGTTGAGATTACAACATGAATAGTAGCAGGAATGTGCTCCAATAAATAGGTTACTATTGTTGAAATTTCGTTTGAATCTGTCAAATGAAAATCGTCAAGTACCAATAAAAGATCCTCCTTAATTTGGAGCATATCGTTTATCAGCAACCCGGTAATTGATTTATAATTAGGTTTGTCCGGCGATTTCAAAAGTCTGAGCGCACTTTGTCCAAACTCAAAACTAATACCTTGAATACCTGCAATTATATAGCTCAAAAATTCTACAGGATCCATATCTCCTTTGTCCAGTGAAACCCATGCTGTCTGGATCTTGTATTGGGTGATCCAATCGCTTATAAGGGTGGTCTTGCCAAATCCGGCAGGCGCAGAAATGAGAATTAACTTACGGTTGGGCCCTTCATTTAACTTTTCAAAAAGACCGGAACGATGAATTAAATTTTTTCCTGCAGAAGGTATATGTAGTTTAGTTAGAAGCACATACGCAATATAACAAAGGCACGCAATGTTTACCACTCTTTTATATTAGACCATAGCCTCTTTTCTCCAGAAACCTATTTCCCGGTCTTGTCCTGATATAGGTTGTATAAAATGAGTCTTTTCTCTCTAACCCGTGATTAGGTTACTCGAAAGGGGAAGTTTATTTAACTATCAACCTGTAATGGCAAAACCATCTCTTATTGCATTTTAATCTTAGGATGTAAATGGAGAAGATTGACTTGAAAACAAATTTTACCTTCAAATCTGCAAAGGGCTCATTCATTTCTACAGATTGCTCATTGGCGGTAGGTGAGACCTGTCTAAAAAGATAATTTAATGTGGTAATAGATGGTACTATGAGGTATCTTTTTAAGATAAATTTGACTCAACTGCTTCTCTTCCAGGTTAAAATACTCTACATTACTATTGGTTTCCAACCCGTTGGTTTATGGCTCAGTTTACCCAAACAAAGATAGGCTGCACTTGGCTACTAAACTTGCTTTTCCTACTTATAGGCCTTTCGCTTACTACCCTTGCCCAAACGGTCCACTCCACACTGTACCTAAACCAAACGCCAACTTTCATCCATTACTCTTTACAGCAGGGTTTATCTAATAAAATTATTACAGCTATTCACCAGGACCGGGAGGGATTTATCTGGGTAGGCACACAAGATGGGTTAAACCGATTTGATGGCTACCGCTTCACTGTTTTCCAGACTGATTCTACAGAGATGCCCTATACTTTTGTGTCTTTTATCCACGAAGACCGGGCTGGTCACTTATGGCTTTCCACTATGAACAAAGGGTTGGTCCGGTTTGATAAACAAACTGGCAAGTTTACCAGTTACCGCATCGATTCAACTGGCCAGGACAAGAGGAATTTCTGCCTGAGCATCCTGGTGGATAGTCAGGACCGTTTCTGGGTGGCTACGGCAGAAGGGGTGAATAAATTTGATCCCGAAACAGGCCGTTTCACGCTCTATGCGCATCCTGCGCCAGGGTACATCATTTACAAAATTCATGAAGATGCCACCGGCGGCTTATGGGTAGCCACAGATAAAGGGCTTTTTCAGTTCGACCCTGACGGCAGAACCTTTACCTTATTTCCCTTAAGTAAGGAGGAGCAGCAAGAAGATATCAGCCACGTTCGTTGTCTCTACACAGATCGAAAAGGGAATTTATGGATTGGGACTAATGGAAGAGGGAATGCCAACGGCTTATTTCGCCTCAACCCTATAACCAGGCAGATCACACATTATGCCTTTCAAAAGAATGGTTTAACTGGAAACCATATTTATAAAGAAGCCATTGTAGAAGATGCTGCCGGTATGATCTGGATTGGTACTAATAATGGCTTGCAACAATTGAACCCTGTAACAGGTGAATTTACTACCTATCAAGCCAATGCTCTTATTCCTGGCAATTTAATAAGCAATAATATCTGGTCTTTATATATTGACAGGTCAGGATTGCTATGGATAGGTACAGCTGAGGGCTTGCACCGTTTAATGCCCCGCTCCAGACAGATCCGTACCTATCAGTTACGGCCTGATGCCATTTACAACCATAGAGAGGAAAACTCCATTGAATTTTTGTATGAAGACCATTCAGGCTTGCTCTGGTTTAGTCCTTTTACTCATGGTTTATATAGCTTTGACCGGCGGACTAGCCAGCTCACCCGCTATGCCGCCAGGACGGAGGATGTTTATAGTTTAGTGAATGATAATATACGGGATGTGCGGGAAGATAAGTCCGGTGTATTATGGGTGCTTGCCGGAAAATGCCTGCATGCCCTGGACCGCAACACCGGCAGGTTTACCCGCTACCCCATGCAGATCTATTGCTGGCTTCTGGAGGAAGATTCCGCAGGCCATCTATGGGTAGGAGGCGAGGCACTGGCAAGATTTGATAAGCAAAGCGGACAGTTTACGTATTACTACCACAATCCGGCTGTTTCCAACTCGCTGCTTCAAAACTCTATGTTTCCCATGCTCATAAGCCGCTCGGGGGTGATCTGGATGGGAATGGCTGGTCTCGGTTTGAGTAAACTGGAACCCAAAACCGGAAAGTTTACCCATTACAAGCCTAACCTAACCCATCCGAAAGGGCATTTGAACAACCTGTTAGTGAATGAACTTTACGAAGATAAAGCTGGTATTCTATGGATTGCCACTACCCATGGTGGCCTGAATAGGCTGGATACTAATACTGGTTACTTTACTGCTTTTACTACCCGCGATGGATTGCCTAGTAATAATATTGCAAGTATTCTTGAAGATAAGAGAGGCCACTTATGGCTTTCGACTAACCAGGGTATAAGCCGGTTCAACCCCCGTACCAGATCGTTTAGAAACTATGATAAAGGGGATGGTTTGCAGGACAACGAATTTTTTGGCTCGGTCAGTTTTAGATGTCACAATGGAGAGCTGCTGTTTGGAGGACCCAATGGCTTCAATATATTCCACCCTGGCAGTTTACAAGACAATCCTGTTATTCCACCAGTGTACATTACCAGCTTTAAGGTACTCGACAAACCACATATGTTTGATCAACAGACTATTAAGCTTTCCTATCTTGAAAACTTTATCTCCTTTGATTTTGTAGCCCTTAATTACATCATGCCAGAAAAAAACCAGTATGCCTATCAATTAGTGGGTGTAGATAAAGACTGGGTCTATTCAGGCAACCGCCGCTTTGTTAATTATCCTGATCTTGATCCTGGCAACTATACTTTTCGGGTAAAAGCTTCCAACAACGATGGCGTATGGAATCAGCAGGGAGCGGCGCTACAATTTGTTATCCTTCCACCTTTTTATTATACCTGGTGGTTTATAAGTCTTTCTTTCGCTGCTGTCCTGTGTTTGCTATACGCTGGATACCGCTACCGGATAAGGCAGGTACAAAAGCAGGAAAGAGAAAAAACCGAGTTTAACAAAAAGGTTTCTGAGCTGGAAATGCAGGCACTTCGGGCACAAATGAACCCACATTTTATATTCAACTGCCTCAATTCCATCAACCGATTTATTTTAAAAAATCAACCGGAAGCAGCTTCCGACTACCTCTCTAAATTCTCCCGGCTGATCCGGCTGATCCTGCAAAATTCCAATACCCCCACTATTACCCTGGAAAATGAACTGGAAGCCCTTGAACTCTACCTCCAGATGGAAGCCTTGCGTTTTGAAGGCAAGTTCACTTTCTCTATTACCTGTGACAAGGAAGTAGAAGCAGATTATATAGAAATTCCTCCCTTAATTATACAACCGTATGTGGAGAATGCCATCTGGCATGGCCTAATGCACAAGGAAGGAATGGGGCAATTAAGCATAGTTGTGCAACAGGAAGCACAGTGGCTGATTTGTACTATTGAAGATAATGGCATTGGCCGCAAACGGGCAGCCCAACTGAAAAGTAAATCGGCTACCAAAAGCAAGTCGATGGGTATGCAAATTACGGCTCACCGGCTAGAATTGCTGCATAAGCTGTATGGCAAACAAACCAGGGTAGAAGTAGTAGATTTAATAGATGATTCAGGCGAAGCCTGTGGCACTCGGGTAAATTTGAAAATGCTGGTCTGAAGTTATAAGCTCGAAAAGTAATTTGAGGATAATACATAATTATATATGGGTCTGCTATGATCAAAGCCATACTTATCGATGATGAAAAACACTGCCGGGAAACGCTTTCTATCCAGTTAGAAAGATATTGTCCACAGGTGAAATTACTAGCCGAATGCAGTACAGCTTCACAAGGCTTACAAGCCATTGCAGATTACCAGCCGGATGTTGTGTTTTTAGATATAGAGATGCCGGTAATGAATGGCTTTGAAATGCTTGGAAGATTATCAGATATTACTTTTGAAGTGATATTCACCACCGGTTATGATTCTTATGCCATCAAAGCTATCCGGTTTAGCGCCTTGGATTACCTGCTCAAACCCATCGATAAAGATGAGCTTATGAAAGCAGTAGGTAAAATCAGTCAGAGGCGGCACAACCCTCTTGCCCAGCAACTAGACATTCTGATGCAAAAGCTGAATCATAAACCAGTGGTTTTACAGAAAATTGCTCTGCCTACCCTGGAAGGCTATGAATTAGTGCCTGTCGTACACATTATTCAATGTGAATCCGATGGTAACTATACCCTTGTCTATCTGAAAAACGGAAAGAAGTTTTTGATATCACGTACACTGAAAGAGATTGAGGAACTACTGGAAGGGCAAGGCTTCCTACGCATCCACCATTCTCACCTGATTAACCTTAATGAGATCATCCGTTATGTGAGAGGGGAAGGGGGCTATGTCGTGATGAGCGATAATACGAGCGTGAATGTGTCAAGAAGCCGGAAAGATATCCTACTCAAGTTGCTTGCCAGGTAAGCTATGGCCTACTCATATGTTAAACCAAACTATACGCTCAATCCTTCTTGGTGCTCATTGAACAGATATATGGCTATAGGGAAAGCAGGTATGTTTAACTTTTCGTCACTTCCTCTTATTACTTGCCCTTTTCTTTTATCTCCCTACTCTACTAAAATTAAATGCGATGGATGGTGTCTATCGTGAATTATCTACTTGTTATAAGAAGAACAAGCGCAATCCCTCCATTTTGAAAACACCACTATAGAAAACAAATTTCTAACTAAAATATTGATATATTTCAACTACTCAGTCAAATAAACAAAATATACAGCCAGATACGCTGATTACTCATTCCCCATGGAAATTACAGCAAATAAGGAGTAGGTTTATTTCAATTCTTCACGATCTTAGTTTTAATATTTTATGGCTGTGAAAATAGGACACCTTTTCCCATTCATCTAATACTGTATAGGCCAGGAAGTTAAATATGCTTTCAAATTGTAGGTAACAACCTATCATACCTAATTCCTTTAAGCATTCGCTCAACTTTTTATACCAGGTAAATCTTATGTATACAATTGACAAACCATTGATTGAATACAATCAAATGAAGATCGAACAGCTTTTGCAACTATATGAATTTCTCGGTTTTATTTACCCAGAAAAAAGAAAACGTCTTGATCCTGTTATGACACTTATCAAAGAAAACTGGACGAAGGCCCTCCACGCTAACTATCCCTTATTTTGGGTAGGAACTATAGTTGAGAACGATAAAAATATTGTTTCAACAGCTACTTGTTGGCAATATTTAAATAAAGGTATGCTTGGCCAGCATCTGGCTTCTAATCATCCGGTAGGATCCAGGCTTATTTTCTTAAATATATTACAAAAAGTAATTGAAAATCAATTAATTAATACTATCGATTCTTATCAAATCTATTACCGGCCTCAAAATAAATACTCTGCCCGTATGTTTGAACCACTCTCCAGTAGGCTTGGCAGCGATTTATCCCAAATTATATTTTATACATATTGTGAAGTTCCCTTTATAAAAGAGTTCCTGGTAGAAGAAGTGGAGATTAGTGAGGTTGATGAGGCTAACCGGCAGCAATTTTTGGAGTTTGTACAGATGGAAAGAGGAGAAGCGTATATTAAAGCGCAAGAGTTAGATTCGGCAGATCTAACCCTGGAAAGGCTGAATAAAAAATTTACTATGCATGGATTGCAACGGAAGAGAAGCCTATTTATGGCTTGCTCTAAAAAGGATAGTAAAGTGAGAGGGGTTATAATTAGCAATCAGAGTTCACTGGGACTTAACTTTAGTTTTTTGGAAAACAGCAGCGAACTCATTTTAGATAAGTCATCGGAAAAATACCATCTAACAGTTGCCCGTTTATTATTGGGGAAAGCCTCCAGTTTATTTCCCCAGTTCCCGCTCAACTATCTTCCTGTATTAGTAGATCCGGTACATTGTCGGCTTATAGAAAAATTACAGGGTAAAGTAATCAGGGAGTATAATTTGTTTATTATTCTGCGTGGTGGCTATGAAAGCTGGTATGAACATGCAGATAATTTAACTCGTGCCATCTATCAACGATTTGTAGGCCAATCTTATGAGAGAAGTGTTACAAACTAAGGACATGTATTTTATGGATGATCCTCGGGAGGGAGACCGTCTATACAGAAAAGCCAATGCAAAGGTATTTGTTGCCAAATACCTGGAAAGCCATCTAGAAAATTTAACAAATGCCAGGATACTTGAAGCAGGTTGTGGTTCCGGAGCATTTTTGCAAGTCTTAGGCCAAACGTATGTAAATCATTCCTTTGTTGGCATTGATATCAGCGGAGAAAGAGTAAGGGAGGCAAATGCGAGAGTGATAGGGCAAACCCATGTAAAAGCCATGCAGGCAAGTATCTATCAGTTACCCTTCCCGGATAATTATTTCGATTTTATCTACTGCAGATTCTTGTATGAATACTTACAGCAACCCATCGAAGCTACCAAAGAATTATTCAGAGTTTGTAAGCCTGAAGGTAAATTATTAGTACAGGATTTAGATGGGCAATTCACCATGTATCCGGAAACGCCAGCTGCATTAAAGAAAGTCATACTGCTGTTAAAAAATGAAACCGGTTTTGATCCCGATGTAGGCAGGAAATTATTCACCTTTGGTAAATCTGCAAGCTTTAGTTGTGTACATGCAGAGATAGAAGCGTATCATAAGAAATTTGGCAGCTTTGATGAGGAAAACTATAGGCTGTGGGAGTTAAAAGTTGATATAGCTTTGGAGTATGTAAAGAAAGTATTGCCTGATGCCAAATGGACAGAGAATTTCAAAAACGAGTTCCTGGCCTCACTAAGGGATGAAAACACAGTCCTGTTTTCTAATTTATTTACGCTTACTTTTGAAAAAGCATATATGCATTCTTCATAGTTTAGGCTTGAGTTATCACGAACTGTTTAATCTTCTCTATAATTGTTGCAAGTAACCCGGCAGCAACAGGTATAACAAACCGATCTTTCAAATTTAGCCCGGGTGTATCTAGCAACATGTTGTTGTTGTGCTTCATTTCTTTTATCCATTACTTTCCAAAATGGGTGTAACTCAATAGTAGAAATTACCCACTTAAGCCCCAACAAGTCAGTATTAGGCTGGCTTGAATGGATTGCTTTATCCAACACTTTCCTTTTTATACCTTTTTATCTTCTTCACCAAAACCCATTGTTTATTATGAGAACAGATTCTATTTTTCCAATGCCCAAGAGAAATCTCGTGTTTGTGCTTATTCTTATAAGCTCTTTGTTAAGTTGTGATCAGTTAGAAGAGTGGCTGCCCAAAGACACTCCAAAACAGGAACCGGCCGATGTCGTGCATGACTGGTATAAATTGTTAGCGAAAGTTCAATTTGGGGCAAATCCCCAACCGGTTGTACTATTAAACAACAGAAATTTTGGCTATATAGGTGTAGGGGTGTATGAAGCAGTCCATCCTGGCATTAAAGGATCACTCAGTTTAGCTACCCAGCTCTATCAGATGCCAGCCATGCCCACACCGGAAAAGCACAAAGAATATCTATGGGGCGCCTCAGCTAACGCTGCACTGGCAAGTATGGCGAAGCTATTTTTAGCAGGCCTTACCGATGGGGATAAAGCCAGGATCGATTCGATGGAAAATGCTTATAATACTACATTCAAAGCAAATACCTCCAGTGAAGTGATAGCCCGTTCACAAGCCTTTGGCCGTTCCATCGCCGATGCCATTTACAACTGGTCTACTGCCGATAATTTTAACCTATCGGGTGCAGGCTATAAAATCCCTGTTTTGCCCGGTTCCTGGGAACCTACTCCGCCGGCTTTTGCTGCGCCGGTAGGCCCTTATTTGAAGAATTCCAGGCCATTTTTGGTATCTTCTCTGACCTTAAATGTACGTTCAATACCTTATGCATTTTCAGAGGACAAGGAATCCAACTTCTATAAATCCAACAAGCATGTATATGACATTGGTAAATCACTCACCGATGAGCAAAAAGCCATTGCTAACTGGTGGGCAGATGCCGGTGGAGCAGGAGTAGGTATTCCGGCACCCTATCATTTTCTGTCTATTATAACAAGCATATTGGAAAGCAAAAAACTAAACCTGGGAGAGGCCGCAGAGATGTATGCCCGAACCGGCATTGCGCTCAAGGATGGTCCTATTGTTACCTTCAAAGGCAAATATCAATACAACTTAATCAGGCCAGTTACCTACATCAATAAGCACATTGATCCCAACTGGAAATCGTATCTTCCTACGCCTCCTTACCCGGAATATCCTTCCGGACTTGTAAGCATTTTTGGTCCAGTGATGCAGGTATTAAAAAGAGAATATGGAGACATACCTGTAACCGACAATGCCTATTCATGGAGGGGAGATGCGCCTAGAGAGTATGCCTCTATTACCAAAATGGTGGAAGAGGCGGCCAAATCAAGGGTGTATGCGGGCATTCACTACCAGTTTACCCAGGACATTTCTATTGGGTTAGGAAATCAACTCGGTGATAATATTTCTAAGATCAATTTAAATACGCCCTGATAGTTATTAATTGGTAGTATTACAAATATACTAAGGTAGGATATCCTAGGCACTTGCTGCTGAGATATCCCACCTTATATTTATTCTTTTTTTATAAAAGGACGAAGCTATTTGATACTTTCCTTTTTAATAAATTTTCTCTCCTAATCTTCATCAATCTATTCTATGTTATGAGAAGACCTCCCATTTTTCCACTGCCAAATACAAATAGAGATCTTGTGTTGATGCTTTTGGTTTTTAGTATTTTAGAATGCATCATGGTTGCTACGGCTTTAGCCCAAACAAAACAGGGCAGATATAATGTAATTCACAGGACTAATAAAAATAAAAGCAATGCTGGCTTACAAGTGATGGTAAATCAAATGGAAAGTTCACTTAAATTCAGGGTACAATTTGAGCAGTATGGTAGAAAAACTGTAAAAGTGCTCATTGGGGAAGAGAAAGGTGATTTTTTTTCGTTCATTCTTTTTCTCTTGAAAGATATGTGGGCAGATTTGATCTATCAGGTGTAAAAGACGGTACCTATCATTTTACTGTTAGTACTGACAACGAAATATACAAACAATCTTTTCACATACAGACCATTTCTATGCGTATAGTTACTAAAGCTGAAGACTACCCACCTTTGGTGCAGAGAACCAAATAACCTTTCTGACAACCTGCTAATAATATTTGCCCAAAAAAGTAACAATCTGCAACTTAGTTGATTTAATTTGAAGGTAGCCTTAGGAAGTAGTGGTCTTTCCTCGAAAATTAGACTATAGGTTAAGGGCTTTATGATAATGAGTTTGTAGGTTATTGAAAACCTATAATTAATTTTTAGAACATATGTCCAGGTTAAAAATCATGCCCCTTTGCTGAACTACTGTATTAATCTTATTTAAGGATAAATCCCACTAATTTTTTCTTCTATACAAGTGTCCAAAAACAGAGTGGGTTTCACCCGTTAAAGTGGAAGGTTAGAAAAGAGTAGATTTACTAACCAAACCATTAACAATATGTCTACTAAAAAAACCTATACGAGTGAATTTAAACAAGAAGCTGTAAGGTTAGTCCAACAGAGTAGGAATACAAGCGAAACTGCACGTAATTTGGGTGTCGCCTCTAGTGTATTGGGACGCTGGAAAAAAGAATTGGTGCAGGATGGAGAGAAAGGTTTTCCAGGCAAAGGACATACTAAAGATGAAGAATTGCATCAATTGCAACGAGAGAATCAACGATTAAAAGAAACGGTAGAAATCTTAAAAAAGGCAATGGGTATCGGATCTCAACCAGGGCTTGATCTGGGATCCGCACCAACCGCTCCTAGCAAGATACCAGTTTATTAAGCAGCATCAGGGGCAGTACAATTTAAATCGACTTTGCCAGGCATTAAACGTATCTGTCAGTGGCTACTAGCTCTACGAGCGCAATGTTCGTCTCTCGGCTCCATGGTGGCTGAAGCGCCCACAAAGCATCCGCCAACAGCAAAACGAGCAGATTGTAAAAGAGATAAAAGCCATTCATAAGGAGAGCCGGGAGACAGGACCCAGATGCACAGCCTCTGTCGCAGGTTCATGGAAGTCCGAGGATCTGCCATAATTTACGCAAGCAGGGTATTCGCTGCTCACAAAGCGTATAGTTACATTGATAAAAAATAATGGAATAGCCGCTAAAAGAAAGCGAAGGTATATTGTCACTACTGATTCTAATCATGATTTGCCTGTAGCAGACAATAAACTCAATCAGAACTTCATGGCTAGTAAAGTCGATGAAAAGTGGGTAACGGATATTACTTATATATGGACTAAAGAAGGTTGGCTATACTTGGCAGTGGTATTGGACTTATTTTCTCGCAAAGTAGTAGGTTGGGCCATGGATAATAATATGGAAAGAGGATTAGTGATAACTGCCTTAGCAATGGCTTTGCAAACAAGAAAACCATCAAAAGGACTACTTCATTATTCGGACTGGGGAAGCCAGTACACCAGCAACGATTATCAACAATTACTCAAGAACAATAAAATCTGCTGTTCCATGAGCCGGAAAGGAAATTGCTACTATAATGCAGTAATGGAAAGTTTTTTTGCCACACTTAAACAGGAATTGGTCTATCACCGGTTGTATCAGAATAGAAAAGAAGCCAGGCAGAATATTTTCGAATACATTGAGGTCTGGTATAATCGAAAAAGAATGCACTCTACTTTGGGCTATATGAGCCCATATGAGTTTGAAAATAAGCAAGCCTATTTCAATGGCTGCCTGATCTTTTCTAACCTTCCACTTTAACAGGTAAAACCCAGTGCAACACCCAGACCCCTTTCCTGAAACTCAAAAGAAAGACAGTGAACCTAAACCGTATAAGTTTTCCTCTCGGTTTTTGTACAAAAACAGGGGCCTGACATAGTTAAGTTAAGTCCAGCACAAGATTTCACCTACAGTTATTTCCTCTTGTGTATTTTTAGGGCCTTTACAGGTTAGAGGTGGCTCTTTTCTTTATAAGGGTAAGTTGTTCATTTAGTATATCCGCCATAATAAGATGCGACCAAAGGCTTGCATACCAATTGAAAGGCGTATTTATAATCAGATGACTACTTAGTGTCAACAATGAACTATGATCTGATAGTCTCTTGAGCCGATATGTATCCTCTACTATCGTTACATGTTTTCCTCCCAAAATAATATGTTCGTCCATAATAGAAGAAGGAATTTTTGAAGGATCAATCTGTAAATTCAATACCATTCGCTCCTCCAAAACAAATTCTGTGATCTGTTGCTGAAAGGTTAATCCATTTTCATAATAGGCGACTCGTTTCCCTCCTACAGCAGCTTTATCTAGAGTAGTACGTAAATGTTTAGGAAATCCTAGCAAACCTGACAGACTAGCCTTTTTTTCCTTTGCTTTAATTTCATTGATATTGATGAGTTCTTGCCAGACTTTTTTAGCAGAAACAGGAATAACTACTTCTTTTGTTATGATGATTTGCTTGCTTTGTAGTGCATATTCCCCTTCTAGGGCACCTATAATCAAAGGAAGTAGTAATACAATAGATGTCTTTAAAGAACCGAACTCATTTTTATCTGCCCCTTGTATGCTTTCAGCGGTGCCTGTCGAACGGTTTCTATAAGATTGGGCAATGACCCCTCCTATTCCTGCCAGTATAGAAGCCATCGGATAAATCATAATCCAGCAAATGGCCCCTTCAATTTGTAATACCATGGTAACGATTAGTAAGACTAATATAGTTAACCATGGCAGAAAAAAGGCAGCCGTGCCTGTAATAGTGTTCTTTCTAGAGATTAAAATGATTGTTAAAAACCCTAAAATCATAGGGGTTAGTATGAGTAGGCTTAGACTCATAATGGCCATCACATCACTAAGTAAACCATATACTATTCTTAGAGATAGTCCGTAAACGGCAGTTACTATAACGGCAAAGAGTGATTTCATAGAACTAAATCAGGTTAAACGTTTTTCATTCTTTTTCTAGCTGGAAACATTCACTAGTATAATATCTTTTTTACAATTATATCTGATTGGCAAGGTATCTCCTATTCCTTTGCTGATCAGATATAGGCAATCACCCACGCTTTTCTTAAGCATGTTCCACTTATAAAATAGCCTGCCGGGATATAGTCCTTTGCTTGTTTGCCATAATACCACCTGGCTCCCATGCAAGTGGCCTGCAAATACTACGTTATAATGGTCATAATAGCCCTCTAAATCAATCGGTTTATGCAAGCATAATATGTTTATATCCGCTCTTTTTGCTCTTTGAGGCTTGTTGCCATCAATGTGAATTATAGTGTTGTTTACCTGTAAAGAAAATGAATCTTCTTCAAGCCAATACGCATTGTTCTCTCTAATAACTTCTTTTGTTTTGGCTATTCCAAAAAAATAGTCATGATTTCCGGCTATAGCAAACACATTTCTTCTATGCGAGATGGCTTTCATAAACTTACACAAGTGATAAAAACCTGTAGAGCTATCGTAGTAGTCCCCTCCTAATAAAAGGATATCCGGATTTAATTCTTCTATCTTCTCTACTAACCTTTGCACCATATCCCCGCTATAGGCTGTAAAATGAAAATCCGAAATATACAACATACTAAATGCCTCCTCCACTTTACAGCGATAGTGCTCATGGCGCACTTCAATGCTTGATTTATAGCCTAGCTCTAACTTCATCTTGATACCAAAGTAGGACCGACAAGCATCCAATATGCCAGTTTAGTAATGGTTTTCTCCAATGGAAAAGACCAACTACCATAAAAAAACCAATTGGCATGATCGTAAATATCGCCTTGAATAAACCTATACGATAGGTTTGTTTAATGCTGATAAGCAGGGGATATTTCACCTTGTCAATCAGTAAAGGAAATAAAAATAAGAAATGCACTTCTACTATATAAAAAGCAATGATAGAGAATGGGAGCAGAAAAGGACTAACCCCGAACAAGAATATGGCTGACAGAAGTAAGGTGCCTGCACAAAGGATATACTTAAAAATGCCATAGGCAGTAAAATTAACAGAACTATCAAATGAGTGTCCTTTCTTTTTGTCAAGTTCATCTAAGCGGTCAAACATCCATTTAGCTCCCCACCAAAATACGCCCAAAGAATATCTATTTGCTACATAGTGTGGATTTTTATCAAGATAGCTTTTACTTCGTAAGAGTAGCTCTTTAAATTTCATTTGCCATATATAAAATCAGCCATAAATAAGATGAAACCAGGCAAGCCAGGCAATACCATTCCCAAATACGAGCATTCTGTGGTAGAGATTCTCCTTTTTTCCACATCTTTTCCGGTGAAAAACAAATTCATCATAGCAGATCAGGACAACCGTATAAATGAGCACCACTAAGATAGGAATTAAATAAGGGGAGGGATAATCACTCAACATGGCACCCCACATTAATGCAAACATGGGCAGACCACCTAGTCCAAGAGCTTGTGCTTCTGCATCTCTTTCTTTTTGGGACAGTTGCATCTTGAGTACATAGCGATGAAATCTCCAGTCGAGCACTCCTCCAAGGGTAGCGATAATGCCTGAAAAAAACAGTATCCATAGTTGCGGGGGCAAAATAAAGGAATGAGTGCCTAGTCTAAGTTTTGGATTATCATTAAAAAGGAAGAGTAACAATCCAAATAAGAGCGGAGGAATAAGCAAAAGCAGTAAAGAACGATACAATTTGAATGGGCTGGTTGTCTGCATGATTGATAGTTGCTTTTCAAATAATGGCTACACTCAATTGAAAGGTAGCGTGTATCCATGTAGAAAGAATTAAATTAAAACTCAATGTAAAAATTTTTTGATTCTTTGGTGAGTGATAACTTTTGTTTTGAAAAGTGTATATCGGTGCGTATGGTATTTAACAGTTGCGGATATAGGCCTTCCTGCTTAGGCTGCCAATCCATCTGTTTTCCATAATAACCCTCTTCCAAGCGTTTAAGTGAGGCTTTAGTTGACACAGCCTTACAAAGTTTTTCTACCTGCTGTTTAGAATATCCTTTCAAAGCTCTATAAAAAGCGATTTTATTGCCAGTCAAGTCACCTCCTTTAAAGGAAGAGTGCTGTGACCCCTCATTTAAACTAAATGGAAATGAAGCTTGCATTTTTTCAAAGCTTTCTGAAGTCTGCCTGAAAATAAGAAAGGCCATTTGTTCTCTTTCTTGAAGGGATACTGCTCTTGAGAACACATAGGTTCTAGAAATCTGGGCCACTAGTTTGGTTTTTCCTATAAAATCGATTTTCATGTTCTGCGCATACGTAATTTGTTTTGCGCCCACATCTACTGCCGAATCATGCACCAATTCTGCAATAAGCGTTTGTACGCCCCAAGGCAGGGCATGATCCCAACTGATCCATCCGCAATTACAACTATAGGCAAGATCACCCCTTCGAATGCTTGACGGTAAGTCAGTGGAATCTATAGATATTAAGAATGGAAGTAGAATTAGTAAAAAAATGACAGGAAACAAAACCAATAAAATCTGTTTGGATCTCATTCATATCAACTTACATAAAATAACAGAAAGATTCAAAATTTATATAAAAATCTGTGTTATTTCAAGTGTTTATCAGCTTTGTTTATAATAGTTAAATGAACTACCCCTTTCTTGAAACTGCTCTCTCACTCTGTGCCGTCCTAATAAAAATCGGTCATTTTTTAGGACGGCACATCGGCTATAAATGGACAAAAAATCTCCCTTTTCATAAACATCTCTGCTTATTGCGTATTCTGGGGATGCTGGCTCTCCCGAACTTTTGATGATTTGATCCAAAACAGACTTAAGCAGCCTGCTTTGTAGGTCTGTAAAACACCCGCTTTTTGAGCAGTTCTAGCTTAGCTCTTCCATAACCCTGACGTTTAATAAGTTTGAGCCGATTAATCTGTCCTTCTACCTGACCATTACTCCACTCCATAGATAATGCCGCATGAACCGCCTGGTAATCTCGTTGCAAGCCACTAGCGAACTGTTTGAGTTGAGCAATACCACTTTCTTTAGCCCTTGCTATCCAGGTATCTAACTCTTCTACTTGCTTATTTTTGACCATATCAATAAAGCTTTGTGCCATAGGGTAAGCCATCTTTGCGTGCCCGTGATGGATGAGTAAAAAAGCTAATAGCTTCTGCTTTCTCTCCGATAGTTTCTCTTTGTGTTTCATCATCAGCCACATGGCACTACGGGCAGATATTGGTGGGATGGCTTTTCTAATTATTTCTTGATCAATAGGTGCCTTAGGTATGGCCGGAAAATGAGCTACGGCTCCATACACACTGCCCACGGCACCTTTGTAGCCTTCTTTTTTCAACTCCTTCCATAGCCGGTAAGCGGTGGTATTGCCTGCTACCCATCTTTTGGCCAGGTACACTAACTGCTCATTAGTCAACAATCTGTGGGTGGAGCCTTGGCTATATCGCTTTTTAGGTACTTTCTCTAGCAGACTGTATCTGTTTACCGTTCTGCGGGACATCTGTAAATGCCTGGCAATTTTTCTCATCGACCAACCTTCGCTCAATAGCTCTTTTACCCTTTTATGGCGTATGTCAGATCTGCTCACCGGCTCTTCTTTCTGGACTACTACGGATCTCAGACCAAGCCCTGATTGGGATCCTGTGTCTTTTTTTACCTGTGCTACAGATTTTTTCTTCTCCTGCTTTTCTGGGTATGTTATTCCATTTAATACTAAACCAGGTGTGAGGGGCAGCAGACAATCAATATTCAATTAATTCTCCTCTTTTTCTATACAACAATTTGCTCCACTATTTATTCCAGAACCCAGATCATCAAAAGTTCGGGAGAGCCATTTTCACCAGAATATGCACTTGCATAAGACCATCCCTTTTTTACTGCATTTCATCACATTTAGTTTATCCTACTCTTAATATCTATTAATCTTGTTCAATAAAATAGAGATAAAAGTTTTATTGATTACATCATTTTAGGATAGTTGTCCAATCGATATATAGAGGATAATTGCACTTCATCCTATGAAAGAACCATTTATGTAGGTTGTTATACATAGTACCTTGCAATAATTTAGATTTATTTAAATATCAGTAAAATGATTTATATCAAGCTATAAACTTGAGAAACTCATAACGTAAGATAAAAGTCATCTTGGCAAGAGCCCTGCTCTTATTACTCTTAGATAACTCCCTAAAAGTTAAATCAATAATTCACTTTCACCTTCAATCCTATGGCTACATTATATAATACCTCGGTAAAATCAGACCACGCGTTAAAGTGAAAAGCAATACAAATTAAACGTGGAAAAGATGAAAAAAACGAGGAGAAAATTTACAGCTGCTTTCAAGGCGAAAGTGGCATTGGAAGCGCTTAAAGAGCGGGAAACATTAGCGGCTTTGTCGGCCCGCTTTGAGGTACACGCCAACCAGATATCGCTGTGGAAGCAGGAATTTTTAACTAATTCGGAGCTGGTATTCTCTTCCACAGAAGGGAAAGAAAAAGAAGAGCAGGTAAACTTAGATGCGCTTTATGCTAAGATTGGGCAACTGGAGATGGAACGCGACTTTTTAAAAAAAAGCTTGAAGAAGACCGGACTGTAATGGAGCGTAAATCACTGGTTAGTCCTCAAGCAAAGCTTAGCCTTCGCCAGCAATGCCGTTTACTTTCTATCAGCCGGGCCTCTTTCTATTATGAGCCTAAACAAGAGAATGCAGATAATTTAGGAATGATGCAGCTCATGGATGCCCATATATTAGAAGAACCAACGGCCGGAGTGCTGACAATGCAGTCGATGCTGGAGGAAAAGGGTTATAAAGCAGGTTACGAGCGGATAAGAAGATTGATGCGGCTGGCTAACATCCGGCCTATCTACCCCCGAAAGCAACTGACGCAGTTAGGGGACAAAAAGTATATCTATCCTTATTTGCTCAGGAACTTAAAAGTAGAGCGGGCAAACCAGGTATGGGCTATAGATATTACCTATGTTGCGATGGCTAAAGGGTTTATGTATTTGACGGCTGTGATAGATGTGTATAGCCGCTATATTGTGGGCTGGGGCTTGTCTAATACATTGGATGCTGAGGCTAGCTTGCAGGTGTTGAAAGCAGCGGTAGCTGAGCATGGTAAGCCCGGGATTGTCAACAGCGACCAGGGTAGCCAGTTTACCTGTAAAGAGTATGTAGAATATTTAAAAAGTGAATCTATCCGTATCAGTATGGATGGCAAAGGCAGGGCACTGGATAATATATTTATAGAAAGGTTTTGGCGGACCATTAAATACCAGCATATTTACCTGAACCCGGCCACTGATGGCATCTCCCTCTACCAGGGCATCAGTGGCTGGATGGAGAAATACAATCAAAGGCCACACCAGGGAATTGACCGAAACAAGCCCATTAATCTTTATAAAATGGCAGCTTAATTCAACTAAGAAAACAAGAAAAGTGGTCTAAACTAATCGAGGTATTATATTACCCCATTTCCTCATTCAAAACTTACGGGCAAATTATATATTATCGCTGCTCTTGTTACTAATGGCTGTATTGCTCAGTAGTAGCGTCTATACTCAGGCTTATACGTATAATCAATCTCCTAAAGCCTATTGAAAATCGCCAACTGACCACTTAACCCACCGGAGGATTATTCATTTCATAGTGGGTAAACACAAGTTAAACCTTCCCATACGGAAACACCTTTATCATACACTTGAAAGAAAGGTCTTGCTTCGTCCATCCTTTTGCTAATAGCCTTTAAAGACATACAATTAAGAAATTAGATCAAAACACATGTTGCATTTGTCACAGATAACTAAAATCTATCCGGGAAATATTGCGGCCTTACAGAATATTAACCTCAATATTCCCAAAGGCTTGTTTGGTTTACTCGGCCCTAATGGTGCCGGAAAATCTACGCTTATGCGCATTTTAGCTACCCTGCAGGAACCAGATACAGGCTCGGTTACCTTTGATGGGATTAACCTGCGGAAAGAAAAAAATGCGCTGCGTCAGGTGCTGGGCTATTTACCTCAACAATTTGGTGCCTATCCCCGCACGTCGGCTGTGGAAATGCTCAAGCATTTTGCCGCTTTGAAAGGCATTCATGGCAAAAAGCGCGAACAAGTGGTTGAAAGCCTGCTGGTAAAGACCAATCTGTGGGAAGCCCGCCACCGGAGCATCAATCAATTCTCCGGTGGCATGAAGCAACGGTATGGAATTGCTCAGGCATTAATTGGAGATCCCAAACTGATCATTGTCGATGAGCCAACAGCCGGCCTTGATCCTTTAGAACGCCGTCGTTTCCAGAATATACTTTCCCAGCTGGGTACAGAAGTTGTAGTGCTGCTTTCCACCCATATTGTAGACGATGTGGAAGATATCTGTCCACAGCTTGCCATTATGGGGCAAGGAAAAATTCTGCAGTCAGGTGAGGCTAAGCCACTGATCAATAAGCTAAAAGGCAAGCTATGGACAATAGAAATAGAGAAAGCAGAGCTTGGCGAGTTGCAAGCTCAATATCATATCATTTCTACCCGGTTTAAATCCGGTGGACTGGAAGTGAAAATGCTTTCAGACACATCACCCTCCGGAGCGGTTTGCGCCCAACCAACCTTGGAAGATGTGTATTTCTCTACCTTACTTGAAAACAACCAATTAGTAGCCTTTGACTAACATGAGTATATTTTTGGAGATACTGCAGTTTGAACTGCGTCAGCAGCTTAAATCGCCCTTTGTAATAGCAGGGTTGATCTTATTTTTCCTGATTCATTTTCTCAGCATTACTTCCACCGGCATATCGTTGTGGGCCCATCCGCAGGCCTATATCAACAGTGCTTATGCAATAGCTGTGGTGGAAACTACCCTTACTGTGTTTGGCATGCTTCCAATTATTGTGTTTGTAGCAAGTGCCCTGCTGCGCGACCAGGATAGCGCTACGGCAGAACTTCTGTTTGTAAAGCCCATCGCAAAGTGGCAATATCTGGGTGGACGGTTTAGTGCTGCATGGCTGCTGGCCATGCTACTGGGCTTGTCTGGCTTGCTAGGTTCACTGGCCGGATCTCTGATGCCCTGGTTAGACCCTGATCGTGTAGCGCCCTTTTCCCTATCGCCTTTTCTGTTTTGTTTCATTGCTATAGTTCTCCCAAACACGCTGATCTTGAGTGCGCTGTTTTTTAGCATAGCTAGCCTGACCCGCTCACTTGCTGCCACCATTGCCCTGGCGCTTGTCTTCATGACTACAGATTTAGTACTGGCAAACTTCACACTCAACACCATTAATGGTCCAGGCGCATTAGCGATGGTGGATCATTCTGCCACCCTTACCATTAATGCTGCCAGCCGCAACCTGACAGTAACAGAACTCAACGAACTTTTTCCGTGGGTACCTTTACTGAAAAATAGGCTACTCTGGCTATCCATCTCTTTTGTCCTGCTTTTGCTGAGCATGAAGCACTTTCAATTTGAATTGGCAGAATCCTGGATTTTAAGCCTGGTACTTAGAAAAAAAACAATCACACCGTATGTACCTGCCATTTCAACACCCTACACACAAGAACCTATAAAGAAAGTACCAGTATTTTCTTCCATGAGTACTGCCTTCATTCCATTGCGTTCGCAACTGCATATGGATCTCTTTTATCTGCTGCAGAGTCCACTATTTCTCATCATTCTTCTGCTGGGCGTTACTTCCATGGTAAGTGAGTACAACGCCCACACTAGTCCGCTGATGAACACGCCGCTTTATCCGCTGACTGGTTCTTTAGTAGACTTTTTCCGCTACAGTTTACTGGATCTTATTATCATTATTTCCATCTATTATTCGGGTATACTCCTGCATAGAGAACGTGAATCGGGGATTGATGCAATAGTAAGTGCTTCGCCATTCCCTGGCTGGGTATTGCCACTATCGAAACTGCTTGCCCTGTGCACCCTCGTTACATTACTGCTGATAGCTATGATGCTGACAACCATCACCCTTCAGTTAATTGATGGGTATACCCACCTGGAGCTTGGCCTTTACCTGCGTACAGTCTTTGTCTTTAACGGTTTCTATTATTACATGCTGTGTGTAATGGCCATACTGATCCAGATCATTGTTTCAAACAAATGGCTGGGTATGTTGCTGCTTCTTGCGCTCAACGTCGGATTGCTTAGTCTGGAGGCTTTAGGCTTCGAACATATCCTGTACCGTTTTGCCCTTCCACAGCTAACTTATTCAGACATGAATGGTTTTGGACACGTAAGCCGGCAGGTATATGCCTTAATCGGTTACTGGGGGTGTTTCTGTGTCCTGCTGATACTGCTTGGCTATTTCTTATATCCACGTGGCGTATATACATCTTTCCGGGAAAGAACAAAACTAGCCCTGTCAAGAATAGATAGACTTGCTATTGCGATGGTGATGTTTTTTTGTGTTGGATTTGTAGGAATAGGAAGCTGGATTTTCTATAATACCAACATACTTAATACCTACCAGACAGCGGAGGACCGGCAGCAAATGCAGGCGGATTATGAACATGCGTACGGAGTATATGAAAATAAGCCTGTCCCGTCTTACAGCGATATTGATATGGCAGTCGATATTTATCCACAGGAGCGGAGTTTGTCATCACATGGCGTTGCAACGCTCACCAACAATAAGAGTTATTCCATCCCTGAATTTGTCATCTCTGTACAGCCAGGTATGCAAGTCCAGGATATTCGTATCGAAGGTGTCAAGCTAATAAAGTCCGATACTGCTCAGGGATTCTTCTTATTCAAACCCCATAAACCTCTGGCACCGGGAGCAGAAGTAACCATGCGATGGCACCTGAGCCGCCAGAACCGGGGCTTTACTAATGCTAACCCTGACATGGAGGTGGTGGAGAACGGTACCTTTGTAAGCAGTGAGAATATAATGCCCATACCCGGGTTTGATGATACACGAAAGCTTTCAGATAATGATTTACGTCGCAAATTTGGCCTTAGCGAAGCAGCCGGGCTTCCGGCGCTGAGTGATGCAAAATTTCTTGATAAGCTCATGTATGGGGTAGACAGCCGCTGTAATTTCCATATTATCGTGAGTACATCAGCAGATCAGGTAGCGGTAGCCCCCGGAAAATTAGTGCGCGAGTGGTTCTTGCAAGGCCGCCATTATTTTAAGTACGTTTCCGAGCGCCCAACCTGGCCAAAGTTTTACTTCACTTCGGCCAGGTATGCAATCGCCAGGGATAAATGGGCCAATGGTAAACAAGAAATAGATCTTGAAGTATATTATGACCCCAAACATAGCTTTAATGTCCAAGCAATGCTTGCTACCACCAAACGCTCACTGGACTACTTTACCCGGGAGTTTGCACCCTACCCTTATTCTCAGTTTAGAATGATGGAATATCCCCGTTACCGTATGGCTGCTCAGTCCTTTCCTGGTGGTGGAGTCGCTTATTCGGAGGCCATAGGATGGACCTCGGATCTATCTAGCTGGCACAATATTGATTATGCTACCATCCATGAACTTTCACATAAGTGGTGGGGAGATCAGGCTCCTGGGGCGAAAATGCAGGGCAGAGAAATGCTCAATGAAACCCTGGCGCAATATTCTACCCTGATGGTTTATAAACAATATGATGAGAAACATCCCGGTCCGGATCTGGTGAACAAGATCACAAATAAGCTGCAAAAGGATTATCTGCTTGCCCGTAGCCGGGATAAGAGAAAGGAACAACCGGTAGTATACACTAAAGACCAGGGCTATATTAGTTACAATAAGGGTGCTTTGGCCTTGTATGTATTGCAGGAGCAGATTGGGGAAGAAGCCGTGAACCGGGCTCTGCGCAGCTTTCTATCAAAGTTTGCTTTCAAGCCGGCTCCCTTTGCAACATCCAGGGATCTAATGAATGAACTGCGTGCTGTAGCAGGGAAAGAGCATCAGGATTTAATTACCGATCTATTTGAGAAGATCATGCTATACGAAATAAAGCTTACAGAGGCATCAGTAAGAAAGGTGGATGATGGCTATGAAGTGACTCTGTCGGTTTCTGCCCAGCAGTTCCAATCCTCTGATTTGGGCAAAGAAACGGAAGTTCCACTGCAAATGTGGTTCGATGTAGGACTGTTTTCCAATGCCGAGCAGTCTGCTGAAAATCAGATTCCCTTGTATCTTAAGAAGCATCTGCTCAAGAGTGGCACCAACACAATTATCATTATAGTCTCTAAAAAGCCAGCATTTGCAAGTATAGATCCCTTTTACAAAATAGCTGACAGGTTGCCTGATAACAATGGCCGAGTGATTGAAGAAAGGTAAAATTGTCTATACTTGAAGTATTGAAAAAGAGATAATTTCTATAACTTCATAATATAGATTTTCAATTCTCAATTGTAACAAATCAGCTTTATCCTAAACGATAGTATATTTCATCGTTTTTATTAGCTACCTTATTGCTTAATAAACCCGATGTTGCGTCTTATCTTCCAGATATAATCTGTTCTCCGGTTTGCAAAGAAGTTTGTTTATAAACAAAGGTCCTGTTGCCGGTCTTTCTACGGATGGTTGTAAAGTACATAGGCAGTGGCTGCGCATGGCTCCCCGTACCATTCATCAGCTGGTAATGAAGATGTGGCTCAAGTGTACTTCCCGAGTTACCTACTTTTCCTAGTTGCTGTCCTTGCTTGACCAACTGTCCTTCTTGCACCACTATTGTTACCTGTTGTAAATGTGCCAGCAGACTGACTTCTCCGTTTTCATGGTCAATCACTACATAATTTTCCGACAGCATCCACAAATTTCCTTTTACTCTGGCATAATCCAGGCCAATAGCGCCTGGTTGATTATCAATGACGGTATCGCATATAGCAATAACTTTTCCTGTGGCCGGTGCCTTTACAATAGCTCAATAACCAAACCAGTCTTCTTTTGTCTGGCCCTTATTTTTATAAAGCATTGTGTGTTCATCCACCGGGCACAGGTCTATAGCAGATAAGCCAGCGTTAGCTTGTATCCCTATCAGCGATGCCACCGGATGAGTCAGGTCAATCCTGCGGTGATGTGCATAAAAATCGTGTCCATCTTTTACAAGTACAGGCCCCGAAAGCGGGAAGGAAAGCGCCGTTCTGGAACTATAGTATACAGGCTTTATCTCTGTAATATGCTCAATAGCTTCTGTGCCGGCAGTACTGCTGAAGGTAAATGCATTATATAATAAACCTATCTGAACATCGGGTTCAAATTTATAAAAAGAATGATTAAACAAATTCAGCGTGCCACCCGGCAATACCTGCCGATGAGGCAGGGTATGAATACTAGGGCTTAAGCCAACTTCATTTAGTGTGGTAAGATTCCCGGAAACATCTACTGCCCTCAGCTGGAGGCGACGCAAGGTAAGGGTATCTGCCGTGATGTTTTTCAGATTAAAATCAAAGTGGATATACTGCCGGTGAGGGGTTTGCTCTATATACACCTGTGCCGGATATATACTTATCTTCTCCTGTGCCATGATATAAGAAACAAAGCTAAGAGAAACAGCCATGAAACATAGTAACCGGCTCATCGGATAGTTGCTAATTTAGCCATCATTTTATTTCTGTTTTGATTAGTTATCTAACCAGGTCTTTACTAATAGTTTCTCTTCTTGCTATACTTTTATATGCGGTGGTATATTATGTCTAAATTTTACAATGACCTCCTTAGAATGGGCAAAATTCATAATATAGTTATATCAGAGTTCTAACCACATAAGTCCAATTCTTAAATTAGAATCACATTCATATTAGATTACGATCAAGTTTTTGTTTGCTCTGGGTCACTCAGCTGGAGAGGTTACTTATTGTGCTTTTTCTCAAAAGGCGATTGATAAAGAGACAGTTGAGAATGTAAATAACAGATGTGCTGAAATCAATCTTCTTCACAAGAAATTGGTTGACAAAAATGTCCCTTTTCTTCTTACAATTATTGATACAAGAGTCGAATGGAAACCTAAGAAGGAATCCAAAGTTATAACAAATGTGAGTTATCAAAAAAGAGAGGTTAAATTAACTACTCCTTTACTGAAACTACCACTGATTGCAACTAGACCTAGGCTTCGAATAGATCTTTGTCCTTGTCTTCTCTCCAAAATCATGGAGCCTGACCACTACGCCACCCATGTTTTTAGTTCGCATTTCCCACCTCTTGTCAAGTTGGTATAAGAGGCAACAACTGTTGATGGAGGGTGGTGCCTCCCCCTCCATCAACAGTTGTTGCGCAAACGACACATTTTTAAAGGAAGCAGGAACTCTAAACAAACGTGCTTTATCTCTTCTTAATCTGACTAGGAGCTATCCCAAATTTCTTTTTGAAAGCTGTGCTGAAGTGTTGCGGGGAGGAGTACCCTAGATCGTAAGATAATTCACTGATGTTTTTCTGCTTTTCCAGCAGGGCTGCTTTGGCCATCTCCATGCGGTAGTCAGTCAGGTAACTGAACAGGCTCTGTTGGTAGAGCACTCTGAATCCTTTTTTCAGCTTACATTCGTTAATGCCCACAATTTTAGAAAGTTCAGGAATAGTGGGTGGGTATTGCAAGTGCTCGATGAGGTAATCCCGGGCAAAGATAATCCGCTGCTTATCAGCCGCGGGAAGATTGCCTTCACCTTGATGCAGGGCGTAGTTTTGATAGGCTTCCGCCAGCAGCATCAGGATTTCCATGGTTTTAGCATAAAGGAAGATCCGTTTCATCTTTCCCATATAGGGGCAACTAATTATCTCGGCAAGGATGGTTTGCAAGGGCAGACTAATGGGCAGTGGATGAGGAGCGATTTTGACTGCTTTACCCTTAGCGATGGCTTCCCCCATGCGCCTGAATGGCTCAGTAGTTTCTTCCATTAGATTCAGGAAGGACTCTTTGGCGAATTGAATGACCACCGACTCGTGGATGCCTTTTTCTGCTTGTAAAATACCCTCGAACCCCTTGGAGTAAAACAGGGTATGCTGCATGGGGCGAAAACTCAGGTCTCCCAATACCGTCCCCTCAAAAGTGCTGACCCCTCTGAGGTTGAAAAGTAGCTGTACCAGTTCCATATCACCCTGCCAGAACAGTGGCGCTGGTAGGTGGACTACGCTTTGGCTGTAGCCGATACGAATTCCTTCAAAATGCCATTGTTGCAGCACAAGCTCTCCAGCTGGCGTTCGTATTGAGTGCATCTTCTCATCGACCGACTCTTGGTAAAAATCGCTAGGACGGTAATCATTTGTATGCACTAGGGCACCGTCCTGTTTATTTCTCACCAGCGTGGGCATATTCCTGGATTTGTACGTTTTTCTCCTGAATATATACTAAAAAAAACACACCCACAACCGATTTTTGTCCTAGACAACGAATCGAACTATGACATATCCACACCAGACAACAAAAGTAGTACAATTTTCCCGGCCCCGTATTTTGGGGTTATTAGGGGTGAGCTTCCGTTTTTACAGAATTCATTTTCTTCCCCTGCTGGCACTGATGGCAGTGGCAGCACTTGGTCGGGCTTTTCAGATGGGAGCGGCTGGCAAGATTTCCTCTACAGCATACGTACTGCTGGAAATTTCGACAGAATTATCCCGGGTACTGATGCTGATTTTTATCCTTGGACAAGGAAGCCTGAAAGTGGGACTAAGGCGTTGCCTACGTGTTTTCACCATCAAAAAAAACCAGCGAAAACAAGTATGGCAAAGGATGAGCCAAAGATTTAGAGCCTGCTGGCCAGCTTTGCTATGGAATCTGATTGGTTTCAGTATACTCGCATTTGTAACTAACTACAGTATCAACTGGCTTGCCCATAGCCAACAAGTACTTTTGGAGTTAAAAGCGCTGCACTTACTATCTCCGATTGCCACCCCTACACCTGTAGTTTTCTTTCTTAAGAATCTCACTGTTATCCCCTTTACTCTGATCTTCGAATGCAGTGTTTTGCTATGGCTGATTGGGAAAATAGAGAAATAGGAAGCAAAGATTCACATGGTATAGGAACATGAATTTTGATTACAAAATTTAAAACAAATACATACAGAATTAGACATTTGATTGAGTTACTTGAGGGGCAGTTAATTTAATAACCCTTTCAGGTTAACTCATTTTATACCCTGTATACTCACCTACCTTAAAAATTGATACTTGTCGACTTATTAGCGCACAGTGTTCTAGCTACCTTGTTTGTGGATAAGATGGACAACTCTTCGAGTTACTTACCAATGTTCCAACAATGAATTTTATTGTATGCATGTATTAGAAAGGTTATATTGACCTACTCTTAAATAATTTACAAGTTAGTATGATATATAATCCATAATATGTAGAAATGCAGAAGAGAAAATACTTTAAAATGTAAACTCATGAACAAGCCACTTGAACTTAACATCTCTTTAAAACTACCATCTCTTTTGAATTGCCTCCTTTGGTGTCTGTTCTTAATGCTTAAGGCTACCGTGGCAGTGGGACAGTTCGAAAGTTTATCTGAAGAAGTAGTTATCACCTCTTTGAAGCAGAAAACCGGGGTCCACACTAACCAAAACGGGCAACTACAGGTGAATGTCTCCCCAACAGATGCGCATAAGTTTAAGACTCGCGGATGGGTCAGTTATAGTGACTTTGGTGCAAGGGGCGATGGGAAGAGTGATGATATGGACGCTATTGCTGCAGTTCATGCCTTCGCTAATAGGCAGGGTCTGCCAGTAAAAGCGGATGAGGGGGCTACCTACTACATCGGTGGTAAGGAGCGCACGGCTGTAATCCGCACGGATACCGATTTTAGAACGGCCTCCTTCCTCATTGACGATACAAAGGTACAAAACCGAAATGCCTCCATTTTCCTGGTCAGTTCCAGTCTGCAGCCGTTTGAGTTGAAAGAAATAACTTCCCTCAAGCGGAATCAGGAAAAGATCGAGGCCACCTTCCCAGGACACTGTCTGGTCACCGTCACCAATTCCTATGTGCAGCACTACATCCGCTTTGGACCCAACCAAAACAATGGAGCCGCACAAACGGATATTTTTCTGGTGGATAAAAATGGGAAGGTAGATATGAAAGCTCCTGTCATCTGGGACTTTGATCAGATCACCGAAGTCAGTGTGCTTCCCATTGACGAAAAGCCACTCACTATCACCGGGGGACGCTTTACTACAATCGCCAATAGAGCAGAATCCAAGTATACCTATTATAGCCGCAATATCTTAATCAAACGCTCCCATGTTCTGATTGATGGGCTCGAACATCGCATTACTGGCGAAGGAGAGCAGGGTGCTCCCTACAGCGGCTTTCTAAACATCAGCGACTGCGCCTATGTAACCATAAGGAATACCCTGCTGACCGGCCACAAAACCTACACTACTATTGGGGCAGCCGGAACACCCGTTTCGATGGGCTCTTACGACATTTCGGCCAACCGTGCCCTGAATGTACCTTTTATCAACTGCAGCCAGACCAATGACATCAATGACCGCACCTATTGGGGTATTCTGGGGTCTAACTACTGCAAGAATATGCTCTATGAGGGTTGTGTGCTTTCACGCTTTGATGCCCACATGGGAGTGGCCAACGCCACCATCCGCAACTCGACCTTGGGCCACATGGGCATCAACGCCATCGGCAGTGGAACGTTAACCGTTGAGAACAGTACGATCCGCAGCAATACGCTTGTCAATCTGCGCTCCGACTATGGTAGCACCTGGCAAGGGGAAGTGGTGATCCGCAACTGTCTATTTATACCGGCAGGTGGCAAACAAGGCAGCCCTTCTCTAATCGGTGGATCTAATTCGGGGCAGCATAATTTCGGCTATACCTGCTACATGCCGGAAAGGATTATCATTGAAAATCTTCATATCGATGATTCCAACTATGGGGAAAATTACCAGGGGCCGGCTATTTTCTCCAATTTTAATACCCATATGACCGATGATTCTTATCAGGAGCAGTTTCCTTATGTGATCAGTAGAGAAATCATGCTCAGGCATGTGACTACGGCCAGTGGCAAAGCCCTGCGTATCAGCGACAATAGATTCATGTTTAGGAATGTAAAACTGACCGTTCAATGAGGGAATCTAATGAGATATACCCATACCTATTGTTTTTACTAAAAACGAAAAAGAGTGGTTAATATATATCCCCCTATTTTGAAACTCCAGAATCTAAAGGTTAAATACGCTTTTACAGGAAAATTCCATTATCATAAACCTTTCCTGATCTATAACGGACATCCCATTTTGATCGATCAATAACCAACTTGCCATGGCTTTGACAATTCTGTACTTAACTTCCATTATAGCTAAAAAAGGATAATGATTATGGCTTATAATCATTATCCTTTTTCCATAAATCCTTATTGTGTACAAGAACTTGAGTAATGGCACCTTCTTTGGATTTAGTAAACTTTAGCGGATAATTTCTTGAATCATTAAAAAATTCCAATTCGGACTTCTGCTCAAAAGTAATTTCTGCTCCATTCCATGTTTCAATTAAAACCAGATGGTTATTTTTGGTTATTATCTTTATATACTCGTTTTTACCCGGTTCAAATTGAAACTTATAATATCCTTCATAGGCCTTAAAGTCATCCTTCCTTTGTAAGTCCAAATCCTGAAAATCAAAACTAAAGTCAATATTTGGCGAAATGCCTTTCATTTTAATGGATTGGGCTTTGCCTTTTTCATCCAATGAAAACATCGCCAATACATCGGCATTCATAGCTTGATATTCCCATTTTATAGCAAATGTATTGGCATTGTAAAAATCCATAGGACCATTTAATTTGGGAGAGCGGTAAGATTTGAACCATAATTTTTTATTTTTTTCAAACACTTCAATTTTTCCAAACCAAGGGTCTTCATATATTCCGATAAAATCTTCGTTTTTTACTTTTACTTTTTTTGCTGACTCAACTTTTTCCCAAACCTTTTTTGTTACTACATCACTCATATTCTTTTGATATTGCATCCATCCTGCTATTTTATCCGTCCAACCAAAATCGTCCAAGCCTAAATAACTGTCAGCAATAGTACCTGAGACTGCCGAAAAAAGTGCGCCACCCTCATCTGAATTGGTTAATATGACGATTCCTAAATTTAAATCGGGATACATAGTTACCTCGGATACCATACCCGGTAAACCGCCCGTGTGCGATACTTTTAAATTTCCTTTCACATCGGTTAAGAACCAACCTAAACCATAGCCGTTAAAATGAGAATTATATCTGGGGAACCGATTGGTTTCTAAAACAGTATGTAACCGCCACATTTCATTGTGGTTTTTCAAAGAAAATAATGATGTTTTTAAATCAGCTCCATACTTGCCTCTGTTTAATTGAGCCAGCATCCATTTTGACATATCTGCCACATTCGAGAATATTCCGCCGGCAGCACTACCCATTCCTACATTTTGAGCGTCAATTGTTTTTATGTATCCGGACACTGATGAGTGCGGTGTTGCCAGGTTGCTTTTGTCTTTCATCAGGCTGCCAACAAAGGTATTTTTCATTTGTAAAGGCTCGATGATTCGTTTTTGGACAAATGCGTCATAACTCATACCGCTGGCTCTGGCTATTACTTCCCCTGCCACGATATAGAGCAAATTGTCATAATCATATTTGGTTCGAAAAGCAGAAACAGGTTTAAAATATTGAAAGCTGCTCAACACATCCTTCATGGTAAAGTCGGAACCATCAGGAAAAAACATCAAATCGCCAGCACCTAATCCGAGTCCGCTGCGATGCGTTAACAGGTCCTGTATGTTAAAGTTCTCGGTTACATAATCATTATACATTTTGAATTCAGGCAGTTGGTCTTTTACTTTATCGGTCCATTTTAGTTTGCCTTCATCTTCTAAAATAGAAAGTGCAGCCGTTGTAAATGCTTTGGTATTTGATGCAATCTGAAAATTGGTGTATTCATTGACCTTTTCTTTTGTTGTAACAGAAGTAAGCCCATACCCTTTTTGGTGAATTACTTTACCATCTTTAACAATGGCTACAGCTGCGCCAGCTACCTTCAACTTTACCAGGGCATTTTCCACTAGTGAATCAATTTTTTGAGACGTTAATTGGGCAAAGTTTTCAGTGGATACAAACAGTATAAGGAGCAGCGATATTAAAAGAGTCGCTTTTTTTTTTCATAATTTTATTTTGAAAGTTGGATGGTTAGATTGTTGTCCCTGGCTTGTCGCTAAAGGTTCGGGTTTTTCAAATTGCCGGCTATACACATTACTTTTGACTCTATTTATTTTTAAAGTCCGTGATGGTTTTTCCATCATACCGATACACTCCACCACCAGAGCCAAACCAAATATTTCCTTTCGTATCTTCTAAAATCCCCAAAAGCATTACTGATTGTGACTTTATTTCGGTTACAGTTGGCTTTTTACTGTACAAGGACTTTTCATCATAACGGGAAAGTGCCCAGGCTCCCGAATTTACTCCACCGGTAGTCCAGATGTTTCCTTTTTTATCTTCGATGATAGCATAAGCACCTCTCTCCGATACCTTAGTAAAGGTACTACCGTCATATCTCCAAAGACCATCGGCACCGAACCAAATATTTCCTTTTTTATCTTCGATTATCGACCAAACGTTGTTAAACGCTTTGCCATCTATGTTTTTTAAAACGGTAAATGTTTTTCCATCATAAACGAACATATTTTCTCCTTGTGCACCAAACCAAAGCTTACCGGTTTTGTCTTCAAGGAGTAAACGAATACTGTTACTGGGAAATCCATCTTTTGTGGTAAAATTTCGAAAAGATCTCCCATCGTAACGGCTTGCTCCGACCCAGATATTACCGGTTTTATCTTCATAAATATGAAGAGCTACATTACTGGCAAGCCCATCCTTTGTTGTAAAATGTTGGAAGGATTTCCCATTATAATAATAGACACCTGAATCTCTGGAAGCGAACCAAAGATTTCCTTTTCGATCTTCCACAACATCCCAGAAGCTGGGCGAAGGTATGTTACTTGTTAGATTGGTAAACGATTTTCCATCGTATCTAAAAACACCCTTCCATGAGGCAATCAAAATGTCTCCGTTTCTAGCTTGCTTTATATTCCGAACCATACTGTTAGGCACCTGGGAAGTGACTGTGTCTTTGGTTTCGGACTTGATAGTATCTGTTAGTAGGTGGGTTTTGTTTTGTCCTTGACAGGAAGTGTAAAAAATAAAGGGTAACAACAAAGCATAAATGGGCAGGAAGTTCATCATTTTCTTTTTTAGTACCAAAAAGTTTGAACAAACTTAATGTTCTTTTACTAGGCACTAGTTAAGAGCTTGTAAAAGAATGTTAATAAAAAGTAAAAGTTGTTTGGGACAACCTAGAAAAATGATTTCCTTAAACTTGCATCTGGCAAATATATGGGCAGATACCACCAGAAGTGGTAAGTATAAAAAAGCAAATGGTAGGAATGAGTTACACTAACTTCCCTTTCTTGAAACTCAAATTAAGACGGCAGTCCATAATCCAATTAAGCTTCACTCCTTGGGTTCTATCAGTAAAACAGAAAGCCTGGCACTTTATTCTATGTGTGCAGCCGCATCTTATTTCATCTCTTGTTTAATCTTAGCCCGATGTTTAGTACCCCAGTCACTTAATGCATCCAGAACCTGATGAAGGGTTAAGGCATAATCTGTCAGTTTATATTCTATTGTTACAGGGGTTTGAGCAATAATAGTTCTCTTAACGAATCCATTCAACTCTAATTCTTTTAACTCGGCAGCCAGCACTTTTGAGGATATGCCCGTGATGGTTCGCTGTATTTCATTAAAGCGACTTACTCCCTCTGTAAGGGCAACAATGATCTGTAGCTTCCATTTCCCTCCAATGGCATACAACGCATCTCCAATGCCGGCTAGTCTTGCCATACATTGCTTGTCGTCTTCAGGTCTCCATTTAGGTTTTTTCTTCTCTTTTTCCATAATTGTTGAACAAGCTACTTACATAAAGGTAACTACTTACCTTTTGTAAAGTGGTCACATTTTGTAAGCAAATTACAATAGGTTTAGTGTTATAAAAACAGAAAACAGAAAAATAGTATGGAGCTGCCATGTTCAAACTTGCGGGTTTATCAACGAATTTGTTTCTGGGCTTCAAGCCTCAGCGAATGGAGCCGAGCTGGTGCTTTATGCAGGGGAATCTCAAAAACTTCCCATTGTATCACATAGGCCCTTTATTGCAGATTCTATAGATAAAATCAAAGAGTTGTATACCCTTTATCGCAGGTAAAGATTCAATCTATAAAAGATGTAAGTGAAGATAAACAGTTTATATTTAATAAAATAGGAGAGTAATAATATGGAAATAGGAATAGATAGTTTCGCATCTGCCATGTATGGAAGCAAAGAGCTGGGCAGCCAGGATGCCATGCAACAACTGCTGGATAGAATAGTTGCTGCCGACGAGGCTGGGCTCGATATATTCGGGATCGGCGAACATCATAAAAAAGAATTTCTGGACTCTGCGCCTGCAGTCATACTAGCAGCGGCAGCGGCTCTTACGAAAAAAATCCGGCTAACCAGTGCTGTAACTGTACTAAGTACTTCAGATCCGGTGCGTATTTTTCAAAGTTTTGCCACCTTGGATATAATTTCAAAAGGCCGTGCCGAGATCGTGGTTGGCCGGGGTTCTGCCATCGAAGCATATCCCTTATTCGGATACGACCTGAATGACTATGATGCCTTATTCAAAGAAAAATTAAAATTGCTGCTGCAGATCCGGGATCAGGAACTGGTTACCTGGTCGGGAAAATTCAGGCCCGCACTGCAGAATCAACCTGTCTATCCGCGACCTGTTCAGGAAAAGTTACCTGTCTGGGTAGGTGTGGGCGGAACACCACAATCTTTTGTACGTGCCGGTATGCTAGGCCTTCCCTTAATGGTCGCTATTATTGGTCGTGAGACCGAACGTTTTCGGCCGCTCATCGATCTTTACCGGAAATCGGGTCAGGAAGCAGGTTTCAGCCCTGATCAACTCAAGGTAGGACTTCATTCACCTGGTTACGTAGGGAAGGATGACCGCTCGGCAATAGCTGATTATTATCCGGGCTATGCTCAGTTGTGGACGAAATTAGGACGGGAGCGTGGGTGGCCGCCGGTAACCAGAGGTCAGTTCGATAGTCTGATAGCCCCAAAAGGTGTACTCGTTGTAGGTGGGCCAGAAACGGTTGCTCAAAAGCTTTTACGGCATAGCCAAGCACTGGGAGGAGTGGATCGGTTTACATTTCAGATGGATAATGCAGGACTTAGCCACCAGCAGTTAAAGCAATCTATCGAACTAATTGGCACTGAAGTAATTCCACAAATCCGGAAGAATGGTTGAAAAAAGAAGACATCAGCTTTCCTGCAAGGCAGTCTATTCGGTCTTACTATATACAAGAACTAAACGATCACACAATTAATAATCAAATGAAAAAGAAAAGCAGTTTTTCATCTCAGGGTCAAAGAGCAGATATTGGAGACCTTATCATATACCGGATACTTCCCAACAGATACGCTGACGCGGTCGGGCCGTTTGTTTTTTTAGACCATATCGTTCCAACATTCCAAACTAAAATCAATAAAGAAGGCACTGGCGCTCATCCGCACCGCGGTATTGCTACGTTAAGTTACATCCTGAATGGGGAGGACGAACACTTTGACAGCGCAGGAAACTATGCTATGGTGCATTCCGGAGGCGTGCAATGGATGAATGCCGGGAATGGCATCATTCATGATGAAACACTTAAGTATGATTCCAGAACTGATTCCAAAATGCTTCATGCCTTTCAATTCTGGATCAATCTGCCCTCAAAAATCAAAGCCGAAAAACCCTCCTACTTAGCTATTGAAGGCAGGGATGTCCCCTATAAAGAACTACTAGATGGAAAAGGATGGATCAAAGTGATCGTTGGTTCTTTTGAAGAATTAAACTCTGCAATTCCGAACTATTCAAAACAGTTTCTTTACCACATCCATTTGGAGCCAGGAGGCAGTTTCGCAACCCTGTTTGCCGATAACATAGAAGTTGCCGCTTATTTGCCCCTTCTGCCAGCAATTATAAATGCCGAATCCTTCAATGCTGGTGATTTCATAGAATTCGACAGAAAGGCGGGAACTATAGAATTAAGAAACGATAATCAGCAGGCTTGTGACTTTTTATTGTTTGGCGGAGAGCCCTACCAGGAGCCTATTGCCGCTGAAGGTCCATTTGTGATGAACTCCAGGCTGGAGATCGCCAATGCTTACAGAGATTTTTACAATGGCGATTACGGCAAAATAGATTACCAAAAGCAAAAGGTCAAGGTATAATACCAAATAGGGCGAAGGCTATTCCATAGAGGTTGTAATCTTGCTGATGGCTTCTAAAATGTAAGGGTATCCGGTTAGAGAGGCGATCTGTCTTTGCCCATAACTTTTAGCCGTATTAGTGATCCAGGCTTCCAGTTCTTGTTCATGGCTGAAGTTGTGAAAAGCTACTTTGTTTTTCATATCCCCCCACAGCCTTTCGACCGGATTGAGTTCAGGGTTGGAAGAAGGTAAATACACCAGGCGGATATTTTGGGGCACTTGCAAGGCTTTTGCCCGGTGATAGCCTGCTTTGTCTACAAAGATAAACTTGAACACTTGCGGTTGATGGCGGCTAAACTCCTCAAGCATATACTCAAAGTAAAGCGTGTTAACCTGTGGGGCAGTAATAAAGAAGTGATCTCCTGTCAGCGGTTCTACCAATCCATAGCAGTAGCGGTAGATGAAGCGGTGCTGATAGGCTCCTACCGGTTTTATGCCGGCAAGGGTGATGGCTCTTCTCAAAACAGTCATCAAACCAAAGCGGCTCTCATCCTGATAGTACACCTTCCAATGGCTGACTACCCCTTTGGCAGCCAAAGGAGCATAGTAGCGCTGTAAGAGGAAAGTGAGCACCAAGTTTAGTTTTTTTTATACTTCTGCTCATAGGCTAGATCCTTTTTCAGGTTGCTCTTTCTAACCACTTTCAGCTTTGCCCCCAGCTGTCGGTGGACAAACCAATGTACATGCTCATAGCTCAGATCAATGCCATGCGCCGTGTGCAACCACTCATGGATTTGCTTATAAGAAGTAAAATAGTTGTTTGGATCAGCAAGCTTTGCCTTCAACTGCTCAAGTACTTTACCTGCAATCTGTGATGCCCTTTTGTGGCCGCCCGGATCTATCTGAAGACAGGCTTGCAGCCCTTTCTGTTTGTAAAGCCGGAACCACTGGCCCACTGCATGACGCTCATAGCCTACGGCAGCAGCTATTTGTCCATACGCTTTAGCCTGCCCACTCTTGTAGAGGTAAAAAGCCCGCAGTCTGGCTCCGGCTAGCGGATGGGCTATTTTTTTGCTCATCTTCAGCAACTGCTCGGCACTCTCGATGAGCTCAGTTTTGGTTACTCTTCCCATACTTGATCAACATATAACATCTATGGAAGGTTCTTTATACTATTCGGTATAATGTCTACACTTTTCTCGAAAATTGATAGTAGTGCCAATGCGCTTACCTCAAATAAGTGGAGCATGGAAAGAGAGTAGATTTGATAGCTATATTTTTGAGACACCCGAAAGGGATAGATTATGTGACTAATAGTAAGGCTTTTACAATCTATCAACTTAACAATAGACTCCAACAACGTCTTTTTGCTTAGTATCTATAATTTAGAGAGTAGACCAGATAGTAATTATAGTAGCTTTGCAATCAATAATGACTTATGGAACCCTATTCATTTAATGAGGAGCTTAACCGCAGTATGCATTCACAGTTCCAAAACATACAAGGGCAGGTGAAGCAATATACGTCTACTACAGCGTATAAGGCGTATGCTGATATTATTTATCCCCTTGACAGAGCTGTTGCTATGTATACTTCTCATTACAAGACCTTGCTTAGTTGCTTGCAAAGGGTAAAAGAACAAGGATTTTACAATGAAAATGGCCTCTTACAAACCGATGTGCTCCTGATGGATGCCTTAACAGGGCTTCAAGGTTATTTATCCGTGCAATTCTCCTTGTTTGATCAATTGAAAAAACATGCTTACAAACAACCGGCACAAAATGAACTCTTAGATGCTTATACCCGGTTTATGGATTTGGAAATCACTGAATTTTTCAAAGTCTTTAACAACAATATCCTTCATGGAGTCAATTTTTCTACTGTCCTTCAGTTCCACTCCGGACGTGATGAGGCTAAGCTGGTTTATTATGTTTGTGAATTATTAAAAGTGGGTCAGTGGCAAAAATCGAAGGATTACATTTCGAGTTTCGGAGAGTTTATCACAATTGAGGGTCTAATGGCAGAATACCATAGCCATGTGTGTGCTTTTCTTGATGGTTATGAAGCAGTGCTATTCAAAGACAATATCGGTGTATTTAAGGATGTGCTTGCAAGGCTTGGCAGTTATGCAATACAATATGATCAAATCGGGCAAAAAGGATACTTACCAATTTCACAAGACTATCTGAGGAAAAAACGCAGGTTTATACCTGAGGGATTTTCGTAAATGGTGCTGGCCGGATTCTGAAAAGACCAGCTTTTGACTGCATATCAAAAGCAAGCAGCACTGCTCCCGCTTTTTTCGAAACATTTCTCTCAGGCATACAATCAATATTTCTTTCTCTAATTTGCTGAGAAGTAAGACTTCTTTTGCAGTAATAAAGCAGTAATTTTTTTCGCCCTTTCTTTTGGGTTAAAAGAAAGGGGCGAGCCTTAGTTTTTCTGCTTGGCTTGTGTCTGAAAAACTGGGAGGACTGACCCTAAAATTCCAAAATCATTCTATCTGCAACCACTCTATTTGTGATTGTGGTGTTGCTCTAAATGTTGTCTTAATAAGTCTTTGCCATAATCATTTCCATTAGGGGTTCTTACAATGGTATGAATATGATTTCTTGTAGCTCCACGCCCCTGGCCTCTAATCCCAATAGGTGACTGATGGTCAAATTCTATGAGTATCACAGGGCTATGAATGCGATAATAGAACACGGCCTCTTCATCGGTTTTACCAATCCAGGCAAACCAGGTATTATCTAAATGTTTTTTAATATCCTCCATTTTTACCTTAGCATGTCCCTCTCTCATATTAGAAATATATTGATGAGTTAACGCTACTAATTTCTCTTTTTGTGCCTCCGTCATCTTTGTGGTTGCTAAGCCCTGGAAGTCCACGGTTTTGTTATCGGAAAATGCTTCTGCCTCAATATTATTTCCTCTTTTCTCTTCAGATAAAGTAGCTTGCCTTTGTTGCTCAGATGAAAGAGATTGCATAAACTTTAATCCCGTGTTTTGTTCATCTTGAAATAGAGTATTGCCTAGATACTTTCCGGAGGTGGTGATGATGGGTTCTCCACCCATAAACACAGGCGTCATTACCACTTGATCGCCTACAATGAAATAATTAATCACCAGATGATGTCCATCCACTTGCCAGCCCCAAGGCTCATTCATCGAGGGCTTACCCATAATGGTAAAAAAATAGAGTTCTTCATCATAAATGGGATTGTCATTGTTAAGCTCTCTTAAGGTTTGGTCAGTTTTCATAATATCCTTACCCAGTTGCAGGCCTTTGGCACTCAAAGAGGTTTGCATTAGCGCAAAAGCTAATTTTCTTTGCTGTTGAGACATTTCCTTGATACTGACCCCTTGCCGTTTATACAACCCATTGTCTACATTAGACCACTTTTGCCATTCTTTATTTTGACTGTCAAAGTGTGTTTTGGGCAATTGATCCTTGCTCAAGGACTTTAGAAATGCTTCAGCTGCCTTTTTAATAGGCTCTGTAGTGACACCAGTTGAGGTAAGTGGGTACAGTCCTTTTTCTTTTCCCTTTGAGGTAATTATTCCTTCATAAGGTTTATTCAGATTTTCATTTTCTATTCTTTTTAATCTTTCGGGAAAGGGTTCATTATTAGGCTGAGCATGGGCTATATTAGTTTGCTTTACTACTATTAATAGTAATGTAATGATAAGTAGTGACACTATTTTTTTCATTTTTTCTTCTATTTATTTAATATAAGTTTTACCCATTATGGAAAGCATCCACTTGCAAGTATTGACCCCATAACTTCCGTATACTGGGTGCCCAGATCTGGCTGAGAGCTGAGAAGCATAGGTTGATGGATGAGTTTAGGCTTACCTGCCATTTTTTATTATTCTGCCTGAATCTTTTACTACCTCTTTGTGGCTTGATCAAATATGCGGCAATAATTCTCACCTCCAATTTTCGAAATTTCATCCTCATTAAATCCTGAGTTTAACATGGCCTCTACCACGGAGTAAAAGAAGCCTTCTGTTTGGGTTGTCCAAGCCTTATTTGTTTTACTCCCAAACGGTTCACTTGCATTTGCAGGAACAGCGATTTTAGTGTCTGTTCCTATACAAATGTGTTCTACTCCAACTACATCTACCAGGGAACGAATGTGTTGAGCATATGCCAGGGGGTATCGGCAAGGTGTGTCCACACCCCAATCACACCACCCGCATTAGCTACGATTTTAGCTTGTTCTTTACTTATGAGCCTGGGCATCATCATTTTTGCCATTTTTTCATCTTTACCAACTTGGGTATTCAGCCCTGTATGAGAGATAATAATAGGTTTATTTGTTACTTCAAGCGCATCATTAATTGCCTCATTGCTACAATGAGCAAGGTCAATGAGAATACCGAGTCTATTACATTCTTTAATTACATTCACTCCAGATTCGGTGAGCCCTCCAAACTGTGAGGGATCGGTATAAATGTCTCCTAAAGGTACTAAAGATTGATTGTCGTGTAGTAATCCTAAATGCCTTAAGCCTCTCTTATAAGCAATTTCTACCCGTTCTAGTTTTCCCTCTACAAAATGTCCGCCTTCCACCGATTGAATAACAATGGGCTTGTTTTCTTTTCGAGCCTTTTTTATATCCGAAAAATTTAGGGCATGTTTTATATAATTGGCATTTAAAATTTCATCCATTTGGTCTAAACTTAAAATGAATCGCTTGTAAGCTTCTCCTTCTTTCGTCAGTTTAGGGCGGTCAACCTGAAAGGTCATACAGATACCCGATAGGCCTGAGGTTTTCATCTCTGTAGCCAACTCATATTTTTGGCCAACGTTCTCTTCAGTTTTAAAAGGAACATCGATATGATTGTGCGTATCAATTGCAATCGTTTTGGCAACAATGGCAGCTACTTTGGGGTCAATTTCACTAGTAGCCCAAGAGGAAAATGGGTTAACTATTATGGCAGTTCCTGCACCTGTTATAGTTGCCATAAACTTGCGTCATGACCATGCTTGATTTATACTATCCATCATTTGTGTTGCTATTAATTTTTATGCCTGTTTGATTTCAGTTGGCAGGTAACAAGTGTACATATGCTATCTCATTCATCATATACCGTGTATATCAAAAGTTAGGAAAATATTTACTACCGATAATAAAACAACTTTGTTAGTAAGATTTTAAAAGGCTGTTGTAGTGGTATAAATAGAATTATTTAAAAATTATTGATGATATATCATAGTAAAAAAGATAAATCTCAATGGTTTATTCTTAAAAAACAGGCAATATGCTAAATCTATATGGGAACAATCCATTAGTTCTCTGCTTTGAAAAATACTCAGAACCTGTTTTACGGCTTTGCCACCAACTTATTACTGCGAGGAAAGCAAGTCCAAACAGAAACCAACCTGCGTAATGAGCGAATTACTCAACACCTACTGTCACTATATTGGCTTCACCAGTAATCCGTTCATGGACCCAGGCCAGCTACCCCAGCCAGAAAAGCTCCTATGGTTCGTACTGCTTTGTAAAGACTAGTCTGGCTTAACAAAAACAGCCAGGGAATCACCAGGGCAACAATTGCTACCCCCGAAAAGGCTCCATAAGAGTGGGCCTGTTTCAAGGTGCAGATTAGTGAGCGTATCAGCAAAGGCCAGCCCATGAATGAGACCGAAACTAGCCGCAACCCATGGCTCTCTTCCTGGAAATAAGGGTCGCAAAGCGTGTGCAGCCGAAAGGAGAATAGATAGTGCAATCAGCACTTCGACAGGTTGGCTAGGGAATTGAAACCATTCTAACGTGCCAAAGAGCAGGGGGAGAGAATGTCCGATGGTAAAAGCTGTTACAATGAGCAGCAAATGTCTCAAACTGTAGCGAACTCCACCAAATTGGCCCCAGCGTCCGTTACTTACTAGTAATGGAGCTGGTAGCAAAAGCACGAGCAAAAAGAGCAAACAATCGGTGCCTTCCCCAATGTGTCGGATACCAAGCTCTACCATTGCCTGAAAACCTGTCATGAAGCTACCTTTCTCTAAGTTTACTGAAAGAGGCAGAATCCAGTTGTATACAATATCGAGTTCAATGATACCTATTTGCGATGGAGCATCTTCAGCAAGTTGACCGCTGACCCAATCCTGCCGGATAGATACCATGATCTTATGGGTAACCAGCTGATGAAGCACCGCATCATAGTGGAAGACAAACTGCCGGACATTCTCCAAGGCAGGAGGAGTCAATTGAACTTGTGCTATCAGTTCCCGATAAGTGCCATTAATCGGATATTGGGTTTGCTGTACTTCTAATGCGCCAACAAGCACTTCCCAAAAACATCCATCGGGGCTTTGAGGACGAATATGCTTGATCAAATACGTACGCAACTCGGGAACCATCCGTTGAATCAGGTTACTTGATGAATCATTAAACACTTGGCCTAATGCAGCTTGAAGTTCACTTAGAGGAATTTATACTTCTGCATCAATCCATTGGGAATGGGATGAGCCTTAGATGCGTTGGGTAAGCTCATCACAAGAAAGATTATTATAAAAACCATGAGCCATCCGCCCCAAAGGCTCATGTTGGCAAACCATTTCTTCATCTAAGAATATATTAGGCTAATTGCCGCCATAATCACTGGTACGGTCACGCCAAACGGAGTGCGGATGCGGTGTGTTTCGAATTACAATACCACCCTGATAGGAAAACTCAATCCAGACACTCGGACCATCTATACGAATGTAGTCGTTTTGAGCCGTAACGGCTGTTGATCCTGCATAAGCAATATAGGTTTCATTTAGTTCAGAAGTATATTTAGTTAAATATGCGGCGGCTGTTTCACTATCTAGATCATTGGTATATAATTTTATGGCATTCAGTACTAAGGTTTTTTGTCGGCACTTAGATCACCTACCCGGATACCTTGTTTGGTTGTAGGAAACTGCGCATCTTTTCCAGGCCCCAGCAGCACATCATTGAATGACGAGGAAAGTTTAGCCGTGCTTTTTTCGCTACTGCTTAAACCGCCCAGCATGGCAGCAAAAGCCTGCCGTTCACCTTCCATAGGCTGATAGGTTCTGCTATTAGCTGTCACGGCTGCCATCGGCTCAACAGCCCGAAAGGAAGGCGTAACACCTGCAATGCTACCAGAATTATAGGTATTAGCAAATGTATAGTGATGCCCGTCAAATTGTAATTCCCAAAGTCCACTGGTGGAAGGTGTACCTAAGAAGGCTAAGTAGAAATTGCCGGCTCCATAATCCGAACCCCCGCCATTTGAGTTCAGGTAATCGTCGGCTACTAAATTGCCCACCAGTGCATCATAGTCCTCATCAGTAGTGTTAAGTACAGCAATCATCATGTCTCTGAATGCAGCCAGTTGAGTTTCGTTAAGTGCTCCCAGATTTAGCCCCACCCGGTTCCTGTAGAGCCCTTCAGGCAGGTTCGACCAACGCTGTGCATTAGCTTTACTATAGGTTAGTTGAACGGTGGATAGCTGCGTGGCATCGAGGATGGATTTAAAGGCTTCCGCTAAAAAAATTACTAGTGCTAGTCCAGTCTGCGAGGAGCAACTTGTATTTGTAGAGGTAGTGTTAGACAGTACTGATGTAATTAAGGTCGACGAGTCAGGCGTAGTAGAGGAATTATCCTGCTGACAGCCTATCAGAGAACCATATACAAGCAAGAGCGGCATGTGCCTATAATCTGCAAAAACTCTTTAACTCCATACTTGATCCAAAAAATAAAGTTCAAATACTTCCTATTCAGCAAGCTCTTGTTCTTTATTTTATATTCTTTTACGTTGTGCAACACCCAGACCCCTTTGCTGAAACTCAAGGATCAGTATTCTGAATTTATTCCCTTGGCATCTTCCACTTTCAAAGCGCAGCCAACTACTCAAGCTAACTTCTCTGCAATAAGTCACCTAAAGCTTTTCAGTAGTTCATCACTAGCATTGTATTGCTATATTTTTACTTGGCTTCTATGACAATACCTTGATTAGCGCTATGTTTATTTGCAAATAGTATGGTACATTTCATCAAATTCCTTGTTTTTGAGTTCTGGCACCCATTTAGAATGCTTTTCTTCAATGTCTACTAACAACTCAATACAAAGTTTAATTGAATCATTATTCATCCCATTGAAAATCATTTCACTCACTTTTGCTGACTGGATATAGCTTCCATTCAAAACCTGCTTGCCTTTTGCTGTGAGACTAATGAGCTTCGCCCGTTTGTCGGCAAGGTCTACTTTTTCGAGGATTAGATTGTCTTTGAGTAATTTACTGATCACTTCCATCCCGGTAGTATATTCATAAAAGAGATAATTGATCAGGTCTGTTTTTTTTACTTCTCCCAGATGAGCCAGCCCATTCAGAAAGTAAAAGCTTTCCGGCGAAGGTAACTTAGTTTTGCTCATGGCTGCCCGATGATACAAACTATACGCACTTGTAATCCGTCCCATTATTTTCAAGAGTAAACCTTGGCTATTTTGGTAATTTGCTTTCAGGTGCTCTTTTTTAGCCAAGTAATACCGGCAAAATTGATCAAGATCTGCCTCAGGATAAAGTTGATCAAATTCATCCCATGCTACTAAAAGTTGAACCGCTTTATTCATAATCACTTTATATTTATATCTAAATGGATATAAATATAAATAAATAATTCTTATTTTGTAGTATTTATATCTTTTTAGTTATATATTTACTGATATAATGACTAAAAAGATACAAATATGATTACCCATTTAACTTTTGGCATTTATCCTGGTGGAGCCACTGGTACTGATTCAAGTCCTGAATTAACGAAAGGAAACCCGGATAATCCACAAAAAATAATAGAGGCACTTAATACGTTACAGGGGGAAAGCAAGATTTTTTTAATTCGTTGTTATGTAGGGTATTATGGCAAAGGTGTTTGTAAAAATATTACGCCTTCTAACCCCATTCAATATGTTGCCCCTAATCGTAAACTTGATTTGGTCCTCTGCTATCACTCCCAAAATGGAGATATGGATGACTGGGCTCAATTTGTGAAACATCAAATTACTATCTATGGAAGGTATTTAGCTAAAATACAGCTTACCGAAGAACCGAATTTACATAGAATTCCGGCAGTAGATGGGGATTCTATCAATGTTCGACAAGCGGTAGTAAGCGGAGTGATTGCAGCTAAACAAGAAGTTAAACGGTTGAATCTTGATATAGCAGTTGGTTTTAATAGCGTAGCAAATTTTGACCCTACTTATGATTTTTGGCGGGAAATTCAATTACTTGCTTCACAGGAGTTTTACCAGTCATTGAATTATGTGGGATTGGATTTTTTTCCTGATGTGTTTCGTGCTGTAGCTGTAGAACACTTGCCGGAGGCCATTCATATGGTCTTGAACCATTTCCGAAATATCAACCTTGCAGAAGCTGGAATTGCCCTAAGCACGCCCATTCATATTACTGAAAATGGATGGCCTACATCACCGGAAAGATCCGAGCAAAAGCAGGCCCAAGTGCTCGAGATAATTATCCGTTCTATCCATAAAGCACAGGAACAATTCAATATAACCACTTATGAACTCTTCGATTTAAGAGATGCCGATTCTACAAACTCCAATATCTTCTATCAATTTGGCATTATGTACGATAATTATTCCCCTAAACCTGCCTTCCATGTCTTTCAACACCTGATTGCCGAATTAGGCAGATAATTATTCTTGAAAAGTTGTTTCACATACCTGCCCTGCTCCTGTTTTTGAATAGAAGCTAATATAGAATAGATGCAGCTCAAGGGTAATAAGTATTATTTTTAAGTTAACACAAAGGGACATTTTCGTGACTGCCCTTTTAAAATTGAATACAGTTATAAATATGGACAAGAGGGAAAAGAATATGTTTCATAAATCTATGCCGCCTATTGATAGGAATTTTAGATAGATAATTTTGTTACCCTATATGAAGAAAAGACCGATTTGCTCCAAGCAAAAAAGCCTTTCACATTTTATGCGAAAGGCTTTATCATCAAGCAAAAAGTGTATAAAACGAGTCAATGTCTCCTCTATCCAATCAAAAGCTAGTTATCTAGTAGAAAATCTAGCCTGCAGGCATACCTCATTGTGGGAACAATCAATAAAGAAGGGTTCTTGAAAGTCTATCTGTGGAGTAAACTTATAAGCAGCATCCTTGACAATGGTTACCAGCTGATTTTCAAGCAAAGCTGGGCTATTGCTCAGCATCTGCTGGTACAATCTAGGTTGAAGACAAGACAAGTGGATTTGATACTGATTCCTTTGGCTTTCTTCAATATGTAGTTCATAGCTGATGGCTTTCCCAAAGATTTTACGTGTGATAGTTTCTTGCATACAAAGATGTTTTAATATAATTATTACCAAACCTTACCTGCCCAATGTCTTAGCTTTAGTAGCTATATATGCCTTACAGACACAAAAAGTAAATGCATGAGAAATATAAGGTAACGAAAACCTTAATTTTCTTACATGAAATGATTATTGAGGGCTTGCTCATCCAAGGGTTTTTACCACTATCAGTATATAAAATTCCCCTTTCTGATAACTTTCACAAGGCACTTTATTAATTTCTACTGTTTCCTCCTATGATTGCCTCTTTATTTTTCCTGTTCTAATACTACTCTCATGGCAACTTTTCCCCCCTTCACCCTTTCTATGGCCTCGTTCATTTGGGAGAAGGGAATCACCTCCACCCTGCTTTCAATCGCATGTTCTGCTGCAAAAGCTAACATATCCATCATAGCTTGTCGACTACCCGTATAATTGCCATAAATAGTTCGTTGCGCGTAATCATACAAGAGTCCGGCACTCATAGATAGCTTATCGGGTGTCTGGGCTACCAGGCATAACTTGCCTTGTGGTTTGAGCATTTTTAGATAGGTGTCCAGCTGAAAATTTGCATTTACTGTGGAGAGAATAAAGTCAAATTTCCTATGCAGCTCTGCTTGACTATCTAGAGTTGAACTATCTATATACCGGGCTCCTAACTGATGAATCAACTCCTTTTTTTGCGGAGAATGTGAAAAAGCGAAGACCTTATGCCCCATTTTATCAAGAAATTGCGTGGCTAACTCCCCGAGCCCTCCTACCCCTGACACAGCCACTATAGAATTTTTTTTCAAGTTTGCCCTTATGATTCCTGTGTAAACCGTAAGACCTGAAGATAGCAAAGGAACTGATTTTGCCGGGTCAAGGATTGAGGGAAGTTTAAAGGCAAATCTGCTATCAACAATTATATATTCTGCTAAACCTCCATAGCAATCAACGGCAATCACTTTCTGATCAGGGCAAAACTGCTCGTTTCCTTCCCTGCAATATGTACAGGTAAAACAAGCTTCTTGCTGATAGCCAATACCCACACGATCTCCTTTTTCTAAAGTAGTGACTTGCCGGCCTGTTTCTTCAATGAGGCCAACTATTTCGTGACCTGGCACCAGGGGAAATGTTGTGTCGCCCCACTCATCTTCTATCCCCTGAATGTCTCCTTTGGCCATACCACAATGCGTGATTCTGACTAAAACCTCATTTGCAACCAGATTTCTTTCATAGGAAAAGGGCTGGGCCTTCCCACCCTTGTTTTTAATGGCATAGGCTGTGATTTTCATAGGGATTCAATGTCTTGGCTAGCATTGATAGATCGTTGTTGAATTGATGGCCACCTTTACGTATTGCACGCACCCTTGCCTTAGGAAGACATTTTGCATACAGCTCAGGATGATCAAAAGCTACCTCCTTGTCATCCTTGCTATGATCGAGGAAAAGGGGAACATGTTTGGGTAACTTATCCGCAAAATCCTTGTGCAGGATAAAGCCTTGCTTCCAGTCTTCCTGCCCACGCCAGAAAGGAGTAGAAATCAGAAAAAGGCCTGCTATCCTTTTTCGTATCCTGGTCTCCGACAGGTATTTCAACAGCATAGAAGCGCCCAGCGAGTGTCCCACCAACATAATTTCGCCTTTAATGTAGGAAATGTGCCTGCCGATTTGCTTTTTCCGCCCAAAATCTTTTGTTTGTTCATGGGGCAAAAACGGGTAATGCACCAGATAGGCTTCTCCTAAGCCCTCTTGCAAAGAAGCAACCAGTGTCGCATCAGCGGCATAATCTTCTTTACCTCCTCCCCCAAATATAAAAAGCACATGCTTGTTCATAGTGAAAGTGAACGATCTTTGAAATAATTGATTTGATAATTATTTATTGTGTGATGAGGCAGGCCACCTGCTGCTTCACATTTCTTCTTTCCATTTGCTACAAAAGGGTTGCATACAGTCTGTCGATTCGCATAATGAAATCTTCTGAGAAAGGCCTGCAACAATAATTTTCAACATCTCTTTGTTTTTAAGTTTTTATGAGATTGCCGCAACGGCTGCTTTTACCGGTCCAAAAATAGTAGAATTGTGGCAGTTGAGTACAGGGGAATTCTGACAATTGAAGGGGTGATTGCGACAAATAGTTGAAATATGGAGATCCCTTAAAAGAGTAAGCACTAATTTATTGATAACTAATACTATAGTTACCACTAAGGGGAAGTTAATTTAACTCCTACGTTAATAAATCACTACATTGAACTCACTTTTTAATATATTTCTTAACTGGCTCTCCTCTTTAATCATGTATTCCCATTGCTGTTCCTTCGTTCTGTGAATCAATTTTTGATTAAATAGTGTGCTTCGCCCATCTAGTGTTGGCTTGGTACAAACCTTGTTTTTAACAAAATAGGAAGTAGGCTTGGTTTGCTTATCCCGGCAAAGTGGGATAAAGTTAGTTATCGGTTGAGATTTTGTACTAAAGACATACTTGGGAGTAAAATCTACTTTATTGGCTGACATTAGCAATATATACTCGCTAGCCGAATATTTCTCTATCTTGAAATAATTCTGACCATCGGTTTGAATTTCATTTTCTTTAATGGCGACGGGTCGTAGAAATAAATTACCATATCCCACATCCACTAACCAGGACTACTGATGCTCCACTATTATACACATATGGTCAAAGGCTGGTCCTACTACTGACTGACTATCAAAAATACGAGCCGCTATAATTTTACTTTCAAAGCCAATCTGTGTTAATAACCAATGAAAGAGTAGATTTAATTCATAACAAAGCCCACCTCGATAATTTTCTACTACTTTCTGATAGATAGCCTCTTTTTCTAAAATAATTTCTTTCCCATAGTGAATATCCAGGTTCTCAAAGGGAACATTTAGCATATGGTACTGATGTAAGCTACAAAGCACCTCTAAGCTTAGCTCAAGTGGTCCCTGATAAGCGATTCGCTTTAAATAAGAATGTTTGTCCATTTTCTTTTGGCTGCTAGTAAGACCATTCGCAGCTGTGGCTTCATGCATCTGCATTAAAGTAGCCGGGTAACTGGAGGAGTCTTTATATTTGTTGAGAAAAATAATACAATTTTGTCATCTTGAGAAATGGAAGCAGAACTAGGGGCGTGTAGGCTCATTACTTGAGTTTCATTTTTAATTAGGCTTGCCTTATACTTAATCCATACTATCCTAGTAAATCTTCTTGCAATTGATCCAGTTTAGAAATAAATATCAACAAGCAGCAAATGATTACCAGTTACCAGAAAGTGGTAGTTAATGTAACTAACCTTGATAAAAACAGGATATACTAATGTGCTACTATAACATAGAGGGCAAGTAAAAACACTAACACAATTATTGCTGCCCATTCTATATCCCTCCAAGCATGCTTCTCTTTTTTGATCACTATTCTGTAATATGCCCAATAGGTAAACATAACCGTGGATACTAAAACTGCAAAAAACATATATAATCTTTAAGCGCTACAGATGCTATAGTAATATATTCTGCTTTAGTTCTACTCCCTAACATTATCTGCATTTTTAATCCTAACCATAAGAAGGTTTCATTAACCGGCAACATTTCATACCGAATTACGATTAACTTTTATTGCCCTTGTAAAGATAAATCCTATCAAATAAGGAGTAAAGAACTAGACCTTATTTCTCACCTTTTGTCCTTTTCAACCCCACTTAACAGATATGTTCTCAGTTCAAATTTGAAATAAAACCAGCTTAATGTAATGAAAGAAAAAAGTAAAATTAACAGACGTCAAGTTATTGGTGGCCTAGGAATGAGTTTAGCCTCCGTAGTGGCCCCACCAGTGTTTGCAGCCTCACAAGCTCAGCAACCATCCCCATTAGATGTGCAAGCTCTCACAGATCCTACCACTTTGTACCCAAAACCACCCTTCAAAAGTCAATCTCAACCCTGGCCCGGGCTTGCCTCCAAAATGGACCCTGTGCCCGATCATGGCGAGAAAAGCTACAAAGGCTCCGGCCGGTTGATGGGACGTAAGGCTTTGATCACCGGAGGGGATTCCGGAATGGGACGTGCGGCTGCCATTGCTTATGCACGGGAAGGAGCGGATGTAGCTATTAATTATATGCCGGATGAGGAGCCGGATGCCCGTGAAGTGATTGCCCTGATAAAGGCAGCCGGACGAAAGGCCATTGCCATTCCTGGAGATATCCGGGAAGAAGCTTTTTGTCAAAGACTAGTAGCAGAAGCCGTTAAGGGGCTGGGAGGCCTAGATATTTTGGTGAGTAATGCGGCAAGACAGCAAGCTAAGCAGTCTATTCTTGATATTTCCACCGAAGAATTTGATGCAACAATAAAAACCAATATTTATGCTCCCTTTTGGATCATTAAAGCAGCCCTTCCCCACCTAAAGCCAGGGGCAGTTATCATTGGTACTACTTCTGAGCAAGCCACTGATCCCTCTGCCGATCTATACGACTATGCCCAAACCAAAGCGGCTACCACGAATTATGTCAGATCCCTTGCCAAACAGCTAGCCCCAAAAGGGATTCGCGTCAATGGAGTAGCCCCTGGACCCATCTGGACTCCTTTGCAAGTGAGCGGGGGAGCCACACAGGAAAAACTCAAAGGCTTTGGAGGGGATACTCCACTAGGCAGGCCTGGTCAGCCGGTAGAACTAGCTTCCATTTATGTACAACTTGCCGCCAGTGATGCAAGCTATGCCATAGGGCAAATCTATGGAGCTACCGGCGGCGGCGGTCAACCTTAATATAAGGTATTGGGGAAAAATTTTGTCAGGCAGCTTATTGTATAAACATAAGCTAATAAGAAATTTACAGGAGTTGTCTGTAGATAAAGAAAGGGGATAAATGAATTACCTCTTTCTTGAAACCAAAATTGGTTATATTCTTCTTAAGTCTATGTTTAAAAACAGGGTCCTGACAAGAATGTATGCTGCTTTTTGTGTAAGGAAATGGATGTGGTGGCAATCGTAGCCCAAAACTCTTCGCAGGCTTTTGGACTATGATTGCATGTATAGCCAGAGTAAATCATTTCAAGAGTGCCTGAGCGGGTACAACAAAGCAAAATAAAGATTTGTAGCGTAGGTGTATTCCCTCAGGCAGGCTTTTGCAACTACACTTTTGAGATTGTAAACCTTTTGATTGGCCCTTTTTATAATCATTATTTTGATACAGGCTTTGTCTTATCTGCAGATTTTAAATACTTGTCAAAGAAAGGGATCATTTCATTGTAGATCCTTCCCTCAAAACCTCCTATCATGCTTATATGACCCCTATGTATTCTTCAGCAAAATGCTTTACCCCATTTGCTTCTAATTTCTTACTGAATTGAAGGCAAGTGATTGGAATGTGAGGAAATTCTTCGTTCCGGCCCCAATCTATTTTTAAGGCATTTAATTGTTTCAGGGCTGATAGATGCTGATCAATCATATTTACTGGAAAATTAGCTTCCCACTTGGCTAGGATCTCTTTATGGACGACCATACTGTCGCCAACAAACGTAACAGGCATAGCTGCTGAGAGAAAGTTTTTGCCTTCGTCGGGCGAATAGGTTCGGGCCAGGTCGGCCATTAGCTGGATATAGAACTTCTCCCGTTTCCCTTGGGGTAACTCATCTGTTATTTGTTTGGCGCTATATTCATTCCGGAACGAATCCATCCCTTTAAAGGCAGGATTAGTCAAGCTATATTCAGCAGCCCAGTTCAGGGTGGCTGGGCTGAGCGCATACACAGCACCAAAGGTATCGGGAAACAGCATACCTATTTTTAAGGCGCCATAGCCGCCCATGGAATGCCCGCACAGGCCTCGACTATTACGATTAGCCAGGGTACGATAGTTCTGATCGATGTAGTTGACAACGTCTTTTCCAATGTAATCGGCCCAGTTTCCCGTCAGCGCTGAATTGGTATAATAACTCCCGCCAAACTTAGTGTCGCTACTCGGCAAGACTAAAATCATGGGGTGTAACTTGCCACTCAGAATGGCCATATCCATTAGTTCCTTGAACCGATTATAGACCATCATTAAACTATCATTGACCAAAAAACCATGTAAAAAACAGAAAACGGGATACCGCCGGGCTCCTTCCTGGTAACCGGGCGGCAGGTAAATGGTCAACCGGCGCATGGGGTCTTCACCACCCCGGTTTCCCTGAAGAGATGGTGCCAGAAATCTTTCTACAATAACTTTTCCCTTTCTGCTTTCTTGGGCCAGCACTGGGTTCAGCAAAAAGGAAAAGCTTAGGATAATTATTAGTTTCATACATGAAATTTGAAGGGGTATTCCAAAATATAGATGGCTTCTCATTCGCCGATTGCTGTAGTATCAATACCAACAGTATAGGATTTATGGCATTATCATATTAGCATGCCGGGCAATGAGTTTCCTGCATCAAAAGTGAAAAGTTTCCTGTAACGATTAGTGGTACAAAAACGACTTTTTAAGTTTTCCTTAACATATTATTCGTGTAAGCCAAAAAGTCGTTCGGGTGCCTGATTGTCAAGCCCAAAAAAAGAGGGAGGAGTAAGCCCGGTAATAACTTTATAATCACGGACTAAGTGCTGATAGTCGTAATAACCACACTGAAGGGCAATGCTCAGCCAGTCCTTTTTGGGGTGGGCCTTCTTCATCAGGAATGCTTTGTCGAAGCGGGAAATCCTGGCCAGCAGGGAAGCAGGTATGCCCATCCGCTCCCTGAACTTGCGCTCAAATTGCCTCTGGCTCAAACAGGATTGATTCGCCAGCCAATCCATCGAAACAGGGTTTGTATGCTGTAGTAGAAATTGAGCCGCCCGGTCAATGCCGTGCGCATCCTTTTGGGATCGCCTGACCAGCCTCCATACGAAGGATTCGGCCCGTTCAATCATTTCTGCATACGATTCAGCATTTTTTAATTGTTCCGTCAGTTGCCTTATCTCTGATGAAAAAACAGCTTCGGCATCGATATAGGTATTGGTCAGCTGGTAGGAGGGAATACCGGTTAAGCGGTATAAAACCCCAGGTTGAAACTTGATATTCAGGTATAAAAACTCCCGTCCCACATACCGATGGGTCACGAAGGTGTGTTGGCCATGGATGAAAACCTGTGGCCTTTTGGTTTTTTTGTGTTCTCCCGGATATACAACATATTCGGGGTCCCGGAGAAAAAATTCAATGGAGTCGCCGGTCTTGGGCGTATAAGCTTTCACCGGAACAGGTTCATTGGGAGGAAATACCAGATGGACAATACCGATGTTTTCCAGATACTCCCGCAGAAGGGGGCTGGGCAAAAAACCTTTCAGGAGCATATCCGATGATGGTTATTTAATCTGCTAAAGTTAACCCTTTCACGCCACTTTCTACCCATTTGTTCATTGAATAACTTCCTGAAAAGTGGTTCAATGAAATATAGAAAAACCCATTATTCACAATCAAATTTGGTCAATAAAGCCTGGCCATTACACCAGTTCTTTGTGAGCCAACAGAATTCTGATTTTATTCTACAAAAGCGTATCACGAAAGGGGAGGTTTATTTACTCGTCAACCTATAACCGGATAAGGCTGGCTTTACTTATGTTAAGTATTATTTATTGGGAGGAATTCATCGTAAACCGCTACCTTGTTTTGCTCAATCAATTGCTTTACTTTAAAGGCAGGCTTACCTATTTTTTATACTTAAATTTTGAAAAGTTCATAAAAGGCGCTACACGATCTAAGAAACACGAAAATGAAGACATTAATTTCACTTCCAGTCATATTTCTCTTTTTCAGCTTGACCTATCTTCATGCGGAGGCACTCGATGAGCTGCAAGGAGGTCATGCTGGATGGAAAGCGGGGGTAGCCCGGGTAGTAATTACACCTCAACAATCGATGTGGATGGCAGGCTATGCAAACCGCGACCATTCTTCTGAAGGTACCTTACATGAGTTGTGGGCAAAAGCTTTAGTACTAGAAGATGCAGGTGGTAAACGGGCTGTATTGGTTACCGCAGATTTACTGGGAATTCCCAAGGAATTATCCCACCACATCCGCAACCAGTTAGAAAGTAAGTATCAGTTATCCAGGGCGCAGGTTATACTCAATAGTTCACATACGCACTCTGGCCCGGTGTTACAGGGTGCGCTGCTAGACATATATCCCTGGACGCATTGCAGCAGAAGAAAATTGAACAATACTCCAGTAAGCTGGCTGACCAGATAGTGTCTTTAGTTGGAAATGCCTTGAAGGCTTTGAAACCAGTACAGCTCTATGCACAAAATGGAGTTACCCGCTTTCAGGTGAACAGGCGGAATAACAATGAATCAACATTGCTCCAGCAGAACGAGTTAAAAGGCCCAAACGATTATGCAGTTCCTGTACTAAAAGTGATAGATGAAAAGGGTAAATTAATGGCTGTTGCCTTTGGGTATGCCTGTCACAACACCGTTTTGAATGGCTATCAGTGGTCGGGAGATTATGCTGGCTTTGCCCAGTTACAATTAGAAAAGTCATATCCGGGTGTAACAGCGTTATTTTTTCAAGGAGCTGGTGCAGATCAAAATCCTTTGCCTCGCCGGACAGTGGCTTTAGCCCAGCAATATGGAAAAACGCTGGCTGCTGCGGTGGAAAGAGTGCTGGCTGAAGATATGCGTAAACTCCCGCCTCAACTCGCAACGGCATATTCCGAAGTAGAATTGTCGTTAACTAGTCCGCCAACGAAAGAAGAATTGTTAAAAATAGCTGAAACCTCTTCCGATTATCAGAAACGATGGGCCACACGTTTGGTGAAGCAAATTGAGCAGGGACAATCATTTAAAACAAGCTATCCTTATCCGGTTCAGATCTGGCAACTTGGTGATCAAACCCTGATTAGTTTGGGAGGTGAACTTGTGGTAGGGTATGCCATCGAACTCAAACGAATCTTTGGTCCGGATATATTTGTCTTGGGTTATTCTAATGATGTGATGGCGTATATTCCCTCCTCAACTATACTCAAAGAAGGTGGCTACGAAGGTGAATCCTCACAAATGGTTTACGGATTACCCAGCAAATGGGCACCCACTATTGAAGCAAGCATATTCGGAGAGATCATGCGGTTAGCCGAGCAAGTTGGGTTGCAAAAAGTCAAATAAAACCAGTGGAACTACAGCACACATTGGCTGCTATTGTGTAAAATAGGGCAAAGAATTATATAAAATGAAAACAACAAACCTGATTCACCGACAGATGAAATATCATTTTATTGGCCTGCTGCCTTTTTTAATCTTTCTCTCTGTTTCCTGTTCTGAACAGCAACAACATTATACAGATCCATTATCGCCGGAAGAAGCATTAAGCAGTTTTCAACTCAACGATGAATTTACTATTGAACTATTTGCCGCAGAACCCTTTGTGAAGGACCCTGTTGAAATGATATTTGATGAGCAAGGAAATGCCTATGTGGTAGAAATGCCCGATTATCCCTATAAACCCGAACCTGGAAAAGCCACCGGACGCATCCGTAAGCTTGTAGATAAAGATGGCGATGGCCGGATAGATGAATCCATCGTATTTGCCGATAGCCTTTCAGAAGCAACCAGTATGTTACCCTGGAAGGACGGACTGTTGGTAACGGCTGCACCCCATATACTGTATCTGAAAGATACCAATGAAGATTTTCGTGCAGATACCAGAGAAGTGCTTTTTACTGGATTTTTTGAGAATAACTCAGAAGCACAAATTACTAATCTCCGCTTTGGGGTGGATAATTGGATCTATGCTTCTAATCATGGACAGGATGGCAGCGTAACTTTTAGCAGAAAGCCAGAGGCAGCACCGCTTTCCATGCGGGGAGCAGATTTTAGGTTTCGTCTTGACCGGGGAGAATTTGAATTGGAAACAGGACCTGCCCAGTTTGGACAGGCGCTTGATGACTTTGGGCACCGGTTCATCACACAGAACACCTTACACATCCGGCAAGCAGTTATTCCAGGGAGATATTTACACAGGCATCCGTACTTACCTTCAATCAATGCGGTGGAAAATATCTCTGATCATGAACTAGACATGTTCCAGCAGACACCACCCCTTACTGGCGCGCTGAACGTACAAAGCGCCGGAACATACAATATAAGGAACAAAAACTGGATAGAACTGAATACGCAGATGATCATTTTACCGGGGCTTCCGGCGCAACTTTCTATGCGGGAGATGCTTTTCCTGAAACATTCTATGGCAACATTTTTACAGGAGATGTGGCTGGTAATCTAGTCCATAGAGACATTATTACGAGGCATGATACCAGCGCCACCTTTATTGCATCGCGTGATCTGGCAGAGAAAGACAGAGAGTTTTTGAGTTCCACTGACCCCTGGTTTCGTCCGTGCAATTTTACTGTAGGGCCCGATGGCTACTTATATGTAATCGATATGTATAGACAACATATTGAAACACCTGTGTCTATTCCGGATGATCTGAAGGAAGATATGGACTTCAAGAGAGGAAGTGAGTATGGAAGAATCTACCGTATTGTGCCAAAAAATGACAGATCGAAGAGGAAGGCGTTTACAAATATGAAGAAAATGGAGACACTAGAGTTGGTAGAGAATCTTTCTCATCCCAACCAATGGTGGCGCCTTCAGGCACAAAGACTTTTGCTGGAACGTCTGGATACATCTGTTGTTACTTCTTTAAAAACCATGTTTAGAGAAAATAAGGACCCAAGAACCCGTTTGCATGCTTTTTTTGCATTGGAAGGGCTAGGTGCGCTGGATGCCACCCTTGTTAAACAGGCCATGCAGGACACTCACCCTGGCGTACGGGAATATGGAATCATCCTGGCTGAGCGTTATCCGGAATGTTTGCCTTTAATTATAGAAAAAGTAGATGATCACTCAGCCAGGGTAGCCTTGCAGGCAAGTCTGAGTCTGGGAGCGTTTTCTGCTCGACAAGCAGCCCCAACCTTAGCAAAAGTTTTAGAGAGATACGGACAAAATCCATGGTTTAGAATGGCTGTATTAAGCGCTGATGCCGGATCTTCGCTTGACTTGCTGGAATTGCTATTGAAACAGCATTCATTTTTCAGCAGAGATACCCCAGAAAAAGTCGCCTTCCTGGAAGATTTTTCCTACGTAATTGGCTCCCGTAACCGGGAAGGGGAAGTCAGCCGCTTTTTACAATTATTAGCCGCTGAAGACCAAATGAAAGAAAAAAACTGGCAGTTTGCAGGTTTAAAAGGGTTGGAGAAAGGTTTGAAAAAATCTGAAAATAAACTTACAGCAGATGCCCATTTGAAACAGGTATTACAACGCTTGCAGGCTGATTCTACGAGCGAGGCTAAAGCAGCTATCGAAACTATCAGCAAATAAGTAGAGTAATAAAAAATTTGAATTACTAATGATGAAGCAAGCATATTCCAGGCGAACATTCCTTCAAAAGTATATATATGTAAGTACCATGTTTTTAAGTGGTGGTCTGATGCTAAGCAGGTGCAATCAGAGAAAGACTTCACAACAAGAGGAAAAACCAACTGTTGCTGCGGATGCGTGTACTGACTTTTCCGGAGTGAGTGAAAAAGATATGCAGGCACGCCAAAAATTAGGCTATGTAAAAGATTCGCCTATGTCAGATATGCAATGTAGCAATTGTAACCTCTGGCTCCCCCTCCTGCTGGTATAGCGTGCGGTAAATGTATGATCCTGAAAGGCCCTGTTTACGGGTCAGCTTACTGCACGTACTGGGCTCCTCAAGTATGAACTAATAATAGTATGATATTTTAAGTATACAGCCATTAGCTCTCAGTTTTCAGATAAATAAGGGGGTTAGCCTATTTACTAGTGGCGTATATTGAATACAATCCTGTATCGTTGGTTTGAACTTTATATTTGTTTTCCGGCACTTTATCAAGCGGTCTTCTCCTGATATAAGTTGTCAACACTTTTTATTTTCATATCCAAGTCAATATGGCCAAAGGGAAATATTATTGAAGTAAAAGTTGGTAGCTATTCCTTTCTCTCTTGCCCATAGATAAAGATTCAATAAAAGGGCTGTTTTTATAACTCAATACAGAAGCTATCAAAAGTAATGACAGCTTCTGTATTGGATCGATGCTTCTATATTCATTAAGATTTGATAAAAGACAACAGATCCTTATTTATTGTTGCCGCTTCTGTGGTGGGCATACCATGAGGAAAACCTGGATAAGAAACAAGTTTGCCATTTTTTAACAGTTTGACAGCCTTTACAGCTGTAAGCTCAAAGGGAACGATTTGGTCATCTTCTCCATGCATCACTAGTACAGGTATATCTACATTTTTAAGATCTTGTGTAAAATCTGTTTCTGAAAAAACCTTGATACAATCGTAATGAGCTTTTATAGCCCCCATCATTCCCTGCCTCCACCAATTATCGCGTATCCCTTGGGATACCTTTGCCCCTTCACGGTTATATCCATAAAACGGCAAGGTAAAATCTTGAAAATATTGTGGCCTCCTGGTAGCTGTACCTTCCCTTATTTCATCGAATACAGACAGAGGAATCCCTTCAGGATTAGCTTGAGTTTGCAGCATAAGAGGAGTTACAGCACTGATCAGCACGGCTTTGGCTACCCGGCCTTGTCCATGCTTAGCTACATAGCGAATCACTTCTCCTCCACCGGTTGAATGACCAATGTGTATGGCATTCTTTAAATCAAGGGCTTGAGTAAGCTCAGCTACATCGGCTGCATAGGTATCCATATCATGCCCATCAGGGGTTTGGCTAGATCTGCCATGTCCTCTTCGATCATGAGCAATAACTCTGAAACCTTCCTTGAGGAAGAACATCATTTGTGCATCCCAGTCATCGCCTGATAGTGGCCAACCGTGATGGAAAACAATGGGTTGGCCGCTTCCCCAATCTTTGTAGTAAATCTCCGTACCATCTTTAACTTGAATCTTGCTCATAGTGTTAGGGGTTAATTAGTAGGGTAAATAGTAGTTATAGAAATGCAATTTTAAATATATGCTTTTGCATGTATAGAGAGTCATTTTATATAAATAATCCAATAAATTCTTTATTATTTATCAGTAAATTATAAGCTTTTGTTCAGGTATGGGATCGTCTGTGCAACAATAGTATTATAGAGAATGGGTAGTAGTCAACCCTAAAAAATAATAATTGAGGGATGATTGTTATGCCTACAAGATATGGGTTTACACCTATTACCCTTTTCGGGTAACTTATAAAAGAACTATATTGTAGGTCTGCTCTCTTTCTACTCTCCATTTTGAGTGGAAACTCCATTTTACATCTGATTTAGTTACGCCTTCAAACATTTTGTATATTGAAAGCTTTTCCAACTATTTTATTTACCAAAACACACTAAACCAGATGACTATTAAGAATTCCCGCCGTAATTTCTTACAGAAAATTACTGTTTCAGCCCTCGCTTTGCCTTTGTTACCTTCCTATACTCCGGAAAATTTATATACTGAACCTTATCAGGGATCTGCGCTACGGGTAGCCATTATGGGCCTTGGAAGTTATGGAACAAGGGTTGCCGAAGCCATGCAGTCTTCTAAAATGGCCAAACTAACCGGAGTGATCAGTGGCACACCCTCTAAAATCAAAGAATGGCAAGGCAAATATAAAATTGCCGAAAAGAACTGTTACAACTACGAGAATTTTGACCAGATAAAAAATAACCCTGACATTGATGCCGTATATATTATCACCCCCAATGCCCTCCACCACCCACAGACCTTGCGGGTAGCTAAAGCCGGCAAACATGTGATCTGCGAAAAACCAATGGCAATAAATGCGCAACAAGGAAAAGAAATGGTGGATGCCTGCAAAAAAGCCAACGTACATTTACTGGTAGGCTACCGGATGCATTTTGAACCTAAAACGCTAGAGATCATCCGTATGCGGAAAGAAGGTGAATTAGGAAAAGTGTTATTCTTCCAGGGGCTTTCCGGTTTCACAATAGGTGATCCCAGCCAGTGGCGGTTAAACAAGCAACTATCAGGTGGGGGAGCCATGATGGATATTGGCATTTATTCCATTAATGGAGCCCGTTATATGCTAGGAGAAGAACCAATTTGGGTAACTGCGCAGGAAACCAAAACGGATCGGGCTAAATTCAAAGAAGGCGTTGACGAAACCATTCAGTTTCAACTGGGCTTCCCCAGTGGAGCAATGGCCTCCTGTTTGTCTACCTACACCATGAACAACCTGGATCGATTTTTCCTGAATGGCTACAAAGGATTTGCCGAACTGCAACCTGCTACCGGTTATGGACCCATCCTGGGCCGCACCCATAAAGGAGAATTAACCCAGCCACACATCACTCACCAGACCCTGCAAATGGATGAGATGGCAGCCATCATTCTGCAAGGGAAAAAACCGGTGGTTCCCGTAGACGGAGCAGAAGGAGTGAAAGACTTATCAATTATTGATGCCATTTACCAGGCTGTCAAGACTGGTAAAAAGATAGACCTGAAGGTATAAATTTAAGCAGCCACAGGCTGCTGCAAAATGAATCTGGTTGTATATAGTAATCCTCATTGAGTAGCAGCTCATCTGCTATGGTGCTACTCATGTGTTATTGGCCATTAATGCCGATTAATTATCAGTGTAATCTGGTCTACTTTTTCTTTTCCAATCTAAAGGGTCTTGTCCTATGATAGGTTGACAGTTTTGTTGTCTGATAAAAACATAAAAAGCCCGTCATCATCCTTTTGAGTTTCAGGAAAGGGTAGTTAATGTAACTCAGTCTACTGTCTATGTGCATACTATAAAAATTATAAATACAACTATGTGACCATACAGGCGTGTAATCTTTTCTATAATGACTCTAACCGAATGTATTCTTATTACTTTAGCAAATATTTATCAAAGTTGATTCATCAAAATTTATCTTAATGATAAATTGCTCTCTATACTCGTATCCAATGACTAAACCCTATCTACTGCTCCTTCTCCTATTATCCACTTTCCTGTTGAAAGCACAGGAAATCAGACCACCGGCAGTGCCACTGGTAACAATCGATCCATATACCAGTATATGGTCTTTTGATACCCGTTTGAACGATTCTCCTACCCGTCACTGGACCGGCAAACCTCATCCCTTGAATGGTTTGGTAAAAGTAGATGGGAAAACCTATCAGTTTATGGGAGCCCAGGCTAGTAAATTAGCTTCTGTTCTGCCAACAGCTAAACAAGCCCCATATGAAGCTTACTACATCTTAGAAAAGCCTCAAGAAGAATGGGAAAAGCCTTCCTTTGCTGCCCAGAACACATGGAAGAAAGGGAGTGCCCCTTTTGGCAATCAAAGTGAGCGTCATCCGGCTGCACCTAAGACAGAATGGCTCAAAGAAATATGGCTACGCCGCACATTTACCCTGAAAGATACCCGCTTTGAAAAACTGTTACTCTACCTGAGCAACAATGATGGCGTAATCGTATACATAAATGGAGTAAAAGCTTATGAAAATGAAGGAGTTGTGGCCGATTATGAAACAAAAGCAATTTCCCGGGAGGCCTTACAAACCCTGAAAGTAGGTACCAATCTATTAGCTGTATATTGCAAAAATCCACAGGGGAATTCCTTTATTGATGTAGGGTTGGTAGATGAACAAGCCGTTAAAATGACAGGCAATATCCTAAAAGCCCAACAAGAATCCCTCTCTGTCACGGCCACACAAACTCAGTACCTCTTTAAGGCTGGTCCTGTAAATCTGACTGTTACCTTCACTTCGCCCCTGCTGATGGATGAACCTGAAACGATGTCCCGTCCGGCCTCCTATGTCACCTATGCAGCAAAGTCTACAGATGGGAAAATGCATCAGGTGCAGGTGCTGCTCACTGTATCAGGAGTGCTGGCAGTTCATACACCAGATCAGAAAGTGGATGAGAAAATACTTAGTATACCAGTTAGTAGCGAGCAAAAGCAACCGTTAACAGCCTTATCCCTTGGCACAACCTCGCAACCAGTACTGGCCAGAAAAGGGGATGATGTACGTATAGATTGGGGATATGTTTTACTGGCAGCACCTATGCCCCCGGTTATACTGCCTTTGGTAGTCAGACGGAGTTGATGGACAGATTTTCAAAGGGTTGGAAAACTTCCGGCCGCCAGCCTGCTGACTTACCAGCCGTTCCGGCATCAGAGCAAGCTATGGCTATGGTAAGTGACCTGGGAGAGGTAACGGATAGGAGTAAAGAATCTCATATAATTCTTGCCTATGATGATTTGTATTCGGTGCAGTACTTTGGAGAAAACCTGCGTGGCTGGTGGCGCCGCCATCCGGATATGACCACTGAAAAGATGTTATCCATGGCAGAATCTGAGTATACCCGCCTGATGGCCAGGTGCCGGCAGTTTGATGAACAATTATATAAGGATGCCAAGCTGGCTGGTGGAGAAGAATATGCACAGCTTTGTGAGCTTGCTTACCGGCAGGCCATTGCCGCCCACAAAACGGTGGCAGGTCCTAAAGAAGAGCTGTTGTTTTTTTCAAAAGAAAATTTCAGTAATGGTTCTATCGGAACCGTAGATATTACCTATCCTTCTGCTCCGCTGTTTCTGCTATACAACCCTGCTTTGCTAAAAGGCATGATGGAACCTATTTTTTACTATAGCGAAAGCGGCAAATTTACCAAGCCTTTTGCTGCCCATGATGTCGGTACTTATCCTCAGGCCAATGGACAAACGTATCCGGAAGATATGCCGGTAGAAGAAAGTGGCAATATGCTGATCTTAACAGCTGCTATTGCTGAGGTGGAAGGGAATGCTGAGTATGCTAAAAAGCATTGGGAGGCATTAACAAAGTGGGCTACTTTTCTCACAAAAGAAGGCTTTGATCCTGCTAACCAGTTGAGTACAGATGACTTTGCCGGACACCTGGCCCGTAATGCTAACCTTTCCATTAAAGCTATTCTTGGATTAGCCAGCTATGGTAAACTAGCCGGTATGTTAGGGGAAGCGAAGGTAGAAAAAGAGTACATGGATCTAGCGAAAGAGATGGTCCGCAAATGGGTAGCCTTGGCAGAAGATGGAGATCATTATAGCCTTGCTTTTGAGAAAAAGGGCACCTGGAGCCAGAAGTATAACCTGGTGTGGGATCAACTGCTGGATCTGAACATTTTTCCTTCGCAGGTAGCGGATAAGGAAATTGCCTACTACCTGACCAAGCAAAACAAATTTGGGTTGCCTCTCGATAGCCGTAAGAGTTACACCAAATCCGACTGGATCATCTGGACAGCCACCCTAACCGACACCAGAGAGGATTTCAGCCGGATACTGCGCCCTGTATATATATATGCTGATGAGACCGCTGACCGTATTCCTTTAAGTGACTGGCATGAAACCACGGATGGCAAGTCGGTTGGCTTTAGAGCCAGATCGGTTGTAGGAGGCTATTTTATTAAAATATTAGCCGATAAACTTCAGACAAAATAAATAGTGATTACTAAAAGCAATGCCCCCACTTTTTAGACAGATTTTTAGAAGTATTTGTCTGATTTTATCGGCTGTCGCCATGCTACTAGTTTCTGTAAAGGGGAAGTTATTTTAACCACCTGTTTAATTTTTACAAACATTTTTGGTTATGGCCTTCACACAGTTGAGGATTAGCTTCTGATTCTCTTTTTCGTAGGAAACCTATCCGGCTAATGGGTCAAGATACTACCTGCATAAATGGCTGCACTTCCCGATCATAATTGCTGTATCAACCCGGTAAATTATTTTTTATTACTAAATCATTGACTTGTAAAAGGTTTATTCTCATTTTTTGATCTTTAATTGTTCACTAGATGAAATATATACTTGTTATTACCTGTTTAACCATTTATAGCCTTGTTCATGCCCAAATACCTCTTGACCTTTCTGGTTTTGATAAAAAGGGCAGTGTAAAAATTATTAGGAATGAAAACCTGTTAGAAGTGACCTGGCCAACAGGGGAAACTGCTCAAGGTAAGTTTGTCATTGATCTTGAGAAAAAACACCCACTTTTTAATAGCATTCAAATAAGCGATGGCAGTAACTTCACAGAAATAGCCAAGGCAATAGATCCGGCTTTTCTGCTTACGGTAGGAAAAAGAGACCTTGTCAAGCAGAATGGCTGGAATATTTTCTTTGATCAGACGGCTTATCTTCCACATCAAACCTATAATGTTATCCTTGAGAAGCAAAGTGCTAAAGTGGTTTCTGCTGGCTCCCAAACTCAAATTATAATTGCTTCGGTAAAAGCCGGTCAATTCTCCGGCACCCTTGAAATTACTTTATTCAAGGGAAGTCCCTTAATAGATATTGCGGCTGTCCTATCAACCCCTGTAGATTCTTTAGCCATCATCTATGATGCTGGATTGATCAGCAAAACGGATGATTGGAAAAATATATTCTGGGCAGACACACAGGATTACTTGCAATCTGTGCCTGTAAACTCCCAAGATGCCGCTAAACCAGTAGCGGTAAAATACCGGACAATTATTGCCCAATCTACCGGTGGCAGCATCGCCTTATTTCCTGCTCCACATCAATACTTTTACCCACTTGATAATGCCTATAACCTCCAACACACCTGGTACGGAAATAATTACCGGAATACACTTAATGGATATGGTATCGGTATCCGCCATGACCTGCTCGGAGACAGACGCTGGGTTCCCTGGTTTAATGCTCCACCTAACAGCAAGCAACATTTACATTTTTTTTGCTTACTGAGCATAGAGAAAGATGGAAAAATCCTGGAAAAAGTAAAGCAGTTTACCCATCAGGATAGCTATCAGCCCCTTCAGGGATATTATACCATGAGTAGTCATTTTCATACTGAACACATAGATGATGTGCTTACCCACAAACCACTCCCTCAGATACCTGGTTTTGTGAAAGCCTTCCGCGACACCGGGGTCAATATTGTTCATTTAGGAGAATTTCATGGCCCGGGCAGTCCCAAAGGGCCAGAGGTAAAAAGATTTTCAGAGCTGAAACTGTTGTTTGAAGAATGTGAACGGCTTTCTGGTGGTAACTTTCTGCTGCTGCCTGGAGAAGAACCCAATAATTTTTTAGGCGGACACTGGATGAACATTTTTCCTAAAGCAGTGTATTGGGTTATGGCTAGAAGTTCCGGCCAACCGTTTGTGGAACAAGATTCAGTGTATGGTAAAGTTTATCGCATTGGAAGTAAAGAGGATATGTTAAAGCTACTGGAAGCAGAAAAGGGCTTAGCTTGGACCGCTCACGCACGTACTAAAGGTTCAACAGGCTTTCCGGATCAGTACAAAGATGAAAAATTTTATCATTCTGACCGGTTCTTTGGGGCAGCCTGGAAGGCCATGCCGGCAGATCTGTCTCAACACAAATTAGGAAAAAGAGTACTAGATGTAATGGATGATATGGCCAATTGGGGACAAAAAAAGTATGTGATTGCTGAGGCAGATCTGTTTAAAATTGAACCAAATTATGAATTGTACGGGCATTTAAATGTAAATTATTTGCAAATGGAGAAACTGCCTGGGTTTAAAGAAGGCTGGCAAGCAGTACTAGATGCCATGGAGAAAGGAAAGTTTTTTGTAACCACAGGTGAAGTGTTACTTCCCGGTTTCACAGTCAATGGAAAAGGTTCGGGGGAAACACTAAAGCTTCCTGCGGGCGGGAAAGCAACGATCATACTGGAAGCCAGCTGGACGTTTCCTTTGCAGGTGGCTGAGGTTATTTCAGGAGATGGAAAAGAGGTATACCGTAAAATGATCAATCTTACCCATACAGAAGCCTTTGGAAAGAAAACCTATAAGTTTGATCTAAACTTAAAAAACAGAAAATGGGTCAGAGTAGAAGTCTGGGATGTAGCCGCTAATGGCGCATTTACGCAATGTGTGTGGCTAGAGTAATTATCTTTGATAATGAACTTTTCCTGACACAGGTTGACAGTTTTAAAACCAAATTTGTTCGGTGAAAGAACACACCATAAAATTACTTAGGTGCTAAAGCTAGAGTGAGAAAGTAATAGAATAGCCCCTTTGCTTGAAACTTCTCATATATCTAACTTATTGGGAGGAGGTTAACCCCTTTTTATTCCAATTATACAGACGTTTTATAAGAGAATGTTTTGAAAGGATAGAAATAGGGTAAAAGAAAGAATCAGTGAGTAAACTTGTGGTGTCCAACCAAAAAGTTTTATGCAAGAAAGATTCTTCGAACTCACTGATTGTGAGTGGGAAATTATCAAGGAAGTAGTAGATAACCAAAGAAAAATCAAACATGACAAACGTGTTATTCTTAATGCTATTCTATGGCTACTTACTACAGGTAGTCAATGGCGCAACATGGAAAGTAAATACCCACCCTGGCAAACCATTTATTACCATTACAGGCAGTGGAAGAAGCGAGGCATCATCGAAGAGCTGTTGGCTTTTTTAGCAATCAGAGAAAGAAAAAAAGCAGGCCGACAAGCCTTGCCAAGCGTGTTAGCTATTGATAGTCAAAGTGTAAAGATTGTACAGTTTACTTCCCAAGACAAGGGCATAGATGGCAACAAAAAGGTGAATGGCAGAAAAAGACATCTAGCAGTGGATTGTTTAGGTATTCCTTGGGCTGTGCATGTAACAGCCGCCCATGTGTCAGACACTACAGCCGGTTATGAGTTAGCAGCTAAGCTGAAGGGTAAGTCTTGCCGCCTACATACACTAAAAGCAGATAATGGCTACAAAGATACCTTTGTAGAAAAGATAGAAAGAGACTATGGATGGAAGGTAGAAATTGTACAAAAGCCTGAAAGCGTAAAGGGCTTTGTGCCGGCAGGAGGCCGTTGGGTGGTAGAACGCAGTTACGGATGGCTCAATTTTAAGCGTAGATTGAGCCGTGACTTTGAGAAAAGCACAGAAAGTTCGGAAGCTATGCTACAATTAGCCTTTATTGACACACTGCTTAAAAGAAAACCAGTATAATATTTCAAAACGTTCTCTAAAATAACAAAGAAAAAGATTGGCCTCAAGGGGAGCGATTGCCTTATAAATCTTAATTATTTTATTCACTTTTCACTCAATTTTTTGCGACTGTTTAATTGGATAACGGACTTTTTTTTACCCTAGTATTTATTATGAAAAATAAATTAATTTGTTGATTAACAGGTATTTATTTATATAAAAGCTTTATACATTAGCGCTGAATTTCCTTGTTTTTATTTGCATTTATCCCTTTAACGCCACTTTCTTATGATTCTGGAAAATAAACCATTGCCTGTTGCTAAAACATCGCAGGCTGCTTTGGGTATTTGTCATGCATTCCCGGTCACCACCTGAAAAAAAGGTTTAGTAATAAATTAAGGTACAAGTAATTGTAGCCCTATAGTATACATGAAATCTATTTTCGGTGAAAGAGAAGGAAGTGGGTAACCAGTTTAAACTTTCAAGCATACCACATGATTAACGAAACCGAGCAAGAAGAAAGAGAATATCTGGAAGAGATCAAAGAGAAACTCTCCCTGGCTATCAAACGGGTAGAAGATGCCGTAAAGGGGTTTTCAGGCGAACTCAGAGAGAAAAATCAGTATATCCATGAGCATCGCTCTGGCATGGACGAAGCCGATATGGTAGCCGCCGGCCAATCCATTAACCGTATGACTTTTACGGGTGAAGCTGCCGTTGCCAGAAAACGTAAATTACTCAAGCTTGTACAATCTCCTTACTTTGGCCGCATTGATTTCATTCCCCATAAGCAGGAGACTTCTCCAGTATATATTGGCATCTATTCTTTCATGGACGAGAGGGTGCGTATAAACCTGATTTATGATTGGCGTGCGCCTGTTTCCTCCCTTTTCTACGACTTTGAGCTGGGAGAAGCCTCCTACCTCACCCCTTCGGGAACAATTCATGGCAACATCGCCTTAAAACGTCAATACAAAATCAGAGACGGCTATATGGAGTTTATGATCGAGAACGGCTTAAATATTCATGATGATATTCTTCAAAAAGAGCTCTCCAGGTCTTCAGACGACAAGATGAAGAACATTGTCGCTACCATTCAGCGTGACCAGAATAGGGTGATCCGCAACGAGGAAGCGCGTGTGATGGTCATCCAGGGTGTGGCAGGATCTGGCAAAACATCTATTGCCTTACACCGGATTGCTTTCCTTTTATATCGCTTCAGAGACAGTATTGCTGCCAAAGATATTCTTATTATTTCTCCAAATAAAGTCTTCGCCGATTACATCTCTAATGTGTTACCAGAGCTGGGTGAAGCGCATATTCCGGAGATGGGCATGGAAGAACTTGCCGCTGATTTACTTGAAAATAAATACAAGTTCCAGACATTCTTCCAGCAGGTATCCTTATTGTTGGAGGAACACGATCCGGCTTTCATCGAGCGCATCCGGTTTAAATCTTCATTTGAATTCCTAGGCAAGCTCAATCAATACCTGATCCATATTGAGAATAATTACTTTTCCTATAGCGAATTACGGGTGGGTAAAACCACCATTCCCTTCCCTGTCATTCTTGAGAAGTTTAAGGCATACCATCGGGTTCCTATCCTAAAAAGATTTGCCCTTGTCGTAAAAGATGTCCAGACATATGTGCGGGATAAAACAGGCCATAAGCTCACAGGGCAACAGAAAGCTATAATCTGGGAGGCAGTTCCAGCCATGTTCAAGTTTAATAATGTGCTAGACCTCTACAAGGATTTTTATAACTGGATCGGTCAACCAGAGCTATTGAAGATTGATTACCGAATGGGGTTAGAATATGCGGATGTATTTGCCATAATCTACCTGCACATACGCCTGGAAGGCCTTACCACCTATGATCATATAAAGCACTTGCTCATTGATGAGATGCAGGATTATACCCCTGTTCAATATGCCGTATTGTCAAGATTGTTTCTTTGCAGAAAGACTATTCTGGGCGATGTGAGCCAAAGGGTTAATCCATACAGCGCATCCTCAGCTGAAATGATCGAACGGGTATTTCCACAAGCTGATATTATCAAGCTGGACAGAAGTTACCGCTCTACCTTTGAGATTACTGCATTTACACAACGTATCATCCCCAACCCCAACATCGCTCCTATGGAAAGGCATGGTCAGGAGCCAGTATTATTGCGCTTCGAAAGCAAAAACGAGGAGGTAGAGGCAATCAAAGGGATGATTGCAGCCTTTAAAAATTCAGCAAATCAGACACTTGGCATTATATGCAAAACACTTTTGCAGGCAGAAGATACTTATCAGTCTCTACAAGCAACAGGCGTTTATTTGCTCACGGCTGAGTCTATATCATTTAAGGAAGGTGTCATCATTACCATGGCGCATTTGGCGAAAGGGCTTGAGTTCGATGAGGTCATTGTGCCATTTGCCTCCGCCGGTAATTATATAACGGAGGTAGATAAAAGTATGCTCTATATCGCCTGTACCCGTGCTATGCATCGGCTTACACTGACCTATTCAAGGGATATTACCGCATTCTTGTCTACCTAAAGAGACATTTACCTGTAATAGTTTGCTATTAGAAAGAGGTAAGGGCTTGTTTAAAAAGATTTATACTTTACGAGCAAATTGAAGTTTAATGTAAAAAGTGGGTACTCAAGCAAGTAAGATTTATGCTTCAAAAAACTTTAACTCTAGTTCCAAGAAAGGGGGTGGCTGTTGCACAACTATTGCTTTTAGTTATGATGGCTTCTGCATAGTAAATTCATGAATGATAGGGAAACGAAAAGAGTTCAACAAGAATTGCCTCTCGGTTACTATAGAAGACTATATTCCAAAGGATAATCTCTACTGGCGCTTAAAGTCCTTGTTAGGCTTAACCTGCTTATACAAGGAGGTAGCCCTGAACCTGCTATGAATGTGCATCGGCTTCGGACGGCTTGTGCTTATAATTTACAAAAACTGCTCACTCCTATACATGATCCAAAAAATAAAGTTCAAATACTTCCTTTTCAGCAACAGCCTGTCCTTTATTTTATCCTCTTTTTCGGTGTGCAACACCTATCCCCCTTTCAAGGAACTTTAAAATACAGATACTAAATCTACTCTTTCCAGTCACCAATTTTTGGAGGGACGTCCATACTGAGCTATCATGATAAGTACTTTTTAGGCATTTTACATTTTTTATTTAATGGAAGGGGAAGGCTCAACTTTAGTTAGTACTTCCAGCAGAAGCGTTTTATTAAAAGGGCGATCTTCTTGAATGGCTTGGATTAAGGCTTGTTTGCCAATTTTTTGTACAAGATCAGAAAAGCTATAAGCCTTATCTCCTCTATCCGATGCTTGGGTTAGCTCTTCTATCTCTTTTTCTGTAGCATTTGTACCAGATAACAGATATTGGAATACCCTTTTACGTCCTCCTTTATCGGGTCTGTTAAATAAAATTACTTGTGTAGCCCGCCTGACTACCGCCGGATCTAAAGCCTTCAAACGGTTGGTAATAAGGATGACTGCCAGTTTTGTCTTATCTTTAGATATAGAATCTATCTGCTTTATTAGAACATTTAAACCTGATCTATCTTCGTGGTGTGCTTGGCTTTGCTCCCGGTCTGTTGCTAAATCATCCGCCTCATCAATAATAAGTATTCCAACATTTTCTCCTTTCACTTTAGCCTTAGCCTGTGTAAATGCCTCAGTTATTCGGTTAGATATTTCTCCCACACGGCCGCCTCCACGAATATTTGACGGAGTTTCAAAGCAGAGAACCCTCTTATCCAATAATTTGCCTAAAGGAGTGGCTATACTTTGTGCCAGAGCTGTTTTACCACAACCCACATCACCAGCTAAGATCATCAGTGGGGTACCCTCTATAATATTTCCTAGAAAAGAAAGTTTGGAATAATGATGGTTTTTGTGCCATTTATCTATTTTATCGGTATTAAAAAAGAAGCTAAGTGTATTGAGTAGTGTTTTCTTTTGTTCTTCAATGGCGATGAGGCTATCATAATGATGTTGCGCTCTGGCATCTGGATGTTTTGATTCCAAAAGTTGTAATTCCATATTCAGTCATTCGTGATTACCGAACTTTTTAATTGTAATGAACCACTTGCATAGTTTCATTATTAGGATAAGCAAATTGCGCACCTTTGTATTTGCCAGAATTTCAAAATAATTGATTCCAACAGATTTGTCACCCGATGAAACTATACCCCAAGTATTAACTTTACAACAATAATTTTTCAAGCAAGTGCCTGCCGAATTAAATAATTGTAATTCAAAGAATTTTACAGCCTTTTTGTTGAGCCTAAAAGTTAAATCCTCAATTCACTTTTACGGAGGAAGTCCAACTCTCCTTGTGTCTAAACTAGGAAACAAATCCTTGTACTAATTATTCATTACTGACTTTTGGTAGTTTGCCAACTGCCTCCCTCACTGTTGGCTGTACTCCGCCTACCTTTCAACTGATTGCTTTCCAGCTTGCCCTCTACTTGTATGGGCGTGCCATCAGGATCGGTAAATGAAGCTTTCAAGCTGTTGCCTTCTAGGGTGAGAGAATTAAATGTAGCAGGAGATGACTTTTCTCCTCCTTCAGGTTAGGTAGCTGTCTAACCTGTTAAAGGGCCTTTGGCATTTTTTGTAAACTCTATTTCACACTTTCCCGGCATTGCACCATCATAGGCACCTTCCATTTACCCACTAGTAGTGCATAAAGTTTAAGTTGTCTTGTTGTTTGTGTATCTTGGTCAGAAAAGCCATGACTCTTTATCGACTTACCCTCAGCCAGCAAGAAAGAGATACATTAACCGATTGGCTCAGTAAAGGCAGCCGAAAGGCTAAAGATATTCAGAAAGCCTATGTACTGTTGGCAAGCGATGAGACTACGGGCAGGGAAAGTGAAACAGAGTTAGCTGCTCATTATAAGCTATCTACTAAAAGTGTAGAAAGAATCAGAAAGGCATTCTGTGAGCAAGGTATGGCTATGTTTGACAAGAAGCAGAGAAAAACCAGGAGTGATAAAAAGATAGATGGGAAGGTAGAAGCGCATCTACTGGCTTTAGTCTGCAGTGAGCCGCCACAAGGTCAGTCAAAGTGGAAACTGCAGATGCTGGCAGACAAATTAGTGGAATTGCAGGTGATTGACTCAATTTCTCATACGAGTGTGGCAGGGATATTAAAAAAAATGAGATTAAGCCTTGGCTAAGGCCCATGTGGGTGATTCCACCCAAACAAAACGCAGGCTTTGTGTATGGAATGGAAAAAGTGATCTCAGTCTATGAAAGATTATTCAATGAAAAGCAGCCGGTTGTCACTTTAGATGAATCACCCAAACAACTCATCGAAAGTAAACACTTTATTGGCAGGGATGGGAAGAAGTATCAGGACAGTATTTATACAAGACAGGGTGTAAGGGATATTTACATGGTCTTTGAGCCTTTAGCCGGTAAGCGGTTTTGTTTTGTGGAAGAAAATCACAACCGCTTTACCTGGGTAAAGATTGTCAGTCACCTGCTGGATACTACTTATAAGGAATGTGAGAAGATTACTTTAGTAGAGGATAACTTGTCAGCTCATAAGCCAAGTGCTTTTTACGAAGTCTATGAGCCTGAAAAAGCAAAAGCCTATCTAGACAGGGTAGAGTTTGTTTTTACACCTGCTCATGGCAGCTGGCTGAATATGGCAGAAATAGAGTTATCTGTACTGCAAAGGGATTGCCTTGACAGGCATATAGCTACCCAAGCAGAATTAACAAGAGAGGTAAAAGCCTGGCAGGAAAACAGAAATGCAAAAGCAGTGAAAGCTAATTGGCATTTCGCCAATCAAGATGCCAGAGTTAAACTCAAAAAACTCTACCCGACTATTTAAAATTTATGTACTACTAGTAAGGCTGTAGCATTTGTTGATTTATTAGTCTTTTGGGTTAGGTTTAGTTGTTGTTTGGCTACGACAAAGGAAAATAATCCCACATACAAAAGAGAATGTTAGTAATAGTTGTTTGATTTTCATAGTTGTTTAGATTCAGTAATAGAGACTATAAATAATGTTTCATAGACAGCAGCGTCTTCGGTGAGTTAGCCACGCAATTTCTTGATAAAATGGGGCATAAGGTCTTTGCTTTTTCACATTCTCCGCAAAAAAGGAGTTGATTCATCAGTTAGGAGCCCAGTATATAGATAGTTCAACTCTAGATAGTCAAGCAGAGCTGCATAGGAAATTTGACTTTATTCTCTCGACAGTAAATGCAGATTTTCAGCTGGACACCTATTTAAAGATGCTCAAAACACAAGGCAAGTTATGCCTGGTAGCCCAGCCACCCAATAAGCTATCGATGAGTGCCGGACTCTTGTATGACTACGCGCAACGAACGATTTATGGCAATTATACGGGCAGTCGACAAGCTATGATGAATATGTTAGCTTTTGCAGCAGATCATGCGATTGAAAGCAGGGTGGAGGTGATTCCCTTCTCCCAAATGAACGAGGCCATAGAAAGGGTGAAGGGGGGAAAAGTTGCCATGAGAGTAGTATTAGAACAGGAAAAATAAAGAGGCAATCATAGGAGGAAACAGGAGAAATTAATTAGGATTGCAATGATAGGTGTTTGTTTGCTTCAGATGTTAGATTCCATGCTCTTATTAGTGATATCTAATGGGAAAACTACATGAATCCTTTAAAAATAAAATATTAAAGTTAACAGAAAGGGAGGTTTGAGTAACTGATTCCTTCCCTTTATGAAATTTGTTTGCTTGGGCAAGAGAAGAACCACATTCCCAACCATACTGATTGTTTATCAATGGATTTTTTCATATCAACAATCAATCAGACCAGACTCCATTTTTAAATAATTGATACCATTGCTCAATGCCTTCTTCGCTAATGAGGGCAACTTTTTTGAAAACCTCCCTGGCAAATTCTATGGGGGCAATCCCGTTGGCCGTAATGATATTGCGGTCGGTTACTGCCAGATCAGAGATATAATTTCTGCTGCCTTTGTAGGCAGGTGCAAATTGCTTTAGATATGGCAAGGCATTACTGGTGTGCTTTATATCATCCAGGTAGCCTTTTTCTGCCAGAAAAGTAGTGGCTCCACAAATAGCAGCGATGGTTTTGCCATTGACATGAATTTCTTCAAGCAAATGATCGATGCCTGTCGGTTTTTTTTCCTCCCATACTGTTCCACCAGGAAGAACAAGCATGGAAACCTCCTGACTATTGATTTGTTCGATTGATACATGCGGAGAGATTTTCAGGCCACCACCAGAAGTGATAGCCATTCTATCGACCGTGAATGTGTATACATTGGCTTTATCGCTTTTGTAAAGTTCAGGTGTCAGATAAGCAATCTCCCAGTCTGAAAACCCATCAAAAAGAAAGACATAGATGTTGTGTGCATGCATTTTAGCAGTATTGATCATCTTTTGGTAAAAGTGAAAATTTAATTATTTTCAAAATCGCAAGATTTGACAATATAAACATGTTCTCCTGCTTGTTGCATCTGAATTTGTATAAGTTACTTATACTTCCCTTTTTGGTTAATTCTCAAATATAATAACTAACTTTTTATCATGTATATCTGAGATAAAAACTGTCAAGCTATTCCCGAAAAGACCCTCATAAAAAATATTTTCAGCTTTGCTTTTAATGTTTGGCTCTTGTTATTGTCTATCTTATTGAGATGCATCTTGATGAGTTCAAAAGCAAAGTTTTTCCTTTAAAAAACAAATTATTCCGTTTTGCCCGCTGGTTTTTGCATACTAATGAGGATGCAGAAGACATGGTGCAGGAAGTGTTTGTAAAACTTTGGACTAGTAGAGATAACTGGCAGAAGTATACTAGCCTGGAAGCCGTTGCCATGCAGATGACTAAAAACATGTGTTTAAATAAAATGAAGGCTACCAAAGCAAGCATGATAGATATCGGAGGTCAGAATCTGCCTGATCCCCTTGTAGCGCCTGACAAAGAACTTGAGATGAGCCATACAGTTGATCTACTCCTACACATCATAAACTTATTGCCTCCACAGCAACGCCTTGTGATTCAACTCAGGGAGGTAGAGGAACTGGAGCTGGAAGAAATCGCCCAGATAGCAGGACTTACCCTCAATAATGTACGAGCCACCCTATCTATTGCCAGAAGAAGAGTACGTGAAATGTATTTAAATTATGAAAGAAATGAAGGAGGATGAGTTAGAAGCACTGCTGCAGAAATATTATAATGGCGAAACTACTTTAGCAGAAGAAAAACGGCTAAAAACCTATTTAAGTCAGAGAGATAACTTTTCCGAGCGTAAGGCTGAAAGGCAATGGTTTAGCGGGTTACAGCTGGAAAGGCAAACACAGATAAGCAAAGATTTTGACAAGCAGTTGGAAGAAAAGCTCGGGCAAGTAGCTTTTCCAGGTGAAGAACGAGCAAAATATAGGTCGTGGTCTGCATTATCTTACCGCATAGCTGCTTTATTGGCTATCGCGTTAGGATTGAGTTTTGCAGGCTATCTTACTTTTACTAACAAGGCATCCCCATGGGTGGAAATAAATACTGCTGAAAAAGAAACCAAACAGGTATCTCTACCCGATGGCAGTAAATTATGGCTAAATGAGTTAAGTGTTATCCGCTACGCCCGGCAGCTAGAGACTGCCTCCCAGCGGGAAGTATGGCTGGAAGGCGAAGCTTATTTTGAGGTTGCTCATCATCCCCGGCAGCCTTTTATGGTACATCTGGCAGGTACTACTACACAGGTGCTGGGCACCTCATTTAATATACGAGGATACCCCGGAGAATCCACCGCAGAAGTAAGTGTAATCACTGGTAAAGTGTCTTTTGCTGCACAGGCCAATAAGTTGCCCCAAAGAGTCATTCTTCAATCTGGCTATGGGGCTGTATTCGATAAAAAAAGCATAACCCTACAAAAAAGTAAAATAAATAGCCCGAATCTGCTTGCCTGGAAAACACATCAACTCGTATTTGAAGATGCACCTCTACATGAAGTAATTACTACCTTGGAACGGTATTTTGCTATCGACATAGTAATTCAAAATCCCACACTTGCCCATTGCCGCTATAAAGGAACATTTAAAGAGGCAAGCCTTGAGGAGGTATTGGAAGTAATAGGGGTCAGCATGAATTTTTCTGCCGAGCAGAAGGACGGGCAATATATTTTGTTGGGGAAAGGTTGCTTATAAAGTTCTTCCCAGCTTACTGACTCCTCTTGTTTAATCACTTTATAAATCCGGTTTCTGATGAAAAAACTGTTTCTGCTTGCTATAGGCTGCATTATTTTGCTTTCGGGTAGCTATGGGCAATCCTCTCTTCTATCCAAAAAAGTTACGCTCCATTACACACAAGTCAACTTAGAAGTGGTGTTGAAAGAAATGGGTGCCACCTATCAAATTGACTTTTCCTATAGCCGGGATATGATTCCTATGAACATGAAAGTAAGTATTCGATGTAATGATCAACCCTTACAGGAGGCGCTCAACACATTGTTTACGAACACAAATATTGGTTTCAGCCAGATAGGTGCACAGATTGTACTTAGAAAAAATGAGCCTCTGCCGGAAAAAACCAGTAATGAAACCTTTCTGATCAAGGGAAGGGTAACCGACAAGATTACTTCTAAACCCTTGTCGTTTGCTACAATCAGCCTGGCTGGTAAATCGCTTGGAAATGTCACCAATGGAGAAGGAGAATTTGTGTTTAAGGTGCCCACCCGGTTTATGGCCGACACGCTTAAAGTTTCTTTTATGGGTTATAAACCCTTTAAAATTTCTTTGTCGTTGATAGGAAACCAAAAGGCTGAAATTGCTTTGGAACCGGATGTGATTGAGTTAGAGGAGGTAGTATTTGAACAGAAAACCGCTCTTTCTATTTTGCAGGAGGCTTTAGAGAGAATACCCCAAAACTATCAGTTAGGTCCGGTTAAGCAAACCTTATATATCCGCGACCGCACCTTTCAGGATGGAGAACCCATACAAGCCACAGAGGCCGTTTATGAGTCATACCGGGGGCGCATTCCAGACAAGGCACTACAAAAACAGATGAAGCTCATAGAAGGCCGTAAGAGTAAATATGACCAGAAATATGCCGACATATTAGAGGCATTTCCTGCCCTTACTTCCTTTGATATTGGGATGCAGCCGTATGCCGTATTCAACGCTGATTTAGCGGAGTATTTACAAACCAAGAATTTCTTAGGCAAAAATGGCTTAAAATTTCATGAGTATGACCTGGAAACGGTTACTCACTATGATGGAAAGGAAGTGTATGTAATTGCGTTTGACCAGAAAGAGAAGAATAAGCCTCTGTATAAAGGTAAATTTTATATAGACAAACAATCCCTGGCTTTTATCCATATTAGTTTGAGTTTAAGTCCCAAAGGAATAGTGCATGCAACTTTTTTCGGCCCAAAAGTGATGGAAAAAATATTTGGATTAGCAGAGAATGAATGGATCAGCAGTACCGATGAAATTCATTATAAACAGATCAATGGAAAATGGTATATAGACCATATCAGCCGTTTCTCAGAATTTAATCTGCTAAAAAGCAAACGAAAGTTTAATGCCTCTATTTTTTCAAAGTGCGATTTAGTGGTTACAGAAATTCATACGGATACGATCATTCCTTTTAGCGAGCAAGAAGTAGCATCCGCCCGTACCATAAGCTATAGGCAGTATGGGGAATATGATGAGACCTTCTGGAATAATCAGAACATCATAAAGCCGGATAAAAAGTTTGAAGAGGATTTTAACAGGATCAATGCCAGGAATCCCAAACATGGAAAACGACTGGATGAGCTGATCAGCAAGCGGCTTGATGGGAAGAAAAACAGAAAACAGAAAGGTAAAACGGAAGATTTACTTGCTGAACCGCCTACAGAAGTAGAAGAAAATATAAGTAATGAAGATAACAAAACAGCCAGGCTGCTTGACACAGACTTATCTCTTACAAAACAGACAGACCGATTCATCTATCTATACCACCCTTCTGATACCTCAGTGATTGATAGTATTGCCTCAAAACTAGAAGCCAACTATGAAAGAATTTTAAGTGAACTGAAAGTAAAAAAACTTCCTGCCATTGAGGTACGCATCTATCCTGGTTTAGAAGCCTATCATAGTGCTATTAACTATCCGAATGCACCAGCCTGGATGGTAGGCTCAGCTGGCATTAATAAATTTAGTATCGTATCTCCACAAAATGCAGGGCCAGAGCACAGTTATGAGAGTGTAATGGAGGGAGTAGTGCATGAATTTACCCATTGTGTTCATATATATTTGCTAGACAACCACCTGGGCGTAGCCAAAAACAATGATGCCCGCTGGTTATGGGAAGGTGTAGCCTGCTATGAAGCCAATCAGTTTGTGTCTCCAAAAATATTAACCTACCTTACCGATGGCAACTATCCTACTTTGGAAGAATTGAATCATGCACAAGATGGAAAAGTCTACCAGATGGGGTATTTGATTATTGATTTTATTAAAAGCAAATATGGGATAAAATCATTATTAAAGCTTATTACTACCAATGGAGATCTCGCTAAAGTGCTGCATGTAAGTGAGAAGGAATTTGAACAGGAATTATACCTGTATATCAGGCAAAGGTATTTATAGTAGGAAGCTTTTCTATACTATAATAAGTGAGAATGTTCAGTAAATCTCCCTTTCGAGAAACTTAAATATAGGCTGGCTTAATAAAGGGAAGTTGTAAATTCTGGAGTATATGCATATGCTTTCTCAAAAGTAAGGGTAATCAAATTAGAAAACAGCACTGTTTGTTCATCTTGTTTATGGAAAGTAACAAAACTCAAGAAAATTAGCTAAGTGACCTTTGATTTTTTTAACCTCTTTCTGTAACTGCTGCCCATATGGCTGATTTTGCAGGAAGTAAATATTGATCCATTATTCATAGAGTTACTACAAAGGCAAGAAATTTATAGGGCTTTATATTATGAAATATAAGGCTTATTAATAGCTAGTTTAAAATTGAATAACAATAAGTATCTTTTTGAAAGCTGAAACACATGGAAAATACCTAACATTAATTTAAACTGAAGAATATGACAAGACCTATTTCAGACCAGACATATATAAGTGATTGATTTACAATACACAGGCAACGCATTCGTAATGAGCAGGTCGCCGGTTCGAGTCCGGCAGGAGGCTCTGCAAAACCTGTTCCCAATGCCATTGAGGCAGTTGTTCATGGAGATGCCGAAGAGGTAACAGTCACCTATTAAACTTCGCTTATTGCAGGATATACAGGTGGGCAGGAACCTGCTACCACGTAGCTCACTACTTTCCGGAGAAAGTATGATAAATGAGGAATGCTTTCAGGTGTAAGGCTCCCTGTTTTCAGAAAGACTGCAGAAGGAAAATATTTTTTGAAAAGGTTCAGACACCACCTTATCATCTGAATGTATTGTAACTAGCATAGCCCAGACCTAGACCTACACTGGACAACTTGTTCTCATCAGCCAACGTAGCATTCGCAAACAACGCCCTAAACGAGTCCTGGATCAGGGGGACTTCCGTGGACCCGCCGGTAAGAATAATGAGTTCAATTTCTTGCCGGGATATGCCTGCCTGGCGGATACATTCATTTGCAGCTGCAGTGATTTTTTCTACTTCCTCCCCGATCGCTTCTTCAAATTGCTTCCGATGAGTAGTTATCCTAAAATCAGCTTCTATAAAGTCAAACCAGGCACAGTGCTCGAAGGCTAAGGTCAGGGCAATTTTAGTATCTTCTACCCCGGCAAGCAACAGATGGCCCCTTTCTTGTTCCAGCACCTTCAGCAGCCGGCTTAGCTTTCTTTTCTCGTGGGACTGGTGAAGCAACTGGCGGGCCTGCGTGATGATTTTAGTTGTGTAAAGAAAGTTAACTTTGCTCCATTCCGAGAGCTCCTGGTAGAGTTTGATAGGCACTTCCAGTTTTTTTTCACCATACGTACTTTTATACCCTAATTGCGGCATAATGGCCCAAAGGCTAAGTTGTTTATCAAAGTCATTGCCCCCTACCCGTACCCCGGAGTTGGCCAGAATGTCTGTTGTACGGTCTTTATGGAGCAACTTCTGGCTGGATAATTTAATGACTGTAAAATCAGAGGTTCCTCCACCCAAATCTGCTACTAAAGCCAGTTTCTCTTTCTGTAGGTTTGCTTCATGGGCAAAAGCGGCCGCAATAGGCTCAAACTGAAAAGCAACCTGTTTGAAACCAATGCTGCGGGCAATTTCGCCCAGTTGCTGCTCTGCCAGCCTATCTGCCTGCGGATTGTTATCCACAAAATGAACAGGCCTTCCCATAACAACCTGCTCTATTTCACAGCCTGCTTGTGCATCGGCTTTGTCTTTTATATTTTTCAGGAACAGGGAAATGATGCGGTCAAATCCCATGACTTTGCCATTAATCAAAGTTCCCTGGCTGAAAGGTGAAGTGCCCAGAATGCGTTTGAGACTGCGCATGTAACGGCCTTTCCGCTTGGTAAAAAATTCCTGGGTAGCCTCTCTGCCAAATAGGGGCGTAGGAATATCTTGCGGGAAAAAGATAGCACTGGGGATGGTCTTTTGCCCGTTTTCGAGAGTGGCCAGCTCAATTCCCTGATCATGGGCCAGAGCAACAGAAGTGTTAGAAGTACCAAAGTCAATGCCGCAGCAAACAAGATTCATTTGTAATCAGCTCAAAATAAAAGCACCGCCTATATATGCAGGCGGAAATGCTTAGGAAAGAAGAAGGCGCAAAGTTAACAAGCAGAAGCGTATTTTACAGCCTTTAGATGCATTTTCCACTTGCACCTATTTGTTGTGTAGGATCTAATAACTCACCTAACCACCTCACTAACTAAAATTACTGGGGTAATAGTAGTGTAATTAGCGAAGTCTGCCCGTATGGCATCTCTATTAGGACCAATAGCTGCTTGATAATCACTCAGACTTTTTACATAAAATGTACCAATTGCCATATATGGCAGTGGCTGGTTAGGAATACCGCTGGAGATGCCTTTTTCAATAGTATATTTCACTAAATTTGATCCTAAAAATCCCGCAACCATCGGCATATGCTTGTTTTCATAGTACGCTATATCAAAGGTTTTGCCTTCTGCAAATGGGTACATGACCGATACTTTGATTAATCCTTTTTCTACAACAGCCGAACTGTGCTTTTTAGCTTTCGGAGACTGTTTTTCTTGACCCAAGGCAGCAAAACATACGGTCAGTAGCAAACACGATACAATGAGTTTAAAGGTCATGATTATTTGTTTAGTGATTGAAAGCAGAGGATAAAAATTTCTCAGGCCGAAACCTTATACACAAATATGACAACAAAGCCTATATTTACAAAACGCTATTTTGATGAAGATAATCGATAAAATTACCAAATGAATACCGATACAGTCCTCTACATTTCTTTGGAGCCTAGCGCTAATGATTATGACTGGCTTCAAACTTTAATTAAAGACTTCATTCTCTTTTAAAGTGTTGTATAAGCAATAAATAGATTTAGCGAGTCTAGTATTTGCAGCCTTATTTCTGACAGGTTTGGATTTATTACTTATGACGATGTGCGTTTCATGCGAATTAACATAGACATTAAACAAGGGACTCATCCAGAAAAAATTGACAGTTTTGGCTATGGTGAAACTGATTGTCGAATACCTCTTTTCCGAAAGCGGTTCATTTAATACTAAGTCATCAGATTTTAATGCCTACTGACGCTACTATGCTTCTGCCGTCTGAACTCCATACGCCGGGACCAGGATAGAACAAAGGCCTTTTGGTAAAATATTGTGTATTCAGCATATTATTCACTCCTATTCTTACTATGTATTTTTGGGATATTTGTAAGGCCATATTTATGTCCCAAAGGCTGTAAGCTGGTACCAGGCCAACAGCTCCGTTGGCAGAAGGAGTAATTGTATTTATAGGATCAGCAAAACTTTCGCCTACATAATTATATTGCAATCTTCCTGAAAAAGTTTTGTAACTAAACTCCATCCCATTCCGGCTGATCCACCTGGGTACACTTTCTACCCGGTTGCCACTGATGGTTACATTTTCTCCTCTCGAAACAATGATCGCCTTTTCATACCTGGCATCTATATAAGACGTGGAGGTGAATACTTTCAAATGGGTGGTTTTACTTTGAATTATTGCTGCTTCTACCAGTAGTTCTATGCCATTGCTGATACTGTTGCCTATATTGGTTTTATAAATATAACTGGTTCCACTGCTGGTTTCCAGCATACTGCCCATCCGGTTATTATATTGAAGCCTGAACAAACTCAAGTCATACCGTAGTCGTTTTTTTAACTGACCACTAATCCCTACTTCAGCTGTGTAACCTCTGGCATCTTTTAGATTTTTACCTACTTTTTCAAGTACGGAGCCTGGAATGATATCTTTAAATAATACCGGGCGGTACGATTGAGAAATTCCTCCATAAAGCCTGCCTTGTGTAGGTAAGCTATATTCCAGCGCTATGCCAAATAAGGGAAAACTGTGCCTGATGCGGTTAGGTACCTCCTGTTCTTCCAGATAAGAAATGTATCCGTTCATATGGGTGGTTCCATTCTCATAACGCATGCCGGGGGTGATCTTAAACCCAGGGGTAATATAAAGCAGATTCTCAACAAATAAGGCAGTATTCTTTGTCCGAAAGTGCATGTCGCGGCCAAAGTAAGTATCCTCCACCGTTAGGTCGAAATCAGTGCCGGTTGTTCCTTTTCCCCGTTGCCTTCGGCGCATATCATTATGCATATATCGGATACCTGCTGCCACTACACCAGATAAGCCGCCTATCTTGTACTGATGCAATAAACGTAGTTCAGTTGTATAGCTGTTAAAATTATCTATGTCTACAATTCTGGGGGTATACTGGTGAGTGAGGGTGTCGATTTTGTCAGCAACTGTAGCAAAATTATCAAACAGCACACTATTTCTTTCTCCCAATACGGCAGAACTCACCAGATTCAAGGCCGTATGCTGACCTAGTTTCCAGTCTAAGGTAATAGAAGGAACATAGATGTCGGGATTAAAATAATTACGTGCTCTGGTAGATTGCCTGGGATCGGCCCGGAACATGCTGTCGGTTAAAGGGCCGGGTAACTGGTATTGATAAGTACTACGGCCCAGTTCTGCTTTTAAGGTGAGTTTTGGATGAAAAGTATACTGTAAACTAACGAATGTGGCAGTGGCATCAGAAGCGGAGTTGTTGCGGTAGCCATCTGATATCCGTTTATGATAATAGGCATAATAAGTGAACTTACCTATTTTTCCCCCAATCGCATTATAAGAACTAAATAATCCATAAGAGCCTACTGACGTGAGGTTCTCATAGGATATCCGTTTGGTGGTATCTGCTTTTTTGATCACATAATTGATCATACCTCCAAACTGAGCGCCATATTGCAGGGATGCCGTTCCCCGAACCATTTCTATCCGGTCAATGGCTTCCATAGGCACACTGTAATGAGAGGCTGGGTAGCCATACATGTCAGAGTTAATAATTACATTATTCTGCCGGATATTATATTCCCAGCTGCGGTGTGCATCCAGCCCCCGGGTAGCAATATTTACCTGGTTTCCTGAGCCGTCCATATCATACACAAATATACCTGGGATTTTAGCGAATATCTGCCTGCCTGTTTTTTCTGCCAGATTAGCCGGCATGTTTTTCAGACTGATTACTTCACTTTTCTTTCCGGCCATAATATAAGTTTGATGTAAGGATGGCAAGGGTGAAACAGGTTCGATCAATGGCCTGTATCCTCTAATCTCTACTTCATCCAGCTCTATAGTCTCTAAACTGTCAGATGGAGTTTGCGCCCAAACATGCATACTTATTACAGAAAAAAGGCAAATACATACAAATCTATTCATAGCTCAGTATCAAAATGGAATGCTGCAAAATAAGGTAGTATAAAAATGTATATCAAGCAACGATAGGTAGATATAAGGTAGATGAAACAGAGGATCAGGTATATATCAGGTAGCGCTTTAAAACCAGGGGCCAGCAATTACATAATTTTATATTTCTAGCCAGATAAAAAATCAGATATAGATCTATCAACTGAACTGCACCAGTACAGAGTAATCATTATGCCGAACAGCGACCGGAAAAATTATTACTGGTATTATTAACTTACACTATACAAAGGATTAATATCGTTGCTAATATTGTAGCATTTATTATGATGAAAGTAGTTATTGCTGAAAAACCCTCTGTTGCCCGGGAATATGCCAGGGTACTGGGGGCAACGTATAGAAAAGACGGTTATCTGGAAGGAAATGGCTATCAGGTCACCTGGGCCATTGGCCACCTGGTGAGGCTGGCGGATGCCGAAGAATACGGATTTGAGAAATGGAAACTGGAAGACCTGCCTATTATACCCGACTCATTCAAACTGACCATTACCGGCGATGAAGGCCTGAAAAAGCAATTCAATGTGATTAAGGGGCTGTTTGCAAATGCTACCGAAATCATTGTAGGTACAGATGCCGGGCGGGAAGGCGAACTCATTTTCCGCTACATTTACCAGGTGTCTGGCTGTACCAAACCTTTCAAGCGCCTCTGGATTTCCTCCCAGACAGACCAGGCCATCAGGGATGGTTTCAATAAGTTAAAATCGGGAACAGACTATGACAACCTGTATTTTGCCGCCCGCAGCCGTAGTGAAGCCGACTGGCTGGTGGGTATCAATGCAACCCGGGCGCTTACGCTTTCTTCCAGGGCAAAATCGGTTTTATCACTTGGCCGGGTGCAAACGCCGGTTTTGTGTATGATCTGTTTCCGTTACCTGGAGCACATCAACTTTAAGCCAGAATCCTATTGGGACCTGTATATTGGCCTGGAAAAGGATAAGAAAAAATTCAAAGCCAAACATCCGGTAGCTTTTAAAAATGCCGAAGAAGCCGAAGCCGCCAAAGCCAAAATAACAACTACAGCTACTTGTATGAGGGCAGAAACCAAGAAAGTATTGGAACAGGCTCCCCTCCTCTTTGACCTCACCAGCCTGCAGCAGGAAACCAATAAAAAGTTTGGATTTACTGCCCAAAAAACACTGGATATTGCCCAGGAACTCTATGAAAAATATAAACTGATAACCTATCCACGTACTGGTTCCAGGTATTTATCGGATGATATTTATCCCAAAATTCCTCAATTGCTGGATGTAGTGGCTAACAAAAGCAAATTCACGGCACATGCCCATTTGTTAAAAGCCGCTCCCATCTCTAAACGCCCGATCAATAATGATAAAGTAACTGACCACCATGCGCTGTTGCCCACAGAAACCAATCCGATGGGCGTGAATATACCGCCGGATGCTGAAAAATTATACGACCTGATTGTGACCCGTTTTCTGGCGGCCTTCTCTCCTCCTTGTGAGAAAGAAGTGACACAACTGGATTTCCTGAGTGGCGGCTTGCTATTTAAAGCGTCCGGCTCGGTTATTATAGTACCAGGCTGGCGGGCTGTAGAAGAAGAGGTAAAAGAGAAAGAAGAAGATACTGATGAAAATCAGAAGTTACCTAAGGTATATCAGGGTGATGTGCTGCCGGTGAATGATCCGGCGGTTATTAAAAAGATGACCAAAGCCAAACCCATCCATTCTGAATCATCGCTGCTCAAACTAATGGAAACTGCCGGTAAAGAGTTAGAAGATGATGAACTCCGGCAAGCCATTAAGGAATGCGGCATTGGCACACCAGCTACCAGGGCATCGGTGATCGAAACCTTGTTTGAGCGCAAATACATCGACAGGGAAAAGAAAAAGATCATTCCCACCGAAAAAGGCCTGCAGGTATACGAATTAGTGAAAGACCAGCCCATTGCCAGTGTAAGTATGACCGGAAACTGGGAGAAAGCGTTAAACCTGATTGCAGAAGGCAAGCGTAATTACAGCCAGTTTATAGTAGGCATCCATACCTATACCAATGAAGTAGTTTCTACCCTGAAACAGGCTGGTTTATCTATGCCTGGGGCACAGAAACCGAAAGTGGAAGTGATAGAAGTAGGCAAAATCGGGGAACACCTATTAAAAGCCGGAAAAGGACAGTATGGGACATTTATTATTTATCAGGAGAAGTTTTATAATGTACCGGATAAAGAGCCCCATGAAATCACGCCCGAGATTGCTCTTGCCGCTATGGAAGCCAAAAAAGTACAGGACAAAGAAAGAGAAGCACAAAAACAAAAGAACCTGATCGCTAAAATCGGCAAAAAGTACGAAATACGGAACGGGCAATACGGATTATATGTCACCGATGGAAAAACCAATGCCAGCCTTCCTAAGAATATTACTCCCGAAGTAGCCGCCACCTGGAAAGCAGATCAATGCAAGGAAACGATTGCCTCATATATAGAGTGGAAGAAGAATAGGGAGGCAGTAAAAAAATAACATCTTTTGCTTCTATACATTTGTTTTCTGATTTATAGTATACTGCTCTAAAAACAGTAGTTCATATCTGTCAACAAATAAAGTATACAATAATAAAAAGCAGGATGCGTAGCTAGAAGTTTAATACACGTCCCTATAGCGGCTTTTCTCCTCTTGGGCCGGAGAGGTCCGCTTTTGCATCCGTCCCTCTATACAACCCGCACATGCCTAGTACTGCCCCAAAGGTTGTATATGAAGGCTCCTGCAAAAGTCGTGATAATTAATACTCAACACTTGGTACTGGCATTTTCACTGAGGCAGAATAAAATGGAAGGTAGTCCCTTTTTTTTCTTCACTTTCTACCCAGATATGCCCTCCATGCTTTTCTACAAATTCTTTACAAAGCATTAAGCCTAATCCTGTTCCTTTTTCTCCGGCAGTTCCTATAGAAGTATGCTTGACATCGAGTTGAAAAAGCCGGTTCTGGACTTGCTTACTCATGCCAATTCCCTGATCACGTACACTGATATGAACCTGTGAATCGGATTGCTTACACGCTATACAGATATTACCTCCCATATTTGAAAACTTTATAGCGTTGGCCACTAAGTTTCTGATCACCGCACGCAGCATGTGTTCATCTGCTTCTACACGTAAAGATTCTGGAATAGCCAGCTCTATCGTGATATCTTTCTGCTGCGCGTTTTCCTGGAGAGAGGCAATTTCTTCTACCGCGAGTTTGTGAAGATCTACATTCTTTGGTCTGCAACTAATTTCTCCTTTCTGCATTCTCGCCCATTCCAGCAAATTGGTAAGCAACCGTTTCAAATGCATGGTAGATATATGAATGCTTTGAGACAGCGTTTGTATTTCCTGCTCGGTGAGCTTACTGTGGTGTGTTCCTAATAGCTCAGCCGAACCAAGCACCCCATTTAATGGACTCAGTAAATCATGCGCAATAATGGAGAAGAATTTATCTTTAGAAAGGTTTATTTTTTCCAGCTGTTCCGCATACGCTTTTGTCGCTTCCTGGGCTTTTTTTCGTTCAGTAATGTCTTGTAATATAATAAGCAAACAGGGTTCCCGGTCCCATTCTATCATTTCTATATACGTAATGGCATCCCATTCTTTACCATCTTTCGTACGGTATCTTTTTTCAAACTCGAGCACTGGCTTCACTTTTACCTGTTCAATTAGCTGCAGCCTTTCTTCCGGATAATGCCACAGTCCTAGGTCTACAGTGGTCAGATTAGTTATTTCCATCACCGTATAGCCAAATACTTCTAAACCTTTTTCATTGACAACAATTACTTTTCCATCCGACAGGCGGGTGATAGCCGTAGGAAATGGATTTAGCCTGAAAATAGTTGAGAATAACTTCTCAGTATATACGAGTGCGTCCTGCGTATACTTTTGCTCGGTTATATCCTGACAGGTACCCCTCACTTTTTTTACTTCTCCCTCTGCTTCCTTAATCGGCCTAACATAACTTAATATGTATTTTTGCTTTCCTTCTGATAGCAAGAGCCTGTACTCCATCTGAAAACTTTCTCCGGTGCGGATGCTATGATTGGCGGCTTCCTCCAGCTGTTTTCTATCCTCCGGATGCAGAAAGCTGTAAAATTGCTCGGCTGTCTCTAGGGTGTGTTCTGCTGCAGGTACTTCGAAAATATGGCACAATACTGCTGAAACCCATAATTTATCATTTTCCACATCATACTCCCAGCTTCCTGTTTTGGCTATATATTGTGCATCATTCAGTAATTCTTCGCTTTGTAAGAGTTTTGCTTCAGCGTATCTGCGTTTGATAATATCTCTTCGGATTAAGTTGGTGGCTGCCAGCACACAGAATATGGCTAAAAAACTGGCACCTAATATGATGACCCGTGTGATAATGATGAGCTGCTCATTTTGCCTTTCCCGCAAGTATAGTAAATTTCTTTCCTCGGTTTGCATCTGTGAAATCTGAAGCCGGATCTGGTCCATTTGACTTTTGCCACTTTCTAATCGTTCTATTTGGGAGGCTGGCTGAAATTCTTCCTTCTGGTATAGATCAATCATCTGCTTCAGTAAAGCAAGCTTATTATTTACAAGCAACTGTAAATAAGGAAGATGCATTGAAATATTTTTGGAAGAATGTAATTCTTCGGGAAGAACGGCTAAATCATGGGTGAGTTGTTCCAGTGCTTTCTGGTAAGGTTCCAGAAAATTGGTTTTACCGGTAATCAAATAGCCTCTGGTGCCTGTCTCCGCATCTTTGAGATGAGAAAGAGTAGCTTCCAGCCTTTCTACAGAGGTCTGAACACTTCTCACTTGTGCGGCCGAAGAAACTAAACGCTGAATGCTTAGCAGGGATACAAACCCCATGACCAGTAGCAGGCTCAAAGCGATGAGTGAACCGGTAACCATTTTTTTCTTTAAAGAACCCAGAAGATTCATACCAAAACACGTTAAAGCACTTCAAAAGCAGCACATGCTCTTGCTTGTATACAGGAAATGCTCCCTTCCTCTCCTCAATCGAGATAGGGCTAAGTCTATGCATTCAGTTTAAAAAATCCTTAGCTGGCAGGTTTTCTTCAAAAATCTATTTTCTCATTATTACAGACAATATACGCAATGAAATCAGGTGAGATCAATGAAAATAGTCAAATCTTGCAAAAATTATTAAAGAAAGGAATTCCATTATCAGATGCTCACGCAAAAGAATAGGTTGTGTAACTGGCTGTATTAAAATAGTTTTCGAAAGAGAGAGGGAAGATGCCCAGGTTTTACGATAAATCCCTGTTAAAATGCTTTCGCAGCAGGTCGCGGATCATTATTTCGGTCAGCGGTTTAGTTAAGAATCCTTTAATAGGTTCCTCCTTCATTTGTTCTACATCTTTAGGGTTCAGAGAGGTAGTAAGCATGAGAATCACCACCGACTGCTTATGGACAAATTCAAGTTCCTTGTAGGTTTCCAGAAATTCAAACCCATTCATAACAGGCATATTAATATCAAGCAAAATCAACTCCGGACAGCAGTCTACTTCACATTGCTTTTTAATCAGTTCAATAGCTTCCAGGCCATTGAAGGCAACCAGCACCTGCTCGGTTATCTCCATATCTTCTATCAGCATTTGGTTAGCGAAATTGGTAATATTGTCATCATCCACTAACAGGATACAGGAAAGTTTATTCATGGATACACATATTAATGACTTAACAAAAATACTATTCCTGACAGGAAAATAAATTATTTCCGGAAATAAACCCTAAAAGTAGTACCTACATCTACTTTACTATCTACTTCGATCTTTCCCTCTGCATTTTCTACCATTTTCTTCACCATATACAAACCAATGCCAGTTCCTTCTACATGGTCGTGAAAACGTTTGAACATGGTAAATAACTGGCTTATCCGTCCACTTTCCATCCCCAGGCCATTGTCCTGTATGGTGAGAATATTAAACTGCAGCGTACTTTGGCAGCTAATGCTTATCTTTGCTATCCGGTCGGGAGAACGGTATTTCAATGCATTGGAGAGTAAATTATAGACAACTGACCTAAGGTTTTTTGCCGAAAAGCGAATGAAGGGACAATCCGTAACATTTATTTCCAGCTGAGCCGTTGCCGTTTTTATGAGAGGATCTAAATCAAAACATACTTCCTTTATCACCTCTGAAAGGTCCACTAGTACAGCTTCGCCACTATTTTCCTTCTGAAGCTTCACCACTTCAGTCAGGTTGGCGATTGTCTTTTTAAATCGTTCCACTGAATCCTGCATCATGCCGGTAATGCTTTGTGTCCGCTCAGCAGAGAGGCTATCGGCAGGAAGGGTACGGAGCAGGGCAGCTAATAAAGCTTCGATATTAGAAATGGGCGCTTTTAAATCGTGGGAAGCCGTATATATAAAGTTATCCAGATCTACATTTGTGCGTTTCAGGCTGGTATTGGCCATACTCAGTTCTTCTACAATCGAAGTGATTTCCTCATTAGCACTTACAAGTTCCTCGTTGGAGGCAGCCAGTTCCTTAGCCAGTTCTTGTGCAGCCTGCTCACTTTTTTCTATCTTTTTCCGGGCTTCTACCTGAGAAGTTACTTCCGCACCCGTAACGATGATGCCATACTTTTCTCCCCTGGTATTCATGAGCGCCTGATAAGTATATTCATAATAACCAGTATAGGGCTGACCATACCGGATCAGTTCCAGTCTTTCTTCGCTTTGGTAATAGGCTTGTCCGGTTTGTAATACCTCCCGTAAGTGGGCCATCAGGGGGGTAGCACGAAATTCAGGTACTGCTTCCATAAATGGCTTACCAATAATAGAATCATCCCGGCCAAGCAATTCGAGCATTTTTTCATTAACGGTACTAATAATCATCTCCTCTCCCTGAAAAACTACCTGTGCAACAGGAGATTGCTGAATGAGTGTACGTGCAAACAAATCGCTTTCCTCGGCTTTGTTCCGGGCTATAACCAGATCAGTTACTTCCGCAGCCGTATTCATTACCCCATATATATTGCCCTGTGAGTCATAAAGCGGCGTGAAGCTATAATTGAAATAATACGGTTGTAACTCCTCGTCCACGACTAAATCAACCCGCTGATTTTTGGCATGGAAAGCCTTACCTGAAGTATATACCCCATCGAGCTGGTTAAATATTTCCTGGTTTTCCAGTTCAGGCAATACATCCGCATAACGTTTACCAATAACATCATTGCCTTTGCCCCATGCATCCAGAATGGCCTGGTTGGCAAATTCTATGCGCATTTCTCTACCTACATATACTCCAATCGGGAAGGGAGCACTTTCCACAAAGGAACGAACCTGTGCAGCGCTTTCTTCTATCTTTTTTCTTGCCTCTATTGTATCGGTCACATCGGTAACCAGGGCATAAAATCCTTCAACATTTCCATTCTGAATATCAGGAACATAACTCGTGTAGATATACTTTGTAAAATCATCCCTGTATGGCATTTTTGCTTCAAAGTCCAGGCGTTCTCCGGAAAGCGCCCGGTGTATATATTCTTTCACACCCTGGTAGGCTTTCTCTCCAATCACTTCACGTACAGGCTTACCCAGCAGGGATTCTGATGGTATATGAAACCAGGACTCATACGCCCGGTTTGCAAACTGGTATCTCTCCTCTCTGTCTAAGTAACTAATCAATACCGGAAGGGCATCGGTCAACAGGCGTAATTGCTTTTCACTGGCTTCTACCTTTCGCCTGGCTACTACCTGATCAGTTACATCATACGAAAATACCAACATCCCATCCACCTGTCCGTATGCATCCCGGCGAGCCTGATAGGTAAAATTCCAATAGCGTTCTTCCACTGGCCCACCCGGATAGGAGGAAATGGGAACAAGCATTTCCTGGCCCTGATAGGATTGGCCCGTTTGATAGACCTGATGAATAATTTCCATCAAAGGCTGTCCTTCCAGTTCCGGCAGGGCTTCCAGCAGGGATTTACCTAGCAATTCACGTCCGGAAAACAGTTGCTGGTAGGCCGGGTTCACCAGTTCGAAAATTAAATCAGGTCCGCCATGGATGCAGATAATTGCAGGAGCCTGCATAAACAAGCGTTCCAGTCGATCTCTCTGGTTTTGTGCTTCTGCCTGCGCAAGCTGTAATTCTCTGGTTCTTGCTTCCACACGTGCCTCCAACTCATTATTTAATCCTTCCAGTAATGTTTTTGCTCCTGTAAGCTCTTCGTTGGTAGCTCTGAGTTCTTCATTGGTTGTTTCTAATTCCTCATTTAACATTTGCACATCGATCTGCCCCTGCCTTATTTGCTTTTGGGCAAGCACTTGTTCGGTAACATTCACCACTTTATGAATAATATAGCTTACCTCTCCCTGCTTATCAAGTACCGGTGTGTTTAAAGGAGCCCAATAACGTTCAATAAATCTCTCTCTCTGGCTTGGATCGGGTACATCATAATGTTGAATAGCCATCTGGTGAGGCTTTTTAGTAGCAAGTACTTCGAGCAAAGAAGCTCTCAGGTTTAAAACAGCATTTGCTTCAGGTGTTTGAGGATTGTCAGGAAATACCTCAAAGATATGCCTGCCTACAATTGCATTTCGTTGAGTAAATGTAGCTTCCAGGTAAGAATCACTGGCTGTTAAAATAAGCAGGTCCGGGGAAAGAATTAAATATAAATCCGGCAGGGTTTCAAAGATATGAAGCATTTCCGGTGTTAACGCAGAGATTAACTTCATTCTACAGGCATGGTTTAGTGATAGTATAGATACAGTTGTCTCCCATAGTTATTAGCTCTGACGGGCAACCATGGTAATAGGCACCAGGCATCTTTAATCCCTTTGCCAAGGAAAGTAATTCTTTGATCATAGCTGGCTTAATAAAGTGTAAACAGCTTCTTTGTACGGTAGAGTCTGTAATAATGTTAATAAATGTATATGTCTTGAAAAAGTAAATTTCGCTCATCTTTTGGTAACAAGAAACTTGCAGTTGTGAGGAGAAAATCCTAAGGAACAGGAAGCAAATAATTATTGCTAAGCGATATAAGTATTTATACGGATTTTAAACAAAAACACCTGTATAACTATAAGCAAAAAAATAAAAAATACCTAATTTAGTTTGAAGATGCCTGTTTATTAGGTGTTATTTCTAACTGAGTCTGTTGTTGTAGCAAAAAATTAAAGACTTGAATTTGAGATGATTCTCTATAAAGAACTTGAGAGAAATTAAATCATTTCAATAATTTTTGTTAACAAGCATTCATATTATGACCACTAGACTCAGTATTACTGTTAACAGAAATGTGGAAGCATCATGAGTAAAGCTTCTATGTTTCAATAAATGATCTAATTCGTATGAGTTATACTGTTTATTATATTAAGGTTGAAGACGAGCATGGAAATCTAAAAAACTATTTAAGATTTACCGACAGAACTCGTGCCAGTCAAGCATACGAATACATACTTGAGACTGCTAAAAGTAAGGTAAGGGTCATACTGATGGACCAGGATTTTAATACGATTGTTCCCTTCCATAAGGGGACCGATGATTCATTTAATTTTTACCAGTAGTCTCACTTTAACATATAGTGCCTTATCTTATTGTATACCTGAATAAGGGAGTGTAGGACTTGGAAATGGATAGTTTTCCGGGATGTCTATTACTCTATAGTCCACATATCTACCAAAAATAACTAATTACAGCATTCTCCAAATTGCTACTGTAACTAAGCTGTCATAATCTTACAATTCCTTTCAGTTTGCAGAAGCTTCACATAGTACTATTTGTATAATTTTTAAAATAATAACTGGCTTTCTACGGCTTTGTCTATTGAAAATGCGGATAGTTTTATCTAATATATAGGCTTAATGCTGCTATTGAATCAGGCTGGTATGGGTTATTAGCTTGTTTGCGGAATCCTCTACTACTATTTATATCACTCTGAACGACCCTATATGCTAAATCTTTCCACCTTATTACAAGCAAGTGCCCTCAATTACGGACACAAAAGTGCTTTTACTTTCAGAGAGACTACCTTAACCTACGCCCAGGTGAACGGGGCGGCTAATCAGGTAGCAGGCGGCCTAAAAGATATAGGTATACAAACAGGAGATAAAATAGCCATAAGCTGTTTAAACCTGCCTTATTTTCCCATTATCTACTATGGAATATTAAAAGCCGGGGCTATTATTGTTCCGCTGAGTGTGTTATTTAAAGAAGATGAAATAGCCTATCATCTGCAGGATAGTGAGGCAAAAGCCTATTTCTGTTTTACCGGAACCCCTGACCTTCCCATGGCGCAAATGGGCTATAAAGCGTTTAAAAAGACTCCTGCCTGCAGTCATTTTCTGGAGATTACACCTAAACCAGCCGACGCCCCTTCCATAGAAGGCGCACAAACATTAGCAAATCTGATGGCTTCCCAGCCTCCCACTTTTGATACGGTACAGACCGCAGCAGAAGATACTGCCGTCATTGTATACACTTCCGGCACCACCGGCAAACCAAAAGGAGCCCAGCTCACACATGCCAACCTGATGTTTAATGCCATTTTATCAGCAGATATTCTCAAGCTGCATGCCGATGACCGTACCTTAATCGTATTGCCGCTGTTTCATATTTTCGCCATGACCTGTTTAATGAATGCGGGGATATACCGGGGCGTACATGCCATTTTATTGCCCAGATTTGATGCTGAAACTGTGTATGGGCTGCTCGAAAAGCATGAAATAACCGTTTTTATGGGCGTACCTACTATGTATTGGGGATTGTTGCAGTATACCAAGGAAGGCTTCGATTATGAAAAAATAGCCGGGAATCTGCGCCTGGCCGGCTCTGGTGGGGCCGCTTTGCCAGTAAAAGTATTGGAAGAATTCGGAAAACGGTTCAATGTACCTATTTTAGAAGGATATGGCATGTCGGAAGGTTCACCGGTGGTCACTTTTAACCAGGTAGAAGTAGGCACTAAACCAGGGTCTATTGGAACGCCGGTCTGGGGAGTGGATGTAAAATTAGTGGATGAAACTGGCAAGGAAGTAGGCGTGGGTGAAAAAGGGGAGCTTCTCTACCGTGGCCACAATGTTATGAAAGGCTATTATAACAAACCTGTAGAAACCGCAGAAACCTTAAAAGATGGCTGGCTGCACTCCGGCGATATAGCCACCAGGGATAAAGATGGATTTTACTTTATTGTAGACCGCACCAAAGATCTGATTATCCGGGGCGGCTTTAACGTATACCCTAGGGAAGTAGAGGAGATATTAATTAAACACCCGGCAGTTTCTCTGATCGCCGTGATCGGCATACCTGACGAGAAACAAGGGGAAGAAATAAAAGCGTTTGTAGTACTCAAGGATGGCCAAAAAGTCTCTGCTGATGAACTCAGGGAATATGCCAGAGAACATATGGCTTCTTATAAATATCCCCGTCAGATAGAATTTGTATCTTCTCTTCCCATGAGTGCTACGGGAAAAATTCTGAAGAAAGAATTACGGACAAGACATAAGGGTACTCCTTAGTAAGCCTATTCAAACGCATACCCGATATGTGGAACAATTAAGCTACCAGTCCAGCTTGAGCAAGGAGACTGCCTGGCCAGGAAGTGGCACAGAAAATACTATAACGCCATTTTTTGTTTTAACCCACTCAGGAGAGGTAAGTAATTGTAACTGGCCGGACTTCTCCAGCTCTTTAATCTGTATATCGGTAGGCTGCTGGGGCGATCCCATTTTCTTCCACATTTCATAGGCATTACTATGCTGGCTGTCGATCCGGTAATGAGAGACCATTACCTGTTTGCTTGTTAAACCTTTCACCTGTAGTTCTACAAATTGGGCTGGCGCAGAAATATCATCATCATGGTAATTCCATAGCATGACGGCAGCCGCCGCAGTATCTTTCGTTGCCAATGCATTAATATCCGGCCGGCTTCCCCGGATACTTGAATCACGTGCCTGCTCTAAGGTATAGGCACCTTCACTATTTACTTCTACCCGGTTGCCCTGCATCATTCCAAACATGCGGAAAACATTTAGCACTGGTTTATCTACCCCATTGGTAGCCAGGTCACGGAAACCATAAAACCAGGGCTGGTTCTCAAATTCAAATGACCAGGAAACGGCTCCTTTAAAGTTGGCTTTAAAATGGTCGGCAAGCGCATATTTTCGGGCAAAAGAGGCAGCTGTATAGGAAGAATACATAGTGCCATTGCGGTACGCATTTTCCGGATTTGTTTGCATACCACAGGCAGCACAGCCTTCCGGATCTGATTCGCCAATTACAATGGGCAAGTTTTTTAATTCGGGAAAGGAAGTTACTATTTCAAAACCCCTCGAAATATCTCTGAGTTGAGCACCCATATTCATGCGAACATGTCCATCTACTACTTTAGGGTCACCTTTGGCATGAAAAGCAATAAAATCAAGCGGAGCACCTATTTTACCGGTCGCATAGTTTTTCCCACGTAAGCAATGTTCAAGAAAATTCTGCAGAAATGCGGCAGCTTTATCCCAGCGGGGACCAGTTGAATCCGGGCCTCCCATTTTAGCGCCGGGACAAGCCCTTTTTACAGCATGCGCTGTATAGTCGTATAGTTTGTGAAACTCTTCCGGCGTACCTTGCCAGTAATCAATATTGGGTTCGTTCCACAGTTCCCATAGCCAGGTTTGTACTTCTGCTTCGCCATAGCGTTCTACACAATGTTTTACCCATTGATAGACAAGTTCTGCCCATTTATCATAGTTTTTAGGTGGATATGCCCATCCGGTATAAATTTCTTTATACGGCCTTCCGGGTTGCCAGTGGTGGCGGTAAGGCTCCGGCTTGATAGAAAGCGCCTGGGGCATAAAGCCGATCTGTGCAATAGGCTTCATCCCCCGTTTAATATAGGTATCGAATATGCTATCTACAATAGTCCAGTTGTAAACAGGCCGCCCTCTCTTATCTTCCGTATAGGCATTCGTAGAACCCCATTTCAACGCGGCTGTTCCATCGCCTGTGGTCAGCAGGTTGTGCGCACGAACATACACGGGAACAGGACTTAAGGCGGCCAGCTCTGACAAAAGCTTTTTGCCATCTTTCATATAAGTATAGTTGGGTTCATCATAGCCAAACCATGCCCATACAGGCTCCATCTTTGCTTTCGTTTTATTCAGATCCACTTGAATTTTTACAGGCTGGATAGATGGCTGGCTTTGCCCAAAGACTTGTATATAAAAAATAACCAGGAGTAGCAGAATGGTGAGTTTAGCGAACTGATGCATGAAAGAGACTTTAATATTATTTGTAATGCCATTATAACAGGCAGGTAATTTATTCTTCTTTTGAGAAAATAGCTATGCAAAGCGGTCTTTATTATAAAATAATAGAACAAATTTGAGCCTTGATTCCAGCAGATAACTTTGAAGCAAGCGCAAGTACGTAGAACAAGTTTTCCTGTTCATTAATAAATTCAAGATGTCTACAAAATCGTTATTGAACTTGTAGATACATTTTATTCAGGCTTATTCCTGTAAAGGCAGACTATAGTTGTATATGTTGGCTTTTGATACCTGTTTTATACAAAAAGATTTAAATAGTTATGCTAGATAGCATACTCGTTCAATTACCTAAAATCAGTTGCTTTCTCTGCAAAAAGTATAATCGATGATATAGAATTAGTTATATTTAATATTTAAATACATCCAATCAGACTACCATGAACGAAATTAAAAAAGAAGACATCAAACAAGAAGTATTTGACCTCTATGACGATTATGCACACAACCGGGTCGACAGACGTGAGTTTATCCATAAGCTTTCTGCCTATGCGGTTGGAGGGCTAACCGTTGCCTCACTGATGAGTTTTCTCATGCCCGATTACCAGGGAGGCATCCAGATTAAAGCAGATGATCCCCGCTTAAAATCAGAATTTATTAATTATCAATCTCCTAAAGGCGGCGGAAGCATCAAAGCCTTATTGTCTATGCCTGCAGATGCAAAAAAGAAACTTGGAGGCATTGTAGTGGTGCATGAAAACCGGGGCTTGAATCCGCATATCGAAGATGTGGCCCGGAGAGCGGCTCTGGCCGGGTTTATTTCCATTGGCCCTGATGCATTGACTCCCCTGGGTGGGTATCCTGGTACGGACGATGCAGGCCGTGAACTGCAAAGTAAACGGGACCGGAATGAAATGCTGGAAGATTTTATTGCTGCCTACGACTATCTGAAAAACCATAAAAACTGTAATGGCAAAGTAGGGGTAGTAGGATTTTGTTTTGGTGGTTGGATCGCTAACATGATGGCTGTTCGGATTCCGGATTTAGCTGCATCCGTTCCATTTTATGGAGGTCAGCCGGCAATCGAAGATGTTCCCAAAATCAAAGCTCCCCTCCTGCTGCACTATGCCTCTCTGGATACCAGGGTGAACGAAGGCTGGCCGGCTTACGAAAAAGCACTTAAAGACAATAAAAAAGACTTTACAGCCTATATGTATGAGAATGCCAACCATGGTTTTCACAACGATACTACCCCCCGTTACGACAAAGCTGCGGCAGAACTTGCCTGGAAACGTACCGTTGATTTTTTCAAGAAAGAATTGAAATGATGCTCAGATGTTGCCTTAATAAATTTTAAAGCAGCGTTAATAAGCAATTTTCCAGCTCTTCTTACTAGTAAGGAGGGCTGGAATAATAATTTTAAGGAGGATTAAAATTTACTTTTTCACTAAATATTTCATCCCGTATTTTCCCTCATTTAGCTGTATCAGGCAAGCTCAGTTCAGCCACAAAATCAAACTATTTATCCCACAGCCATTTCCCGGCTGCTCTTCTATTTTCTATTCTGCCTCTCAAGTAATATAGCACGCAAATCATACATCCATTCTTCTACCTGAAAATGCGCCTTAGCCATAATATGGCTAATATTACCTATACCCATATATTCAATACATATACTTGCCTTTTATGTACCGGAGTTTTACGTACTGCTTTACAATTATTTGTATCTGTTTTTTTTCTATCCAGGCATTCTCCCAGCAAAGTCGATCTAACTATAACCTGCTTTGGAAAATATCAGGAAATGGCCTGAAAAAACCTTCCTATTTATTTGGAACCATGCACCTGAAAGATAAACGGGTGTTCGATTTCAGCGATTCTGTGCTGGTGAAACTGGATGAATGCCCGGCTTTTGCCATGGAAATATTACCAGACAGCATTATCAGGGCATTATTCACCAGATTTCTTTCGACAGACACCACAGATAAGCTCAGGCAGATGCTCACCAGTGAAGAATATGAATTACTGGATAAGCGCTTACAGGATGAGGCAGGCTTGTCTATCGGAAAATTAAAATCCAAGCAACCCTGGCTTATCAATATGATCCTCGACAAAACGGTAGTAGTTCCCCGTAAAGGGGACAAAACTACGTTTCTGGATGCCTACCTGTACCGCTTAGCCAGGCAGCAGGACAAAAAGCTTATTGGATTAGAAAAACTCCAAGATCAGACCAGCCCCTTTGATGACTATGCCAGCCTGAAAGAACAGGTAAAAACGATGCGGACCAAATTAGATAAGTCGTATGAAGCCAAGTTTCTGGAAAATATGATAAAAATGTATCATTCCGGAGATGTAGATAAGCTCTATGCCACGATCTATCCGAATAGTACATTCGATCAGCGCCGGTACAAGGTACTTACTGTGCGTAATATTGCTATGGTTGAACGATTAACGGCACATATCCGGGAACAAGCTACTTTTACAGCGGTTGGCGCTGCTCACCTGCCCGGGGATGATGGAATGATAAAGTTATTGCAGAAAAAAGGATTTACGCTTACACCAGTAAAAGCCACTTTTACGGGAATGGCTGCCAGCTATAAAGAGAAAGCAGTACAAGAAAAATGGCATACGTTTACTTCTGCTGAAAATGCCTATGCAGTTGATATGCCAGCCGAGCCTTTCCCCTATGATATAGACTCAGATAAAGCCTCTAAAATAATGACGATGTATATGCTGCCTGATCTGGCTTCAGGAATGGTATACTACAGTGCCGCTATTACTATACCTACCCAGGTAAAGCCTTCCCAGCAAGATGAACTTTTCCGGAAAATGATCGATGGGATGGCGCAAAACAAAAATTCAAAATTGCTCAAGGAGAGCAAAATCACCTTTGATACCTATCCTGGGCGGGAAGTAGAGTTTTTTGATGGAAAAGAAGCTGCCTATATGCGTTGCCGGATCATATTACGGCGAAATAATGTGTACATGCAAATGATAAGCGGTGCCAGGGAACAGCTCCATAATCAGGAAGCTGTCCGTTTTTTTAATTCCTTCCGTTTGCAGGATTTTGCAAAGTCAAACTGGAAAGAGTTTACCGACCCACTGGCAGCTTTTAAAATCAATACCCCGGTAAGTCTTACCAAACAAAGCCGGGAGCAGGATATGGAAAACATGGAAGGAATTAAATCTTTTCAGACCATTTTTTCCGGCACCGACCAGCAGAAAGGCATTGGCTATCTCTCTATTGTCAATGATTTTAGTGCCAGCTATGTCATTCTGGACGACAGTCTTTATCTGGATGGTGTGATGAATTTGGCAGCTGAACGTGGACAAGGTAAGTTAATTGAAAAACGGGATATCAACCTTCAAGCATTTCCTGGCAAAGCATTTACGATACAATCTCCAAACCTGATGTACTACTGCCGGACCTACCTGAGAGGAAGCCGGCTATATTACCTGATTGTCACTACTCCACCCAATGAAGAAAGCTTAAAATCTGAAGCCGAAACCTTTCTGAATTCCTTTTCTTTTACCAGTTTTAAATCACCATTATGGCAGGCGTATACCAGCGATAAAAGGTTTGCCATCAAATTTCCCGGAGAAGTTATTAACACCACTGATACTACTCATTTTATGGGAAATGGCTTTATTTCTTCTCATTATGTCAGCAAAGATCCGCATTCAAGCCTCTCTTACTTTATGAGCCGTAGCAAGTATTCAGATTATTATGAAGCAGGCAATGAAACTGAATATTTCAAACAATTAGTGGAGGCAAGCATAGAAGAAAATGATTCTTTACTCAGCGAAACCCCGCTTACCATAGATGGAGCACCAGCCAAAGAATTAATCATCCAGAAAAAAGGCAATCATACCGTAAAACGTACCAAACTCATTCTTTCCGGCAGCAACCTGTACGAATTAATGATCTATGTACCTGCATCGAGTGTGTTCTCTGCGGAAGTAAATCATTTTTTTGATGGATTTACAATAGATAAAGCTCATGTGAGCGGCAATATCTTTTCGAAGAAAGCAGATAAACTTTTTGCAGATCTACAGTCGCAAAATCCGGACCTTCATCAGGAAGCCAGTGATGCCATTTCTGATTTTAAGTTTGTTCAAAAAGATCTTTCTGCGCTGTACACAGCGCTAAATAAGTCTTATCCGGATGATACCTTGCAATATGGCAGTACAAAGCTTTTGTTATTAAATGCACTATCTGAAATTAGTGATGCAACCACTTTGCCTTTTATTAAAACTTTTTACAATAGATTAGCTGAATCGCAGTCACAACTACAGATAGCCGCTTTACGGGTGCTTACCAATATGAACGCTGAAGAATCGCTCACACTGTTTACAGACCTGATTCTGAATAAAACGCCAAAGATTGAACGGAATGTACCTTTATTCTATAACCTGGGCGATTCCCTGGCACCAAGCAAAGTGATGTTTCCCAGAATTATGGCCTTATACAAGTATCCGGCTTTTACCTCCTCCTTGTACCGCTTTGCCAATTCTCTCTGTGACAGCAGCCTCATTAAGCCACAAAACATACTTTCTTTCCGTGAGCCAATGGTAGCAGATGGAAAAACCAGATTTTCTAAACATATGCAGGCCAGTAATGAGGAAGATTCCTATTACAGCGATGCTTATACCTTGGAGATGCTTGCGAGGTTATTAGGGAACTTTCCGGAAGATCCAGCCAGCCAGCAATTACTTACCCAAATGACAACAAGCCCATATGATGACCTGGCCCTGGAAGCGGCAATGGCGCTATTGAAACAGAATAAACCTGTTAGTAAGAAACGTCTGGCAGAAATTGCAGCAAATAAATCCCTTTGTCTGTCACTCTATGATAGGTTAGCTTCTCTCAAGCGGCTGGATTTATTTCCTTCCAAATATCTCAATCAGGAGTATTTTGCCCAGAATAGCCTGATCTCTTACTTAGTATATGAGGATGAAGGAGGTGAACCGGATAAAGTGGTATTGCTGGAATCCAGAGAAACTGAGATTGATGGTACAAAAGGCCGCTTGTATATCTACAAATTTAGGTATAAACCAGAGCCGGATGAAAAAGAGAGCTGGTATATAGGTATGAGTGGTTTGCAGCCACTAAATAAAAAACAGGTTTCTACCAGTGGCAACTATACTTATACCAGGTGGGAGTTGTTAGAAGAAAAATCTATTAACGAACATGTGGAGGCCATACTAGGCTCATTCGAATAAATACAATTGTAAATAAATGATATCCCAGAAGAGCGAAAGTATAGCTATACTTTCGCTCTTCTGGGATAGAAAATAAGGAAGTCGACAGGTTCGCTTAATTTATTGTCCACAGTTTTATTGTAAGTCTGGTAGCTTCCGGGATGAGTGTTTAAGTACCCTTTGTTTTTTGTCTCTGGAAGATGCCAAGGAAAAGATTGAGCAATGGCGGGAGGAATATAATCACTTCCGGCCTGATAGTTCGTTAGCAGAGTTAACCCGGATCAGGTAGCAACACAATGCCAATTACGCCCGATTTCTCCATTTTTTAGCTCTATCCTGATTTTGGGAGGGAGAGTGTTACAGGAAGTGTGGAAAATGAAAAATAGTTAAATTCATTATCCAAACCAACACTACCTATGCAAGCTGACAAACCAATCCTTACCAAAGAATTTCTCTCCCAGTTTAAGGGTGAACAGGATCTGACTCAATTCTTCACTGATTTATACAAGCAGGCTTTGAATCAGATGCTGGAAGGTGAACTCGATGAACATCTGGGCTATGGCCGTTATGCACGCAAGCCTGTGGCTGATGGCAACTACCGTAATGGCAAGACAGAGAAACAACTCAAGACTACCTATGGCAAATTAGACTTGCAGGTACCTCGAGACCGGGAAGGTAGTTTTGAGCCACAGCTTGTAAAAAAGCGCCAGACAGCTTTAACCAAAGTAGAAGATACGGTACTTTCCTTGTATAGTAAGGGAATGAGTACACGCGATATTGAACAACAGATCAAAGAATTATATGGGGTAGAATTACTTGAAGGGACTGTCTCCCGAATTACTTCCCGCATTGTCAATCTAGTCACCGAATGGCAACAACGCCCTTTACAGCCGGTATATTTAATGCGGACCTAAACAGGGTTTATCGCTGGGTCCGTGGCTAGATGCTTTACGTTTTCATGTCCGGCAGGAACACAAAGTGATCTGTAAGTCCTGTTATTTAGCCATTGGCCTGAATGCGGAAGGCAAAAGGAAGCAGCCTCAGTGGCTATCGGCCACTGAGGCTGCTTCCTTTTGGCTGCAAGTACTGACTGACTTGAAAGGGCGAGGGGTAAGAGATATTATCTTAGCCGCTACCGATAATTTAGTTGGGTTGCCTGAGGCAGTGGAAGCTACTTTCTCTCACAGCCTGGTACAGGTATGTCTCTGTCACCAGATCCGTAATTCCTTAGCCTATGTAGCATTTGATGAGCGTAAGGAATTTGCTCAGGACCTATATCCTATCTACCAGGCAACTACTAGGGAAGTAGCCGAAACTCACCTGTTGAAATTAGAGGAGAAATGGAATAAAAAGTATCCACAGGTAGTTAAAAGTTGGTTTACCAATTGGAACAGGCTCAGTGTGTACTTTGACTTCCCACAGGAAATCCGCCGCTTGCTCTACACTACTAACATCATCGAGAGCTTAAACAGTATGATTCGCAAATACACCCGTAATAAGCTGGTCTTTCCTGATGATCAAGCTGTGCTGAAAACGGTGTATTTAGCTTTGGAACAGTCTCTCTCCTAAAATTCTTTTAAAAAACTAACAGCTTTGGAAGTTGAATTTCAAATACTGTTCCCTGTTTATTTTGCGGCTGTAAGTAAATTTTGCCTTTCAATTTGTCAACAATAATTTTTGAAATGTACAAGCCAAGTCCTACGCCACTTGTATGAAATGTTCCTCTAAAAAACATAGTAAATAATTTGCCTTGCACTTCTTTGGGGATACCTATACCATTATCGCTGATTTGAATACATATATTCTGGGAATTTACTTCAGAAGCAGCTATATTTATGTTGTGTGAATCAGAGGATTGGTTGCGGTATAATATGGCGTTTTCGATTAAATTATGTAATACTGACCGAAGAAGAAGTTCATCTGTCATCAGAGAAATATTTTTGATCTTTGAAAGATCAAACCTGATATCTGAAAAACCATCCAAATTATTAAAAGAATTAATAACATCTGATACAAATGGTTGTAAAGCTATTTCTTTTGGCCGGATTACGGTTTTTCTAACATCATAAATGCTCAAAATCCGAAGCAGCCGTTTATTGGTTTGTTCTGAATTTTCATTCAGCATTTTTATATACATTAATGCCGTCTCGTCTTTTATATCTAATTGTGCTACTTTACATAAGCCTAAAATACTAGCAATAGGACCTCTAATATCATGGGAGGCTCTATATATGAACATATCTAACTCCTGATTACTCTTTATTAACTCTTCATTCGTTTCTGTCAACTCTCTGGTTCTTTGTTTTACCCGGCTCTCTAATTCATTATTTATAGCTTTAAGCTCTTCATTTTGTTCTTCAATTATATAATGAGCCTCTACTAAGCTTGCATTTGTTACCTCAATGCTATTTTTTTGAGCTTCTATTTTCTCATTTTTCTGAATTAACTCTGCGGTCCGTTCTAAGACTAGCCCTTCCAAGATTTTTTTCTGCTTTTCAATGGAATTAATTCTTGCTCTATAATATAGAAAGCTGGCTCCTACAATGGTAGCTACAAATGCTATTCTGAATAACCATGTGTTGTACCAGGCAGGGTGAATGATGATTTTAATAGTGGTTTCATTCTCATTCCAAACCCCATTTTTATCAGCTGCTTTCACCCTGAAAATATACTCTTTTGCATCTAAGTTGGTATAAGTTGCCCTTCTCTGATTTCCTACATAATTCCATTCTTTATCAATACCGTCCATTTTGAACGCATATTGGTTTTTGTCAGCATCTAGGTAACTTAACAAAACAAACTCAAATGAAAAGAAATTATCGTCATGCTTTAGTTCAATAACCTTGGTTTCCCAGATTGGTTTTTCAAGTACCTTCTTTTGATTAAAAAGATTAAAAGCAGTAATATAGACTGGCGGAATGTACTTATTGTCGAGTATATGATCCGGATAGAAACTTATAAAATGATTTAACCCCCCAAAATATAACTCTCCTGTTTTGCTATTATGGTAAGAGCGTTGTACAAATTCATCGTTATACAATCCGTCATCAGCAGCAAAATGTCTGAAATTATTGGTAGCAGCACTGTATCTGGAAAGCATCTTAGTAGTACTTATCCATATATTTCCAGTAGTGTCTATTAATATCCCACAAATATTATTGCTTGGCAGTCCTTTTTTATCAGTAAATGTTTCGAAAGTCTTAGTTTTTGGATCGAATTTATTAAGACCTCCATCAAAAGTACCAATCCAGATAAAGCCTTCTTTATCTTCTGAAATAGCTGTAATATAGTTGCTTGTTAATCCATTTCCCTCCTTAAGCGTCCGCTTATAGTTAGTAAACTGTTGAGTGGAGGGATCAAACTTAGCTATGCCTGAATCCTTTGTACCAATCCACAAATTGCCAGCTTTATCTTCGTAAATGACTTTAATGGTATTACTGCTGATAGATCTAGCATTGGTTGGGTCATGCTGATAGCTGGTAAACTGATTTGCTTCTGGATTATACTTACATAATCCACCATCATACGTTCCTATCCATATATTACCTATCCTGTCTTTTAGCAAGGCTTCTATTGAATTGCTGCTCAGCATGGCAGGATTATTGGCAAACAGATCTGTTTGATAAACCAAGAGCTTTTTTGTGCGCTGTGTATATCTGTATAAACCATTATCAGAAGTACCTATCCACATATCTCCGGCATTATCCTCGCAAATTGCCGTTACAATGTCTTGATTTAAGCTGCCAAAATCAGCAAGTTTGCTTTTAAATAATGTAAATTTTTCGCATTGTTTGTCATAGAGATACAGGCCATCACCGAACGTACCAATCCAGAGCGTTTTGTTAGAATCTTCATATAACGATATAACTGAACCTGCTATAAATTTTTGGGTACTGCCAGCATCATTTGCATAGGTTGTAAAGGCAAGATTCTGCGTCTCAAATTTATTTACCCCTCCACTTTGGGTACCTATCCACAAATTTTTCTCCTGATCCAGATAAAGCGTATTGATTGTATTATCGCTGATTGAGAGGAACTTAAAGGGATCATGCGTATAGGAAGTAAATTCCTCTTTTTTCGGGTCAAACCGATTTAAACCACCTCCTTTTGTACCAATCCAAAGTATCCCTAATGCGTCCTGTTGAATAGCCTGTACATAATTATTGCTTAATGATTTACTATTTTCGGGCTGATGTCGATAGATTTTATACTGTTTTGTACGCTTATTTAATTTGTATAAACCGCTTCCATTGGTTCCAATCCATAAGCTTCCTGAATTGTCTCCAAAGATTGAATAGATATCGAGCCCTTTTGCATCGTTACTGCTGTAGAAGTAGGTTGAAAAAAGTTCTTTTTTTGGATCAAACTGGCAGAGCCCTCCCCCAAAAGTACCTAGCCACAGTATACCTGCATTGTCTTCATAAATGGAAAAAACAGAATTTGCGCTTAAGCCTTGAGGGTTATCAGGTTGAGTTTGATATGCCTTGAAGGTATTGTTGGTGGGATTCAGTTTGCAAAGTCCTCCTCCAAAGGTACCAATCCAGATATTCCCTGTCTTATCCTGCAGAATGGTACAAACATTGTTTGAACTCAACCCATTTGTTGCAGATTCCCGGTAGGAGTAAATCTTAAATTTACCTGTTCTTCTATCAAACCTGTTTAAGCCGCCATCATAGGTTCCTATCCAGATATATCCATCTCTATCTTCAAATAAAGCCTGAATGTGATTACTCGACAAACTTTCGGTATTTAAAGAATCATGTAGATATACCTTTATTGAATAGCCATCATATACATTTAATCCTTCTTTTGTACCAAACCAGATATAGCCTTTACTATCCTGTAAAATACATAGTACATTTTTGTGCGATAAACCTTGTTCCTGAAGGATATGCTTAAATTTAATATCATGGCCTTGTGATTTTGCCCAATAAGGCATCATACCCATAAAGAATATAGGTATAAAAACAAACCATTTACTAATACCAGTATATTTCATCAAAAATCTTCTCCTTTAACAAAAGGATTCTTTCTTTTATAAAAGAATAAGGTTTATTTAAAATCTAATCACGCTTGAAATTAAAAAAATCTTATACAAACCAACAAAAGCATTGATTTATGGCATAAAAGCTCATGTAATGTATCAGTGCCAGATAGTCGTAGGATTATTTTTCCGGGGAGGATTTCTTATTTTTAGTAAAGCCTGATGTTTCACTTTTTTTAGAAATCCTTACTTTGATAGGTTGATAAGGCTCTATGAAATCAGAGGTTAGATTATTGAGTTCTTGCAATTCTTTAACAGTCATTCCAGTTTCCCTGGCAATACTTTCTAAACTGGTTCTTGCTGGTAAAATGTAAGTTTTTAAATCTTGATTATATAATAAGGGGCCTCCTTTGATCAAAAATTCAACTCTCCGATTGTTTTGCCTTCCAGTGGAATCCTCATTTGAAGTTGCAGGATTGCTTTTTCCTCTGGCATTCACTACCAACACATGGGAAGGAAGTTCTTTCTGTAGCAGATAATTTAACACGGCTTCCCCTCTTTGTCTGCTTAATACTAAATTGTATGCATCTGAGCCAATACTGTCCGTATAAGCGTGGATTTCTATTTGTATATCCGGGAACCGGTGGTAAAAGTCTGCCAGTTTTTCTAAAATATCTATAGATTCCTTTCTAAGTGCATATTTATTAAAATCAAAATAAATGTTTTTTAAATTAATTGAAATAGGAGCTTCTTCATAGCCTATTACTTGCAGGTCTTCCACATAATATTTAGAAGGCTCAGCAATATTGCTGGAAGGAGTTTCTATGAGTATTTTATAATTCTCATCTAATGGCAGATTCGTATATTTAAAGCTTCCATCTTCGCCAGTTCTTATCATTTTTATAATAGAACCTTTTTCATTTACCAAGGGAATCATTATTCCGGCAGCCGGAGATCGGGTTGCCGTTTCCATCAGTTTTCCACTAATACTCACATTATTATAATCTCCCATAGAGAAATTATTTAATGAGGCATCTTGAGCGTTTATTTTTTCGCCATTTTTAAATCTGGAACGTTGAGAACTTATCTGATTTTTCTCATTGACAGGCAATTGCTGATACTGAAACTGTTCTTGCTCACGTAATGAACTTACATCTGAACTGGCAATTGCATTCGTTAGCTGGGTAGAAATAATTCTGTTAACAATTTTTTTCTCTTCTTCCGAAAGATGGGTATAGTAAAATGAATCCTCTTCATTAAGAGCGATATCTTCGCCACTTTCTTGCAGGGCTTTTTTTGCAGCTATCATCCGGTTAATTCTTTCCTTTTCAGCTGCAGGTAATTTCTCATAATAGAAACGGTCTTCTGTTGATAAGCTAGTAGGGTCTACTAATGGATCAGTTTCTTCATGGATGCGGGAGGCTATTACTCTGTTTAACCGCTGTTTATCTTCATAACTTAGCTTTTGATAGTAGAAGGCATCCTCATCAGTAAGCACAATATCCTGATTACTGATTTTTGCCTGGAGAAATGCCTTGGTCATCCTATTTATTCGTTCCTTATCTTCTGTTGCTAAATTTTGATAATAAAATTCATCCTGCCCTCTCAATACGGATAGATCGGATTCTGTTAATTGATTTATCCGTTGGTCTACCATCCGTTCAATTTTTTGTTTTTCTTCGGTAGATAAGTGTGCATAAAAGAAAGCATCTTCTTTATCTAAAGGTAAATCTTTCTTGTACAGGCGGCCTGCTTCTTTTCGGGATACAATTCTGTCTACAGCTAACTTATCTTCTTCCGGAAGATAATCCAGGTTAAATGAAGCCAGGTATGATAAATCTATTTTTTTCTCTAAAAGATTTCTGTTGATTAAAGCCAGAACCGTTTCGCTGCTTTTGATTTTAAAAGAGTATATATCAAAATTGCCATAAGTGCCCGAACGATTGGATGACAAATACCCAGTTGTGGTACCCATTATAAAAAAGAAATCATCCTTATCGGAATTGATAGGGAAGCCCATATTTATCACTTCTTTATCTGGCCCGTCTGCCATAAAAATATCTAATCCTCCAAGGCCAATGTGTCCATCAGAAGCAAAGAAAAGCTTATTTTCAACGGCATTATAATAAGGTGATAATTCCTGCTGAGGTGTGTTAATTTTACTTCCTACATTCACTGGCTGGCTCCAGTTCTCATTTCTCCTGGAAACACTCATCCATATATCATTCAAACCGAATCCACCCGGACGGTTAGAAACAAAATATAAAGTATCGCCTGAGGGGGATAAAGCAGGCTGCCGGGAATCGAAACCAGTAAGATTAACCTGCGTATTTAATTTCACTGGTTTAGTCCATACACCATTTTGCAGGGTAGTAAGATATATTTTACACGAAGAATTTTCTTCATAACAGCTTGTAAAGTAGAACTTATCTTTCGAAGCATTAAATGTGCCTGTGCCATCCCCCCATGGTGTATTTATGGCCTCAAACTGGTCATTATTGATGGTTTTATTCCAGCCGGTTGAATCTACATGAAAGCGGTACATATCACTAAGATATTCCCCAAGTTTGATGTCTTTTATTTTCCCCGTAGTATTTTCCCTGCCGGAAGTAATAATAAGGGCACTGTCGTTTTCAACTATAATGGGAGCATAATCGTGAAAATCGGATACTACCGGTTTAGGTAATTGGGAAAAATTAAACTCTCGCCATGGAAGTAACAACTGTGCAAAGGCAAACGCACAGCCTGCTTTTTCAAGTTTTGCTCTATCGATTAATTTGCTTTTTGTTACAGGATCAAACGCTTCATTTACTACTGCATTTTCTATAAAAGAATCAAAGTTTTTTATCGCCTCTACATATTTCTTATTAAACTTCTGCATCAAGGCATAATAAAACAAAGCCTCAGGATATTTTTGGGCAGCCGAGTAGTACACCTGGCCGTATTCTTTTTCTGCTGACTTGTAATCGAATAAATGCCGGTGGCATTGGGCCAGATGGTAGGTTATATAAGAATCATCCGGGGCTATTCTGGAAGCAATTCCGTAATATTTAGCAGCTTCCGCATACAATTCATGCTGCCAGTAATAATCTGCATGAAGCAGATGTTGCTTCAGCACTTTTTTGGATGGGGAAGATTGTGCCAGAGAAGGAAAAGAAAAGATACAGCTGCTGATCCAGATGATCAGGTACATTAGGAAGATAGCTGCTCTACTTTTCATTGTACTATGTAACTTAATATATAATCTATATTTTGCTTGAATAGAATTTTCCTGTTACCAGTTTACATCAGGGGCGTTGAATACCTTCGGATTTGAGATTCTTTGTTAATTCTATAGGCAATAGAAATTTCATAGGCACCTCTGGAACGTGTATAATAGCGCAAAGACGAAATATTCATGTCATAGCTAAAACCGAAAGAATAGTTTTTCACTTGTACACCTGTTGAAAAAATAAAGGAATCCTTTACCCTATACCATCCACCCAGCATAAAATTGTATGGAACATTTATAGCCTTTCCACTATGAGTGGTATAGGTAACATAATACCCTATATTAACCTGAGTAGCGTTGTTTTGCCGCATGGCTAAAAAATTGGGAGAAATATAAAAGCTTTGAGATAGTTTCCACTCAGCTCCTCCATGCAGCTTATATAACACAGGCAACCGGTTTGATTCGCTTTTCAGCATCGATTCATTGGGCCTGTTTAAATTAGATGCCGCAAAACCTAAAAAACTACTGAAACTATTGCCTGAATCAGTATAGGAAAAGTTTTTACGCGGATTGTAATACCACATTATTCCATAACTGATTACCGGCATTGTAAGCTGGTCTGAAAACTGGCTGGCACTGGAAACCAAACCAGGATTAAATCCCATGACAGGATCATATTGCGAACCCCATTGCAGATGATTGTAACTGATCCGTTTTTGAATAAATCCGGCCTGCCCTCCGAAAGAAACGATCTGGTTATACTTTTTCCCGAACACCAGATCATGGGCAAAAGACAGGTATACCCCATTTGTTTTAAACTGTTTACTTTCTCCGGCCACATCTGTATATGCAGAGATTCCTATTCCATTGCGATGTATATCTACAGGGCTGTTTTTGCCTACCGGCATACTAAAAGAAAATTGCCCTGTAGTAAAAGGAGTGCCCATGCTGGTCCATTGAGAACGGTAGTTAATTCCAAAACAGATATCTTTCTCAGCACCAAGTAAGGCAGGATTTAAATAGGTAGAAGAGGCATAATATTGTGAAAAATGAGCATCCTGGGCGCTTGACAGATACGGAATAAACAAAAGTACATACCATAACTGCTTTGGTTGTATGTATCCCATTGAGCACAAATAGCAAGAAATGCAGTTCAACCAATGGGTAAAATTTTGCATACGCCTATTTAATTAGTGAAATAGTCCCTACTTTTTTAAATGATTTTCCGGTATTAAATTTCCCCTGCAACGTGTAGGTATATACCCCGCTACTTTCTGTGGCGCCCGTATTCATATTCGTACCATTCCATCCTTTAGAGGATAGCTCTTCCAGTGAAGTACTTTCATAAACCTGGTTGCCCCACCGGTTATAAATCCTGAACAGCAGATTTTCCTGGGAAATATTTTTTCCATAAATTTTTACCACCCGGTCTTCTTCCAGGGCGGCAAGGGGAGAAAAAGCATTTGGGATGAATAGCAGATTTGAGGTAACTTCATTACGAGCCACCCCTATTGAGAAAAAATTCCCACTAATAGGAAGTTTGCTGGTAATAGTTCCCTCTACAAGACTGCCCGTTGTTTTACTCATTCCTAAACTACGAAAAACGCCTCCCGGCCCATTTGCCTCTGCCACTACAAGTGAATCTATATTGGCAAAGTTTTCAGTCTGATCGAAGCTTAGGGTAATAAATGCTTTATTCAATATACCCGAAAGCATAGTTTGTTGCCAATACCTTATTTGGGAAACTTCCTGTAAGTCGCCTCCAGGTTGAGCCTGTAAATTCGGTTCAAAAAGTTCGAAGCCAGCAACCGGAGAAACACCTTCTATTTGATCTAACAATACTGGTTTATAGCGTCCATTTTTCCCTATAGGAAAAAACTTATTGCCAGTCCCTTCCTGAAAGAGTCTTCCATTAATGTATGACTGATTGGAACCGCCATTAATCACAGCCTTTTCTTTTATCAGGAAGACAGATTGCTGATCTGGTGTTACTAATCCATTGGTGAGTTGTAATTCCTGTGTAACAGTAACATGACTCTCCAGGATTTTTTCACCCATGCCCGCTATCTGGAGCTTATAAAAATTTTGATTATTGTGTCTTACAGCCTGTTGAGTATTTCCATTCAGAATAAATGTACCTGTACCAGGATTATAATCACTGCGGTTATCCCAGTCACCAGAAACCGAAAGTGCACCGTTATTGGTAAAAGTACCTTCATTCACAGCGCTTCCATCCACACTCACAATGGTATTAGCAGTTATATGAATCAACTGTCCTTTGTTGGTAAGCATTTGTGCCTGCAAAGGCAGTACAAAAGCCGATTCTAAAATACACAGTATAAATATATATATTCGTAATTTCATACTTGCTCTTATTCTGCGTTGCTAAAGGTTTTAAATCAATTACTTGAATAACTTAATTGCAACCATTTATTACCATCCCATATAAGTGTAAGTGTTTCTTCATGTTTCAAATCCTTATCGCCGGCTAAATTTAAGTTTCCACTATCATTGAATTTAAGCTTTTTGTCATTGGTCTGATACGCAGCAATAATCAAGATCTGCCCCGGCTTAATGCCGTTAGCGAGTGAAACATTCTGATCATTGGTATTAGTACCTGTGATTTTTATAAAAGTATTATTCCCGACTATTACATTAAAACTAGAAAGGCCAGAAGTAATTATACCAGGAGTTACAGATAATGCACCGTCTACTTCCAGCTTGGTTCCTGGTGTATTGGTTCCAATACCTACATTGGTACCATTATCATAAACTTGAGAAGTAGATGATAACGTAGTTGAAGAAGTCCACTTAGGAATATAATTAGTAGTACCACCATTTAGAGTGCCGGTAATATAAGTTTGAGGTGCCCATTGAGTGCCATCCCAGGTTAAAATTTGGTTAGTTGCCGGTGCCGTATTGGCCACAGGCCTGCCTTGTAACCTGGATACAGTAGTTGAATTTAAATTTCCTGTTACATCTCCTGATGCTGAAATAGTTGTATTGGTAATATTCGTTACTCTACCTTTCGAATCAGTTGTTAGTACAGGCACTTGTGTGGAACTTCCATAGGTACCGGATGTACCTACATTCGTTAATTGCAGTTGGTCGGCAACTATTTCAATGCCTCCTGAAGCGGCTACATTTACTTCCAGACTCTCATCTGTTCCATTTTTACCTAAACCATTACCGGCCACATCTGCATTGATCTTTGCAGCAGACACATTTCCATTCTGAATTTTAACAGCAGTTACAGAGCCATCTGCTAAATCATTGGTGCTGATTGTACCATCCATTATCTGATTGGTAGTAACCGCATTTAATGCAAGCTGTGTAGTGCCTACTCCCCCAGGAGCAATGGAGAGAGTGGCATCATTGCTTAACGCTCCTCCAGTTAAGCCAGTACCGGCATTAACAGATGTAATGTCTCCTCCTAACGTAGGAAAAACGCCCCAGTAAGGGTTGCCTAAAATATCTGTAGTTAATACCTTATTTCCATCAAACAGGCCTGCTGTACCGATTTTACTAACTGTCACCGCATTATTTGCAATCACATTTGTAGTAACAGCGTTTGATTTTAGCTGTAGATTTGAGAATGTGCCCGACAGGTCGCCTCCTGCTGTTGAGGATGTAGTTATATCATCAGCGGCATTGGTATCACCTGAGTTTGAAATAACCCCTCCACTGATGTTGATACCTGTACCGGCTGAATTAATATTGTTTGTACCATTACACACATAGGTAGTAGAACTAACTTCGGTTGACTCTAAGATATTATTCGCATTTATATCTAAACCTGACTCTATCTTCTGTCCGCCATTCACACAATTTACGCCTGAAAGCTCGGCTGTAGTTTTGCTTAAACTACTAATTCCATTGGTGCCACCTACACCAGCTATACCTTGCAAGCCCTGAGGTCCTTGTGTACCAATATCCCCTTTGTCTCCTTTTGGCCCTTGTGCCCCAACATCACCCTGATCTCCTTTTACTCCTTGTATGCCCTGAGGCCCCTGTAGTCCGGTGTCGCCATTGTCCCCTTTAATACCTTGTGGGCCTTGGACACCTATATCGCCTTTATCTCCTTTCAACCCTGTAGCACCAACCAGGCCTTGCAAACCGTTACATATATAAGAAGTAGAAATAATTTCAGCAGCATCCAGAATGTTGTTCCGGTTGAGATCCTGGCCGGATTCAATCTTCTGTCCGCCACTGACACAATTTACGCCTGCTGCTTCTAAAGTAGTTTTACTTAAACTATTGTAGCCATTTATACCATTTGTGCCGGCAAGTCCCGGCAAGCCTTGAGGTCCTTGTGGGCCTACATCACCTGTATCCCCCTTATCTCCTTTGTCTCCTTTTGTGCCCTGAGATCCTTGTGGACCAGTAGCACCAATCGGGCCTACTTCTCCTTGAATCCCTTGTGGACCTATATTACCGAGATCTCCTTTTGGTCCCTGCAACCCTATAGCTCCAACAGGACCCTGCGGACCTTGTAGCCCTGTATCACCTGTATCCCCCTTTTGTCCTTGAGGCCCAGTTTCTCCTTGTATTCCTTGCAGGCCAGTATCTCCTTTGTCCCCCTTATCGCCTTTCGATCCTGTTGATCCTATAAAACCTTGAATACCTTGATCTCCTTTATCTCCTTTCAACCCTGTAGCACCAACCAGACCTTGTGCACCATTGCAGACATAAGAGGTAGAAGTGATTTCAACAACATCCAGAATGTTGTTCCGGTTGAGATCCTGGCCAGATTCAATCTTCTGTCCGCCACTAACACAATTTACACCCAATGGCTCAGCGGTAGTTTTTGTTAGGCTGTTATAACCATTTGATCCATTGATACCATTCGTTCCTGTGGGTCCTTGTATTCCATTACAAACAAAAGAAGTAGAAGAAATTTCACCTGCATCCAATATGTTGTTACTATTGATATCTAAGCCTGATTCTACTTTTTGTCCACCATTCACGCAGTTTATACCAATAGATTCATTAGTAATCTTTGTTAAGCTATTAAAGCCATTCGTACCATTTATTCCGGTAAGTCCTTGCGGCCCTGTATCTCCTTGATCGCCTTTGTCTCCTTTGGGGCCTATTCCTCCTTGAGGCCCCTGTAACCCCTGAATCCCTTGGTCCCCTATATCGCCCTTGTCCCCTTTAGCACCCGTAGCTCCTATTAGACCTTGAGGCCCTATATCGCCCTGATCTCCTTTATCCCCCTTTTGTCCTTGGCTACCAGTAAGACCTTGTGCTCCGGTATCACCCTTGTCGCCTTTTTCTCCCTGTATACCTTGAGGTCCCTGTACACCGGTATCTCCTGTATCGCCTTTAATACCTTGAACACCTTGAGAACCAGTATCCCCTTTCATGCCTTGTGCACCAGTATCTCCTTTGGGGCCTATTAAAGCCAGGCCGCTTCCCCAATTACCGCTTGTTTTAGGACCAAATAATGTGTTGGTAGTTATATTGATGTAAAAATCTCCATTAATTCCAATAGTGGATAGTGGATTGATAGCTCCATTCAGGATACTTTTTCCATCTAAGCCATTTACCCCAGCTATTCCTTGCGGGCCAGTATCTCCTTTGTCCCCATTCTCGCCTTTTATTCCTTGTGCACCATTGCAGACATAAGAAGTAGAAGTGATTTCAGCAGCATCCAGAATGTTGTTCCGGTTGAGATCCTGGCCGGATTCAATCTTCTGTCCACCACTGACACAATTTACACCTGCTGCTTCTATGGTAGTTTTACTTAAACTATTGTAGCCATTTATACCATTTGTGCCGGCAAATCCCGGCAAGCCTTGTTGCCCTTGAGGTCCTTGTATACCTGTATCACCTGTGTCTCCTTTGTCCCCAGTAGCACCTTTCAAACCTTGTGGACCAATATCGCCTTTATCCCCTTTTACTCCTTGAGGCCCGGTAGCGCCTGTAGCACCAACAGGTCCTGGTAAACCTATCTCCCCCTTATCCCCTTTATCGCCCTTTTCTCCTTGCATGCCTTGTACACCACTATCACCTATATCTCCCTTGTCGCCCTTCCCTCCTTGGGCACCCTGTAAACCTTGAATTCCCTGCGGCCCTTGCGCTCCAGTATCTCCTTTGTCGCCCTTCTGGCCTTTATCACCTTGAGGCCCGGTAGCACCTGTATCTCCTTTCTGTCCTTGTAAGCCAGTAAGACCTTGTGTTCCCGGATCACCCTTCTCGCCTTTCAATCCCTGTGGCCCTGCGTCCCCTTTTGATCCTCGTGGCCCTACATCACCCTTCTCTCCCTTTAAGCCCTGAGTGCCCTGTGGTCCTATGTCTCCTTTAATATTAAGTTTCTTACTATACACACCATCAACTTTCTCATATACATCACCGGAATTAATATCAATATAGAAATCACCCTCATTACCCAAACTATTGATTGGTATTCCATTGCCTGAATGCCATATTGACCCATTAGTAGAAGTTACTGTACTACTTAAGCCTTCCACCCATTGTGTATCTTTCCAATAATAGAATTTCTTACTATTAGAATCAAAAACGATTAATCCGTTATCGGCTGAAGTTAAAGAGGAAGTAAATTGAATGTCTGTCCGCTGTGCAGTAGTAAGACGAGGAAGAAGTACACCTTGATTATTAGAAGGTGAAACTATATCTATTACTGCATGTTTATTTGGAGTATTTGTCCCAACTCCTACCGTATTTTGAGCATCTACATAATAAGACAACAGAAATAAACATATAATACTTATACTGGTTTTTATTACATTTATCTTAGGCAAGTAAAATTTACTCATATTCCTGGCAGAGATTTGCTCCCACTTGATTAGTTAGTATATAATTATTTTACAAATTCTACCTGGCACAGATAATATGATTGTTCATTAAATAAATCAAAACCACATATAGCTTATTCTTGTATTATTTTGTGGACAATTATACTCATGGCCGAACTTTTGAATATTTTAATAGATATTAATTTGAATATGTATCATTATTCTTAGTTGAGCAGATTTACATTATCTGAGAGCTATATTGTTTAACATTAACATAAACTTATCAGTATCAATCCTATCATATATTTACTGCTGTTATATACAATAAATTTAATACCAGATCGCAGGTAGATTTTTTATAATCGAATGGAATATAAGCTGAAATTTTATTCTAAGCTTAGAGAGCTTTAGGAGAGATAATATTCTGAAACTATCCTGTTGTATGTTATTATACTTTTTTAATCGTATCACCCTTTCTAGATATAAAAATCCTTTATAATTGACATCTCTACCATAGCCTTACATTATAAGAAGGTACAGTATCCTTGCATGTATACAGAATTATGAACGTACTTGACTGGACATTAAGTTGAGCGCAGAAAGTTTAACTTAGCTCATAGTGAAAAGCAAAGACAGCAATTTGATAAGGAGTTTAATATAATGACTATTTAATTGTGTCTATATGATAAATCCACCATGGAAGTAGCAGAAGAATTAGGCATTAGTAAAGTCTTGGTACAATGGCCTGGAATTTTTTTCAGGAAAATAAAAACTGAGTTAATTCATCAGATGGAAACGAATCTGAAGAAGCCACCAAACGGAGGTGATTGAATTTATTGATATATAGTACAACTGGCAGAGAATCTACACATCTTTTGGATACTTGATATCTATTGAATCTGATGCAAAATCAACTATAAACAGCAGTTTAACTTTTTGTCCATTTTTTATTGCTGGTTTACTACTTTTTCCGCAAAACTTTAATAGCTTGGTTCTCTAAACTTAAGTCGGCATACATTTGCTTTAACCGGCGATTTTCTTCTTCTAATGTATTAAATCTTTGTAGCTCTGAAATCTGTATACGCCAATAGCTTTCCAATTATAAAAATTCGCCTCACTCATGGCATACTCTCGTGCTATTTATGCTATCGTCTGTCCTGGTTCTTGTTGTTTGAGAATAGCTACAATTCGTGATTCAGTGAATCTTCCTTTTTTCATTTTCCCATTAGTTCTATTAGTGGAAGTATACTTAAATTCCTCTACTTTTCACTGGATCACTTTTAGGGGAAGTCTACAAATGGTCTAAAATAACCGATTTAGTTTGTAGTACACTGCATTGGGCTATAGCAGAGTTTACGTTTAGCCGCTTATTAAACTCATAGAGTTAGAAAGTTATAAGTGAAAATATTTGCTGCATTTATTACATGCTTTATTATCGTAGAATCTTAACAATTAATGAGGGTTTCATAAGCTATTCTATAATAGTTGTATTTTAGAAAAAATATTGAACCTTAGCTTAAAACTATAACTACTAATGGTTTTATTCAATTTTTACAGTTTTTATATAAATTTTTAGTATAACAATATTTGATCTCTTGAAAGCAAGTCATTTATTTATTATTCCATTATTTATCCTGGTAGAGTTTCCTGTTTGGGGACAGGTAGTTTTAGTAGATAAGGCATTTGAATATATAAAAAACAAGAATATTGAGAAAGCTCGTGAATCAATTGATATTGCTTCTCAGCACGAATCAACAATTACAGATCCAAGAACCTGGTATCTTAAAAGTTTTATTTATAAAGAGTTATATAAAGCAAACACTTCTGCATCAGATGATTTTAGAGAAATAGCTTTGGAATCTGCCCGAAAAAGCCTCCAATTGGATAAAAAAAATACCTTCAATGCCGATAATGAAGCAATAGTTAATTTTCTAAGATCATCATACTATAACGATGCTACTGATCATTTCAATAATAAGGAATTCAATGAAGCGCTCAGTAAATTTGAAAAATGTATAAAATACACATTTAGTAATAAAATTGATGAAATCTACAAACAGGCAACTTTCTATGCCGGCTATTCCTCTTCGCAATTAAAGAATTTACAGAAAACCAAGATGTACTTTGAAAAGGCGCTTTCATTACAATATAATGATCCATCACTTTATGAAGAACTTGCGTTGCTTTACATGAAAGAAGGAAATGATACGCTTTCTTTGAGTATTTTAGAATCTGGCCGTAAGCTCTTTCCAGATAATCTTCAATTAAGCATTACAGGAATAAATTTATATTTAGATGCCAACAAGCTGAATCAAGCAGAAAAACTCGTAAATGAGTATCTTCAATTAGATTCTTCTAATATCGAAGTGTTGCTGGTTGCAGGTACATTATATGGAAAAATATCTCAAATTGACTCTACTAACAGTAAAAACTATTTTCTAAAAAGAAAGGCTGTTTACGAAAGAATTTTACGTATATCTCCAGATAATTTTACAGCTAACTATAACATGGGGATTACTCTTTATAATAGAGGAGTAGATTTAATTAACCCACAGGTTTATGATCTGGATATACTTGCCTTTCATAAGTTATTAGAAAATGTCACTTTACTTTTTAAAGAAGCTCTACCTTATGTGGAGAAAGCCGCTAAGTTATCACCTGAAAATAAAAATGCGTTAGTTGCTTTGCAGGGGATATATTATAACATAAATGAGAAAGATAAATATGAGCAAATAAAAGTAAAAGTTGAATCTATGAAATAGCTGCACTTAATATAAATAATAACATTTAGACTATAGTTGCAGCTGAATAATATTTAATAAAAGTTGCAGCTTTTTCAGAGTAAATTTAAAACATCTATTATTAATTTATTCTCAAAATTTTGAGAAAAAGAATTTTATGAATAAAACCTTATTTTCAATAATTATCATGGTATTGTGTATATATGCGTATCCAACCAATGCGCAAGCGGATATTCATGAAGCTGAAAATAAAATTCATAGTATCTTCATATACAACTTCACAAAGTATGTACAGTGGCCCGAAGAATATAGCAATGGAGATTTTACTATTGGCATAATAGGAAATACAGATTTAGATAAAGAACTACAAAAGATAGCTGCTATAAAAACTGTAAATGGCCGTAGAATTAGTATCAAGAAATACACAGATGTTGGAAATATAGAAAAAAAGTGTAATATCTTATTTTTAACCTCTGAAAGCAGCAGTCTGTTAAGTGATGTTTTAAAAAAATTAACAGGCAGCGGTACGCTTCTTATTACGCATAAAGAGGGATTAGGTAAATTCGGCAGTTTAGTAAACTTTGTTTCAGAGAACGGCAGATACAGATTTGAAATAAATACTACTGCATTTGAAAAAAGCAAATTAAAATTTGAACAGCAATTGAAAGCTGTAGCAATAATCATATAGTAATATTATACACTTAACAGCTATGCACTTACAGTACATAGTTTGCTTCCAGGAAAATTCTATTCTAAAATCATATTGCCTGTATCACTCTATACAATCTAAACAAAGGCATTTCTGCCTTAATAGGCATTAGTTTAAACTATTTTGTTTTAAAGAGTGCAGCATAATCTTAATAAAGAAGCTGTTTAGATGTTTATGATTATAAATAAGAGAGATTTCCAAAGAAGGTAGAACTTTGAGTCACCACAACCAAAAGCTAACCTTACCATGGAAATCTTAAACAAAGATATGATTGAGCAATGGATTTTGCCTCATTTGACTTTAGGTAAGCGAAGTTTTTCCAGCAGAGCGCTCTTTATCAAATTGTTATTTTGATTCTCTACCGCTTAAAAACAGGCTGTCAATGGAGACAGTTGCCCGTTAAACAATTCTTTAAAGAAGAGCAACTTACTTGGCAAGGGATTTACTATTATTTTAACCGATGGACTAAACTAGGCGACTGGTAACAAGTATAGATCAACTTATTAGCTAACCATCATGCCTATCTAGACCTTTCCAGTGCACAATGAACCTCACACATTCTGTAAGATTGGCTATGAATGGAAGTGATACCATAGACAAGCATGGAGGAGAAGCCATTGGTTATCAGGGCCGTAAAGCTGCCAGGACAACTAACAGTCTTGTTTATGGCTGACAATCAGGCCCTAATGCTGGCTATGGCTACTCCGCAAGAAGGGCAGCCCCACGATTTATATCAAATCCAGATCCTCTTTGAGCAACTCTGCCAATTGCTGCTATCAGCAGGCATTGATATCAAAGGTATTTTTCTCAATGCCGATCCTGGATTTGATGATACTACCCTACGGGAGTTTTGTCAACAAAAACAAAATCAAGCCAACATTAAATCTAATCCATGTAAGGCTAGATAAGACTGGCCACACGATCAACATTTTGACCAACAACTTTATAAATGTAGAGTTGCCATCGAACAGGCTAATGCTTAGTGAATTGCACACGTTGTATAGCTTCGGAATTGATAGATTTAAAGTCCTACTGGTCAGATTTGATACACTCGTCTGTATTTGGGTGGCGCTCGATTTAATTGCCTTCTCTGTCCTTTTGCTGTGAAAAATTAAGAACAAAATAATATTTAAACAGCTTCCATATTTTACATGGTAAATAATAGAATGGAGGATCTTCTCTTTGTATAATGACGGTACTTTAAACTAAATCCGTTCTGGTACTTAGTAGTATTATCTTATGTAGTAATGCTTATTTGCACTAGTATCAGTATCAATCAGCAATTTCTTTTATTTATTATAGAAACTGCCGATTGATACTCATAGGGTATTTTATAATATTATTCTATTTTAACTATCCTAAAGATTCGTATGAATGTTCCATACCTTGCCTGCAAAATATAAACACCTGCTGGAATATCCGGATGAAGTGTAATGCTCAGATTGGTAGTATGATTATCATTTACATATACTACTTTCCCATAAGCATCTATTATTGTAATCAACAACTTTTCTGTCTCTTTACTGCCAACTTTCAGCGTAAGATCACCTGCAAAAGGATTAGAATAAATTACAGACCTTTGCTCTATATCATCATTATCTACTCTGGCTATTGAGCTTATTTGAGATAGGCTCCTATTAAACAGCACAGAGCAAGCGGCAGCCAAATAGTTAGCTGTGACTAGATCCAAATCTCCATCTCCATCCACATCTGCCGCGGCTATCCCCCGTGGACTGCTGCCCACCACTACCTGTGTGCTGCCACTGAACATCCCCTGCCCATTGTTCAACCGCACACTCACATTGCCTGCCCCATTGTTGGCTGTCACCACATCTAGATCCCCATCTCCATCCACATCTCCTGCCAACACCCCCCAGGTGCCTGCTCCTGCTGCTACCTCTGCTGTGGCTGCAAACACCCCCTGCCCATTGTTGAGCCGCACACTCACTGTGCCTGTCCCACTGTTGGCTACTGCTAAATCTAAGTCCCGGTCCCGGTCAAAGTCGGCTAACACCACCCCTGCCGGATTGCTGCCCACTGCCACCTGAGCTGTGCCCGAAAACACCCCTCTTCCATTGTTGAATCGCACACTCACCGAGGCTGATCCATAGTTGCTCACGGCCAGATCCAGATCTCCATCTCCATCCACATCTCCGGCCTGCAGCCAGGAAGCCGGCCTGCAGCCAGGAAGGATTCACCCCTACGGCCACCTGGGTGGTCCCTGAAAACACGCCCTGTCCATTGTTGAAGCGGATGCTCACCGAAGCTGACCCATAATTGGCCGTGGCTATATCCATGTCTCCATCTCCATCAAAGTCAGCCGCTGTCACACTGATAGGAGTAGTACCGACAGCCACCTGAGTGGTGCCACTAAACACACCTGTACCATCATTGAACCTGACACTGACCGTATTGGACAGCTGATTGGCGGTGGCTAGATCCATGTCACCATCTCCATCAAAGTCAGCTGCCAGTATTGCCCGGCTGTTGGCCCCGGTGGCCACCTGAGTGCTGCCTGAAAACACTCCTGTCCCATTGTTGAAGCGCAGGCTCACTCCCCCTGTGGGGCTGTGGTGGGAACTGGCCATGTTTATATCTCCATCCTTGTCAAAGTCTGCCATCACTACCCCAAAAGGACTGGCAGGCAAAGAGAGAGTTGAAGCCACAAAGTTAGCCGGGGCTGAGCTGGCAGCAGCAGTAAACTGATACACCTGTGGAGTGACTATAGCTAAACCTGTGGCATTCTTAGCTTGCGTAGTTACACTTACAGTCACCACTTCTCCCGGTTTGAGGTCTGAGAAAGGATCAAAGGTGACAGTGCTGGTGCCTGCGCCTGAAAAGTAGCCGCCTAGGGCAGTGGTACGCAAACCGGTTTGGGACCCATGGATTTTGATGGCGGCTGCTGAAGCAGTGGCTGCCTGCATGGTTTGGGAGAAAGAAAAGCCAATATTGTTGTAGCGATAGACATTTGTACTGTTTTTCAAAGGAGAACTACTGCTCAGCACCGGTGGCACAGGGTCTACACAACTAATGCTCGCCTGCCAGCCTTCATAGGTTGTATTGTATCCAGAGTAAAACTGGAAAGTTAACTGGCCTGTAGCATTACTTGCTGTAATGATAGGTGGAAGGGTAGTTCCTGAATAGGTACCAATCAGGTAAGCAGAAGTAGTAGAACCATCGTAAATCCGAAGCTCATCATAATAACTTTCCGTGGAAAAGGAAGAGAAGGAAACAGAAAGCATTTTAACGGCTGTGGCAGGTGTCAAAGTCATTGTCAAACTCTGATTGTTCTCATAATTGCCTGTACCTCCCGCATCCAGAAACACACTGCTGCATACAGTGAAACTGCCATTGCTCATTAACAAAGGAGCATTGCCCAAAGCGGCTGTGGCTACATTGCTGTAAGGGGAATAAATCCCATTGCGAACCGATCTCACCCGGTAATAATACCTGTTATCTGTTACTAACCCTGTGTTGGCATAGCTTGTTGTATTAGCTGACAGCGTGGCTATCTGGATAAACCCTGAGGTGGAAGAAGTGGAGCGTTCGATCACAAAACCTGTTTCATCCGAAGAAGTATCACTCCAGCTCAGATTGATCTGCGTCCCCGACACACCACTCGCGGTTAGGTTGCCTAGCGTATTAGGTAAGATCACACATGAAATAGTAGCCTGCCATCCTGACTTGACGCCTGAAGAGTTAGATGTAAAATAGAACGTAAGCTGGCCAGAAGTATTGGTAGCAGTAATAGTTGGAGGAAGTGTATTTCCGGAATAGGAACCAATTAAAGGAGTTGAAGTACTACTGCCATCATAAATATAGAGATAATCATAGTATTGCTCTGTATCGAAAGAGGTAAAAGTAACACTAATTCTACCTGTAGAAGTAGTCGGGTTAAATGTTTGAGTAATATACTGGTAATTACTGTAATCACCTGTTCCGCCGGCATTCAAAAATCTGGCACTACAAGTTATGCGAATCAGGAGTATAAAATAAAAAAACAGATGTAGAGTAAACAGGGTTTAAGTTTTATGCACGAACTTAAACTAATCCAATTATACTGCTACATCTGTGAAGAGTATAATCAATTTCTGCGTTGGAATGTTCAACGTTTTAGTAAAAATAATTTTGAAGGGCAAATCAGTGATGAAGAAATCCTGACTATTTACCTGTTTTGTTTATGCTATGAAGAAAAATATAAAATCAAATCCATGCATCAGCATATAGAAAAATACTGGCATAGTTGGTTTCCAAACCTGCCTGCTTATCAGACTTTTAATCATAGAATTAATCGTTTGGCAGCCGCTTTTACTTACTTGACCCAAAGACTGACACAGGCTTTTTATTTACCTGCTGACTGCCTTACCATTGTGCTGGGCGATTCCATGCCTATTCTTACCTGCTCTCACAAAAGAAGTGGAAAAGTAGCCACCCCATTAACAAACAAAGCCTATTGTGCAACCAAAAACATGCATTATTATGGAGTCAAACTCCATACCTTAGCCTTAAAAAGAGCCCATACCCTGCCTTTCCCCTGCTTTTTAGCTATCACCCCCGCCTCAGTCCATGATTTGACGGCCCTGCGGAGTGTGTTGGAAAAAAGCTATGCCCATATGAGTGTTCTAGATAAAGCCTATTGTGATAAAGAATTACAACAACACATGCTTGCCAAGGGCAATACACTGCTCACGCCAATGAAAGAAAAAAAAGGGATGCCACTCATACGTTAAACAATTTGATCAGGCGTATCAGGATTTAACCAACACTGCCCTTGCTAAAATAAGGCAGCCTATTGAATCTCTTTTTAGTTGGATACAAGAGAAAACTTATATACAAAATGCTTCCAAAGTACGTTCCCAAGAAGGCTTGATGGTGCATGTGTTTGGTCGTTTAGCCGCTGCGCTGATGATGCTTTCCGGATTGTAACCCCTGATTCGCATAAGTTGTGTATGTTCCATTACTCATAATTACTGGAGGAGTTCCTACAGTGGCTGTGGCAACATTGCGTATGTAGAGGAAGTTGTACCCAAAGCGGCTTTAACCCGGTAATAGTAAACAGCATCTGTTGCTAAACCTTTATTCGCATAAGTAGTTGCATTGGCAGCCACTGTAGCAATCTGTATAAAACCACTGGCAGCAGCGGTGGATCTTTCAATAATAAATCCGGTTTCAACCGTTGAATTATCCGTCCAGGCCAAATTGATTTGTGTGCCAGAGGCAGTTGTAGCGGTCAGATTGGTTGGCGTAGATTGAGTATCATACACACCTACCGCATACCAGGCATTAGCCGTCTGAATAGCTTCCTGGGAAGTAGCTCCATATAGATCTTTAGCAGCTTGGATGGAGAAAGTTCTGGCATCTTTATACTCTGAGTTAGAAGTTAAATATACACTTTCTGTACGATAGGCGATTCTGGCGGCCTTGTCTATTCCAATACCAGTTACAGCATAATTATCTCCATTGTCATTTGCACCTGTTTTACCTACGCTTAGCAAATAAAACCAGTGATTCAGTACATCACTATTATAGTGCACCCCTCCATTATCTCCTCCGCTACTATACCAGTATTGGCCTAAATACGTATCCGGATGTTGAAATGCATTGGGATTACTCATGGAGCGAATGGCAAAATTAGCATCATCACCCATAGTCCAGATAGATTTCGTAGGATCAACAGAATGTTCGACAACGGCCCCCCATATGTCACTAAAACCTTCATTCATAGCACCTGATTCATAAGAATATACCAGGCCGGCTGTATACTGGCATACCGCATGTGCTATTTCGTGGGCAGTAATATCTAAAGTTGTTAAAGGCTGCGAACCTGTACTTCCATTCATTTCTCCATCTCCAAAAGTCATCACACTTCCATTCCAGAAAGCATTCTCATAGCCCTGCCCATAGTGTACATAACATTTGATAGCGGCACCGTTTCCGTCAAAACTGTTTCTACCCAGAACATTCTTGAAATAATCGTACGTTTTTATGGCGCCCAGGTGACAATCTAAGGAAGCATTATCTTTATTGCTATTGTCATGTTCAGTACCTGTCCATTGATTATCGTTATCCATAAAATCCACGGCCGATCCATAGCTGGTTCCTCTTTGCATATTGTAGGTTTCCACACCCGAACCACGGGAAGCATCACGCAAGCGGTAAGAACCATTTGAAAGGGTGGTAGCAACCGTACGCTGGCCGCTGTAACGGGTATGAGCCGTTCCATCTACATGTTTAATAATGGCATCCTGGTGAATAACCGTACCTGTATGTGCATCTACATATATATGGGCTCTGCTGATGGGTTCATGGGAAAATACATCAAATTTATACGCCAGGGTTAAGTCGCCATTCTCAATTATCTGATGGTTTTTCCGGTAAATTTTGCAGATAACCAGCTCACCTTTGGGATAATGGGTGGCTTTGGTGTCATTTTTTAATTCCTTAACCCATGCTTCTTCCGAGGCTATCTGCCATTTATATGTTTTAGCCCCAACAAAGGCCAGGGCTTTTTGTAATGCCTGCTCTTGAGAAAGAGTTGGGCTCAAATTCAATGATGCTGGTACCTAATATAGTTCACCACTAATGCCCTCCACCATACCATTCTTTGCATGGATTTTATAAATACCATATTCAACTTTTAGGCCGTTAAAGTAGTGCTGTAATTTTTCATGAGAGATACCTCCTATATCTGACTGTCTCTGCAATGAAACCAATTGATCACTGGTGCCTAAGCCTATCTTTTGTTTGATAAGATCAAAGGACTGATTATTAATAGAGTTCTGCTGATCAACCTTTACGTAAAAAGGAGAACCTTTAGCTACGGATGATTTGATTGGAACACTTTGGGAATAGGTTACATGATAGGCAAGAGCTAGCAACACGGCCAGGAAGGCTGTGAGTTTGTAAGCATGAATCATAAAATAAAAAGATGAAGGCTTGAAGAAATATTAATTATACATTTTAAAGAACCCAAACGACCTTAACAGAAGGCTTTATATAGTATTTCATTATGGTTGAAGCTTAAATCAGCATGTTATATTTTTACTAAATATTAATTAAGCCATGGTTGATTTTAGACAAAGCATTATCCATTATCTACATTATTCATATGCAGATAATGATTCGTGATCCAAATCATAAATTGACAGTAAAAAAGTATGATGTAAGTTTTATGCTATGAATTATTAATACTAGTTGACGAAAGGAGGTAACATTATATTCAAAATTTATTTCATTTTTTTTAGACGTCTTCAAAAATAGATGTTTAAAACAAGATCAGTTCTTTTGTCTTATCGTTCTTAATAAGTTTAAATTGGAAGCTTTACGGATTAATCTGTTTTGAGCCAATACCTGCTAACAGATTTTTGTATCAGCCTTCAGAAGGCCTATACAGCTGTAGTTGAGCAGATTAAAAAAATGCCTTACTCAGAAATTATGATTCAGTTAGCCTATGATTAGAGAAGGATTAAGTTCATCTCTGCCAACATGCCTATATTTTGTATACATAGATTATCACAAGGCAAAGCATGTTTAGCCCGATACAATTAAAAGCGTATGATTTAGAGTAAATATATTTGGTACTTACACATAAAAATTGTGTATATCAATACCATAAATTACGTATCATAAATTGCGAATGAGTGTATATTTCTGGATTTATTATTGCTGTTTTTTGCCGATATAATATATTGTTTCAATATTTTACAGACGTAATAAATAGATCATCAGATCGATACGAAAAACATACTTACTAAACTTTCACAATCCCATGCTTAATAGCATACAGCACGAGCCCTACCCTGTTTTTTACGCCTAATTTTTCAAATAGTGCTTCTCTATAGCCATCAATCGTTCTAGAAGCTAAACACATTTTATCAGCAATTTCCTTATAGGTAAGTTCAGAGCAGGCAAGCTTTAAAAATTCCCTTTCCCGGTCAGATAGGACGGCTTCTGGTACAGGCTTGTTCTCTTGTGGTTCTTTGTACATGGAATTTAGAAAAGCGTTACTCACCAGTGGCGAGAAGAAAAAACCTTTGGAAGCCATTTCTTGCAATGCGGCTTTCAGTTCTGCGAGGTCTGCATCTTTGAGGATGTAACCGGTAGCTCCGTTTTTAAACATCCGGATGATGGAATCTTCCTGGTCGTACATAGATAAGGCCAATATCTTTATCTGCGGAAAATGTACTTTCAGCCATTGTGCGGTTTCATACCCATCCATTTGCGGCATGGTAATGTCTAGCAGCACAATCTCAGGTACTTCTTCACTGGAAATCTTTTCAATTAGTTCCTTTCCATGGTTTGCTTCCCAGATAACCTTGTAGCCTGTAAAGCCATTGATGAGTTCTACCATGCCCTTTCTAAACAGCTTATGATCATCCACTAAGGCAACTTTGATCGGAGGTAAAAGTGTCATAGATACTATAGCTGATGTACTGTTATTAAAAATAAAATGCTTTGTATGTATTTTTAATTATTTACGCTCAACGGCAGTGACAGATTAGCCTTACTCCCTTTATGGGGTTCACTTCCTATATTAAACTGAGCCCCTATTAATTTTGCCCGGTGATGCATATTGGTGATGCCTGTACCTTTATCTGAAGCTGGTACTGCTTGGGTAACCACAGGATCAAAACCTTTTCCATTATCCTGCACAGAAAGCAGCAGCATAGCTGGGGTGAACTCTAAAGATACACAAATCTGACTTGCCTGTGCATGTTTGATAATATTTTGAAGCACTTCCTGGGCAATGCGGAACACTATCAGCCGTTTCTGCTCATCGATCATTACTTCCTGGCCACTTACTGTAAGTTGTGTTTTGTACAAACCTGTTTTTTCAATCAGGTCCAGTTCAAATTGCAAGGCTTCCGATAGCTTTAATTCATGGATATGCCCGGTGTTTAAGGACCTGGACAGGTTACGCAAATCTTGAATTACTTTACCCACCAGGTCTTTGGCTACGGAGACTTTTTCAGAAGTGCCTTTGTCTTCAATCACCAGGGTAGTTAAACTTAGTTTTACCAGGGATAAGATCTGGCCAATGTTATCGTGTATTTCCTGAGATATATTTTGCAAGGTCTGTTCTTTGATTTCAAGCTGTGCTTTCAGAAGTTCCTGTTCATATGTATTTTTCATTTCTTCTTTTTCTCTCACATAGTTATGGTACTGACGCTGGTATAAAAACATAAAAGCGATCACAAAGCTGCTGATCAACAGCAACAGAAGAGTAATCGCTATAACAAATTGTATTTCTGAGGCGATGGCTTGCATAGAAACCCAATCAGAAAAAAGATGCACATAAGTAAAAACACCACATTATGTATCATCCACAGCAAGCCGAGATTGGATACATTCTCCTGAGTGAGTTTCCGGTAGCTAACAAAGATAAAAAAACAGCTGGTAAAGTAAACTAGCAAGCCTGTTACATAATAGAAATCCCTGCTTTCAAAAATACTCATCGTAGCCGGATTAGTGAGTTTCTGATAGTAATAGAGAAGACAATAGGCAATGATAAAAAAGCTGGCCACACTATACGAATTGCTATTAAAAGTATCAAGTCCTTCCCAGAGAAGTATGTTAACAAAGGCAAATACGAGAAATAAGCCAATCATCGCCAGCAGAAGAGGTTTTGCATAGGAATAGGTAAGCAGTCCCATAAAATAGCCGGACAATAGAAGAAAGGATACTATGCAATTGGTATGATATAGGTATAAATTATTCAGATCATAAAAATGCTGTAATATATTTGATGCCGTATTTAAAAGGACTTGCAAGAGCAGAAACTGAACGATAAAATCCCTCCTCCAGGCTACTCTACCACTTGCAAGCGCATAGAGTATCAGAACAAAAGGAGGGATACTATCTAAAAATTTAACAAATACATTCAGCATCGCTCATCTGATAAGATAGATTTAATCACATCCCGGAGGATTAGGGCATCCTCTTACCGTTGCGCCCGTTGTGCCTACAGAGGTTGCCACAACAATTGCCTTAAACTCCTTGGCGGGTGGGTCTAACTTCTCATAAATAATTTTGATTGAAATGGTCGCTCCCTGTTCCTGCATCAGAACCTGGAGATCTTGCTTGTTGAAAATAAATTCCTGCATGAAAGTAGTGAGTTAAGAGTTGAGAATCAGCATCTACATGCTTGCAGGTGAAGGTAAGATAAATATTAAAATCCATAATTCCTTGTGAAAGGTGGCAAATCCTACGCCTAATACACAAACTACTGTATGTCAGAAAATTACAAATTACATATACTCAGATTTCGGTATTTTTAGGCCAAAAAACGGGAAAAACACCCTTTCCGACAGGGTGAAAATAGCCTGAAACTCAATGTATTTATACCCTTGAAAGGAGCGGCTAGAAAAGGCATTTTTACAAGCACTTTTTAGATCTTTTAACCAACCTATGCACTCCTTTCATTCCTCATCAAAAGTTGCCATGATGCACCCTCATCCTATGCCAGTAGGAAAAGGGTGGCTGGAAACATTTAGCGGCTATCAACACCAAAAGCATAATATTATTCTAAACAATTTATTCTTTGATAAGAAACAGGCAAGTGGTTTACAGATCAGGGAGCAACTACAGAATAATCCAATGGTAGATGCTTTTTTAAGCATGTTCTCCTCTGTGGCGTTTCTATTAGACATAAGCAGCAATACATATGTCTATTTAAGCTCCAACATAGAAACTATGGTAGGCTATACTTCAACAGAGTTACAGCAGATTGAATTAACCTCTAACGCTGCTCTAACCCATGAAGAAGATTCACCCTATATGCTCTCTTTAACCACTCAGTTATTTAAGCACCTCAAAAAATTACCGCTTCAAAAACTGGGCGATTATACCTTAAACAGAGAATTCCGGCTCATCCGAAAGGATGGCAGCAGCATTGGAATGCTTGAGCAAAGCAAAGTAATAGAAACAGGTAAAAAGGGAGAAGTATTGTCCATATTCGGGCAACTCACCGACGTTTCTAATCTTAGAAAAAAACAAGGTCCGGCTGCATACATAAGCTCCACATTCAATGAAGAAATTATTGATTTTTCCCTAAAGAAGTCTCATTCTATTTTCAGTAACCGGGAATTACAGGTGATGGAATTGCTTTCGAAAGGCTTAAGCAGTAAGCAGATTGCCGGTATGCTCTGTATTAGTCCCTATACGGTAGGTAAACACCGCCAGAAAATGCTGGCTAAAACTCAAAGTAAAAACTCCAGTGAACTTATTCATTTTGCAGAACATCATCAACTGGTGTAAAACAGAGGAGGGACAACTAAAGCGATCCTCCTCTGTCTTCTCTGTTGCTATAACTATTCACCTTTACTAACAACTAAAAACGAACAACCAGCAACGATATAGTATTAGCGTTTGTAATATTTGAAAGACGAATTATCCGGATTGGTAATTTTTAATTCCCAATAGCCTTCGCCAGTTAATGTATTGTACATGCGGTTGATTTCGTAGCGAAGTGTCATGCCGGATGGTTGTACATCAGTATCTACACTCTGGCTCTGGTCACAAGGATTATAGAATTTACTTCTCCAGTAATTTTCCTGAAAGGTGAGGTTATTCCCGGAAGCACTTACATTTCCGGTGATGTATTCAGCAGAATAAGGATTTCCACAACCTGCCCAGGGTCCATGCTCGGCAATAGTCCAAATATAGCTTCCATTTTCACTGATTTTGAGGCCAAAGCCTGCATTTGGGTTCATTGTCCATGGAGTAGTAGCCCCTCTGAACCACTGGTTGGTCTGACGGTTGTAAAATTTATCATCAATCGCATATCCCCGGTCAAAACTCCATTGATTTACCCATTCCCCAGCAATTGTAGTGGTAGGTGCCTCCTGAAAAGTAAGCTTGGCAGGTCCTTTAGTCAGGTTGAAGAAAGTATTGGCAGTAGTTACATCTGAATTTATTTTCGCACCCAGATCAGTAAAAGCTACTACTCCCCAACCCAACCCATAATGAATGTCAGACTGTATAACAGAAACTTTGCCCGTATTGGTAATAGTGATATTGGCTGTCTCGTTGCCAAAGTTTGGTATCTGTTTATTTCCGGCATAAGACACTTCAGTATACTGTAATTTGTTTGATTCATGCGCTGTATTAAATAACAGCCCTCCCCAGTTTTGATTTGCGGTTTTGGTACGGGCAGTAAAAGTGATTTTATTAGTAGGTGTTCCGATTGCATTCAAATAACCGCCATCCACTCTCATAACCAGTCCTTCCCTAAATTCCAGGGTTGCTCCTGCAGCTATTTTCAAGCCTGATTGTACCGTAATATCGCTGCTGATATAATAACTGCTTCCATCCATCAGGTCTGGCCAGGTTACTTCTCCGGTATGATTGAGCGTTCCGCTTGTTTCTACCCCATTCATACCATTATTCCCTGAAAAAGTAGAAGCTGCATCGAGTTTATGAACCTGATTGGATGGTAAATAAATCGCTCCGCCAGTATTTTTGCTGAATCCATTGGCTGAGAAAGCTGCCAGCTCAGAGGCACCTTGTACATACAGCCCATACCCTCCGCTGAATGCAAATAAGGAATTAGCTATTTTTAACGAAGACGCTGTTGTAGCACTACCTGCTAAGGCTACGTTTGTCTTAACATCAGCAAGCAATTCTGCATAACTGCTGCTGCCACCAAATTCAACCGTAGCAAACTCCAGTTCATTTTCAAGGGTATTGCTTTGCACTAAAATTCCTTTCCAGAAGCCAGCAGTTTTCGATTTGCCGGTAAATACAATTCTTTCCTGCTGGGTACCTTTGGTAATGAGCGTTCCCTGGGGATAAATATGCATACCTTTATCGGCTTCAAATTCTATAACCACCCCAGGTTTAATGGTAAGTTTTGCTTTTACAATCAGGCTGGCCGTTACCAGGTAATCTGGTTTGGTTGGATCAGGATTAATGTTTTCCAGCACCCGATCCGTAGAAATTTCACCTCCCAGGGTAACCAGATCGGCTGGGGTAATAGTTACCAGCGCTTTATCTTTGGCCTGCCCATTGGCATTTGAAACTGTTAATTCCACTTCATATTCTCCGGCGAGGTCACCAGCAAAAGCAGGATTTACAGTTGTGGCATTCGTAATTGTGGCTGTACTGTTGGACGGTTTCTTGGTGAACACCCAGTTATAATTTAAAACCGTCCCTTTGCTGTCTTTTGATTTACTACCGTCTAAGCTAACAATCACGCCAACTTTTGCAGACTGATTAGTGCCGGCATCAGCAGTCACTTTGGGTTGTGGTTCTGGTTTTGGTACAACTGTATCATCTTTTTTACAAGCGGCCGTTAGAATAAGTAAGCCTATTGCCAGTAAGAATACATAGCTCTGGCAAAAAGCATTGGCTTTGCCAAATGAATGTGTAATAAGTTTTGGTAAAAAAATGGAAGAGATATTGAAAAATGTGTGATCTGAAAGTTGTTTACTTGTTTTCATTGTAGAGTGTAGCCTGTATGTATAGGTTTGAAAAATTTTTAAAGGCACAGCTATGCCCGGCTATAGCCAGAGGCTATAGCAAAAATTCTCGATTCGTGTTAAGTTAAGGTTATGAGCAGACGGACCGGTTATGCATCTGTAGACTTAGAATTTCTGCGCAGAAATTGCCTGAAAACACATGTCTTTTTTCAGGGTCTAAGCCTCGTCTGTGGGTAAGACAAGGCTCACATAGGAAAGGGTTGCCTGGAGAAATAAAAAAATGTAATATTTTTTTGAGCCCTGTAAGTAAGCATCAGCTGCCTGATACCTGATAGTTGATAAAAAAATTTATAACTCTAGGCAACGCTTTATACCCGTCACTTGTCTTACCTACAAAAGCAATAGCAAATAACACCAATGAACCGCTCTTTAATAAAATACATCTTTTTCCTTCTGGCAGCTTTAAGTATATTAAACAGTTGCGATAAGATAGGAGATGACGTATTGCCTGTAAAAATTCAGGATTTCCGCTTATACCCCGATGATATTTATACCTTTGGTGGCCTGATCAGGCTTGATCCTTTAAATAATGATAGCTTAAAAGTAGATGCAAAAGTAACCTATTCGCAGCCGCAGCATGGTACCCTTGAACTAGACCAGGATGGCAGTATGCTGTATTTATCTGATGTTGATTTTCTCGGTACAGATAGCCTTGAATATACCGTGTGCAGTGCCCGGCTTTGTAAATCAGAGAAAATCCGTTTGTATGTAGAAAGCCCGCCAGATCCTGAAACCTGTGTTACCAGCCTTGGAGCTGACTCTCTGGAAACTACTAAAAATACCCCCAAAGGCATCCGTATTTTCATGAATGATATTATTTGTCCGATGTCGGGAACGTCGGTTTTTGCTCCGCAAAAGGGTACCTTTAAAACCATCGATTACTCAGGCAGTTATAAAAATACAACCTATGTATATTATCCGCCCAAAGATTTCGTAGGAGAAGATTCTTTTAAATACAGAATCCATCCCGACCCCAGTGACTTTTATGGGAATTATATAGAAATGGTGGTAAAAGTAACAGTAAAATAAAAGTATATATGGCGTATTTGAATTTCTCCGGAAAGATTTCCTACAGGTATTTTTTAAAACATTTTACAAAATAGTAATTTGTAGATCCAGCTTATATACCTATCCTTTAACCAAAACCCAATTCCATTTTATAACACACGTGTACGCCGAGCAGGAAATTATTGAAGGCTGTAAAAAAGGGAAATCTTCTTTTCAGGAGAAGTTATACAATATGTATTCCCGCCAGATGATGGCAGTGTGCGTACGTTATACCAGATCACGGTTCGAGGCGGAAGATATTTTTCATGAGGCTTTTGTTAAAGTATTCAAAAATATCCACAGCTATAACGGCGGCTCTTTTGAAGGCTGGATGCGCCGCATTTTTGTAAATACGGCTATTAACTATTACCACAAGAATAAAAAATACCAGGAACAACTCGATTACAGTACCATTGAAGAGAGTTCTCCTGCGGAGGAAAATGTACTGAGCGAGATTTCGGGCAAAGAATTGTTGTTATTAATCGATCAGTTGCCGGAAGGCTATAAGCTGGTGTTTAACTTGTATGAAGTGGAAGGTTATACCCACCGGGAGATCAGCGAAATGCTGTCTATTGCGGAAGGTACTTCCAAATCGCAGTTAGCCAAGGCGAAAGTATACCTGAAGAAAATTCTGCACAACTATTCAATTAAAGAGAAATGTTAACCGATAAGGAACGGGCAGAGATCCGGCGTAAAATGATGGAACTTACTGAAGAGCCTCCGGCTAATGCCTGGAAAGCTATTCATGCAGAAATCAAACCCAGGAGGCGCTGGCGTTTTGCCTGGTGGATTACTGGCGCTGTACTCCTGTTGTTAACAACCGCCGGAATATATTTTATAGTTGATTATTACAATAGCCAGGAAGGAAGTGTTCCTACTGCTTCTTTATCTCAACTTGAGACTGAAATTGCTGTGCCTGCTACTGCGCAACCTGCAAAGCCAAATACGGTAGCACCACAAGCAAGTACCCAATCTGGCGTAAGTTCTCCGTTTCCGGCTCACGGAACTGAACATACTCCAACTGAAATTGGAAAAGAAACTCAACCTCTGGCTTCTAAGGCTCCTGTAAAAAACTTGCCTTCAGAAAATGTACCTGCTGCTACTCCGGAGAATATACCAGCTGAAAATATTCCAGGAAAGGTGAAGGGCAACTTAAAAACGACTTCAACTGCTATATTGAAAGACAAAATTAAGAATGAGCCAATACCGCAGACTAAAGAAAATGCCAAAGAAAGGACGCCACATGTAAGGCCGGAAATTGTAGAGAATCGTCAGATAAGTCGTCCAGGTCACATATTGGAACAGCCTTCAACTGAAAAAAATCCTAATAAACAACCAGTGGAAAAAGCAGCGCCTATAGATGTACCCGGCAAAACGCCATCCTCTACAGCTAATCCAGTTAGTACTGCAAAGCCCGGGAAAATTGCACCTAATGAAACATTGTCTAAAACCGTCTTACTTCCGGGCTCAGAGGAAAAATCTGCCAATGGTATACCAGGCAAACCGCAGGATACAGAAAATTCTAAAGAGGTATCATTTAACCGGCCCCTGATTACTTCTATTCCTTCCAGGTCGCTTCATGCAAATGCCAGTATTTATGAACTGGTTTTAGATTCAATACATCTGGCATTGGTTGCAAAACCTGAGGTATTACCTGTAAAGGAACATATTATTACACCTGAAAGAAAGCCTGCTGCCAAAGAATGGACAATGGGCGTATTTTTTTCTCCCAGGTATGCCTTCCGGGTAATAACGCCAGCCAGTTCAGATGATATTTATATTACCGGATTGAGCAAAACAAAAAAATCTGGCACTGACAGAATGGGATATGAAGCCGGGATAAATCTAAGTAAAACCATTAGCCGCAATCTGTACCTGGAAACCAGCCTGACTTTTATGCAATTGAAAGAGAATTTATCTTACGATTATACAACTGGCATCATTGATACCCTGCTCCGTACGGTAAGCCCGGATGGAAAAGAAGTGCAGGTAAATGCTGTGTATGTAACCGGTACCCGTCAGCTGATCAGTACCTATGCCTATGGCGGATGGCGGATGGGCGCTACCTATTATTTCTGGCAAAACCATCACCGCCGGTTCAATTTCACCCTAAACGGTGGCGTGAATCTGCTGCTAAAAGGCCAGACGAGAGAAATTATCAACGGGCAGGAATCCAGAACTTTGTATTTTCCTTCCAAAGAAAATATCCTGGAACAAACCAATTATAATTTGATGGCAGGTGCCGGTTATTCGGTAAGGGTAATGCAAAAATACGAACTGATGCTGATGCCTACGCTAAATTATTTTCTGGGCTCTACCTTTAAAACAAGAGAACCTTTTGGCTTAAAACCATATTCCCTGGGCATACATATCCAGCTCAAACGCCGATTTCCTTTATAAAAATCTATTAATTGAATAACAAAAGAAGCTAAACGTAAAAGATTTAGCTTCTTTTGTTAGGATGAATCTATAACCTATTGCCAACAATTATAAACGAATAAACACAGCCAATAAGACTATTTCTTCGCCTGCGCACCTACCCTCTTCTGATTAGTATTCGTTAATATATTCCCGGCACCATCGGCCTGTACTTTTCTGATGACAGCATTGGCTACTTTTTTGCCTAGTTCCAGACCAGCTTCATTATCACTCCGGAAATGTATGCCTGCCTGAAAACGGGATTCTGCTCCATCCTTAGCTATTTTCTGAAAATAGGCTTTTTCTGCTGGGAAAAAGAATGAATACAACTCTCCAACCACCCCACACATCATGGCATGGCCGGAAGGGTATCCGGGAAAGGGCGGCGCAGGCATTAGTGCCTGGTAGGTAGTATCGTACTGGTCCGGTCGGATACCCCAATACGCATATTTGGCATCCCAGCAGGCTACAAAACCATCGTAAGTAGCCACTGAATTAATAGCATATATTCTGGCTGCCATAGGCGGATTCAGGTGCAGGTTATATTCGAATATTTTTTTACTTAGCAGATCATCGCTTGCAAAATGGCTGGCATAGTAAAAAGCATTGGCCTTAGAACGGAATGTTTGCTTATAGTTTTTCATTTCCTCCATCTCTTTTGCAAAATCAGGCGGTGGGCCAGGACGGAATTGACTGGCATTGCTCAGCACTACCGTTTTATTCAAGCCAGCCTGCGGAAACATCGGATTTTTTCCTTTCCAAAGCCCAGGGCCTTCCGGTATTTTACCATTCCAGACAGAATTTGGTATAAAGTTTTTTGTACGTTCGATTTCATGCTGCGCTATCCGTTTGCCTAACTCAAAACCAGCTTTGGTATCACTCGGAAAAGCAGTTCCGGCAGCAATCCGTGAGTTTATGGCTTGTTGTGCCATCCGGGTTACAGAATCGGCTAAAGCCGGGAAAAAATGAGAAATGATTGTTGTTGCCACCCCTGCGGCTACTGAATGTTCACAAGGATACGAAGGGCTATCTGGCTTTTGTACCAACGTTTGGATATGGCCATCTGCTGCAAAAGGCCGGGGACGATTATAGGTGTATTTTGTATCCCAGGCAGCAATCGTAGCGTCATAGGTAGCCGTACCAAGCAACATATTTGCCAGCACTCCTCTGGTAGTCGTATCGCTCATCCATAAATCGGCCATGAGTTGTTGCCACCGGTAACCTGGAGATCCGGCATTCCAGAATAATATTTGCTGCATACCGGCAGAATCCAGGTTTTGTTGCCTGGCAAGTACCTGTGTAATTTCTGATTTGTAAGAAGCAGGCGGCGGCAAACGGTAGGCCTTGCCGGATTCAATAAACCAGGTTTTCCAGCTGCCGGCAGAAGGTTCTATCTGGGCTTGTACATGCATAGCTATGCTAAGAATAGTTATGAGGATTAGTAGGCTCTTTTTCATAAATTATGTTTTTTCTTCCAAGAATAGAGAAAGAGCCATTGCCAGTAAAGCTAGTGTCAACAAACAGCAGGGCAACGTAAACAAACAGCCATTTTAAGGCAATTACCTCCCTTCGTTGACGCAAACGGCGATTCTGTAGACGTTACTAAGCAAGTGCCGTAATTTTCCCAAATTTCTCCCGAACTTAGCCAGATGAAAGTACCGTTCGATAAAGGGCTGATTCGATTTTATGCCAGGGCTGGCGCTGCCTTTTTATCGCTGTGGTTGTTTGGCGATCTGGTGAGTGAAACGGAAACGTTTTTGCCCAGAGCCATCAATAATATCTGGCGGTGCCTGTATGTGATCCTTGCTAATTTTATATTACTGGAATATACCCTTCCTTTTATCAGATTCACCTGGAAGCGGATACTAGCCGGAATTTTTCTCATTTGGATGCATTTGATGTTTTATTCCTTTGGCCTGTACGCATGGCGGCTGATCGGCATAGGATTACATATTTATACACCGCTTACCACTTTTTCAGATGTAAGCGAAGGTGTGCAGGATCAAATGTCGTTTAGTATAGCTTCTATCTTATTTTTTGGTATTACCCGGCATATGTATAACTATACAAAACTCAAACAAGCTGCCCAGCAACTGCGCATCGAAAAACAGGCCGCCGAACTCAACTATCTTAAGTCACAAACGAATCCGCATTTTTTATTCAACACCCTGAATAATATATATTCTCTGGCCAGAATAAAATCTGATCTGGCTCCTGAATCTATATTGCGACTCTCACAATTGCTACGGTTTATGCTCTATGAAACCAGTGGCGCTTATATAGCTATTGAACAGGAGCTGAAAATTATCAGCGATTATATTGCCCTCGAAAAACTGCGTTATGATGAAAGTCTGCATATTAATTTTAGTTATAACATTGAAGATATGAAACAAGCCATTCCTCCTCTCCTACTGATTCCCCTGGTAGAAAATGCATTTAAACATGGGGTTTCCGAAACCAGAGACCGTCCTTTTGTAGATATTCATCTGTCGGTAAATAAGCGGCAACTGGCTTTTACCGTAAAAAATTCTACGGATACTTTTCCGGACAAACGGCCTGTCAAAGAAAATATCGGCCTTTCGAATCTGAGGCGGCAACTAGAACTGCTTTACACCAATTATAGTCTTACCGTTCAGCAAGGAGATTCTATATTTACAGCTACCTTACAAATTAATCTGGCAAGCCATGTCTAAACTCAGGTGTATTATTATAGAAGATGAGCCACTGGCTGTAAAAGTGCTTGCCGATTATATTGCACAAGTGCCTTTTCTGGAGTTGCAGGGCACTTTTAAAGATGCGATTCTGGCCACCGAATATTTGCGTACCCATACCGTAGACCTGCTATTTCTGGACATTCATTTGCCCAAATTAAAAGGAATGGCATTTTTGAAAACGCTTACACAGCCACCAGCAGTGATTATTACTACCGCTTATCACCAGTATGCCGTAGAGGGATTTGATCTGAATGTAACAGATTATTTGCTCAAACCTTTTGAATTTGAACGTTTTCTGATCGCTGTGAATAAAGTAAAAACTGAAGAAAAAGAGGTACATAAACCTCAGCCTAATAGCGAAATAAAAGACTATTTATTTCTGAATGTGCAGAAAAAGAAGGTAAAGATTCTGTTTTCCGAAATGGTGTATATTGAAAGCCAGCGGGAATACATTAAAATTGTAACCACCCAACGAACGTATCTGTCCAAAATGAGCACGCATGAAATAGAAGCAATTTTACCTTCAAATCTATTTAAGCGGATTCACCGATCTTTCATTATATCTGTAAATAAGATTGAATCATATACTGCAGAAGAAGTAGAAGTGAATGGAGTATCCATTCCTTTAGGCAGAGGATACCGGGATGTGTTAGAAAATCTGTAATTATAACTCGTTATACTTCTTATTGGAGTTTAAACTTTTCTCGACCGGGTATTTGGCAGCGTTCTTATCAATTTTAGCTGAAATAGCTTCTAACAGATCAATGTTGTGATGGCGGCTGATATACATTAAGAATATGGCAATATCGGCCAGTTCATCTTTAATTTTCTCGGGGTCAATCTGAGTCTGCTGCTCAGTGGATTTCCATAAGTATAACTCTTGTAATTCGCCCACTTCAATATTCAGCCCAAGCAGCAGGTCTTTGATCTGATGAAATTGTGCCCAGTTTCTCTCATCTCTGAATCGGATTACTTTATTTTCTATCTCCTTAAAATCCATTGGTTAAAAAAGTATATGTACATCAAGTGATTATGCTTTAATCGCCCACCGCAATTTGGCTGACTTTGCCCTGGGATTGCTGTTACATTCTTCTGCCGATGGACGAATGGGATCTGGTGCAATCTCACGATACAGGCCAAGCCGGAAAAAGTGCTGAAACGATTTTTTCACCCTTCTGTCTTCTCCGGAATGAAATGAAAGAATAGCCACCTTTCCACCCGGAGCAAGTACAAACGGAAGTTTATCCAGAAACTTATCCAGAACGGTAAATTCATGGTTTACGGCGATCCGCAAGGCTTGAAAGCATCGCTGGCAGCTTTTCTTGATCTCTTCTTTGCGACTGGCAGCCGGCAAAAATACAAGCGCTTCTTTGATAACTTCCTGTAAACTTGTTGTAGTGGTGATTGGTGTCCCTTTTGCGATAGTAGAGGTAATAGTTTTTGCAATAGGTTCCGCATGTGGCTCATCGGCATTTTCTATCAGAATCTCTTCCAGTTTTGCCCGGGAAATCGTTTTCAACAGATCAGCTACCGATTTTCCGCTTTTGGGATTGAGCCGTAAATCCAGAGGTCCTTCCACCTTAAATGAAAAACCCCGCTGTGGATTGTCTATCTGCATAGAAGAAACACCTAAATCTGCTAATACAAAATTCAGGGGTCCCGACAGGGAAACAATCTGGTCGATCTCTGCAAAATTCATCCGTTGTATCACTAACACATCCGGGCCAAATCCCAACGACAAAAGCCGTTCCTGCGTTTTGGGTAACTCAATCGGATCTACATCAAAGGCATATAAACGTCCGCCTGGCAACAGCCGATTTAATATCTCCACACTATGCCCACCATAGCCTAAGGTAGCATCTACACCTGTTTGGCCTGGTGTAATCTGCAGAAAATCCATAATTTCGTTTACACAAATTGAGCGGTGCATACCGGCAGGGGTACGCCCTTGTTGTATAATTTTTTCTACCTGGTCTTTATATTGTTCAGGCTGAAGCTCTTTATATTTCTCATGAAAAACTTTGGGGTGTGTGCCTTTGTAGCGAATACGCCTGGTCCGTTTGGGTTCTTGCTGATCCATACTTGTAAAGCTAAGGATTTGGCCTCTATTTAGATAAATTAACAGATTGAAAAGTAATTATTGTTTTTCCAGTATGCTTTAGAAATTGTATAGCTATTCGATAGATTCGAATATATTCTCCTTATTATAAGTTTCTACCTGAGTATATCAACTTATAGCTGTTTTAAGTAATGATTACCTAAGAAGATGCTAGGAGTAAGAGGACAAAAGTTGGAAAAGGCTTTTTATTCTCCATATTACAATTTCTATCTTCGGTAGTTATTCGTTGAAAAGGCTATAGATAATAAACATGTTTCTAAATAGCTAATAGAGCGTGATTAGGAAATTTTGAGATGTAAATTCCAAATATTACAAGCTTAATTACATGATAAGGCCATTAAAGGCAAGAGATTTATTTCTGTACACTTGGCTCACGGCTCCCAAACGTTTCGCACCTGCCAATACATTTTCTAATGTGATTCTTATACTAAATTCAAATGAGTAGTGCGTATTAATCTTATCGCAACACATTGTATTATAGTTTATTACCAACAACCAATAACTAACAACGATTTAGTATTATCTGTGCATACTCTATATAACATCTAATATTTTATCCTTTATAAACAAGTTTAATGACTATTGACCAATGACTAAGGTCAGACATTCAGCAGGGAATTGAGCACCATCAGTTTATAGCCAGTACCGTGAACATTTACAATTTCGATGGAAGGATCGTCTTTGAGGTATTTACGAAGTTTGGTGATATACACATCCATACTGCGGGCATTAAAATAGGTATCGTCTTGCCAGATCATCTTAAGCGCCAGGGTACGTTCGAGTGTATGGTTAATGTTTATACACAGCAGTTTTAACAGTTCAGATTCTTTGCTGGTGAGTTTGATGCTGACCGTATCTTTCCGTAGACATTGTTGCTCATAATCAAACTGGTAAGTGCCAATGGCAAAATGGCTCACCTCTCTGCTTGCTTCCAGTGTATGGCTCGATCTTCTCAAAATTGCTTTCATGCGCAGCAACAATTCTTCCATGCTGAACGGTTTGGTCATATAATCGTCGGCACCAATGCGCAAACCTTCCAGGGTATCTTCTTTCAAACATTTGGCCGTAAGAAAAATAATGGGGATTTGTTTATTGCTGATGCGGACTTCTTTGGCCAGGGAAAAGCCATCTTTTTTGGGCAGCATTACATCGAATATACAAAGATCGAACCCCTGCTGACGAAAAATACCAAATGCCTGTTCTCCGTCAGTTGCCAGATTAACCAGAAAACCCTTAATTTCCAGATATTCTTTCAATAGCTGTCCCAGGTTGGGGTCATCTTCTACCAGTAATATTTTTGTAGGAATTGCTTTCATAATTTATAATATTCCACCATTTCTAATAAGTATATAAAATTCATCACACCTGAACCTTCTGCACATATGGCAAAAACACTTCAAACGAACTTCCGGCTCCTGGCTGGCTTTCTACCTGAATTCGTCCGCAATGGCCTTGCAAAATGGTTTTTACATAACTTAAGCCTAGCCCGAAGCCTTTTACATTATGCACATTTCCGGTGGGAACGCGGTAAAAACGATCAAAAATACGGCTTAGGGCTTCTTTGCTCATGCCAATGCCTTTGTCGGCAATGGTGATGCTTACGCCATCGACAAGGCTTCTGGTTTGAATGCGGATGTGAGGCGCTTCCGGAGAATACTTATTGGCATTATCGAGCAGGTTATGAATAATATTGGTCAGGTGCATTTCATCAGCTTCGATCTGGGTATGTTGTGCCTGCAAATCTAAATCTACGGTTCCCTGGCGCTTTTCGATCTGAACTCCGATATTTTGTAATACCTCATCAATCACTTCATGAATATCTACTTTCGACATTTTAAGCTTCAGGTTTCCCTTATCCAGCAGCGCTGCCTGCAATACTTTCTCGACCTGCATCCCTAACCTCTTATTTTCATCCCGGATAATATGCAGATACCGGTTCATCTGCGCCGGATTTTTATTCACTTCTGTATCCTGCAATACTTCACAAGCCAGAGAAATGGTAGAAATCGGCGTTTTAAACTCATGTGTCATGTTGTTAATAAAGTCATTTTTTACTTCCGAGAGCTTTTTTTGCTTTAAAATAGTGGTAACCGCAAAGTAAAAACATCCCAGAATCAACAGCACCATTACGCCCGAACTGGCGAGTACAGTCCACATGGTCTGCATGATGTATTGCTGCTGGGTAGGAAAATGAATATAGAGCAGATCATTGGTATTGAATACATCCGTTGGAAACAAAGCGGCTTTAAATGCATGGCCGGGTAAGCGGGACTGCATATTGCTGTGCGAGGCAAGCACAATTTTATTATGGTCTCCAGCTACGATTCCATACTGGTAGGGAATATCTATCTGGTGATTTTTGATTTCTTTTCTGAGCAGTGTATCGAGCATTTTGCGGTTAATACGCTCCGCCACAGGCTTTTTTTCACGCACTAACTCACTAAATACATCTTTCACCATTGCCGATTTATCTTCTACTTTTTCAAAATCCTCCTGCAAAGCAGATTTGGTTAATTTCAGGCTGTCCTGATGAATAGGTGCTTGCGTTTTCCATTCTTTTTTTTCATGTTCCGGTGCTTTGGGTGCGGTTCTTACGACAACAGAGGTTTGCGGCGAATGTGTGGATGAATAGAGCTGTAGCAGGGAATCTTGTTGCTTGCGAAAGATCAGCATCGCCTTCTCCGATAGTATAGCTTTATTCAAAGACTCATCCAGCTTATCCTGTATCCATATGGCTGAACCCGGATTTGTATACCAGTTCATATCTTCTGCCTGGCTCAACGAATATAGCATCAGGGTATCCGCCAACAATCGTCCCGCCAATGCAGGATAATCGGATTTATACACTCTATTTTTATCTTTTTTTAGTTTCTGATGTATTTTCTCCAATTCTGCATTCTTTTCTTTTACATGCTCATTCAGATTTAACTGGTATTCAAACAAGTTGCCATCCATATTAATGGTAACAGAATTAGATAAATCCTGATTATCAAAATAAAAGCCGGAAGACAATGAGTCCCACCTGTTCATAAAAGCACTATCCGGAAAGTTGAATGCAAAAGAACCGTGGGAAAATACATTCGGAAGAAGCTGACTTATATTGCCCAAAACATTGGGATGCGTTTTTGAAGCATATACTTTATCATCTATGATCACAAATTCATCCGGATTCAAACGCAGTACTTCTATTTGCTTAGGTTTTATCTTCGATCCATATACGGTTTTGGGTTTTAGCTTTTCATTAGATGGAGCGGCTATAACAGGTATTTCTGAAGGTTGAATAACGGGTACCAGCTTACGGTCTGGCGTTAACAGCCTTATTGCTGCAAGCTTTGCTTTGGGAAGGACTTTATTCGTTTTTTTTACAGAACTATCGGGTTGTTGTATATTTTCGGATTGTTTTAATTTACGGGCGACCAGCTCCAGGGCTTCCTGCTTTTCCAGTTTAGTTACCACCGTTCGTAAAGCTTCCTGCACACTTTGGTTGAAGCGTTCATTCTTTACCGCAATTGCATGATTAATCCAGTATAACTGAAAAGCAATCAGCCCGATCAGTGCCAGGGTCATGGAAGCAATAATGAGTTGGATCTGCCTCTTTTTCATAAACAGGTGAGATTTTTTGCCTTTTCTCCTATACAAAAATAACCGCCTTTTTATTTCTCAGCCAGTTTTTAACACATTTTAACATTCTTTAACTGGCCTTTAACAATGTTGTATAGCTTGGCATTGTACTTTTGTAGCATCTGAAAAGAACTTTATAACCAATTTATATGAAAACGCTCATTTCTTCCAAAAACGTTGTGTATCTGTACCTGTTTTGTTTTTCCCTCTTACAAACCGCTGTTTTTGCGCAGGACACTCAAAAGAAAGAAAAAACGGAAGAGGATGACAATGTTCATATCCGCATAGAAAAAACAGAGAATGGAAAAACAACTATTATAGAAAGAACCTATAAGGCTGGTGAAGAACCGGAAAGGTTCTGGGGAGATAATTTCCTGGGTGGTGATAAAGATTTGTTGAAAGGATTCGGGGATGGATTTAAATTCTACACCGATTCCTCTTTTTCCCACGGGCCTTCTAATTTTTATTTCCGCACGCCTGACACAGACGATCCACTGTTTTTCTATAAAGATGGAGATTCTACCGGAAATCATGTATTCAGATATGATTTCGACCAGCATAACCTGGATAGCCTTATCAATAGCCAGCTAAAAAACAGTCAGATCATTATTATGGATATGAACAAGCGCCTGAAAGGAATGAACATCGATAGCCTGATGGAACTACATGATAACTCTATGAAAGACTTTAATTTCCAGTGGGATAATTCAGATTTTATTTTCCCGAATCCTTACAACGGGGATGATTTAAACCTGCTGCTGGACAAAGATTTATATGATGTGGAAGAAGTAGAGACTGATAAAGGCAAAAAAATGCTAAGAATAAACCCTAAGGATAAAAAGAAAAACAAGGAAAATAAAAAATCAAAAAATTTAAGGGAGAGCATGCAACTTTCTCCCTCCAGTTTTAATCTTTATCCTAACCCGGCTGATGGAATGGTGAAGTTAAACTTGAATCTGCCGGAGACCGGAACTACCACGATCACGGTGGTAAATGCACAGGGTAAAGAAGTATATAAAGAGCGATTAAAGGATTTTACCGGCAAATACATCAAGCAAATTGATTTGAGCAAAGAAGGAAGCGGCGTTTTTGTGGTGCAGGTGGTACAGAATAACAACCATCTATCCAGGAAAATATATATGAAATAAAAAATTTTATAAAATTATAGTACTTTGTATTGCAAGGTATCATCCAATCTACTATATTTGGTATATCAAAGTAGCAATCAATAAAAGGTAGCCAAAAAACACGAAAAAATTCAACCAACACTTATATGAAAACGCTGAGACTTTTTCCGATTTTTATGTTGCTTAGTATGCTAAGCATGGGTATGGGTTTTCCGGATATTATTTCTGACAAGGACATGGCTGAAATCCAGGCCAACAGAAGGCAAAAAGTAAAAAAAGCTGCTCAAACTGAAAAATCAGTTTGTCCGGATAAGGCAGATGTAAAAGTAGTGAAGCAATCTGAGCAGCCTGAAGATAATAAAGTGCGTTCAACCAACAAGGCTAACAAGGAAGCTGAATCTAACTTTATCCACCAGGCGGCCACTTCTCTGAACAATATTGCCGTGAAAGTATTTGATATCAAGGGTAATCTTTTGCTTAAGGAGCAAATGCGAATGGAGGATTTCCTCAGCAGCGAATTATCTGCAGATCTTCTGCCGCAAGGAAGTACGTTTGTCATGTTTCATGGAAACACAGCCTATTACTTTCTGGATAAGCAAGATTAGAATCAGGTTTAGATATATACTCAAAAAGGAAGCTTTATAGGCTTCCTTTTTGTTTTATTAGCCTAATGAGCTAGAGCAGAAAAAGGAAGGCAGAACTTTTATTGCTTAGCTTCTACTAAAAAGTATCTGTGGCCCCCATTATCTCCAAGTGCCCTTACATTATATAATGGATTGCCCACCACACGCATATACATCCAACGGTCACAAAAGCCATTATACACAGTTTTAGGCCGCGAACATTTACAGGGCTCATCCATAGCAAATCCCAGCACCAGAAATTGTTTATGCTTGCTTAAAAAATCCTCAGTAGTAGTAATCTGGTTAGCAAAAATATCGGGGTAACTCCGCTTCCAGGCTTCCAGATGTTTGTAAAACTGCGGTGCCATATGGCCGCTTGTGGTATCCAGGGCTACTTCCCAATCGAGCAAGGTAAAGTAACGTTCTTTGTCTGGAGAATAATGCATTCTTTCCATAAAATCGTGCGGAAACGGAATTACAACCGGAAGATGCGCATAGCCAATTTTTTTATCATATTGCCCAGGTAATTCTCCTGCCGGAGCTTGTATTGCTTCTACAACTGGCATCGCTAACATTAAAACTAATATTCCTGCTGCACCAATAGCCGTTTTTCTGGATGGAATAAATTCGTATAGCTGTGAATTTTTCAACGTTTGTGCATAGCGCACAAACTCAACTTTAAGCAATGTGAGCAAACTGGCAAATAATATAGGCCAGGCCAGTACAGTGGGCAATACATACCGGTCCCAGAAAATAGGCTTAATTACCCAGGAAAATACCCAAACACCAATGGGTACAGCCAGAAACAAATAAGCCAGTATCAGAAGGGATTTTGCAGATTGAGTTTGTAAATCTTGTTGTTCCTTAAACTTTATATTACCAGAGAGCCTTGGCTGATTTTTAAAGATATAAAAGCCCGGAAGAATGGCCATTATAAAGAAAAAAGCTGTTTTCGGTAATAATACTAATGCTCCCGGAAAATATCTGGTAGATACGGTAGATAAAGAAAGTACATCAAGCAAGTATCGTACTTTAGGTATGGGAATCCAGCTATCCGGATTTCCGGCATCCATTTGAATGAGCAAAGCAGGAATGTAAAACAAAAAAGTGAGCCATCCGAGTATAAAACTAGCATATAACTTAACTCTAGCCCGCTTATGGAAGTAATCGTTCACCATAAAAGCAGCCAGAATAGCGCCACTGAAAAAACAACCATGTAAATGCGTGTTCACAAGGGCAGCCTGAACAAGTGCGTTTATCAGCAATATTTTCCAGCCCAATTGCTCTCTGCAGTTAATTTCATCATACAACCATATTCCTGCTGCACTCAAGGCCAGATACAAGCCATACATTCGGGCTTCCGCATTCTGAGAAATCACCATATCCGACAGGCAGAACACGGCCAGAACAGATAACGAAGTAGCCCAGAATCCATAGGTACGCCTTAAAGTGACCCAGGTAATGATACCTGCTATTCCTATTCCCAGGCAGGAAAATAATTTAAGCGAAAGCTCTGAAGCGCCAAACAACTGGCTCCAGCCCCACCCGAGCATAAAATACAAAGGTGGTGTATTATTTAACTTATCATGAAAAGCAGCCCACATATGCGAAAACGAAGGGTCTGCCAGGAAAAAATAAGAGAACAGCTCATCATTCCAGAAATACGTCTTGGAGGCATAAATTACACAGGCAACGATGAGGGAAATACATAAAAATACAGGTATGATATATTCTTTAGCTGAAATCGTATCTGAGCTTTTGGCTACTGTTGACTTAAGAGAATAAACCCGGTTCTGAATGTTTGAATCAGATAGTAGCGAACCAGTTTGATTATTAGCACTCATATGTAAATCCGTGAGACTTTATTTTTCATGGGATAATTGCTTACAAGCATTTAATTTAGATGGATTGTTCTTAAACTTATTATGCAACAATATAGGTTAAACAGCATTAAAAATATAATACAAAGGCTACCGGTTAGGGCAGCCTTCCTTATATGAATGTAGTAAAATCCGGATATTTAAAAATGCAGAATGGTATCTTCTATGATATTGCAGCATTCCTGCATCTGGCTTTCGGTGATGATGAGTGGCGGAGCAAAACGGATTTTATCTCCATGGGTAGGTTTAGCCAGCAATCCATTGTCGCGGAGCGCCAGACATATATCCCAGGCAGTATGTCCATCAGTAGTTTCTTTGATATCAATGGCATTCAGAAGTCCTTTGCCCCGAACGGCTTTTATACTGTTAGTTTTAGATTGTATGTCTATCATCCGTTTGCGGAACAATTCACCCATCCGGGCGGCATTTTCAATCAAGCCTTCTTCTTTAATTACCTCCAGTGCAGCCATGGTTACGGCACAAGCAAGTGGATTTCCGCCAAAAGTAGAACCATGTTCTCCCGGCTGAATCGTGAGCATAATTTCATTGGTAGATAATACAGCCGAAACCGGATATACGCCGCCTGAGAGAGCTTTACCCAGAATAAGCATATCCGGATGTACCTGCTCATGCGAAGAAGCCAGCAAAGCACCTGTCCGGCCAATGCCTGTCTGGATTTCATCCATCATCAGAATGACATTGTATTTTTTACACAATTCCTGGGCTTTCGCCAGATATCCAGGCTGAGGCACATATACACCTGCCTCCCCCTGGATAGGTTCTACCCAGAAACCGCATACGTTCGGATTTTGTAAGGCTTGCTCAAGGGCAATACTATCATCATAAGGAATTATTTCGTAGCCAGGCATAAAAGGGCCAAAATTTCTGGTAGCCAGCGGATCAGTAGAAGCAGCGATAATACCGGTAGTGCGTCCATGAAAATTTCGCTCAGCAGCAACAATAACAGCCTTATTCTCGGGAATTCCTTTTATCTGATAACCCCATTTCCGGGCTAGTTTAATAGCTGTTTCATTGGCTTCGGCACCGGAATTCATGAGGAGTACTTTATCATAATTGAAATATTCACACAGATACCTGGCACATTCACCCAGTTTGTCGCTGTAAAAAGCACGGGAGGTAAGGGTAAGGGTTTGTGCCTGTTCAATAAGAGCCGCAATAATTTTAGGATGGCAGTGTCCCTGGTTTACCGCACTATAGGCTGAAAGGAAATCGTAATATTGTTTTCCCTCCGTATCCCATACATATACACCTTTCCCTCTGGATAGTACCACCGGCAGTGGATGATAATTGTGTGCAGCATATTCATGTTCCAGGTGAATGGCTTCTTGTGAGGGAAGAGAAGTATGAATCATAGTGGGTAAAATCTGAAGTGTAAAGGTATTGAAATTCGCTGGTCTTTAGTAAAAAGCTTGATTAACTGATTTATACCAGAGCATTATTCCTCAAATGTATCCCTATAAAAATCAGCCACAGCGAATGTTATGCAGCCAGGAATATTTAAAATTTATTTGCCTAATTTTAAAACAATCAATACCGAAGAGTTGTTTCTGTGGTAACGAAAAAGTAGTACTAATGTACAGATGAAGAAAGAGATAAAAAACCTGGAAAATAAGGGTTTAGTGGCCGAAGATTATTATATAAATCAGCAAGGGTATATTGTATTTACTGAAATTTATCATCTTAAGAGGGGCTATTGCTGCAAAAGCGGTTGTAAACATTGTCCGTATGGGTATAAGACAAAATCTGCTATAAATTCATAAATATTTTTTGGCGTTTTCGGGCATTTTTCTCATATTTGCAACCTGATTTTTGGAGCACTACACTATTATACTGATATGGCTAAAGTTTGTCAACTTACCGGAAAGAAAACACAAGTAGGAAATAACGTTTCTCACGCCAATAACAAGACCAAAAGAAAGTTTTTCCCCAACTTACATAAGAAAAGATTTTTCATCCCTTCTGAAAATGCTTGGATTACGCTGAAAGTATCTACTTCTGCCCTACGTACCATTAATAAAAATGGCATTGAAGCTGTGTTAAAGGAAGCCAGAGAAGCCGGAAATATCGCATATTAATCTATTCTTTATAAACCAAAACAAGCGCTTTATTTGAATAAAGCGCTTGTTTTGGTTTATACCTATTGCTTCAGGAGGCTAAATCAGACGTTTCAGATAAAACGATGCATAGATAAACTGCATACCCCGTTTTACAAACATCCGGATTTCCTTTCCTTCTTTGCGCTGCAACATCTTATAAAGCTCACTCAGGCGAAATTCAGAAGCCATCTGCCCGTTAATAGAGATAATTTCATCTCCCTCCATTAAACCAGCTTGCATTGCAGGTGAATCATCTTCTATTCTGTCTATTATAAAAGAACGGAAATCATCGCCCTTGGCTTTTATATCCATACCGCTCATATCCCGCTCAAAAGAAGATCTAAGCAGGCGTTTATTTGGTTTGAGTACTACATAATTGCGGGAATAATCAAATACCACATCAAAACGCCGCAACAGTTCACAACCAATATTCCCCTGCCGGTTTACACGTTTGGCAATCTGGGCAGCGGCAGAATTGGTATCGGGGAAAGAAGTGATTACATTCTCGAGTTCAAATTTGCCAATCTGGATTTTTTCCAGGCGGCCTAAACTTCCATTAATAATTCCGTTTAAGCCACGGCCAAGTTGTGCCCGCACAATTTTGTCAGGAAGCTGAATTTCTTCATGAGAGCCCATATCCAGAGATAGTGCATGACCAGCACCAGTATCAAGAATTACTTTTATAGGTACAGTCCGGTTATCGGCCCATATGGCTTTGGCTTGCAGGTAAGGTTTGGCATCCTCAATTGTGATCGGTATTTTCTCTCCTTTGCCTTTGTACTCATACTTGTCCGGATGATAAAGCGTGAGTATTTTGTTATCAAAATCAATTCTGACCACAAAATGCCTGAACAAATCAAAGCCGAATACTCCATGTATGGGCATGCCCACATAATTGGAAAGGTGTAGTACATCTTCAGATAGCGCCACAATACTTTGCCCCGAAGCTTCTATGCCGGTTAGGTTGATCTTATTATTGATGGCCACCATTGCCTCCAGCGATTCTCCCTCACCTACGCCAGTAATCTGAACTTTGCGGACATACTTTAAACCCAATGCTCTGGCGATTTTCGGATCTGTAAGTAAAGTCATGCTGATCCCACTATCCAGAATAAAATTAAGGGTATCTGAGCCGTTGATATGCAGGGGCACCACAATTAAATTACTATGCAACTCAAAGGGAAGGCGCAACGATTGCCTTTTTGCAGAAGTAAAATGAAAATTCTGGCTACTCTGTGCCCATAGTGATTCTGCCAGTAGAATAAGGAAAAGTACTACTAACGGTAAACCTCTCCGGAGCGTTAAGCTGTATGGGGGCTTCATGGTGATAGAGTGTAAAGCGTTTTGTCAGTAAGCAGCGATTAAGTTAAAACTTTTCTTTGAATTATTCAATCAAAAAAACATCAAATGAAACCTGATGACCAAATATATCTTCCCGAAGGCTACGAATTATTTTATTTGTTAAGATACTAAATTAAAAAATCATTTTCTGCTTAATTACACAAGTGGTTAACCTTATCCAGAGGTGGTTATCTAATTGTCAACAGAGTGGCAGCCAAATTAAACTTCATTTCTGGTAGTCCTGAAATCTATCTTTAAAACGCATAGTAATCCAGTATTGTTCACATCTTATGTTTATTTTCAGCGTCACCAAAGGCTTTGATTTTCAAGACATACCTTATTTATGTAAGCTTTAGACAGATAACAACAAAATTAACTCCGGCCATTTGCCAAACTTCAATGCTGAAAATACTTCTACACATTCAACTTGAAGCACTGGCTCTTATTTACCGGTTATTTTTTACTGGCATTCTGCTGTTTCGGCCAGAAAGAAGCAAGCATCTGGTATTTTGGCAATGGAGCCGGCCTTGATTTTAACGCTGGTCCGCCAGTTACGCTTGAAGATACCCGGTTGAATACAATGGAAGGTTGCGCAGTAATCAGCAGTAATGCCGGCAATCTGCTTTTTTATACGGATGGCCTTACTATTTGGAATGCACAGCACCAGGTGATGGAAAATGGCACTGGTCTGCTTGGAGATAAATCTTCTACACAATCAGCAGTAATTGTACCCCAGCCAGGAAGCAAACATATTTATTACGTATTCACCGTAGACAATGTGCCTGGTACGGAAGGCGTACGGTATTCTGTAGTTGATATGTCTCAAGAAAACAATGCCGGCAGGATTATCTCTAAAAATGTTCCGTTACAAGCGCCAGTCACTGAGAAATTAACGGCCGTAAAGCACCACAACAATGAAGACATATGGGTGCTGGCGCATGGGTACAATAGCAATATATTTTATGCCTACCTGGTTACTTCAGCTGGCGTTATCAATGCAGCGCAGCCCATAATGAGTGCCAGTGGAACAGTACATCAGGGAAATGTAACCAATAACGCTATTGGCTATATGAAAGCTTCGCCGGATGGCAAGAAATTAGCCCTTGGTATCCGGGGCATGCGACTTTATGAGTTGTTTGATTTCGACAATAATACCGGAAATGTTTCCAATCCTATAACCTTCCAGTCGGCTGACTATAATACGCCCTATGGTCTTGAATTTTCACCGGATGGCAGCAAGCTATACATTAATGCAAGCCAGAATCCCACTGCCAATCTCTACCAGATTGATCTGAGTAATAATTACCAGACTACCTTAATTGGGACCTCAGCCAGTCCATATGCAGGCGCCCTCCAAATTGGACCTGACGGAAAAATTTATTTCGCCCGGTATCAAAGCAAATATTTAGGAATTATTCATAACCCCAATGCAGCCGGAGAAAACTGCCGCTATGAAGATGATGGGTTATTTTTAGGCAGCAAAACAAGTACATTTGGCTTGCCTAACTTTATTCAAAGCTACTTTTATCAGCCTGTTTTTACTTATAAAAATACCTGCTTTGGAAGTCCAACAGCTTTTACCCTACTAGATACAGGAAAAGAAAGCATACAGAAAATAGAATGGATTTTTGATGATCCGGTGATAGGCACCCATAATATATCAGATAAGATTGCTCCCACGCATATATTTAGTGAGCCCGGTGCATATGAAGTTTCTGTCAATATCTGGTATAAGGATGGTTCATCCCGGAAAGCGGCCCAAACTATTTCAATCCAGCCTGCTCCTCAGGTAAATTTAGGCAAAGACACTCTTTTATGTGTAGGTTCTGTGTTGAAATTAAATGCTTTTCTTCCACAGTCAAGTTACATATGGCAAGATGGTTCCACCAATTCCAGCTTCACTGTAACTAAAGCCGGCGAATACAAGGTAATCGTTAAACAAGGCGAATGCACATTTACTGATATCATCAAAGTAGCTTATAAGACTCCATTGCAGGTAAACATGGGGAGAGATACAGTTGTGTATAAAGTAAATCACCTATTATTACAGGTGAACCAGCCAGGCATTACCTGCATCTGGCAGGATGGCTCTCAAGGCAATACTTTCAGAGTTACAGATTCTGGTACATATCAGGTAGAGGTCAGCGATGGCTGCGAAACGGTTACAGATGAGATTAATATAACTTTTATTCCAGCTTTACAACTCAACCTGGGACAAGACCAGATACTTTGTAAAGGTCAGAATATCCAGTTGAAAGCTACCCAGCCTGAGGCAACCTATCTCTGGCAGGATGGTTCTACCCAAGAGTATATAACTGTTCATGAACCTGGAATGTACTGGGTAGAAGTAAGCAATATCTATGAGAAACTCAGGGATTCCATCAGAATCCAATATATAGATACCCCTGTTGTAAGCCTTGGAAAAGATACCACACTTATCCCTGGTACAACTCGTTCCTATACTTTTACCTCGGATGCAAATTATCTGTGGCAGGATGGCTCACAAGCTGCATTTTATACAATCAGCAAACCTGGCTTGTATTGGGTGGAAGCAAGTAACAGGTGTGGCACGGTGAGAGATTCAATTGTAGTTTCCTTTCCGGCAGAAATACCTGCTTTGCAATTAGGCAATGACACTATCTTGTGTGAAGGAAATACCATCACCCTAAAAGTTAATAACCAGATTGGGGATATCACCTGGCAGAATGGCTCTAACGCACATTATTTTACTGTTAAAAATGCAGGCACATATTGGGTAGAAGCCAGAAGTAATTTGGGCATAATTAGGGACTCTATTCAGGTAAGCTACCGCTCTATACCACAAGTGAATCTGGGAGGATATGCACAGTTATGCAACAACGAACAATTGGTATTACATGCCGGACAACAGGATGCATCCGCAAGCTATCTCTGGCAGGATAGCTCCACTCAACCTGATTTACTGGTAAACACGCCTGGAACCTATTGGGTAGAAGTCACCAATGCCTGTGGTAGCATGAGAGATTCAATTGTAGTTGAATGTCCGGCTTGCATTAGTGCTATGATGCCCAATGTAATCACGCCGAATGGAGATGGCGCCAACGATACATTTGTTATCCCATGTATACAGGAGAAAACCTGGGCCATTGAAATTTACAACCGCTGGGGAAAAATAGTGTTCCACAGCAAAGCCTATCAGGGAGAATGGTCCGGCGAAAACCAGGACAATGGAATTTATTTCTATACCATTACCAATCCTGCCTCCAAAACTAGCCTGAAAGGCATGGTGCATGTATTGCGGTAGTTACAGTAATTCTAAATCAACCTACTCTCTTACTACTTCTCCAAATTCTTCAACTCTCTATCAATATACTCTTTCGACAACCACAGGTTTCCGATCATTACTCCGGCAATCTGAGTAGTCTGGCTGATATCGGTCAAGGGATTTCCATTCAGCAACACCAGGTCAGATACATTTCCGGTTTTGATGGTACCAGATTGGGCGGATTTATTGAGATAGGTAGCTACATTCACCGTACCAGTGCGCAGGGCTTCATAGGGGGTGAGGCCGGAATCGACCATATACTTCAATTCATGATGGGTAGAAAAACCAGGTACATTAAACACTTGTGGCGCATCACAACGCAGTAGTAAGCCTACTCCATTTTTCTGGCATTCATTGATCAGTTTCCGGCGCAATTCTATAAACTGCTTCATTTTAGCCGGATCATATTGCGCATTGGCTTGCAGGTTTTTTTTGCTTTTTACCCAGTTATCTCTTACTTCCCGAGACATATATTTCATCTCTGGTGCGCTGTTCAACTGTTCGGGATCAATTGAAGAAAACCAACGTTCTGCCAGTGCTTGTGTGGGCACTACCCAAATATTTTTTTCTTTCAACCCTTTCATGAGTTTTGGCATTTGGTTTTGGTCCACTTTGTCGGCTATAAACATACCAAACAGGCCGGTTTGCTGTTCGTTCATTTGCTCAATGCCTGGCACCATTCCTTCTACAAAGCCATCCAGGTGATCAATGGAAGAATACCCGGCATCTATCGCCTGCCATACACCTACATCGAAAGAAACATGGCCAACAAAAGGGATATTTACCTCTTTAGCTGTTTTGGCCATAGCGGCAAAGTTTTCTTTTGTCAGTCCGGGATGTAGTTTGAGATAATCATACCCTGCTTTTTTATGTTCACGCACCAAAGCTTCACACTGAGCAGGCGTTTTTACACTATTGCCATTAAAAGAAGGGCCTGTAGTATAAAATCTGGGACCGGTAATTTCACCGGAACGGATTTTATCACGCAGTTCCAGGTGTCTGGGATGCCCAAGCATTCCCCGGATGGTGGTAATGCCATTGGCCAGAAATAAAGTAAGTACTTCTTTCATAGGTTCCAGATTATCTACCGGTGGTACATGGGCGTGCATTTCAGCCAAACCGGGAATCAGGTTATTTTCCTTTGGCATCAATCACCAGGGCATTCTTGCTGTATTTTACATTTTTCTCATTCCCCATTGCCGTAATTTTTCCTCCTTTTGCCACTACTACCTGGTTTTCCAGCACCCTTTCGCGATCCATAGGAATAACATGCACATTCCGGAATACAACTTCCTGTTGCCTGGAATCAACCGGCTGCTGTGCAAATATAATGGCAGAATATAGCCATAATGCGATAAAAAAGAGTGGTTTCATAGGGTTCAGGTTTATAGTCTTAAAGTAAAAATGAATGTAATATACCTCAATGCTGCCGGCTTAATATCCGCTTTCCTGATGATACGATCAGGAGGCAAGCATTACTTCATATACATATCCATGCGTATGCCACTGGTCTCCTTTTTTGAAAATTTTAATGATACCCTGCTCATTCATCGCCAGATAATAGTCCAGATGCTGCTGCACAAATTCTTTTGCCGGCAAGTTTGCCAAAGCCAGGAGCCGTACCTGGTATTGGGAAAGGGCTGCCTGAAGTACCTCATGATAATCCGTTAACGAATGTACCGGCAGATACAGCCTGCTGTTGGCATGCATATATTTTTTTGATATTTCCAGCAATTCCAGAATAAACTTATTGCCTTTTTCGCCGCCATCAAAGGTTTCTGCCGCATGTTTACCTAGTTTATCCGCATATACTGGCGGAACAATTTCATTGGGCAGGTTTGCGGCAATTACATCAAAGGTTCCGGAAAAATCGCTAAACAGCGAACCTTGCCTTATATCAGCCTGAACCTTATTCAATGCACAGTTTTTTGTGGCCAGTTCCACCGCTTCCGCTTCAATATCCGTAGCACATACTTGACCCCCCTGCAAAGCTGCATAAATAGCCAACACACCCGAACCAGTGCCAATATCGATCACCCGGTCTCCCGGATGGATTTGTAAAGTATTGGCATAGAACGATCCGTTCTTAGAAGGAGCAAATACCTGTTCGTTCAACTCCAAAGTAAGCGTTGTACCTTGAATAGTGATCTGACGCAATTCGGTATGTTCGGCAAACATGATTGTAGGGTTTTAGAAGTAGGAAGTTAGAGGTTATATGTAATGAATTGTAAGACTATACCTATTATAGACGTAGTAATAGGTTTGAAACCCATTGCTATTCAACACATATCGACCATAATCTTTATAACCAATGCAATTTAAGTTTAAAAGCCGGGTTAAAAATTCATGCAGGTATTATATTCTCCATCTTCCAGCTTTAAACATCCATATTCAGTTCGCAATTTTATTCATCAATATGTAACCAATGGTATTAAACTGCGTTAAAATATAACAAAATTATTCGTCACCTTAAACTAATACCACTATGAACCAATACGAAAGCGAATTTGACAGAGAAAACCGGAAAATAACCGATTTAAATAATAATGGCATTGATGACTCTCTGGAACTGAGAGCCCGTGGAAACTGGCAGGAAACCAAAGGAAAAATCCGTCAGGCTTATGGCAACTTAACTGACGATGACATGGAATATGCCGAAGGAAAACAGGAAGAATGGTTTGGTAAATTATCCAAAAAATTGGGCCGGACGGTAGATGATGTAAAAAACTGGATAGCCAATCTGTAACAAATCAAAACAGAGCATCTATTTTTATGAATAGCCTTGCAGAACTTATGTTTTGCAGGGCTATTTGTTTTATAAGCAATTACAAGAAAGAAGTTTTACATTTATCTGGCCGATCTTACCTATTAAATTTATATAACTTCTTAAATTTATATAACTTCAAGTCAAACTACTAATAATCAGGTTGTCGAAGAATATTGCGAATGAGTAACACCAGACTTAATTGGAATTCCCATAGAAGGTATAAATTTCTGTTTTCTCTAAACAGTAGTATACTTTTCATGTGTATATGGCTCACAGGTTGTGGCATTGATAAACCAGAGTCAATTGTGAAATGGGAAAAACAGCTACCGGCTTCCATTGATTACAATTTGCATGTAAAACCTATTCTTTCCGAAAAATGCTTTTTCTGCCATGGACCAGATAAAAACAAACAGGAAGCAGGATTAGAACTGGCCACCAGAGAGGGCGCACTGGCTGCATTGAAAGAAAACCCTGGAAAACATGCCATAGTACCCGGCAATCTGGCAAAAAGTCAACTCTACCACCGAATCGTTTCTACGGACCCGGAAATACAAATGCCTCCTAAGGAATCTAACCGGGAACTGACTGATTACGAAAGAGCCGTATTGATAAAATGGATTGAGGAAGGAGCTGAATACAAACCGCACTGGGCTCTACTCAAACCTGAGAAAAAACCACTTCCTGAGGTAAAAACTAAAACCTGGCCTAAGAATCCAATTGATTATTTCGTATTACACAAACTGGAACAGGAAGGGCTGTCGCCTTCTCCTGAAGCAGACAAAGAAACACTTCTCCGCCGGGTTACTCTTGATTTAACTGGCCTCCCTCCTACCCTGGAAGAAATGGATAATTTTCTCGCTGATAACTCTCCGAATTCCTATGAAAAAACGGTAGACCGCCTGCTGGCTTCTCCGCAATATGGCGAAAAAATGGCGGTAGACTGGCTTGATCTGGCCCGTTTTGCCGATACCCATGGCTATACCGTAGACCGTTACCGTCCTATGTGGCCCTGGCGGGATTGGGTAATCAAAGCTTTTAACCAGAACATGCCCTATGATACCTTTCTTACCTGGCAACTGGCTGGCGATTTGCTTCCTAATCCAACCCGTGAACAGAAACTGGCGACCGGCTTTAACCGCAATCATGCCCAGAATGTGGAAGGAGGAATTGTGAATGAAGAATTCCGGGTGGAATATGTGGCAGACAGAACCAATACGCTGGGCACCGCTTTACTGGGAATGACACTGGAATGTGCCCGTTGCCATGACCATAAATATGATCCTATCTCTCAAAAAGATTATTATAGCCTGTTCTCTTTCTTTAATAACGTAGACGAAGCCGGGCAAATTTCCTGGGACGATGCCTTGCCTGTGCCTACCATGCTTCTTTCAGAGCCCCGGCACGATAGTTTGCTGGCGTTTATCGAAACCAATATCCAGAAAGCAGAAGCTTCTTTGAACACTATTGCGCAACAAGAAAAAGGTGCCTTTGAAAACTGGCGTAAGCAAACAGAAGATAGTCTGTCATTTGAACCCAAACAAGACCTTCAGGCACATTTTACCTTCGATAAGCTGGTCAATGGAGCATTCCTGAATGAAGTTTCTACCAAAGACAAGGGTATGGTAGCCGATCCGGTAGTGGAGCCAGGCAAGTTTGGAAATGCTTTTCAGTCGAATGGGGATGATATTTTGAAACTGGGTAAAGTAGGCATATTCAACCGGGCCAATCCCTTCTCTATTGGTGTATGGATTAACATTCCTCAGAAGCTTTCGAAAGGAGTTATTCTGCATAAAGGCAACGGCGATATTCTTTACAACTTCCGGGGCTACTTTATGAACTTGCTCGACGATAAGATCGAGCTATTAATGGCACATACCTGGCCCTATAATAATATAGTGAAGGTTTCTACCCAGAAACTCCCAAAAGAACAGTGGATACATCTGATGATGACCTATGATGGTTCCAGTCAGGCCAAAGGATTGAAATTGTATGTGGATGGCAAAGAAGCCGAAATGGAAACCCGGAAGGACAATCTCTACAAAGATATTCTGCTGGCTGGCGATCAGCCCGGCGTATCAGTGGGAGCTGACTGGCGGGGCGTTGGATTTAAAAATGGCCTGATTGATGACCTGCGGATTTATACACGGGAATTTACTGCACCTGAAGTATTTCAATTGGCTCATCCGGAGAATAGTGCCTTAGCAAAACTTCCGGCATTTGACGCATCAGCCTGGCAACAGTACTATTTGCATCGTATTTCTACCACTTTTCCAGTACAGTTGAAAGAACTGGAGAAATTCCGGCAGGAGAAAAACAAGGTTATGGAATCTATACCTGAAGCCATGGTAATGGATGAGATGAAAGCCAAAAGGCAAACCTACTTATTGAAGCGTGGGGTATATGATGCCTACGGTGAAAAAGTGCAACCAAATGTACCAGCCAGCATTTTACCTTATTCTAAACAATTTCCCCAAAATCGCTTAGGCTTGGCCAAATGGCTCCTGCATCCGGACAATCCCTTGCCTGCCAGAGTAGCTGTAAACCGGTTCTGGCAGAGTTATTTTGGCAATGCTATTCAGAAAAACACCAATGATTTTGGCAACCAGGGTGGTTTGCCCAGCCATCCCGAATTACTCGATTATCTGGCTGTGCATTTTAGGGAATCTGGCTGGGATGTAAAAGCATTTCAGAAACTAATTGTTATGTCAGCTACATATCGCCAGGCTTCAATGGCTTCAGAAGAACTATTAAAGAAAGACCCGGAAAATATTCTGCTTGCCCGTGGACCTGCTTTCCGGCTCACAGCCGAAATGGTTCGTGATAACGCCCTGGCTGCTTCAGGTTTATTAATCAAAAAAATAGGTGGACCCAGCGTTAAACCATACCAGCCGGAAGGTTTATGGCGGGTGAATAATACTAATTATCAGCAGGATACTGGCGGAAACCTGTACCGGAGAAGTTTGTACACCTTCTGGAAGCGTACCAATCCGCCTCCTTCTATGAATACATTTGATGCCCCTTCCCGGAGTTTCTGCGTCGTGCAACGGCAGAAAACCAGTACGCCATTGCAGGCTCTGGTGCTGCTCAATGATCCGCAATTTGTAGAAGCCGCCAGAGTACTAGCCCAGCAAACCATAAAAAATACTTCTGATGCAAATAACCGGCTGACTTATATGTACCAGTTACTTACCGCCAAGAAACCAACAGCGAAAGAAATGGCGATACTTCAAAAATTATATCACCAGGAATGGAATAAATTCAAAGAATATCCGGAAAAAATGGAAGGCTGGGTTACAACCGGAGAACAAAAACTGGCTCAGCAAACTGATCTGCCCACATTGGCTGCCTATACGGTAGTAGCCAGTACTATTATGAACTCAGATGCCTTCCTCACAAGAAGATAGAGAATACCTAAACCAGTAATGTATGCAAAAGGAACTAGATCAACTTTTTAATACCCTCAACCGCCGAAATTTTCTACTGAAAGCATCGATGGGGATTGGTTCGCTGGCATTGGGTTCCTTATTGAACCCACAAAAACTCTTTTCTGCCGATGATACAGGGGAGGGCATTCTGAGAGCTCCTCACATTCCTCCCAAAGCCAAACGGGTGGTATACCTGTTCCAGAGTGGAGGTCCCTCCCAGCTGGAATTATTTGATCATAAGCCGCTGTTGCAGAAAATGCATGGCCAGCAATTACCAGATTCTGTGCGGAAAGGGCAACGCTTAACTGGCATGAGTGCCGGACAATCTTCCTTGCCTCTGGTCGGTTCTCCATACAAGTTTGCCCAACATGGAAAAAGTGGTGCCTGGGTAAGTGAACTGATGCCCTATACCGGACAGGTTGCTGATGAACTGTGTTTTATCAAATCTATGTTCACCGAGCAGATCAACCATGACCCAGCGCTTACCTTCTTCCAGACTGGTAATCAGATTGCCGGAAGACCTAGTATTGGTTCGTGGATCAGTTATGGCTTGGGTTCTGAAAACGAGAATTTGCCTGCTTTTATCGTACTCATTTCTAAAAATGCACCGCAAGACCAGCCTTTGTTTGCCAGATTATGGGGAAATGGATTTTTACCTTCCAAACATCAAGGTGTACAACTCCGCTCAGGCAATGAACCAGTTTTATACCTCAATAATCCGGAAGGATACACGGATGCTGACCGCCGGGAAATGCTGAATGCCTTAAATGAGTTGAACCTCGCGCAACAGGAAGTAAACAAAGATCCTGAAATCCATAACCGGATTGCCCAGTATGAAATGGCTTTCCGCATGCAAACTTCAGTTCCCGATGTAACCAACCTCTCCGACGAACCCGACTGGGTGTTTGATATGTATGGTTCCGAATCCCGTGATCCTGGTACTTTTGCTGCTAATTGCCTGCTTGCCAGACGATTGCTCGAACGGGATGTAAAATTCATTCAGCTTTACCACCAGGGTTGGGACCAGCATGGAGATTTACCCAAAGGGCTCACCAACCAATGTAAAGCCACTGATCAGGCTTCTGCCGCACTCGTGAAAGACTTAAAACAACGAGGATTATTAGACGACACTCTGGTAGTTTGGGGAGGAGAATTTGGTCGCACCAACTATTCCCAAGGAAAACTCACCCAGGATAATTATGGCCGCGATCATCATCCCCGCTGCTTTACCATGTGGATGGCAGGGGCTGGTATCAAGCCTGGTATCAGCTATGGCGAAACAGACGAATTTGGATATAACATTGCAAAAGATCCCGTTCATGTGCATGATTTCCAGGCTACGCTGCTGCATTTAATGGGCATTGACCATGAAAAGCTTTTCTACAAATTCCAGGGCAGGCGCTTCCGCCTCACTGATGTATCTGGCAATCTTGTTAGAGATATTTTAGCGTGAGGGCACAATTTATAGATAAATGAAGAAAGAGACTTTTGACTATAATTGGGGAGATGACCTTGTTAAGTTTAATAGCTTAAGCCCTAACGATAAATTTTATTATAGAATCGGGAAACCTGTAGATAAGTATTGGGGATTATATGTGGCTAAAATAGCTTTTTTTGATGCAGATGGCCAGTTAGTTTATCACAATCAGAATGCATTTGCCGATCCAATACAACAAACACAAAATGATTCAATCAAATACGCTACCTATTCAAAAGATGGAAATTTAGCTTACATGCGGGAAAGAGGGCAAGATATTAAGCAGTTACACCATTTATTGATTGATCTCAGAAAAGGAAAATATAAAATTTTACCTTGGTCGGAATCGGATTATAGAGACGGGTTCAAAATATTTGAAGAAGATTCTTTTGAAGCTGATTTAGCCCATAAATTTAATCATTCAGCGTGGATAATGAATCAACATGATAAAACAGAAATTTTGCCATTTATTAAATTAAAAAAATGGTTTCCTGAAATATAAAAGTAAAGCAAGTACATAAGTATTCCTCTCAGCTTATTACAACAACTAATCACTCTAACAATTGCCATGAAAACGCACAAACCATCCAGAAGGACATTTATAAAACAATCTACAGTTGCTGCCGGAAGTTTGCTGCTTACCAGTCAGTTTGGCTTTAATATCATGGGTAAAGCAACTAATCCCGATAATGAAATTATTGGGCATGGAGAATACCGGTATAAAGTAAATAAGCAATGGGGCGTATTAGATCCTTCTAAAACTCCGGTGTTTAACTGCCACGAGATGGTGCAAGACTCCAAAGGCCGGTTGATTATGATCAACGATGAGGTAAAAAACAATGTCCTTATTTACGACAAATCCGGCAAGCTGCTCGATTCCTGGGGTACCCGTTACCCCGGCGGTCATGGACTTACTCTTTCTGCTGAAGGTGGAGAAGATTTTCTGTTTATTGCCGATTGCGGCTATTTTCTGGGCAAAGACAATAAATGGCAGGCACAAGCCGGTGAAATAGTCAAAACCACCACAGATGGGAAAATGGTATTTGCTTTAGGTCATCCGTCTACCATAGGTATTTACAAACCGGAAGAGAAGTTCCAGCCAACAGAAATTGCCGTAGCTCCCAATGGTGATTTTTATGTGGCCGATGGATACGGTTCTGATTATATTATCCAATACAACCATCAGGGAAAATACATCCGTCATTTTGGCGGACATAATAATGCTAATCCGGAACACAATCTGCAAAATGCCCATGGTGTAGCCGTAGACCTTCGCAATCCAGCAGCGCCTAAACTAATCTGTACCTCCCGGACTGAGAATGCCTTTAAATTTTTTACGATGGATGGCAAGTATATCGAAACCGTAAAATTGCCCGGATTATTTGTATGCCGGCCGGTAATGGATGGCGAAAATTTGTATGCCGGTGTATGCTGGTCTACTTCCAGAGAAACCGGAAAACGAATAGATAATTCTGGTTTTGTAACCATTATGGATAAGAATAACAAAGTGATTTCTAATCCTGGAGGCAGTGAACCAGAATACAAAAAAGGCGAACTACAAACCGCTTTTCAGGAAGGCAATATTTTTTCCCATGGCCACGATGTGTGTGTGGATAATGATAAAAATCTGTATGTGTGCCAGTGGAATGCCAATAAAACCTATCCGGTAAAACTGGAACGTGTGTGATAATGCTAGAAAAGAATTATCTGATCAAATAATATTGAACAAGGAATGTTGAATACAGAAGCCTGGAAAAACTCCCTTCAATATTCTACATTCCTTGCTCCTCTATTTATGATTCAATAAAAGCATTGTAAATTTCTTGATTTTGTTCAGCTTACTTCTTCCCATTCACAAATTGAGCCGCTACTTCTGCCACCCTTTTTCCCTGAAAACGGGCTGCATTTAAGGCTGTTTCATCTGGTTTGAGGGTTCCGTTCTGGCTCACGAAAGTAGAACCATAAGGCGTACCCGACTGGAACTGAATAGGATCAGCATACCCCGGACCTACAATAATAGATCCCCAGTGATAAAATGTATTGTTCAAGGCCAATATAGTACTCTCGTGTCCACCATGGGTAGTAGCAGCGCTGGCAAAAGATGAAGCTATTTTGTTTACCAGCTTTCCTTGCCCCCATAAAGGACCAGTAGAATCAATAAATTGTTTAAGCTGAGCAGCAGGCATTCCATAACGGGTAGGCGCACCCAGAATAATGGCATCTGCCCATTCCAGATCAGCAAGAGTGGCTTCCGGTATATCCTTCGTTTTCTGTAAATGCTCAGCCCATCCTTTGTTAGAATCAATGGCTTCTTTAGGAGCCAGTTCTTTTACTTTAAGCACACGAACTTCTGAACCTGTACTTTTTGCGCCTTCTTCTACTGCACGGGCCAAAGTATAGGTAGTACCGGTAGCACTATAATAAATAATTGCAACTTTAACAGCCATTTCTTATTAATGTTTAAAGGTTAAAATTTCATCCAAATGCATGTATATACAATTAAAGTATATACTAATAAACATATACAGTGTTTAGCTCTATACGGATCGTGCGTGAATTTGATACTTTAGCTATTAATAATTATTAACTTTCGACCTATTCTTTTACGTATACTGCCTATATCGCCTACCTTATTTTACAATACAGATACCTATGCCATTATTAAATGTCACCTTTGAATTACCATTAAAAGAACCTGTTTTAGTATTCTCATTAGTATTATTTATTATTCTGCTGGCTCCCCAGCTAGCCAAGAAAATTCGCCTACCCGGCATTATCGGACTTATATTGGCAGGAGTATTAATCGGGCCAAATGGATTTCACCTGCTCAACCGCGATATTAGTATTGTGTTGTTTGGCACAGTAGGTTTATTATATATCATGTTTATTGCCGGACTGGAGATAGACATGAATGACTTTAAAAAGAATCGCAACAAGAGTGTAATTTTCGGTGTATTATCATTTCTATGTTCGCAGATAGGTGGTTTTGTAGTTGCCTATTATATGCTGAAATTTAGCTTGCCAGCCTCTATATTATTTGGCAGTATGCTCGGTTCGCATACCTTACTGGCCTACCCGATTGCCAGCAAATTAGGCATATCGAAAAGCCGTTCTACCACCATCGCTGTAGGAGGTACTATTGTAGCTGATTTGCTTTCACTTTTAGTATTAGCCATTATTGCCAATTCGGCCCGTGGACAATTGAACTCTGCCTTCTGGATCAGGCTGGTGATTTCTCTGGCCATTTATGTAATAGTCGTTGTATTTGGGCTTCCCAGGCTGGGCAGGTGGTTTTTCAGAAATGCTGAAAGTGAAGGAGTTTCTCAATATATTTTTGTACTTGCCTCGGTATTTACTACTGCTTTTCTGGCCGAAGTAGCCGGACTGGAACCAATTATTGGCGCATTCCTGGCCGGACTAGTATTGAACCGCCTCATTCCGCATACTTCACCCCTAATGAACCGGATTGAATTTGTAGGTAATGCGCTGTTTATCCCTTTCTTCCTGATCTCGGTGGGTATGCTGGTAGACCTCAGGGTACTTTTATTAGGAATAGATGCCTGGGTAGTTGCAGCTACCATGATTGTAGTTGCTATTTCCGGAAAATGGCTGGCCGCTTTTATTTCGCAGAAACTATTCGGTTATTCAGTAGAAGAAAGAAATGTAATTTTCGGCTTAACCAATGCCAGAGCCGCCGCCACACTTACGGCTGTTCTGATCGGATATGACCTGCAGATATTGAATGAAAACGTACTGAATGGCACTATCCTTATGATTCTGGTCACCTGTGTAGTAAGTTCGCTGGTGGTGGAAAACCAGGGCAGAAAACTTGCAATTACTGAAAGTCAGCAAAAACCGGATTTAAGTGCATCTCCCAACCGGATTCTGGTTCCTATCTCCAATCCGGCAACCATCGAGCAATTGATAGATTTTGCTATCCTTATCAAAGACCGCCATTCTGAAGAACCTATCTATCCTTTAGCAGTGGTAAAAGATGCGGATGATACCCAGGAAAAACTGGTAGCCAGTAAAAAAATGCTGGAAAAAGCCATTCTGCATGCCTCTGCCACTGAACATTCGGTTCAACTGGTTTCCAGAATAGATGTAAACATTGCCAGTGGGATTTTAAGAGCCATCCGGGAACTGATGATTACGGAAGTGGTGATCGGGTGGAATGGGAAAGTAAGTACCCGGGAACGGATTTTTGGAAGCGTCCTCGACAATCTATTGCTCGAAAGCCAGCAAATGATTATGGTGTGTAAAATACTGCATCCCCTCAATACAATGAACAGAGTGGTAGTAGTTGTTCCACCCAATGCCGAACTGGAAAAAGGTTTTTCCGGCTGGATACATAACCTAAAACTCATTGCCAGCCAGATTGGAGCAGATGTACATATAATGGCCGGAAATAGTACCAGTTCTGCCTTGAAAAATGTAATGAACCAGACCAAACCTGCCGTAACAGTTACCTATGAATTGTTTGAAAACTGGGACCGTTTTGCTGAACTGGCTACCAAAATTACCACAAATGACCTGTTTATGGTGGTAAGTGCCCGGCATACTACCCTAGCATACCATAGTTTTCTGGATAAGATGCCAAAACTACTGGCCCGCCATTTTGACCCAATCAGCTTTGTGATTACCTATCCACAGCAGCAAAATGCAGAGGCTAATACCTTATTAATAAATGGCTCTGGAGAAGGAAAAATGATTGAAGTAAATGAAACATAAAAACAGCCGAAGTACAGATAGGTTTTCTATATTTCAGCTTCGCTTTCCGTTATTCTCTAACACCAAATCTATTGTTTGGTAAGTTTTACCATATCATTATCACCAGCCGTATTTTCCCAGGTGATGCTCATAGTGCCATCTGTATTCAGGTACCATTTACCGTAAATCATTCCCAAACTTATCCTGGAAAGCTTTATCCCGAAATGGTGCCCTCACACAGATGAATAGTTACCTCAGGTTTTGAACCACCGTAACCACACCTGTTGTATTGCCAATGACCGCCATTAATTCCATCTGATTTATATGCAGAACCATGCCTTTTGCTGAATAGTGGAATTAATTCTGCGGATGGCAGGGCCTGATTATTAAAGATTGAAGGGCAGAGTTTAAGAAAAATAGATGAAAATAAATGCGTTAAATCTGTATGGATTAAGTTCTACTCTTCATCCTTTACTCTCTGATCTCTAAAAAAATGTATAGACAATATTTGTATATACAAATATTTTGCTTTATCTTTGTGATATGAAAATCGAGGAAGAAATAAAACAGGACAAATTTACCAGCGAGTTTGAAAAAACGTCGGTGAATATTCTGTTTACCAGCAGTTGGTTACATTCATTATTAAGCAGCGCTTTAAAACCCTATGGCATTTCTGTTCAGCAATATAACGTACTCCGCATATTAAAAGGCCAGTGTTCAAAACCTGCCATGCTTGGTTTGATTCAGGAACGGATGATGGATAAAATGTCGAATGCAACCAGGCTGGTAGATAAACTGATAGAAAAAGGCCTGGTAGATCGCAAACAATGCCCGATGAATCGCAGACAGGTAGATATTGTCATTACAAAAGAAGGATTGGCTTTAATAGAGAAAATTCAACCTGCACTTAATAAAATTGATCATAGCTTTGGAATTAACGATGAAGAAGCCAGAATCCTGAATCAGCTATTAGATAAATTCAGGTCGTAATTTTTTTTGCCCAAATATATGTATATACAAATAATGTAATTACATTTAAATTTATTAAAACTTAAGTTCTAAATCAATAACCCTTCAATTCACATTAAATAAAAATTCGTATGAAAAAAACAGTCCTGTTTGTAGCCCTGGTTATAGTAGCTGGCGCCAATGTACTTGCTCAAAACTCAACCTGGAAACTAGATGCCGCCCACTCCAAAGTGGGATTTAGCGTAAGCCACCTGGTAATTTCTGAAGTAGAAGGCAAATTCAATAAATTCGATGCCAAAGTAACCAGTACCAAACCAGATTTCGCAGACAGTCAAATTGAATTCACTGCTGACATCAACAGCATTGATACTGATAACGAAGACCGGGACAAGCACCTGAAATCACCTGATTTTTTTGATGTTGCCAAGCATGACAAGCTTAAATTTGTAAGTAAATCTTTCAAAAAAGTAAGCGAAAATACTTATAAAGTAACTGGTGATTTAACAATTAAAGGTGTAACCAAACCTGTAACCCTGGATGCAGTATATGGTGGTACCGTAAAAGATCCGTATGGCAATACAAAAGCAGGTTTTAAACTGACCGGTAAAATTAACCGCAAAGATTTTGGCCTTACCTGGAGCGCATTAACTGAGGCCGGTGGTGCGGTTGTAGGCGACGAAGTAAACCTGGTGGCCAAAGTTGAATTACAAAAAGAGCAATTAGCCAGTAAATAAACCTGATCATAAGTCCTTCTCCTATGCAAATAAGCTTTCATGTTTGCTTGCAAGGAGAAAACCACAAATTAAGATATTTTTTTAATCAAATACATGTATATACATTTATTGTTTATACACTAAAATTATAAATATAAACTATAACTATATATAATTATGACAACTCCAGCATTATTAACGCCCTATACACTTGGATCATACCAGCTAAAAAACCGACTGGTAATGGCCCCTATGACCAGAAGCAGAGCCGGCAAAGGAAATGTTCCTACCGATTTAACTGTAGAATACTACACACAACGGGCTTCTGCCGGGCTCATTATTACTGAAGGTTCGCAAGTTTCGCCACAAGGGGTAGGATATGCTAATACGCCAGGTATTTATTCAGCAGAACAAGTAGAGGGCTGGAAACAAGTTACAACAGCTATTCATAATAAAGGTGGACGTGTATTTTTACAACTCTGGCATGTAGGCCGGGTATCTCACTCTTTGTATCATAATGGCGAGTTACCGGTAGCCCCTTCTGCCATTGCCATTCCCGGACAGGTTTATACAGCAGAAGGGCTAAAAGAGTATGAAACACCCAGAGCCTTAGAAACAACTGAGGTTAAAGATCTGGTAGAGCAATTCCGCCAGGGAGCCATTAATGCCAAAGCTGCCGGATTTGACGGCGTTGAAATTCATGGGGCAAACGGATATATTATTGAACAATTTATTGCCGACGGTTCTAATCAGCGCACAGATGAGTATGGAGGATCAATTGAGAACAGGGCTCGTCTGGCATTGGAAATTGTAGAAGCTGTAGTAGGGGTTTGGGGCGAAGGCAAAGTAGGCATCCGGTTTTCTCCCAGCAATTATTACAATGGTATCTCTAATTCAGATCCAGGCAGCATATATGATTACTTACTCAATGAACTGAACCGTTTTCCATTGGCCTATGTGCATTTAATGGAACCTTTAGCTTCCTTAGAGAAATTCCCGCACTACATTAAAGAAGTAGCTGCCCGTTACCGGAAAATCTACAAAGGCACCATTATCAGCAATGGCGGATATACCTTTGAAAAAGGAGAACAAACAATTTCTGAAGGCACTGTTGATTTAGTTGCCTACGGCAGCCTGTTCCTGGCTAATCCGGATTTACCGAAACGTTTTGAATTACAAGCGGCTTTGAATACCCCTGACCGGGCTACTTTCTATGGCGGTACTGAAAAAGGATATACGGATTATCCGTTCCTGGAAGAAGAGGAAGTAGAAATAAGCCGTTAATATATTTGTTTAACATTTGTGATTACTTATACCAAATAGGGCGAAGGCTATTCCATAGAGGTTGTAATCTTGCTGATGGCTTCTAAAATGTAAGGGTATCCGGTTAGAGAGGCGATCTGTCTTTGCCCATAACTTTTAGCCGTATTAGTGATCCAGGCTTCCAGTTCTTGTTCATGGCTGAAGTTGTGAAAAGCTACTTTGTTTTTCATATCCCCCCACAGCCTTTCGACCGGATTGAGTTCAGGGTTGGAAGAAGGTAAATACACCAGGCGGATATTTTGGGGCACTTGCAAGGCTTTTGCCCGGTGATAGCCTGCTTTGTCTACAAAGATAAACTTGAACACTTGCGGTTGATGGCGGCTAAACTCCTCAAGCATATACTCAAAGTAAAGCGTGTTAACCTGTGGGGCAGTAATAAAGAAGTGATCTCCTGTCAGCGGTTCTACCAATCCATAGCAGTAGCGGTAGATGAAGCGGTGCTGATAGGCTCCTACCGGTTTTATGCCGGCAAGGGTGATGGCTCTTCTCAAAACAGTCATCAAACCAAAGCGGCTCTCATCCTGATAGTACACCTTCCAATGGCTGACTACCCCTTTGGCAGCCAAAGGAGCATAGTAGCGCTGTAAGAGGAAAGTGAGCACCAAGTTTAGTTTTTTTTATACTTCTGCTCATAGGCTAGATCCTTTTTCAGGTTGCTCTTTCTAACCACTTTCAGCTTTGCCCCCAGCTGTCGGTGGACAAACCAATGTACATGCTCATAGCTCAGATCAATGCCATGCGCCGTGTGCAACCACTCATGGATTTGCTTATAAGAAGTAAAATAGTTGTTTGGATCAGCAAGCTTTGCCTTCAACTGCTCAAGTACTTTACCTGCAATCTGTGATGCCCTTTTGTGGCCGCCCGGATCTATCTGAAGACAGGCTTGCAGCCCTTTCTGTTTGTAAAGCCGGAACCACTGGCCCACTGCATGACGCTCATAGCCTACGGCAGCAGCTATTTGTCCATACGCTTTAGCCTGCCCACTCTTGTAGAGGTAAAAAGCCCGCAGTCTGGCTCCGGCTAGCGGATGGGCTATTTTTTTGCTCATCTTCAGCAACTGCTCGGCACTCTCGATGAGCTCAGTTTTGGTTACTCTTCCCATACTTGATCAACATATAACATCTATGGAAGGTTCTTTATACTATTCGGTATTAGAAGTAGAAAAGCCAGTTGAAGTTCAACCGGCTTTTCTGTTTAGAGCATGTTTTAATAGTATATTTTAAGAAGAAAGTTTATCAAAGAAGAATACCAGATAATACAAAGATTCTATGCATGATGGTCCGAAAAAACAGCGGGCAATGCGTTGGGTGCGCGTGGGGAAGCATTGACAACTATATTGGTTCTCTTCGGCTCTCGCCTCGAGAATTCTTGACTTTTCTTTGCTTACTTTCTTTGTGTCAAGACAAAGAAAGTAAGGACGGCGTAAGAAGAAATAAGAAGTATGTATTCCAAGATAAATTCACTATCAGATTGTAAGAACGAAATAATCAGATCTTATTCCGACCTCAGATTTTTCACCGGATTTACCAATGCCGCCCGGATAGCCTGATAGCTGATGGTAAATAAGGCAATTAATAAAGCAGTGAGACCGGCAAACACAAATATACTCGCACTTACCGGTGTCCGGTAGACAAAATCTTCGAGCCATTTATTCATCATATACCAGGCAATAGGAACAGCAATGGCAAAAGAGATGAGCACCAGTTTCACAAAGTTGATGGTAAGTAAGCTGAAAATATTCTGTATAGATGCCCCTAATACCAGCCGGATACCAATTTCCTTGCTTCGTTGCTCTACCATAAACGACGACAGCCCATATAAGCCGAGACAAGCGACTATAATGGCCAGAATGGCAAAACTGCTGAACACCCTTCCAGCCCGTTGCACATCTTCATACATTTTTGCAAAACTCTCATCCAGAAATGTATAGCGGATAGGCTGGTAGGGAGCTACCTCTTTCCACACTTTTTGCACAGCTTGAAGCGCACCCGCCATATCGGTGGTTTTTACTTTTACAGAAACAACAGACGGGCTATTTCCTAAGGCCAGTACCATCGGCTGTATGCTGTCTCTCATTGATTCAAAGTGGAAATCTTCTATTACGCCTATGATCTGCCAGGTTTCCCAGTTCTTAATCCGTTCCTGCGTAGGATTTTTAAAGCCCATTTTTTTCACCATCGCCTGGTTGATGATAACCGCCTGCGAATCGGTAGCCATTTGCGCAGAAAAGTTCCTCCCTTCAATGAGTGTAATGCCCATGGTTTGGAGATAATCCTGATCTACCTGCCAGAACTGTGCGCTTACCTCCTGATCTGCATTCGGGCCACTTTCTCTATGGAATCCATTGCCATTCCGCTTGGTCCCTTTGATAGGCAAATAATCACTTACACTTACATGTTTTACCTCTGGCAAGCGCAATAATTCTGTTTTTAACGTTTGCACTTTTTCTCCCAGTGTATGTACCCCTTGCAGCAACACAACCTGATCTTTATCAAACCCGATTTTTTTGTTCATGATATAATTCATCTGCCGGTAGATAATAAAAGTACCTATAATGAGTACAATAGAGGTAGTGAACTGAAAGATCACCAGTAAACTTCTGGTATTAGAACTTTTGCTTCCCCGGCTTAATTTCCCTTTCAGTACATCAATCGGTTTAAAGGCAGACAGGTAGAAAGCAGGATATAAACCGGCTATTATGCCAATTACAACCGCTGCACCAATCAGTATAGGAAATAGCCACCATTCCATCCAGGGCAGAGAAAGCGATTTGGCTGAAAGGGTATTAAAATAAGGCAATAATAACACTGCCAGTAGTATACCTATGGCGAAAGACAGAAAGCTGAACAGCATAGATTCGGTGAGAAACTGCTTTACAAGGCTGCTGCGGAAGGAACCTACCACTTTACGGATACCTACTTCTTTGGCCCGGTTAGCCGATTTAGCTGTAGAAAGATTGATAAAGTTAATGCAGGCAATAATGAGGATAAAGGCTGCCACCGCCCCGAATATCCACACAAAACGGATGTCCCCATGGTTTAACCGATCTTGAATTTTATCAGATTTCAGGTGTATATCTGTAATAGGCTGCAGAGAAAAGCTTGCTTTTTTTAATAATTCTTCCGGGTTTGGCGCTCCCTCTTTTTTTAAAAGCGGCAGGTAGTAATTTGTCAGAATAGACAACAGCTTTTTTTCAAGTTGCCTGGCATCTGTATCTGGGCGTACTACGATATACGTAGGATAGTTAGAAGCCCCCCAGTACGTCTGCTCTCCCGGCCAGAACTCCCGGCTAGTCATGGTAATTAAGAAATCATACGTTAAATGAGAATTGGCAGGGAAATCTTCAAATACCCCTCCTACTGTAAATGGATTCTTCTCATCATTATTGAGGATCATTACTTTACCCACCGGATTTTCGCCTGGAAAAAATTTATCCGCTTTGCTCTTAGATAGTGCAATTGTATTAGGTTGAGCTAAGGCATTTTTACGTTCGCCATACACCATAGGTACCTTCAGCATATCCAGCATTTGCTGATCCGCATAAGTAAATCCTTCCTCATAGGTATTCTCTAATACATCCACCCGTCTGATCTGATTACTTCCGGCACCAAACAATTCACTTGGGTTCAAACGTCCCACTCGCTCAATTTCGGGATAATCTTGTTTTATAGCAGTAGCAAAAGGGGCTGGCCAGGCAACTCCTTTTTTTATTTCTCCATTATCATTATAAACTTGAACTACTCTGTAAATGCGGTCTTTATCCGGAATGTGCTGGTCGTAACTGAGTTCATCCCGTATAAATAAACTAATGAGTAAACAGGCAGCAATTCCTAAGGCAAAACCGCCGATTTTTATAGAGGAATATGTTTTGTGCTTGAACATATTCCGCCAGGCAATTCTAAAGTAACTTTCAAACATATCAGCAAAATTTGAGTGGGTGGATAATGATTTCCGGATGGCAAACGGACGAAAATAATGCAGTACCTGGTAATAATAATTGAGTTTTGCACGGTAGACAGAACCAGCCTTCAATCTGGCGTAAAACTTTTCATCCAGATCACCTAATACTTCTTCGGCAATATCCTCTCTCAAAAAACCAAGAAGGATACGCTGTGCCAGTCTGGGTGGAATATGGTTTGATCTATTTGACACTGGTTATGGATGTTATCAGTTTAAATAAGGGAACTCCCCAAACTGAGGAGCCTTTAAATGGATTTACTGTCTTAATTATAGCTAAGTAGTATTACATAGAACCACCAAAGTTGAGTTTATTGGCAAATGCCGGATACTGGCTCCACAAGGACATACGAAAATCTCTGGCGGCTGAAAGTGCCTGTTGTCCGTAGGCGGTAATGGTGTAAATGCGTTTCCGGCGGCCACCTCTTTCAGCAGTAGCTTTTCCCATATCCGATTTTACAAATCCTTTTTCTTCCAGGCGGGTGAGGGTAGAATGTACTGCCCCAATGGAAACTTCCCTGGAAGTCTGGGATTCAAATTCTTCTGCAATTTTAAAAGCGTAGGCTTCTTCTCCCAGAATACCTACAATGAGCAGAATCACTTCTTCAAATTCTCCTAGTCGTGTTTCAATCATTTGTTACTAAATTGTAGAACTAATATATACAAATCTTTTTCATTTGTTCTACGATTTAGTAACAAATGTTTTTAGGACGTATAGACGGCAGGAAAAAACAGATGAATGGTTTGAGAAAAATATTGGATATATAGCAGGCTAACGTTTCAGTTGCTGTAACACATACTGATAGAATCGTTCTTTATTGACATGGGTAGCCATTTGTACCCATTTTCCAGAACCAGGCTTCCTGAAAGTTTGCCCAGAATTATGGCCATTTGGCTGTATTTCCAGCTCCACTTTTTCGAGCACAAATGCATCAGGAATACCCAGGTAACTGGCAGCCAGAATATCCCACATAAAATAGGTATACTCGTAGGAAGGGATGGTATCAATAGTCGTAGCCCAGAACTGACCAGCCAGATTAGAAAGCGGATAATCGGATTGCAAAGCCAGTATTTTCAGAAAGCCCATGGAAACAGGCACCATATTGGTTACATCCAGCGGAATCAGGACAAGCGGCAACTGGTAGGTAAGCAGTTTATGTGACGAAACCGGGTCCCAAAATACATTCCATTCTGCAGAGCCATCATGGTTATACGTACGCACATTTCCGGGCACATCCACGGCACCTCCCATCCAGATCACTTCGGCAATATTTTGCAGGATGCTCTTATCTTGTTCAATAGCAAATACGAGGTTAGAACAAGGTCCGGTTAGAAGGATGGTAACAGGCTGATCAGAAGACCGAATTGTGTGTACCAATACATCTACGCTATCCTTTATTTGTCCTTGCAGGGAAGTATCAATATTTATCAGACTGGGTAAAGCATTCAATACTTTTGGTTTAGCACGCCACTCGGCCGGAAATGCATTGATGCCATAATAATTTCCTGCACCGATTTGCATATCAGTTTTTCTGGCTAAGGTGAGAAGTTTATAAGTGGTTTCAATCGCATTTTCCGGATAGCAATCGGCAGGCGTAATGGAAATAGCTTTCAATTGAATATGATCCATGGTAAGCAATAGCATCAGCGAAAGCAGATCATCTACCGCACCATCGTGATCGAAAATAAGGAGTTTGCTCAAGTGAATTCAGGGTTAGTTGAGACCTGAATGTATAGAAAAAGGGAGGAATAGAAAAGCTATCTGTCTTTTTTTCCATTTTAAAATCGCACCTGTTCCACAGAAGTAAATACTGGTTTGCCCATTTCTTTGGCCAGAGATACCATCTGATCGGCACCCTGTGAAGCGCCGCCTGTCCGAAGGACACCATCGCAATTTGCCAGCAGATCAATGGCTACCGGATGAAAAATATCAGTGAATACAGAATCGCCAATTTTTGTAGAGCCTGCCGTTTCAATCAAGGATAAGGCTATCCATTCCCCTACCATGGGTAAAAAACCTGCCTGTAATACTTGCAAAGCCACCTGGTTCATATGTTGTAAATTAGCAGCAATTTTATTAGAATCATCGCCTGTTCCGGAGCGGTATGGGCCGGCCACCAGTATCATTTTCTTATTGGACATGTATCTTGGATAATAAAGATTGGAGATTGGAATATGTAAATCTAACTTCTAAAGAATGTTATGTAGTTGAAGATACTGTATCAGCATAATGGTTTTGCCGTCCATAATTTCGCCGGATGCTACCATTTCTATAGCTTTGGCAAAAGGTAATTCCAGAACTTCTATCTCTTCGTCATCTACGCCTCCTCCCCCATTAATGCGGTCTTTTTCGGTATATTCGGCAATGTAGAAGAATAACCTTTCAGTTACTGAGCCAGGACTCATATAGGCTTCATACACTTTTTTTACCGATGAAATCTTATATCCGGTTTCCTCTTCTACTTCCCGTTTGATGGCCACTTCCGGCTGATCCTGATCCAGCAGTCCGGCACAGGCTTCTATCAACATACCGGAATGATTGCCATTTACATAGGTTGGAAGCCTGAACTGACGGGTGAGAATAACAGTCCGGCTGACCTGGTTATACAGCAGAATCGTAGCGCCATTCCCCCTGTCGTATGCTTCCCGGGACTGGGTTTCCCAATGACCATTTTTACGCTGGTAATTAAAAGTAATCTTTTTTAACAGGTACCAGTTATCAGATAAAATTTTTTCTTCACAGATTTGGATTCGTTCGTTCATAAATCGTATTTTTGATCGTTTTTGTTCTTTTATGATTATTTATGAACAAATAAAACACATTTATATGAATTTTCAAATACGTAAGCAAATAATTTTATCTGCTGTAGAACTGGAAGGAAGTGTAGAAGTAAAAGAATTAGCCGAAAAGCTCCAGACTTCAGAAATTACAGTGCGCCGTGATTTAGCCGTTCTGGCAGAAAAAGGGCTATTATTCCGGACGCATGGAGGTGCTGTAAAAGTGAGTCTAGCCAAAGATCCGGTAACCTTTGCGAATAAAGCTGCTACAAACTATGCTTCCAAAGAACATATTGCCCAGCTGGCTTCTCAGCAAATCGTTGAAGGGGATACTGTTTTTATTGATTGTGGCAGTACCACTTTTTTGATGTGCCAGTTTATCAGGCATTTGTCTATAAAGGTAGTAACCAATTCATTGCCGGTGGTGAATGAACTCATGGGCTCCTCAGTACAGGTGAATATTGCAGGTGGCGAACTGGATGCCAAGAGGCAGGCCATACATGGAGTGATGGCTATCGAACACCTGAAACGCTATAAAGTTGATAAGGCATTTATAGGTGTAGACGGAATTTCACTAAAATATGGCCTGAGTGCTAATGGTGAAAAAGAAGCCTCTATTACACTGGCAGCAGCCAGTATCGCTAAGCATGTCTATTTACTCTGCGATTCGAGTAAACTGGAGAAAGAGAAATATTTCCGTTTTGCCCCTTTATCGCTTATTCATACATTAATTACTGACCAGCAAGCGCCACAGGAAGTATTACAAGCATACAAGCAAGCAGGTTTGCAGATATTGTCTTGAAACAAAAAAGAAGAAAGTATAAGCTTTCTTCTTTACAAAAATATCATGTACCCAATTTTACTGGCTCAGGCTATAGCGTACCTGTACGCCAAAATTGGTTTCTGCCCGGCGGAAAGAACTGGAAATTCTGGGTTCATTAATATTTCGTTCAAAATACATCTGCAAATTCAATCGCTGGTTTACGGTATAATTGATGGCTGGTTTAAGTTGGACACCTAAGTTTCCGGCTGTAACTGTGCTTCCTTCAGCCTCTGAACGAGTTATTGTTTTACTATCCCGGAGCGTAAAATCACACCTGAAGTTCAGGTCATTTTTCAGCACTACATTCTGTCCCTGTATTTTAAATGGAACCCGCACATTATTCTTCGTAAACCCAACTCCTACCACAAAATCTTTATTCCTCATCTCCATAAAATTAGGACTTGCCGACATACTCAACTGTAAATTCCGTTCCTGGTTGTATTCTACCCGTACTGTAACTTTACTCTGCGTACGGAGATTGATACCTACCAGCGGAGCAAATCTTTCTGTAATGGTTACCTGGTCAATAATATAAACCGGAATGTATGTACCTGTATCTTGTTTTAAACTTGCCAATGGGTATGTATTTTTTCCACCATTCAATTGAACCGCATCAGTTCCATATTCCAGGGAGGAAGTATAGTTGCGCACTGCAAAGTTAGAAGTATAACTATGGGTGATATTGACCGAAGAAAACAGATTCTTAAATATTTCCAGCCTCGACAAACCGGCATAATCTACCCGCCAGTTGGGCATCGGTATGGATATAAATGGATTAAGGCTCACCTTATTTGGATCTTTTCCGGAATATGCCGCAATAAAGGCCGGAATGGCTACATCTTGCGAGTTTTTCAAATAAAAACCATCTGACTCATTAATCGCCTCCAGTCTGTCCTTAATAATTCCCCGGTTGCTAAGGTACTCCCTAAATACACTGGATTCATTCTGGTTGTCATCTCCTTTAAATGCAGTAGCAATAGAAATAAAGGATATTGAAAAATTACCGGTTTTTACAGGATTTTGGCTAAGGAAATCATTAGCAGTAGAATCAAATCTGTAGAATTCATTATAATCCATCATCTTTATGCGCTTCGCATCCAGCTGGATTTTAAAATCCCGGAAGGGCTCAAGAGCCGTCCTGATATTCAGGTTTTCCGTAATATTCTGGCTAAACTGGTCATTGAGCGAGGTACTTCTCGACAGTAAGCCTTGTGCTGCCATTTTAGTACGTATTGATGCATCCTGGCTGCCCAGCACAAATGGAATTCCCGGATTGGTAAAAGAGCTATCCAGGCCAAAAAATCTGGGTGTACCCAAAAATCCTGGCAATATGGTTCCTTCTTCAATGGAATAAGTCACATTTATATTCCGTGCGGTCATGAGCACACGCAACAAACCTTTTAATACTTTCAGATCTGGTGGCCTGTCAACCGTATCTTTTGCTGCCGGTTTATTCTGGTTTTGCGGCTGCCGGAGATTATTCGAGGTCCGTTGCGGTTGAGGTGCAGGTGTGTTAATGGCTTTCAGAAACTTCACCTTATTGTATAAGCGTGTCAGATCAATACGGCCATTTACCGAACGGTCACGGGTATTTTGCATGGTATTTCCAAAGAAAACCCCATTTGTATCAACGGCAGCCAGAGAAGCCGCAAGCCAGTTATATCCGGCTGAATATTGCACATTAGCATCGAGCCAGTCGGTGAATGGAAACTTATCTAAAGGCAATTTATAGGTAGCTGTAACCCGCTGGCTAAAGTTTTTCATCCGGCCCAGCCGTTTGATATTGGCTTTTAAAGAGTCCCGTTTTGTAAAACCAGGCCGTAATTCCTCATTGTTAATTTCACCCTCCGGCTCATCAATTAAGGCATTAGCCGTAGCTGAATAGTCGAAGGTCAGGCTTTTAGTCAGATTCCATTTTACATCGTAGAGGCGGTTGAATGTAAAATACTTTTCATAAGTAGGTAAAATTCCAAACGTAGTCAGGTCGGAACTCCGGAGCTGAGTTTTGGTAAAAGTCCTATCCAGATCACCACGCACAGTTATGCTGCTGGGCATCAGGCTGAAATTAAAATCCTGCAACCATTTAAAGTACGGCGAACTCAGGAATTTTATATTTTTAAACGGTTCAATAGGTTTGGCTGAGCTATTGAAACTATACGCCAGTCCGCCTTTATAATTCTTCTGCAAGTATTGCTCCGTCAGGACATTGGTTTGTAAAATATCGCTGTAGGCATAGGTAAATGACAAGTTTTCAATATCATAGAAATGGCTTTTGGCATCCGGATTGGTTTTTACTTTTTGTACATTGGTAAAGTTTATGCTTCGCCTGGTGGTATTATCTTCTACCAGCGTTCGGTACGAATCTTTATCTTGCCCCCGGTCGCTTCGTAAGGAATTAAGTGCATCTTTCAGTTTCATATCCGGATCTAGGGGATTGAATCTGGGTGCTATTCTCATACGCTCATAACTAAGCAACATCGGAATTTTAAGTCCTAACTGGGAAGGCAGTAGTTTGTCCAGATTTACGGTAGAGGCAACATCCCACTGCGTAGTATTTTCCCTGGCTCTTTCAGAAATCTTCTGTTGAATACCTCCAAACCCGTAGGTGGTATGCCTGGCCGTAGCTGTAATAGTAGCAAAGTCAGCCAGCTTTGCACTAACTCTTGCAGTTGCCGCCCAGCCACCCTCCTGATCGAAGCCGGAAGAACGCAATTCATTGGCCCATACACATACCGTTTTTGGCCGGTTATCCCCTGGAGAAGCGGGATTTCGAACGCCGATCATCAGGGTTTGTACCGAACTTAAATCCGGATTCCCAATCACCCGAACTGTATACCTGTTGTTTTCGCCTCTCGGTTCACCGTAAGGGACAATCAGGCTAAAGTTATTTTTATTCCGGTTTGCTTTCACTTCTACCAGATCTGCAAAAGCAATGTCAATTTCATTTTCTTCCGGCCAGATGTCCCTTTCAGTGGAATTTAGTGCTGTTAAATTTTGCCGAGATAAAGTGAGGGGAACTTCAATTTCATAATAGTTTTCAGTAAAGTCAGTTCCCAAACGTATAAAACCAGTAACTTCTCCAGCCTCAAACTGATCCCGGCTGTCGGCATGGAAGAACATTTTTAGCCTTTTGTAATTGATCAGATCCAGGCTTACATTTTTGAAAGCAGCTCTGGCATCTTTATCATTTAAGTCTTCCACACATAATCTCAATGATTGTTCATTGAGCGGACGGTTGTTCTGGGTAGTAATATCCCGGTCACGAATAAATCCTGGTGGCACTTTATATGGGCTGGTACTGTTACTTCCTCCCTGGCTATTTTCTTCAATATTTACGGTAGACAATGTAAAATTGGCATCATTGGGCTCTAAAGGCTCCTGTAATCCTTTATCATACATGGTCTGGGTATAAGGCCGCCACTGATTGGATACCAATTGATATTGAGCAAAACGTAACACTACCGGCTGTTCAAAATTAGTAAGAAACATGCGCATAAAGCGGATAGACTTAAAGCCATTGATACTACCTACTCTCTCTGGGTTTTCCCGGATTGGAATCCTAAACTGATACCAAGTTACTGTTTCAGTACCAACAGGTGCATCTACTTTATCTACAATATATCCCTCTCCTACTTTTAACTTGCCATCCTGGAGAGGAATTTTATATTGATAATAAGCTTCCAGTTCATTCAGCGTATTATCCGTATTCAAATCTTCATTATCTGGATAGGTAGAGGAAGCAGGAATCACCTCACCACCGCCAGCCTCCGGGGAGTTATTTTCCATACCATTATAATTCTTGTAGCGCTCCAGAATCTTGGCATCCTGGGCATCATAAGCAGGATCAAGAAAATATTTAAAATCATCGCCAGAAGGATCATTTGCAATACCAGTAGCTTGAGGATATTTAGAAACAAAATCACCAAAATAAGAACTCTCTGTGGCAGAATTTAAACCATCCAAACCAAGGTCTTGCCGGGCACGGCTGCCAGGATCAGTGCTAAAAGCATTGGTTAAGAATTGTTTAGTAGTAACCCGGCCCCAGTCGTTTTCAGCTACATCTTTTTCGCGGTCATCTGCTACAGGCAAACCATTCTCAAAAGCATGGCGGCCATCTTTCATCACATCCTCTGATATGCTGCCCAGATTAATATATAAATCTCCTCCTTTATCATTATTTATACCTCCATTAGGCCCTCTACCGTCTATTACCCGACCTTTATCACCCTTTATAAATGGGTCCATCAGCCAGAATTCGATATATTGTATATTGGCATTGTCGAAATCAATATCATAGGTCATTGCTCTCGTAATAGACGCCCAGCTCTTTTTGGGATCGTCCAGCGTACCATCTTCCTTCAGATTTGGATTATAATTATACATACCCCGTTCTGCTGGGAAAAAGGCCAGGTCAAAAATAGATTCATTTAATGGTAGCTGGTAATTGGCCCTGTTTGGGAAAACTTCCTGGGGTGCTACAGCCCGTACGTAATGGTTTTGTTTATCTTCGCTGGTAATATTAGAAGGATAATTTGCGCCTCCATCCCGGTAAAATATATTATCTACATTATACCAGGCTAATTTAGCTCTGCGGTAGGTAGATGTAAGGCGATTATTTTCATCATATGCCATTTGAGGCAATTCTCGTGTGGGCTGTGGCGTAGAGCCGAGTTTCCAGCGTTGCTGGGGTAAACGGGTTAGGTCGAAAGGTGTTTCGGCCCCTTCAAAGTCATCAATAAACGAGTTATTCTGAGCAAGTGGTGCTACAGCAGGAAATAATTTGGCATACTCTCCGCTTACGTTAATCGTTGACATTTCTTTGGTCTCCAGGAAAGGCAGTTTGTCAATTAATCTGGTCAGGAAAAGGGATTCTTTACGCAGATTGGCATCTACTCCGAAAATAGCATTATTAGTAGGTTCATTTCCTAATCCCACCCTGGTGAGCAGAGGCCGTTCCTTCAATTTCATAAAGGTAGAACCAATGATAAAATCTTTATTTACCATATAATCCAGCCTGGTACCCAGCAGAAAACGCTGCTGGTTCTGGAACAGATCAGGCTTTTCATATTGGATATTAATTTCCCGTCCTGAATTCTGGATACTCTCATTAATAATGCGGACTTTCTGCCCTTCTATAATATAATCTTGTCCTAATACCAAAGGTACGCCCCCGGCTGTAACGGTCATGGAATTTTCATCTGCACCTATGCCAGGAATCATTACTTCGCTGGAAGCTGAAGATTGCAGGCTGCCTTTCAGGAAAAACTTATTTTTATCCGCTACCTGCTGTGCCTCTTGTTTGGTAGAACGGTAGAGTGTAGTAAACACATACTTATTTACCAGCGGAAGCTCAGTTCCAGGATCAATCCATGGACTTGGTGCCTGCCTCGGCCGTCGTACAGTAGGTGTAGTAAGATAACTCCCAAAAGGTTCCAGAACTGGGAAAATAATCCGTCCATATCGGCTGTCAACGGTAATTCCCTCAATAAAATCAAAGTTCCCATCAATCTGGGGATCATTCTGTGGGTTAAGCTGATCTAACTTAAACACCTGCACCAGCGGGACATCTTTTGTGTTTCTTCCTTCCTGCAAACTTGGATTATCTACCCCTGTTAAGTCATCTTTATAGATCACCCGTAGCTGAAAGCCCTGCCGGTTAATCTGTCCGCTGCCCAGGGAATAAATGTTTTTCATCATCAGGTTCCATGTAGGCAGATCAACCCGCACGGTAGAAGGCCGGAGTAATTTCAGGATAATTACCTCATCTTCAGTACGGTTCTGGTAATCCTCAGTGAGTTCGCCTACTTTGTATTTTCTACCCTGGTAGGTATATTCATAGGCGACAGCCAGTACTTCATCGTTCCGCAAAGGCGTATTGAGTGATATATAACCTAATTGTGCATTAAATACAAACTCTGTTTCTGATAATCTGCGAGAAGCACGGATGAGTTCATAGTCTTCCCCTTTCTGTAAGCCAACTCCATCCAGTATACCACTCGTATTATCTGCCTGCCTAATACTAGCATTTCCGGTAACTGCAGCAAAAAGTCCATTGGCATTGTTATCAGCTTGTCTGTTTCCACTAATAGGAACCATTACTCCCAGGCTAGGCTTATAAATTTTGCTAGTTTCCCCCAAATCCAGTAAACCGACAATATTGCGGAGTGTAGAAGTATTATTATTCCGGTTAGTTACGTATACTTCCACCCTGGTAATAGTAACATTAGAAGAAATGGCCGGAATAGTACGTAGGGAAGATTCATAACCATCACGAAAAAACTGAGACAAAAAGAAGTGACGGTTGTCTTCATAATCACTGGCCCGGATTTCGAACTTGCGGGTCTGCACTCCTCCTTTTACCGCTACCTGGTCTACACTGGCCCGTTGGTTGGCCGCAATAGAAGTTACATTTAGCCTGCCAAACCGGAGCTGTGTTTTAATACCAAATAAGTTCTGGGCACCAGTAATCAGGCTGCTGTTTACAGGCATGCTTACATTTCCGGCTTCTATTTTCTGAATAATGTCTTCTTCATACCCGGTATATTCCAGTTTAAGGTTCTGTTCAAACTGGAAACTGGCTTTTGTATCGAAGTTGGCCGTCATCTTCATCTTCTCCCCCACCTGGCCAATGGCATTCAAACTTACCTGCTGATCAAAGTCAAATAAAGGCACCCGTTGCTGCCGTACCGGAATATTCGGATTCTGTACCCGCTGGAACTTTCCGCCAAAATCGAGTAAAACAAATCCATTGGTTTTAAAATCAATATAATTTCCGCCAAAAATCCGGTCGAATACCGGGCTAATGCGGATCGTTGGAAATAAAGACCGGCCGGTTACTTCACTTTTTCCATCTGCTGCAGCCGCTTTCGCCCGCCAGTAATCTCTGGCCAATCGTTGGTCCTGATAGCGGGAAAATTCTTTATAGGAAAGCGAACTGGCCGGACGGTAATCTAATTCCCCCAGTTTTTCGTGAATTGTAATATTACCGGCTGAATCGGCCTGAGTTTGTATTTTTACACTATTTAGCGAAGTAGGAAACAAAGGAGACGTTAACAACGTACTGGAAAAAGGATTCCCATACCGGTCGCGTGAGAAAAAACTAGGTCCACGACGAGCCGGAAGGGTAGGCAAGCTATCTTTTTTAGTGGAATCTGATGGTTCAATAGCAGGCGTCTGGTAGTAAAAGCTATTGCTTTTTGCCTGTGCCTGAAAAGCCACCTGAGTAATCAGGAAAAAAAGTATACTGCCTGCAATGAAAATATAATGCGTACTTCTGAACAAGTGCGTTGTTAATAATTAAATTCTGATATTTCTAAATGAACTGATACAAGAGGTAAAAATCAGGTGGCCAAGCTTACAGCTACAATTAGCTGGGTTTTAGTGCTTTCTTAATGAGTTGCTCCAGACTTAATGTGGTACCTTCCGTTTTCATAATGGTATCTATGCTCTTCTCGGCCACATTTTTCGGGATTCCCAATGTTATCAGTGCTGATAACGCTTCATTACGCAAGCTATTGTTTGCTGATACAGCAATATTTGGCATTTCTCCTGCGAATATGCCTTTTTTAATCTTATCTTTTAACTCAAGAATCACACGCTGAGCCGTTTTACTGCCAATGCCTTTTATACTTTGAATCGTCCGCAAATCTTCCGAAACAATGGCATTTTGTATTTCTGCATACGACAGCGAAGAAAGCATCATTACAGCTGTGTTCGGGCCAATTCCAGAAACGCTGATCAAATCTAAGAATAAGCGTTTTTCAGCGTTTTCAGCAAATCCATATAAGGTATGGGCATCTTCTTTTATATGTAGGAACGTGTGCAACCGGCATCTTTCTCCTTCTTTCAGGACGGCATAGGTTTGCAATGAAATCTTAATATGATAACCTAAGCCACCAATATCTATTATTACGTACGTGGGATCTTTAAAAGTGAGTTTTCCGTCGATGTAGGCGATCATGTGTTAAATTACAGATTACAGAACAAATATCTAATTAATCAACTGCTTCTGAGGTATATTTATTTAAAAAATTGATAATAAATATCTTTTTTGATGTAATATTTATTAATTATTTCGTCCAGGCTTGCAGACTAGTATCTGGCTGTGTCTCGGTTTTACGTCTGGCGGGCTCTCCAGGACTGGATTTATGGATTTGTGCCTCTACTACAGCAATGGCCACCATATTAATAATTTCACGGATAGAACTTCCGAGTTGTAATACATGCACAGGTTTCCGCATGCCCATCAGAATAGGTCCTATCGCTTCAGCGCCGCCAATTTCCTGTAAAAGTTTATACGCAATGTTACCAGAAGCAAGGTCTGGGAAGATGAGGGTATTGGCTCCATTTTCAGCCAGTTCACTGAAAGGATAATTTTCTTTCAATAATCTTGGACTTAAGGCAATATTGGCCTGCACCTCGCCATCAATAATCAGGTCAGGATACTTTGCTTTTGCTTTTTGCAAGGCACTTATCATTTTCTCTGGCAACTCTCCTTTATTAGAACCAAAGTTGGAATAAGAAAGCATAGCTATCCGGGGCTCAGCATCAAAAAAACGCACTTTTTCAGCCGTTAAGCCAATTATATCCACCAGTTCGTCGGCAGTAGGATTGGCATTTACTGTAGTATCGGCAAAGAAATAGGATTGCTTTTTATTGGTAATAATGTACATACCAGCCACCCGGTTTACAATTCTGTCGACTCCAATCACCTGTAAAGCAGGCTTTATAGTTTTTGCATAATCTTTGGTCAACCCGGAAATCAGCGCATCTGCCTCACCCAGCTCGACCATCATCGCTCCAAAATAGTTACGGTCCTGCATCATTTTTTTCCCTTCGGAGCAGGTTATGCCTTTACGTTTGCGTTTCTCGTATAAAAGATTGCCATATCTCTCAGTCCTCTCTTCCTCTTCATATACATCAATAATCTCACAGTCTACCAGTTCCAGATGATTTTCCCGAATGATTTGTCCAATTCTTTCTCTGTTACCCAGTAATATAGGAATGGCAATATTTTCTTCTTGTAAGATTTGAGCTGCTTTCAAAATTTTATAAGTATCTGCTTCTGCAAATACCACCCGCTGCGGATTTTGTCTGGCCCGGCCTATTACCCTGGTCATGATCTTCTGATCGATACCCACACGCCTTTCCAGCTCCTGATGATATTGCTCCCAGTCAGAAATGGTTATCCGGGCCACGCCGGAAGCTATAGCCGCTTTGGCAACTGCCGGAGAAATGGTGGTGATTAAACGAGGATCTAAAGGTTTGGGGATCAGATATTCACGGCCAAACACCAGTGCATTATTTTCATAGGCATTGTTTACCAGTTCTGGTACAGGCTCTTTAGCCAGAGTGGCGATTGCCCGTACAGCGGCCAGTTTCATCTCCTCATTAATTTCTGTAGCCCGTACATCGAGGGCTCCTCTGAAAATATAGGGAAAGCCCAGCACATTGTTCACCTGATTAGGATGATCAGAACGGCCAGTCGCCATAATAATATCTGAGCGTGATTCCATTGCCAGTTCATAGGCAATTTCAGGATCAGGATTAGCCAGAGCAAATACAATCGGATTGGGAGCCATTCTACGCAAATGTTCCTGCGTAATCACATTGGCAGCAGATAGCCCCAAAAACACATCCGCATTCATCATGGCTTCTTCCAGGGTATACACTGGAAGGTCTGTAGCAAACTGCCTGCGGATTTCATCCAGATCCTGCCTATCGTTCCGGAGAATGCCATTGATGTCATTCATGATGATATTTTTCTTCTGAACGCCCAGGGCCATATACAATTTGGTGCAAGCAATGGCAGAAGCACCTGCTCCATTCACGACCAAACGTATATCTCCGATTTTTTTCTTTACCAGTTCCAGCGCATTCAGTAAAGCAGCAGAGGAAATAATAGCTGTTCCATGCTGATCATCATGCATAACAGGTATGTTCATTTGCTTTTTAAGCTCCTGCTCAATCAGAAAACATTCCGGCGCTTTAATATCTTCCAGGTTGATGCCTCCAAAAGTAGGTTCCAGGGATTTCACTATTTTAATAAACTGCTGCGGATCGTGGCAATCTATTTCAATATCGAATACATCAATGCCTGCAAATTTCTTAAATAATACTCCTTTCCCTTCCATTACCGGCTTAGAAGCATCCGGGCCAATATTCCCTAAACCCAGAACTGCCGTGCCATTAGAAATCACACCTACCAGATTGCCTTTAGCAGTATATTTATACACATCATCGTAGTTATTAGCGATAGCCTTACAAGGCTCAGCTACACCAGGCGAGTAAGCCAGTGCCAGGTCAAGCTGCGTGCTAAGCATTTTGGTAGGAATTACTTCAATCTTTCCTGGCTGTCCTTGCGTATGGTACTGCAGCGCATCTTCTTTTCTTATTTTGATAGCCATAAAAATGGAAAGTATAAAATGGTTAAGGTTTGTTTGATGAGCAGTATATTCTAGAGACTTATTGAAGTCCTATGTTGCGTAAAAGATAGGTTTAAAAGTAAATCCTCAATTAAGCTCATTCTTTGCATATATGTCTGCCATCTCCAAATACAAGGTATAGCGAATGAAAACAAAAGCAATAAATATCTTAAGAAAATTAAGTTATTTAAGAATAAGTATATACTTATGATTTATGTTAACATAATTTCATAAAAAACTAAACAATAAAAATCAGAGTTATTCGCTTTACTAACTTGCTGGTGCTGCAGGCGTAACAGGATTTCCTGTAGGTTTGAACGACCACAAAATAGCTTCCAGCTGACGCATAAATTCCCTTTTCTTATCTATTCCAGGGCCAAGCAGGAATCCTTCAATATAATACAGACGATTGGTGGTTTCATCCACAAAAGTATAACTCAAAAACGGGCCGCCTCTTGAATTATTTTTCAAACGCCATAAACCTCTGGTTTCAACAGCGTATCTGTCATTAAAGGAAATATTCTTAAATACCGGAGGAATATAATCCTGATAGGTCATATAAGAATCTGTAATTTTCCGGTTGTACATCTCGTTATAGCCAATAGTATCACGCCAGGCAATTATTTTCTCCGGTTCAAATACTTCTTTGGAGGTATACGGTTTGTAGGCTACAAACACATGCATGTTTAAATCTTTTGCCGGGCGGGTAACCCAGACGAAATTGGAGTCAGATTTAGCCAGTGCATAATTTTCAGGAATTCTCATCGTAAAGTTATGTTCCTTACTGATCTGAGCTGTAAGTTCTTTATTTTCTGGCGCAAAAGAATTACTATTCAGGCGGCCTAATTCTATTTTATTAAAATACTGGCGGATGGCTTCTTTATTGCGGCTTAAGTTTGCCAGAAGTTGTTTGTCTGTTTTACCAAATAAATGCAAAATGTGCTGATTTCTGGCGAATTCATTCTGTTTAGGCAGCATAAAAAAAGTTGAATCCTGATTGACTTTATCAATGGCAGACTGTGAGAAAAACTGCCGCATCCGCTGACCAGTAGAACTCTCATCACCTAAAGATGTAACGAAAATTAAATTCCGGTGCGTTTTAATAAAATTATTAAACAGATTCGGGTGAAAATAAGTCAGTTTAAAGTAGGGCTCACTTTGAAGCAGGCCGGGTACTTCAGTTGTAAAAATATTTCGTAAGGTATCACCAATAGCTCCTTTCCACCGGACTGAATCCATGATAATTATTAGTTCCCCAATATTTCCTTTGCTCTGCACATTGGCCATATCTTTCTTATCCTGTTCGCTACAGGCTGAGAGCTGAGATATAGAAAGGATAATTAAACTGAAATAAATTATGCGTATGAGAATAGGATGAGAATATTTCATTGTTAAGATATATTATTCAGATAATCTGATTTTTTATTGATGAAATTAAACAGATTATAAGGGTTTTGGCGGAAATTTTAGGTTCAAAATTAAGTATTTTACTTTGAAAACGTATTATTTTTCTATTAACATATAACGCAGAATATATAAAAATAATTAGGCCCTGTACAGTAATTTTCTATACAGGGCCTAATTAAAAAATGAGGTTTATTTACCCAATAATGAGTTTCTGACCAGGCTTTAGTGAATTACCTTTCAACTTATTCATTTTCTTTATTTTTTCAACAGAGATGCCTCCATGAATTTGTGAAATTCTCCATAATGTATCGCCAGGTTGAACCCGGTAAATTTTAGTTTCCGGAGCCTCTACTGCATTTGCATCGGCATCACTTGCTGTTTTATTAACCGGTTGTGATTTTTTCTCTGCTACTAAAGTTGTTGAAGCTGGTTTACCTTTTACCCATATTGCCAATCTTTGTCCGTAGCGTACCGTATTGCCTCTTAAATGATTCCATCTTTTTATATCTGCTGTTCTTACATGATATTTCGCCGCAATTTTACTGATAGCTTCTCCCCTTCTCACTTTATGAATAATCTTTCTTCTTCCAGGCGAATCTGCGAAATCATCTGTATCGGAAGCTAACAAAATTTGCGCATTGTTCACAAGTACTGAGTCCAGGATACTGGTACGATTTCCTGCAAAAAAATCTTTTTTCTCAGCCGGAATTCTTAGGCTGTAATTTTTAAGATAACCAGGAACGATGTTCTTTTTAACCTGTGGGTTTAGGGCACGCAGGTCTTCCAGGGGCACATCTATATGTTTGGCCAAAGCTTCCATATTAAGGTGCTGGCTTATCTGAATAGTATCTGCAGGGATATATTTAGCTAATGATTCAATAGACAAGTTATAATCTTCTGCATGTGTCATAATGTAGTTGACAGCTACAAACATGGGCACATAGGCTCTGGTCTCTCTAGGCAAATAATTATATATTTGCCAGAAACCTGTTTTATTTCCGGAACGACGGATGGCTCTTCTTACATTTCCTGGCCCGCAATTATAAGCCGCTAATGCAAGCTCCCAGTCTCCAAACATACCATATAAGTCTCTCAAATATTTACAGGCAGCCTCTGTAGCTTTATACGGGTCCATTCTTTCATCAATATATGAATCCTGATAGAGTTTATATTGCCTGCCGGTAGAAGAGATAAATTGCCATAAGCCAACTGCTCTGGCTGGAGAAACAGCTCTTGGGTTAAGACCGGATTCTACAATTGACAAGTATTTGAGTTCATCAGGAAGATTATATTTTCGCAGATTTTCTTCATACAAGGGGAAGTACAAATGTTTCCGTTCCAGCATGGTCGTTACAAAACTGCGTTTCTTAACAGTAAAATAACTGATAAAACCTTTGATGGTCTTATTATAGGTCATAGGAATGGTAGTTTCCAGACAGCTAATTTGGTCTAAGACCAGGGCTTCGGGAAGTTCGGTAATGATTTCTTCAATATCCTGTACGAGTAATGTAGAATCTAAAGGAGCCTGACCAATGGTATCTGTAGTATCTGCTAATGCTGCTGCCTGATCTTCTTCTAAAGGTTCAACATTTTGGCTAAAGGATGGGATTTGTATTAATAAGGCAATTAAGCAGCTACAGGCAAACGTGAATACATTACGCTTTATTGGGAAGGTCATGTTCAGGATATTTAAAAATTACAAAATTAAACCAGACTCAATTATAAAAATACAAACAATTACTATATATAAAAGTCTTATCTATAGTATTCATGTACTTTTAGCCCACACTGTAACCTCAATGAATGTTAGTTTTCCATCAGATACTTCGAAAATGCAAGCAGATTGCTTTCATTAAAGTAGCTCGTCATTACCTGTAATCCAATAGGTAAGCCTTCTGCATCTGTTCCATTTGGTATGGAAATGGCAGGAATGCCTACTACATTGGCTTGAACAGTAAATAAATCTCCAAGATACATTTCTAATGGGTTAGCGGTATGCTCACCGATTTTAAAAGCAGTTGTGGGTGTAGTTGGTAAAATTAAAAAATCATACACGGATAGTAATTCGTCTGTTTTTTCCTTAATAATGCGTCTTACTTTCTGGGCCTTAGTATAATAGGCGTCGTAATAACTGGCACTTAGTACAAAGGTTCCCAGCATAATCCTTCGTTTTACTTCTTCCCCAAATCCCTGTGCTCTGGTATGTTTGTACATATTTTCCAAAGTATCACTCTGGGGGCTTCTGTAGCCATATTTAATTCCATCAAAACGGGAAAGATTAGAACTGGCTTCGGCTGTTGTTAAAATATAATAAGTAGGAAGAATATAATCGAGCGCAGGCAGTTCAATCGGCTCTACAATATGGCCTTCATTCTTCAAAAAATCTAATTTAGCAATCATATTATTCCGGATGCCTTCCTGAATACCTTCACTTTGCAAAGTATCTCTGATATAGGCAACCCGGACTTTTTTATCCAATGAAAGTGCTTGCGAATATGCCGGCACTTCCCGGTGCGACACGGTACTGTCGAAATCATCTTTACCTGCAATGACTTCCAACAATAAAGCAGCATCTTCTACACTTTTTGTAAGAATACCAATAGTATCAAACGAAGAAGCGTAGGCTATCAAACCATATCTGGAAATTCGGGAATAAGTCGGTTTCAACCCAACAATGCCACAAAATGCTGCAGGTTGCCTGACCGAACCTCCAGTATCTGATCCTAAAGAAGCATGACACAAATCCGCTTGTACACCTACGGCAGAACCTCCGGAAGAACCACCCGGCACACGTAAATTATCAACTTCATTTAAAACAGGGCCAAATGCAGAGTTTTCGTTGGAAGAGCCCATGGCAAACTCATCACAGTTTTGCCTGCCAATAATAATGGCATCTTCATCTAATAACCGCTGTACGGCAGTAGCAGTGAATTGAGAAACAAAACCGTCGAGAATTTTACTGCCACCCTGTAAGTGGTGGTCTTGGTAGCAAAGTACATCTTTCAGTCCAATTACCATACCTGCTAATCTTCCCTGTGTACCTTGTGAAATTTTATAATCTATTTCTTCTGCTTGTTGGAGGGCTTCCTGCTCATATACTTGTAAAAAAACATTCAAATGGGCTTTTTTCTGAATATTAGAAAGGTAATATGCCACTAATTTTTTGCACGACACATTACCTTTATGAATATCTGCTAAGATCTCAGATAAAGAAGAATAGGTTTTCAAATTTATTTGGTAACTGGTTTGTCGTCTTTAACACCTTCTTCGATTTCGTCTTTTATTTCTTTGGTGGCATCTTTAAACTCCCGGATACCTCTGCCTAATCCACGAGCCAGTTCTGGGATTTTTTTGGCTCCGAAAAATATTAATACAAAAAGAACTATTAAGAATATTTCCGGGCCACCTAAGTTACCTAAGAATGCAAAAATGGTTGTCAGTTGCATAAGAATAGAATTTTAGTAATGAAAAACAAAGATACATATAATTTCATGGAATCAGAAAATAAAAACCTGTATAATCACAAATGGTATATTAAATTCCTCTCCTGCTCATACTATAGTTTTTTTTATAAAATGGTTCAATATTCCATGAAAATTATTAAACCTACGCTAAAAATTGTATCATGGATTGATTTTATAATTTATGACTGTTCGCTGATAGGTACTACTTGCTTAGCCTCCCATTGTCTGAAATTTTCTATGTCAGATCTGATGGCATTATACACCCATATGATTACAGCAATATCATCGGTAAAACCAACCAAAGGAAGCAAATCAGGAATAAAATCAATTGGAGATACGAAATATAGTAAGCCTGCGAGAACAAGTGTGAGCGAACGCCACGGGATTTCTTTGTAATCTCCTTGTTTATATGCACGTACCATTCGCCTTAGGGTACTTACATTCTCCATAAAAGAGGCATTATTTTCTGTTGGTTCCAGATGCTGGGTTTTCGACCGTACCTTTGAGAGCAGATCGCCCATCTTTTTATTGCTTTTAGCATATTCTACAGCCCTTTCTAAAGCTACTTTAAAAAAAACAGATTTAATTACCCGGCCGGCAAGTTTTGATGCAGACATAATTATGAAAATAGATTTAAATTATTAAACAAAATCAGTTAATGCTGAACACAGCATTATATTTCTTATTAAACGTAACCTAAGGAAATAATTTATACTTGTGTAGAAAAATATTATAATTAATCAAGTCTTTTATAGCTGATAAGTAAATACCAGCAATTCTTGTTTACCTTTTGCCCACTAAATCAATCAATAAGAGCGTACTTACAAATTAATCCAGAAAACGGTGTATTTCAACGATTAAAAGTATAAGATCGTAGAAAAAAATATTTATAAGTTTCTTTGCACATATTTTCATAGTAGATTTGTTATGATAGCGCATTCAACCAGCCCAATTTACTCTTAAAAAAATTATAAAAGTATGCTTTTTTGCATCTCTTTTATTCAGTGCTTCAATTATTTAATTTTCATTCTTAACTATTTCAGTAACATTCACTTCACAAAAAAGGAGAACTATGGATTCACTTAGCGAATTGATACGTCTGGTAACTAAAAAAAGGGTAAAAAAGGTTGAACTTTTTGACGAAAACAGCAGAAACAAATCGAGTAATTATTTCAAGCTGTTTGATGGAATACATTCTCAAAAGTATCATTCCGATGCTGATGCAGCCAAAGACATTTATGCCTGCGACCCTTCTGAAAAGAAATACCTTATTTTAAAAACTCGTCTGAAACAAAAATTACTCAATACGCTGTTCTTTTTGGATTTAGACGATGAAAACACTCCTCAATATCAAAGTGCTTTGTATGATTGCAACAAAGCTTTGTATTGTGCCAAAGTGTTACTCATGAATGGCTCAAAAAAAATAGCCATCCCCGCGGTTGAAAAAACTCTAAAAAGAGCCCAGGAATTCCAATTGACGGATATTGAACTGGAATGTGCTAAAATTTTGAGGAGTCATTATAGCGCCAGCAACCAGTATAAAGAATTTCTGATTTACAGAGATATCGCCGACCAAACGGAACAACGCTTACATGCTGAAAACCTTTCTGACAGGTATTATCAGGAATTGGTGGCTATGTATGCAAAATCCAAAGCAAACCGGGCAAAAGTAAGGAGGCTTTCCGAAAGGTATTTTAAAGCGTTACAGGAAGATTTCAAGAAGTACAATAGTGTACGGTTAAGCCTGAATTACTTTAAAATTAAGACTATGTTCCATCAGTTTTCAGATGATTACACCTCGGCCATTGAAATAACTGAGGCGGCTGAGAACTATGTAAAAAGTAATCCAAAATTCCATCCGGCTTCCAGATTAGAGGATTTAGCCATCCAAAAGATGAACTTCTTCTTACATTTAAAAAACTTTGAAGTAGGTGAAGTTTACGCTAAAAAGAACAGCGGTATTTTTGAGGAGGCAAGTTCTAACTGGTATAATTTCCAGGAGTATTACTTCTTGCTAGCCATGCATACAGCTCAATACATGAAAGCAGCCGAAATCTTCCAGCATGTGGTAGAGCAATCAAATTTCAGATTGCTCTCGGAAGTGAAGAAAGAAAGATGGAAAACCTTTCAGGCGTATCTGCACTATATTTATAAAACCACGAAGTTACGGGAAATTCGCCCTGTCATTCAAAATGCCAAGACTAACTTCCGGCTGAATGATTTTCTGAGCGAAAAACCTTCCTTTGCCAAGGAAAGAAGAGGTTTGAATATTGCTACTTTAACAGTTCAAATCCTCTTCTTGCTAGAAAAACTTGAGGTAGATAAAGTAAATGAATCAGTTCATGCCATTGAAAAATACTGCCGCAGATATCCTAAGAAGGACATTAATTTCAGAAGCGAATGTTTTATCGGAATGCTGGCGAATATGAGCAAGGAAGGTTTCCGTTTCTACCAGACCAGAAAATCTTCTGAAAAATTATATGAAGAAATGCTTTCTGTTCATATGGAATATCATGGTGGAAACCGGGCGCTGGAAGTATTACCGTATGAAGTAATGTGGGATATTGTATTGGACAAATTAAAAACGTATAAATACGGTTGATATTAAAATGTATGATTTGCCAAAGGACGCTAATAAGCGTCCTTTTTTATTTTAAATTAAATCCACTATCGTTTCAAGTCCCATCCCTCTGGAACCTTTGATAAGAATATGGGCATTCTCTATTTTATTTTCCTGCAGCCAGTTGTTAAGTGAAAATTTATCTATGAAATAATAGGATTGGGGATTGGCTTCTACGGCAGCTTGCATACGTTTACCACATAATAAAACTTTAGAAAAATTTCCTTTGGCTACCACTTCACCGATTCTACGGTGTTCTGTTTCGCTTTCTTCTCCTAACTCAAACATGTCACCCAGAATAACCACTTTTTTAGGAGTATTTATCGTCATAAAATGCTCCAAAGAAGCTTGCATGGAAGTAGGGTTGGCATTATATGCATCCAGGTAAATGATGTTAGTTCCTTTATGTACAATCTGGGAACGGTTATTCTCCGAAATGTACCCGCTTACAGCAACATTAGCCTCTTCTGCTGATACTTCAAAATATTTACCCACACATAAAGCAACAGCTATATTCTCAAAATTATGTACCCCTGATAAATGCGTTTCTACAATATCTCCATTTTCACTTCTATACGTAACAAAAGGGGAAGATGACAGCATTTCGCAAGCCATAAAATCTCCAACTCTTGGGTATTGAACTACCTCGCCAAAATACCTGGTCCTAACCATACTTTCCAGGGTTTCGTTGAGCGCATTTACAAATACAACCCCATTACGAAACTGCAAAAAATCATATAATTCACCTTTGCCTTTTTTTACCCCTTCAACCCCACCAAAACCTTCCAGATGTGCTTTACCAATATTAGTTATCAATCCGTGGGTAGGTTCGCAAATGGCCACAAGTTCGGCAACATCTCCTATCTTATTGGCACCCATTTCAATAATTGCCATTTCTATTTCGTTAGTAATAGCAAGTATGGTAAGCGGCACTCCAATATGGTTATTCAGATTTCCCTTGGTAGCATAGGTTTTATATTTGCGGCTCAGTACTGCATTTATTAACTCTTTCGTTGTAGTTTTACCATTGGAACCGGTAATACCAATAAAAGGAATGGTAAGTTGGCGGCGGTGATAATTAGCAAGTTGTTGCAAAGCTTGTAAAACATTTTCAACCAGAATATATTTATCATCCGTGGCATATTCAGCTTCATCTACTACAGCGTAACTTGCTCCTGCCTCAATGGCGTGCCTAGCAAAAGTATTACCATTAAACCGTTCGCCTTTTAAAGCAAAAAACAAGGAACCGGGCATAATTTTCCGGGTATCTGTAGATATAGACCGGCTGTTGAGGTATAAATTGTATAATTTTTCAATATCTAAAGTCATAAAAATAATGTCAAGGCTAAGGTTGAAGAATTAAATCGGCATTACAGGTAACAATGTATAAAATTGATGCTATTTTCTTTTAAAAAATTTCTTTTGAATTTAATAAAGGCACAAAGATAACAGAATAGGTTAAAATGAGAATATTAAGGTTATTGAATGCAAGTAGTAGTTTTTTTCTGAAAGTAGAGATGAAGCCAACACCAGCTTTTTATACATATTTATTAATTATATATAGCCTTCTTTTTGTTGCCCCCGCAGTAAAGGCACAAACATTTAAGTTTAATCAGGATCAATCTATTCCACTCATCTATCAGAACGATACATTGGTAAATGCATGGGCTGGCGGACTGAATGCATCCCAGTATAGTACCATTCATCTCAATAATGATGAAACAGAAGATTTAATTGTATTTGACCGTACAACAAATACCCTGCGTACTTTTCTGGCAACTTCTTTCAAGAATACCCTGCGCTATGTATATGTACCCCAGTATGAAAGTGAATTTCCTCCAGCGCTGGAATCATGGATACTACTGGCAGATTATAACCGGGATGGGAATAAAGATATATTTACTCACACGACCCTTGGGGTAAAAGTGTATAAGAATACTTCTAATGAGAATGGCCTTTCCTGGCAATTGATAGCCAACCCCTTAGAAACGCAAGGATTTTCCGGGTTAATAAATTTACTTATAGCGGTATCAGATATTCCTGCCATTACCGATCTGGATAATGACGGAGATTTGGATATTCTTACCTTTGATGGTATTGGAGATATGATAGAATTTCACCAGAACCAGAGCATAGAAAAATACAATCATGCAGATGCCTTGGAATTTAAGAAAGTGAATACCTGCTGGGGAAAATTCCGGCAAGGAGTTTCCTGCGAAGAATATATTTTTGGCGAAGATTGCGGCACCGTAATTGGCCGGATTCATAATCCACTCCGGGTACAGCATACTGGTTCTTCCCTGCTCATTACAGATTTGGATGGCGATGGAGACAAAGACCTGCTAAATGGCCATGTGGGCTGTCAGGCAATGGTAAAATTGACTAACAACGGAAATACACAGCAAGCTATTTTCAATGAAATTGATGCTGATTTCCCGGCCAGTGAGCCTATTAATTTTCCTGTATTTCCGGCAGCCTTTTTTGAAGATCTGGATTTTGACGGAAAGAAAGACTTGATTGTAAGTCCTAATGTGACAACCAATGAAGGCAATTTTATCAATTTCAGAGAATCAAACTGGCTATACAAAAATACCGGCTCTAACGATTCACCAGTTTTTGCTTTTAATCAAACAGATTTCCTGCAATCTACCATGCTGGATGTAGGGGAAAATGCATTTCCTGCCCTTGCTGATTACGATGGAGACGGAGATACAGATTTATTTATTGGGACCAGAGGGAATTATAACATGGGTAACGGAAGATTTTATGCCACTATTCATCTGTATGAGAACATAGGTACGCCGGAGAAAGCATCCTTTGAAATCATCACAGAGGACTATCTGAATTTATCTTCCCTGCAACTTACATTTCTCAAACCTTCATTTACGGATGTAAACAACGACCGTGTGCCCGACCTCGTTTTTGCCAATACCTATAATAACGGGCGCAATACTGATCTAAAATACATTCTCAACGCAGCTCCGCAGAATAGTGCTTTCCAGTTTTCGCTTAACAACATACAAACATTGCCCTTGACTTTTGATGCAAACGATACTCCCCTGCTCTATGACCTGGATGGAGATAATATACTGGATGCATTGGTAGGAAAATTTTATGGCAATATAGAATACTATCTGAATACTGGTACCAATACAAATCCGGTATATAACCTGCGCAATGAGTTTCTGGGTGGCCTTCCCGTAGATCCTTTTGACAGGAATGTTTCATTAACGATGGCGGACCTGGATTTTGATGGAAAAGCAGATCTCATTTCTGGCGACCGGAATGGGAAGATTAAAGTATATGCTGATGTACTTAATCAGTTAGCACAATCATTAAATCCGGATACCAGTATCATCTGGAATCCGATTGCCAATAACTATATCGCTGCCAAGCTGGATGGATTTATTTTTCCGGCTGCAGCTGATTTAAATAATGATAAATTACCTGAGTTGCTGGTAGGAACACAGGCAGGTGGTATAATTATGTTGAAAAACACATCAGAGGCTGGTAATCCAGACCCTGAGCCTACTGAATCAGGCCTCCTGGGGCCTAATCCGGTAGATACATATTTATATCTCAATTTACTGTTTGATAGCGAAGTGAATGTATATTCTGTTTTGGGTCAATCACTTATAGATAAACGCAAGATCATGGCTAATCAGAAAACGCCACTAGATTTCAGGAATTTCCCGGCAGGTATATACCTTATAAAAATTTCTTCGCCGGAAGTCTCTACTGTTAAAAAAATCGTAGTTCGTCATTAGAGGACATGCAGGCGGTTTTATACATAGAAATCACAGAAAGTCTGGATTTTTCTTACGAAAAACCGCTTCTGGCATACATTCAGCAGTGCTTTCCGCAAGTCATTCAATTTGATATTGATAATCATTCGGATGCGATGCTGGTAAGTTATGCTATAAAGCTTCTGGAAGAGGCAAATCAGGTATTACTAATAGTGGAAGCAAGAGAAGGAAAAACACAAACGCTTTTACCCTTTTTTGAAAAATTATTAGTTTATCAGTATAAAACCCTGGTGGTCTATAACGGAAATAATGCAGCCGCAGATAGATATATACATTTAGTAGCCGATGAACGCAAGAGAAAAGATATTCCAATGGAGGAAGCCAAAACAATTATACAGGCATTTTTCCAGAGTATGCCATAATTAAACTTTCTTTATCAAACTAATTTGTTAAAACAAAGCCATGTTATTATTAAAACCTATGAAACGTATTTCCCTCCTTTGTCTGGTTGCGGCCATCAGTTGTATGGTACTAACTAGTTGTAAAGGGCAAAATAAAAATTTAGAACAAACCGCCACCGCTACTTCTCCTATGAAATTACCTGCTGTAAATGCTCCGGAAATCAATACGCAATATGGATGGCTCAATACAGACAAATCATACTCAATTAAAGATTTCAGAGGAAAAATCCTGCTGCTGGACTTCTGGACATTTGGCTGCATTAATTGCCAGCACATCATTCCGGACCTCAAGAAACTAGAACAGGAATACGCCAAAGAACTGGTAGTAGTAGGTGTACATTCGGCGAAGTTTGAATCAGAGAAAACCAATACTAATATCCGCAAAGCCATTCTCAAATTCGGAGTTGAACATCCGGTTGTAAATGATGCCGATTACAAAGTGTGGCAAGAATATGGGGTAAAAGCATGGCCTACTGTCGTATTGATTTCGCCGGATGGCAAAGTAGTGGGCCAACATGCCGGGGAAGGTGTTTATAAACCCGTAAAACAGAATATTGAACTGCTGCTTAAACAATACGACGATAAAATCAACCGGGAACCTATTGTCTTTAAGCTGGAAAAAAGCAAGGAAGCGAATACCTTTTTAAAGTTTCCTTCTAAAATGGTAAATGATGAGGCTGGCAATATCTGGTTTGCTGATAGCGGGAATAACCGGGTACTTAAAATTAATTCTGATGGCAAAGTACTGGAAATAATTGGTAAAGGCAGCGAAGGCTTTGGGGACGGAGATTTTAGTTCGGCTACTTTTTACGAACCACATGGCCTAGCCTTGAAAGGCAACACCCTCTATATTGCCGATACCAAAAACAACTCCATCCGCAAAGCAGACCTCACCACAAAAAAAGTGGAAACTGTGGCCGGAGATGGAGAAATGGGCTATTATTTCTTCAACGACAAATGGGATGTACCTGTAAAACCGAACAGTCCCTGGGATTTACTGATCGATGGTGAAGTGATGTATATTGCGAATGCCGGTAATCATCAGGTATTAAAAATGGATTTGGCTACCAATAAAGTTACCCGTTTTGCCGGAACTGGCCGGGAAGCACTTGCCAATGGCAGTTTGAAGGAATCGGCCTTTAATCAGCCTAGTGGTTTGACTAAAATCGGCGATATTTTATATGTAGCCGATTCAGAAGCGAGTGCCGTTCGTGCTATTGACCTCAAAAAGCAAACGGTAGCTACACCCTTAGGAAAAGGATTATTTGATTTTGGAGATAAAGACGGAGATGTAGACGGTGCCCTCTTGCAACATTGTGTGGGAGTAACTGCCAAGGATGGTAAAATTTACATTGCCGACACTTATAATGGCAAGATAAAAACACTTGATTTAAAAAATGAACGGGTAAGCACTCTGGTTGCCGGTTTGAATGAGCCCAATGATATCCTGTTTATAGATAATCAAATGTGGATTTCTGACACCAATAATCATCAGCTGGTAAAAGTTGACCTAAAAAACAGTGAGAAAAAGGTCGTTGAGGTGAGTTTGTAATAAACTATGATACTCTTATTTTAGACATAAATAGAAAAGCCAGGCTGATCAGCCTGGCTTTTCTATTTATCTTTTATCAGATTACGTCATAGTACCCTTCGTCCGGCAAATAGTCTGATTAAGATGGCTATAATAGCAAGTACGAGCAATACGTGAATGAAGCTACCTACTGCTTCGCCAAATCCTACGTAACCGATCAACCATAAGATGATTAATACGACGGCTACTACTGTTAATATATTTCCCATGATGAATAAGATTTAAGGTTTATTTATTGTTTGAGTTTAAAGTGAAAGTCTTTTAAATTAGAAAACCAGAGTTTAATACCATCTCTACTTATACCAATCCCCCTGGTTTTCTATAAAATCTTCAATTGTGGCACTATAATGCTCTTCGTCCTGAAATGACACGGATCAAGATGGCTATAATAGCAAGTACTAATAAGATGTGGATAAAGTTACCTACTGCTTCGCCGAATCCTACGTAGCCAATCAACCATAAGATGATTAATACAACAGCCACTACATATAATATACTTCCCATAATATTTTAATGTTTAGTTTAAAAGGTTTAGGTAAAAGGTTAAATGGAAAAAAAATATTAAATTTTCTACTGTTTCAACAATCTCTTCAGAGAATAAATGGTGGTTTGTTTTACTTTGATTCTCTATTAAGTTTGTTTACATCACTTTCTACGGCAATGGTTTAATAAAAGTTATGGGCTTACAAAAAAAATTTGATTTTTCAAAACATTTCTGGATAAGACCGTTTACTGTTCATCTGAAAAAATGCCCTAATTTTATAAATTAAGGCATTTATAGGGTATAATTAATTCATATATTCTTTTTACAATGCTACCAATTGTGAGCCTTTATTACCCGATAATTAAACTACAGCAGGTGTATTCATATGTAAAGTTTCCCTGCTTCATAAAAATATTTTTACTCGCAGGCAACTTCCGCCTGCAAACGTCCGTGCTGAGGGCGCAAACTGAACCTAAGTGAACACTGTATATGACTCTACCATAGAAGCCCTTATTCAAGGATGTATCCGGGGCGATTCCACCAGTCAGAAAGGGCTATATAAGCACTTTTATGGATATGGTATGAGCATTAGTTTACGCTATTCCAAAAATATTGAAGAAGCCGTAGAAGTGCTTAATGACAGTTTTCTGAAGGTGTTCACCAAAATAAAAAAATACGACCCGGAAAGGTCTTTTAAAGGATGGCTGCGAAAAATTATCATTAATACAGCCCTTGATAATTACAGGCACAATCTGAAATACTATCATGCACTTGATATAGAAAACGGAGAATCCTCACCGGCTAATGAAACAATACTATCAGGACTAGCTTATCAGGAGATTTTGGCTATGGTACAAAACCTGTCTCCTGCCTACCGGACAGTATTTAATTTATATGTGATTGATGGCTACACACATGAAGAGATCGCCGAAATGCTGGAAATTTCAATCGGCACTTCTAAATCCAATTTGTCGAAAGCCAGAGAGAACCTGAGGAATATGTTAAAAAAAAACAAAAATGAGTACGCCAGATATTCCAGAAGATGAGTTAGATGACTTTTTCAGAAAGTCGCTTGGGAACCCTGATTTGGATTTCCGGGAAGAGGATTGGCTAAAAATGGAGCAAAAACTGAAGGACAATAATGCCCGTGAAAGAGCATTTTACCGCAGATTTTTGTACAGCTTGCTTGGTTTATTACTAGTAATGGCACCAGTGCTTACCTGGTATTTTGTTTCACGCCCTACCCAGTCGGCAGTGCCAACAGTTGCTGTCCGGGAGCATGAAAACACAGAAAATAGTATAGGAAATACAAACACGCCAAATAATACTGGAAATACCAATATACCAGATAGTAAAAATGATGTTAATCCTGGCTTGGCTCCTGATTCAAAGCAAGTAATGGCCGAGAAAGAAGATGAAAACAAACCTGATATCATTTCTCCATCTGGTAACAGAACAGAGCCGATTGCTGAAAAAGAAGGCCTAAAACAAAAAAATATTCCACAACAAGATGAGTCACTTACTAAAGAGCAACCTATAAAAAGTATACCTTCGGTTAAGCAAAAAACAGGAGATACAGGAATAATTGCTGCCATACAGGAACATAATGGAAAAGAAAAAAATCCTAAAAAAACAACAATTAAACAATCGGATTTACCTTCCGGAAAACCTGAACAAGATGAAAAAAGCGTAAATCCTAAAGTCAAAAAACTAAGCAAAGGAAATGGCTTAGATGAGCAACTGTTAACGCAATCTCAACTAAACAAGCCTATTGAAAAACAGCCTTCAACTGTTACTGAATCAGGTGTTATTGTAATTGACCCCAGCAGCAATAAGCAACTTTCTGAGAATAATAATGAGAAAGACGATACAAACAGTCCTATTTCCGGGAAATTTGCAACGAAAAAAGATACACAGGAGCAAGCTATAAATAATACCAATGGAGAGCCAACAGGTATTCTTCCCAGACAAAATAGTCAGGAGGGCAGTCATTCAATACCAAAAGAAGCAGTTACGCCTGAATCAGAACATTCAAATACTCAGCCTACTACTTTTTATCTTATTGAATCTATTTCAAGTCTTTCAATCAGGCCATTATCCTATAACATACAACTTAGCGATCTGATTACCCAGCAGGCAATCCCACTAACACAACCCGAACTTATAGATTCTACCAGGCGCAAGAAACTGGCCATTGAAAGAGTACACTCCAGGCTTAGTGTGAACCTGTTACTTTCGCCCGACCTAAGTTCAATTGGTTTTTCTAAATGGAGAACTCCGGGTACAAATATTGGAGCCTCGCTGGAGTATCATATTTCCAATAAATTAAGTATTTCAGTGGGTGCTATCTATTCCACAAAAATTTATGAGGCGGATGCAAAAAAATATAACCCGGCCAGTTCTTACTGGGCGAGTTATTATCCCAAGCCAGTAGATGTAAAAGGGAATTGTAAGGTAATTGATCTGCCGGTGAATATCCGCTATAATTTTCTGGGTAGGGAAAAGTATAACCTGTATATATCAAGTGGTATATCGTCTTACCTGATGCTGAAGGAAGATTACAAATACATTTACAAAGTATATGATTCCAGCCAGCGCAAAGGATGGCATGGCGAAAATGAGAATAAGCACTTTTTCAAAGTAATTAATTTGTCGGCAGGATACGAAAGAAAAATAAGCCAGCGGTTCTCCTTTCAGGCAGAGCCATTTATTAAACTACCTACAGCTGGTGTGGGATATGGCAGAATCAAACTGCTCAGTACCGGCTTATTTATGTCGATGAAATATAATTTTTAGCAGAATCATACCACAATTAATTGACATAAAAATAAATTGGACCGCCTATCCAGTGAGAATGGTAGCATTAAATAAGTAGTCCATGCAAATACAATATTTCTATGCATAACACCTGTAGAACAGGGATCAACGAACTGTACTGGTGTTCAAGTTTGCAGTTTATTTAATCAAATAGGGTAGGATTCATAATCCTATCCTATTTCATTCCTTAAAAAACGCTTTTTTAGTTATAAGTATGAAGAGAAAAACAGGCATCATTTCCGGACTTATTTTAATAGGTATCTTGGCAGCCTGGTTGGTGTACAGTAAAGTATACAATAAACCACACAGGCAGATTACCGGAGAACAAGCAGCCTATGCTGTAAAATCAGTAGCTCTGTTTGGAGCATACGAAACTGACGAAAACAGAGCAGATTCACTATACCTGAATAAAGTATTGCAGGTTGAAGGAAAAGTGGAAAAAATCTTTCAGAATGAAAAGGGAGAATTGACCCTGGTATTAACTGGAAATGAAATGTTTGGCATTAGCTGCACCATGGCAGATAGCGAAAAAGAAAAGCTTCAACACATTAAACCTGGTGGTGAAGCAAAGCTGAAAGGCTTATGTAATGGCATGTTGATGGATGTAGTGCTGGTTAAATGTGTATTGGTTGAATAGCAATATATGCGACAAAGAACGGTATTGTATTCACTACGTAGCTAGTTTTAATGTGAAATTGTGAAGATATGATCAGAGGCGCTATGTATGATTAAATCAGAAATTTTTAAAACCCTTATAGTAGAATAAAATTAGTAAGCATACTACCACCTTTTCCCTTTATTATGAGATATTTATTTAAATGCGGTACATTCTTTTTGCTGATTTATCTATTATTTTCCTGTGCCTATCATAATGAAGAAGAGTTATATGGCAATGAGGCAATCAATCCCTGCGATACGGTAACTGTTACCTATACACTGGATGTGCTTCCGGTTTTACAGACCACTTGTTATCCATGCCATAATCAAGCGGCAGCTTCGGGAGGTGTTATTTTAGAAGGCTACAACCAGGCCAAAGCCATCGCCGGAAGCGGACGCTTATTAGGAGCCATCAGCCATTCTCCGGGATTTACACCTATGCCAAAAGATGGAGCCAAACTACCTTCCTGTGATATCACTAAAATCAGCCGGTGGATTGAAGCCGGTATGCCTGAGAACTAACCAAGCTATTTATATATGAGATTTTTTTCAGTTTGTTTTTTATTGATCCTGCTTTATTCTTCAACCTATGTTTCCGCACAAGGGCGCTATTTTACCCGTGCAGGCCATATTTCATTTTATTCTTCAACTCCTGTAGAAGATATAAAAGCAGATAACCGGCAGGTAGCCAGCGTAATTGACTTTTCAAGTGGAGAGATGGTATTTTCCGTACTGATGCGGTCTTTTGAATTTCCGAAAGCTTTGATGCAGGAGCATTTTAATGAGAATTATATAGAGTCGGATAAGTACCCAAAATCTACATTTAAAGGCAAAATAACTAATGCCCAGAGTGTAGATACAAAGAAAGACGGGCTGTACAAAGTAAATGTAGAGGGCTACCTTACGATTCATGGTGTGACCAAACCTGTGAAAACAGAAGGTACTCTGGAAGTGAAAGAAGGAAAAATACTGGGTAAATCTAATTTTACTGTAGCTGTAGCTGATTACAACATCCAAATCCCTAAAGTTGTACAGGATAACATTCAAAAAACCATTGATATCAAGATAGATATGGTATATGAGCCTTTCAAGCAGTAACCACACAAACCCTCAACTCTAGTACCTATATGCCCAAACTTAAACTCATTCTCCTGCTTATATTTCTTTGTTCGGTAACTGCCCTGCAAGCACAAGATGATTTGCTGGGATTGCTTGAAAATGATTCCTTGCAAAAGAAAACTCCTGCCTATACCATTGCCACTTTTAAAACTACCAGAGTAATTAATGGGCATTCGGTGGAAACGACCAAAAATGGAGTGCTGCAGTTTATGATTTCCCACCGGTTTGGTACCCTTAATAGTGGTGCCTATAATTTCTTTGGCCTGGACCAGGCTACGATCCGCCTGGGACTAGAATATGGCTTAACTGACCGGTTCACTATTGGAGTTGGCAGAAGTTCCCTGGAAAAAACATATGATGGTTTTCTGAAATATAAAGTGCTCCGGCAAAGCAAAAATATGCCTGTTTCGGTAGTACTGTTTACCAGCATTGCTGCTACTTCCCTAAAATTTACTGAACCGGAAAGGGATAACTTATTCTCATCAAGGCTCAGTTATACCTACCAGGCCATTGTAGCCCGGAAATTCAGCGATAAATTATCCTTACAACTCTCTCCTACCCTTGTTCACCGGAATCTGGTAGCTACTACTGAAGACCAGAATGATGTAATGGCTGTAGGCGCAGCAGGCAGGTTTAAACTTACCAAACGCACTTCTTTTAATGCTGAATATTTTTATGTACTTCCGGGTAAAACTGCCGATGATTATTACAATACCTTATCTCTGGGCTTTGATATTGAAACAGGGGGACACGTTTTTCAGCTGCACCTGACCAATTCGCAGGGGATGATCGAGAAGTTTTTTGTTCCTGGCAACACCGGCAGATGGTCGAAAGGCGATATCTACATTGGGTTTAATGTTTCAAGGGTATTTACCTTAAAAAAGAAAAAGGAAGTCAAATAAAATCAGCTCATTCATACCAAAGAACTTGTCTGTTGCTAAGAATTACGCTACCTGTATGGTTCAGATAAGTTCTTTCTTTTGATAACGGGATAAATGGATTGAAAATACACGCAAAATGTACTCCCATGTATCAGTTTAAATCCCTGGCTTAGTATCATCCTTTTTCATGATTTTCCTCATTTTTCACGCGTAGAGTCTAAGCTACCTTTGAGGTACACAACACTTCATTCTATAATCAGAAAGAAAAATTAAGTATTAAAATCATGTCAAAGATGAACAATGTCACTTCCTTGAAAGAGGTGCCAGCCCTAGAGAGTTATACCATTGCCAGAGGAATAAATGGCATCTTATGGATATGGGAAAAAGTGGAAGATAATGTATGGAAAGTATACGCCTATGAAACTCCTCAGAACTATCACTTCGAAGACGACAAGGGAAACCAGGTAAACAGATAACTGCTTCCTTGTATTGCCCTCAAACCGAACGAAATAAAGATATTACACCATTCCAGACTTAGTTTACCAGCGCATTTAACACTTCATTTTTATCCTGCTGCAGATCATAAATAAATCCATTAATAATCGCATAACGCACCTGTCCATCCTGTTCCAGTACAAAGTTGGCACTCCGGCTTAATATTACCTCATGGTTGCGTGTATTCTTGCCGGTAATAATATTAATGGGCAAAGCCGTAAACTGGTCAGCAGGCATATAATTCTTAATTTTCACCGTTGTAAATCCCTTTTGCAATATTTCTTTTATATTCATCGATTGCAGGGTGCGTACATTCTTAATCACTTCCGGATATATTTTTCCGGGAATCAGGCGCATGCCTGAAGCATCCAGTTCCTGGTAGCCATACCGCACCGACATATCTCCAATCTCTTCAATGCTGCTCCGGTAGAAAAAGTTGGTATAAGGAGCCATGTTCACTTCGTACCTGTCAATACCAATATCTAATCTGTAAGGCTTTCCTTCTCTTTCTGTCTCTGCATTCCGGATCAACAGATCAAACAAATATCTTTCGTTCTCAGGAATTTTGTAATAGTTGGCTATTTTTTCGGAAGTATAAGTTTGTTGCCCAATAGCCTTAAGGGCATTTAATAGGGCCACAAAATTAAGTTTGCGGATATACTGCTTTTCTGTGTCATTTTTATAACCACCCGATTCTATCAATACGGTACTCGTGCCCCATTTCTGAATATTATCGCCAAATGCCCTGGGTTCATGCTCATCTGAATATTTTGCCACCTGGCCTGGAATATAATTCTGCAGTAAGCGGTTCATATATACAATCAGTTTCATAGCCTTGGTACGCACTTCATTTTCAGATTTGGCATAATCGTAGGGCGGGGCCAGAAAAGAAACAGTAGCAGGCTTGCTTGTTTTTCCGGCTGTATACCTGGTATTCTGATCATGCAGGTTGAATCCGAAGTCAGGTTTCAAGCTATCTCTTACGCTTTTCAATATTCTCGATTCCGGCGATTGAAGGCTCACCGCATCCCGGTTTAAATCTATATCCAGGGCATTGCGGCGCTTGTATACTTCAGCACCATCCGGATTGAGCATGGGAATAAAATACAAGGTTGTGTTCCTGAGTAAATCATCCCGTACCTTATCACCAGACGTAGAATCAGCCAGATACTTGAAAATATCCAGCAGGGCCATCGTTGCCGTAGGCTCATCTCCATGCATCTGCGACCATAAGAGTACTTTTGTTTTTCCCGAACCTGCTTTTACCAGAAAAATATCCCGGTTCTGAAACGATTCGCCCACTTTTTTTACTTCGAACAAAGGATTGGTTTTCAAACTATCCAGAATCCGTACAATATCTGTATGTTTAAAGCGGCGGTGCGTGATGGATTTTTCCAGGTATTTTTCATGCAGGGAATAAAATATATCCTTGGCCGGCTTTATGTCCTCAACCAAAGCAAGCTGATGCACAGGCGTTTCGTGGGCACGTCCGCTCTCACAGGAAATTAATGTCATAAGCAACAGAAATTTGATATACCGCATACACGATAGTTTTACAAAATCAGTCAGGTATTGAAATTATCCAATAATTTAATAATTTTCTAGGAAATACTTCTGGAGCTACCTAAGCAGGCTGGCAAGATTAGTTAATTTTCTCATATCAACTCCGCAAACCGTGATTATATCTTACTTCTTCCGGAAAAATCTTGTATATACTTTATTCTGCATCCTATTAGCTGCCTGTACTGCCACAAAGCAACAGATCCGGCCGCTACAGATACAGAAGATGGTCTCAGAATCACAAATATTCTCTAGCCATTTTACCGGATTTGCCTTATATGACCCGGAATTAAAGAAAATGATTGCCCAGCACAACGCAGCACAATATTTTACGCCTGCTTCCAATACAAAAATATTTACTTTTTATACTTCCTTACACATGCTGGGCGATTCTGTTCCGGGCTTGCACTACACAGTCCGGAACGATTCGCTTTTTTTCCAGGGAACAGGCGACCCTTCATTTCTGCACCCTGACCTGAAAAACACGACTGTATACGATTTTTTAAACAGCCGGACAGAAAAATTATTTTATATACCGGCATACTATAAAGGCTATCACTATGGTCCCGGATGGGCTTGGGATGATTACAATGATTATTATTCAGCAGAAAAATCCGCTTTTCCGGTGTATGGAAATATTGTCCGTTTCCAGGTAGATAAGCAAGGAAAATGGCACACCTTTCCGCGTTCTTTTACAAAAATGGTGAGCCGAAATACAGTTATTCCAGCTCCCGATTCCATTTTTCACCGGCTTCCCGAACATAATTGGTTCAGCTATTACCCTGAAACGTTTATCAAAGCCTTTACCCAGGATGTTCCTTTCCGCCAAAGTGATTTTCTAGTTTTACAATTACTCAGCGATACTTTACATAACCCTGTACTGCTTCAAAGCCAGCCGCTAACCGGACAGAAAAACATCTTATACAGCATTCGGGCGGATTCTTTGTACAAACGCCTGATGCAGGAAAGTGATAATTTTATTGCAGAACAACTGCTCTTATTGTGTTCCTCTACAATTTCAGATACGCTCAATACGGAAAAAGCCATTTCTTATGCAACAAACCACTTGCTGGATTTGCCCGATAAACCCATCTGGAAAGATGGCTCCGGCCTCACCAGATATAATCTTTTTACACCAAGGAGTATAATTAAAATCCTGGAAAAACTCTATACAGAAGTTCCCAGGCAACGTTTATTTAATATTTTCCCGGCTGGCGGCCAGTCAGGAACCATAAAAAAATGGTATGCTTCTGACAACGGACAGCCTTATATTTTTGCCAAAACCGGCACCTTATCTAATGTACATTGCCTGAGCGGCTACCTGGTTACAAAAAAAGGGAAAACCCTGATATTTAGCTTTATGCACAACAATTATGTGGTGGATATAGACGAAGTGAGAAAAGAAATGCAGAAAGTGTTAAAGGAATTATATATGAGGTACTAAATGTGCCCGCATTCTATTTTACAACCGATCACAGTCTATTAAGCTATTGTTAATTTATTTCCTCAGCAACAGATTACTTCGTTTCTGAAAATAGAAAGCTTATCTTCGAAGGGAAAAGATACCAGGAGAATGTGCGTTGTGTAAGGAAATGCTCTGTCGCCAGCTAAAAAATTTTATATGCAAAAACCAGCCCGTAAACCTGTTCCGGAATTTAAAGGCAACCTGAGAAGCAATATTATCCGGGTTCCGGAATCCATCAGTTCCTGTAGTGGCATTATTATTCTGGGAAAATGCATCAAATCTTTGTTGTTTAGCACCGACGTCGCCATTATCCGCAATACCAATGCCGACGCCATCATTGCGGTGTATCCTTTTACTCCACAGCCCATTATCAGTCACGCACTTATTCTGGCTTCCGACAAACCTATTTTTTGCGGCATTGGCGGCGGACTTACGACCGGCAAACGTTCACTGGAAATTGCCCTGGATGCTGAATTTCAGGGAGCATTGGGTGTCGTACTGAATAAACCGGCGCCTAATGATCTGATCGAAAAACTGAAGCGGAAACTGGAAATTCCCGTGATTGTAACTGTGGTGTCTACTGATGAGGATATACAAGGCCGGATTAATGCTGGTGTAGACATTTTTAATGTATCTGGTGCTGCCCAGACAGAAACTATTGTGCAGAAAATCCGGCAGATCAACCCTGATTTTCCTATTATTGCTACTGGTGGGAAGGATGATGAAAGTATCAACAGAACTATTACCGCTGGTGCCAATGCCATTACCTATACACCTCCATCTACTGGTGAATTGTTCAAAACCATTATGAACAAGTACCGCCAGGGAGGAAGTTATTGAAGGCTATTCAGTGGAGAAATATAATAAAAACAAGTATTACTTAAACTGTTTTTATTATACACTGAAACTTACCTTGATATTCAAATACTTTCCGATTGATTGTCTTTATAGGCTTTGACTTCAAATCAATATATCCAACTATTCCTTTCTCATTTTGTAAGTTGATATAATTGATATTTAACCTTGTCTTCGAAGTACGATAGATTACTTCATACTGTTCGTTAGCAAACTCTGCAATATCAGAATAATGAACAAAGGAGGATGTAAAGTGATCTTTGTATACTTTTAATGAAACTCCTATACCTCCTTCTGATCTATAGGAAATCCATATAGTAATGGTATCATTCTTTTCACTACAATTACAATAATCAAGTTTTGACCACTTATTTTTCTTTTCAATAATATTTGCTTTTGAAAATGACCAAGCCAAGCGTTCATCCTCGGGTAAAAGATATGCTCGCTTCTCAATTTTCCAATCTAGAGGAGAAAGCTTTTGTGAGAAATCAATCTTTTGGCCTGATACTGGAAGCACAACGACAGATAATAACAAAACAACAATAAATAATTTTCTCATAATATATCTATCTTCCCGAAGCAGCTATCGACTCAGCAACCTGTCTTCCGGTAGCCATCGCTCCGTTTAGCGAAGGATAGGCCATATAATCCCCACAAATAAAGGTAGTATCATTCCATTTCAGATTCTTTTTTGCTGGTTCGCTGGCTGGAAAAGCAGGTAATGCCTGCGGAAGACTATATGTCTTTAGATGCTGCCAGGAGAGTACCTCATTTCCATACCACGCTACTAGTTCTTCTTTCACTTTCTCTACGAGTTGAGCCTCTGTAAACGAATGTTTCTTCACTATACTTACTGAAATCAGTGCTTTACCTGATGGAGCGTACGCAGGAGCAATATCGCTGGGCACACACAAATTATTAATCAAACCTTGTTCCTCACTATTAATCACCAGCATATCTGTATCTAAAGGCGAACGGTTTGCCGAAAAATAAATACAGGAAGTAGCATTAAAAACAGGCTGTATTTTGTTGCCAAGCAAGCCTGCAGAAGCCAATTCATCCACCGCTACCACAAGGTTTCTGGCCTGTATCTGCTCTCCGCTGATAAGTTCAACCGTACTGCCATTAATATGTTTCACAGGGGTATTGGTCCGGATGCTGTTTGCAGGTAAACTGGCCGCCAGTTGCCTGGGAATTTCCTGTATGCCTCCTGCCGGAAGTACGGCATCGCTTGCAGCAAACTGTTTAAATACAAACCGGAAGAAGTTGCTGGACGTATTGAGTTCTCTTTCCAGGAAAACACCGCCGAAAAATGGTTTGAAGAAACTGTCAATCATCTTTTCGCTCCAGCCATAGCTTTTCAGAAAATCAAGGGTACTGGTCGCTTTCTGAGCAAATATTTCATCTTCCTGTAAGTCTTTCAATTCCTGGGTAAGCTGTAAAATCCTGAATTTATCTGGCAGCGAACCTACCGGCGAAAACAAAGCAGAAAAGGCCAGAAACGGTTCTTTCAGCGGATTAACCAGCTTCACAAAACGCTTATTCTGCCGGATAATTGCTCCCGAACGGAAAGCTTTTAAATCTAGCGAATCATAGTTGAGAATATGTTTCGCCTCCGGATATGAAGTAAGAAAGACCTGAAATCCTTTGTCCAGTAAAAATCCATCTATCTTGTCTGTCCATATTCTACCGCCCACATCTGCACTGGATTCAATGAGAATAAAAGGAATTTGTTTTTTGTGTAAGTAATGTGCACAGGTAAGCCCTGCTACACCTGCACCAATAATAACGACCGGATAAGACTCCATGAATCAGCTAATCAAGCAGTAGGTTAGGTAAAATAGGTGCACGAATATACTGTATTTTTCTTATACTCCTTCTGACTGATGGCAGCTTCGTAAAATCAAATTTGAATACCGGTTCTTTTATAAATAATGTGCGAAAAAATGTTACTTTTGCTGGAAACCACGTTAAATAGAATGCGCATAATGCTGTTTTCTCCCGGTTTTGAAAAAAATAGATAAATCGATAGATAAGGCATTGCAAGCAATCTGAAAACCTAAATTTTAACTGAAGGCATATGCGGAAAAGTACACTCCTTTTTGTTCTTATCTTATGCTGTATTTCGGCAGCTTTCTCCCAGAAACGCCAGCTCACCGGGAAAGTAATTTCAGCAGACGACCATTCCCCTTTGCCGGGCGTTAGCATCATTATTCAAGGTACTACCAGGGGAACGGCTACAGATGGAAATGGCGAATACACCCTGGAACTAGAGTCTGCACAAACATCTACAGATAATATACTTGTGTATTCCTACCTGGGATACAAACCACAAACCGTTGTTGTAGCCAATCAGTCGGTGATTAACATTACGCTAGATCCGGAAGTAACCACCCTGGCCGATGTAGTGGTAATTGGTTATGGTACCCAGCGAAAGAGTGACCTTACTGGTTCTGTGGCATCGGTAAGAGGCGCTGATCTTACCAAAATTCCTTCTTCGTCGCCTATGCAGGCTTTACAGGGAAAAGTGGCTGGCGTACAAATTACCAGTGGTTCCGGCGCTCCGGGTTCTAATCCGGTGGTACGAATCAGAGGAGTAGGTACTTTTAATAATAATGATCCTATTTACGTAGTAGACGGTGTTATTCTGGATGATATTTCTTTCATTAACAGTGCCGACATTGAATCAATGGAGGTGCTCAAAGATGCGTCGGCTACCGCCATTTATGGAGCCAGAGGCGCCAACGGTGTTATCATTGTTACGACCAAAAGAGGGGTTTTAGGGGAAGAGAAACCAGTGATAAGTGTTTCTGCTGAGTATAGCTTGCAACAGATAGCCAAAAAAATTGACCTGCTCAACGGGCGGGAATTTGCCATTATTGCCAATGAAATTGCACCTGGTTCTTATAATAATGTAGATGCCGTAAATAATACCGACTGGCAGGATGAAATATTCCGGACGGCTCCTATTCAAAACTATCAGGTATCTGTCAGTGGCGCTTCGCAAAAAGTGCAGTATTACACCGGCCTGAGTTATTTCCGGCAGGATGGTATTATTGCAAAGTCCAATTTTGAAAGGCTTACCATTAAGCTTAACAATACATTTCACTTGTCGAAGCAGCTGCGTTTTGGCAATAATCTGGCTTTTTCTCCTACCTGGAAGCAGAATACCAATGAAAATGCAGTGTTTGTAGCCTACCGGGCACAACCGGTAATTGCTCCCTTCAGGTCAGATGGCTCCTATTCGGAGGTTCCCAATGTAGGCAATCCGCTGGCTAATATCGAATACAACGATAACTTCGACCGGGGAATGCGTACAGTAGGTAATTTGTTCGGGGAATGGGATTTTATGCCAGGTTTTAAGCTCAGAACCAGTGCCGGTGTAGATTTAAACAATACGAAGAACCGTAACTTTATTCCGGCTTTTAATGTATCCCCTCAACAGTTCAATGAGATCAATGATCTATATATCACCAATTCGCAGTTCCGCACCTTTCTCTGGGAAAATACCCTCAATTATTTCCGGGAATTCGGCAATAGCCGGATAGATGCACTGGCCGGGTATACTATGCAATATACCGATTCTGAGATATTTAGTGCCAGGGGAGAAAACATTGCCCGCCCCAGCGAGAGTTTCTGGTATCTGAATCCTAATAACCTCAATCCCAATAGCATTTCTAACCGGGTAGACGACAACCAGTTCTATTCGATGATCTCTTACTTATTTAGGGTCAATTATTCATTTGGAAACCGTTATCTGCTAACCGCTACTTTCCGGCGGGATGGTTCTTCTAAATTCACCGAGAAAAACCGGTATGGTAATTTCCCTGCCTTTGCGGCAGGGTGGAATATCAGCAATGAAGCGTTTATGCAGAGCCAGGATCTGATTACTAACCTGAAACTGAAAGCCAGCTGGGGTATGATCGGGAATGAAAAGATCAATTATCTGGCACAATATTCTACTGCCAAGCAAGGATTTAACGGAGTTTTTGGAACCGGCGAAGTTTTGTTTCCCGGCACCACCTACGACCGTACCGGCAATCCGGATTTAAAATGGGAAAGCACCACTCAAACAGATATTGGCCTGGAAATAGGCTTATTCCAGAACCGCCTTACCGCTGAAGTAGATTATTTCAATAAACTCACCACCGATATTCTAATTGATCTGCCTGTACCGGCACACCTGGGTAACGGACAGGGAGCAACGGTTCCTTTTAATGCCGCCGATGTACTCAACCGGGGTTTTGAATTTAACCTGGCCTGGAGCAGCGAAATCCGTGATTTTAAATACCGCCTGGGTGCCGTTGGAACAACTATTCATAATGAGGTAAAGGCTATTAATAACACGAATGGCTACCAGCCTAATGCCGCAGGTACTACCAGAAGTATAGCCGGAAGACCACTGGGTTCTTTTTATGGATATAAAGTAGAAGGCGTTTTTCAGAATGAAGCCGAACTCAATTCCTTGCCACGGAATGTGCAATCTGGCGTGGGAGATCTACGCTATGCTGATCTGAGTGGTGATGGTCAGATTACGGAAGCCGACCGTACCTATATTGGTTCTCCCATTCCTAAATTTATATATGGCTTTAATGCAGAAGTATCTTACAAAGGATTAGCTCTTTCCCTGGATTTTAACGGACAAACCGGCAATGACATTCTGAACCAGAAAGAAACCACCCGCCCTGACCCATATAATTTTGAAACACGTGTGCTTAACCGCTGGACCGGGGCAGGCACTAGCACTACTAATCCCAGATCCTCATTTGGCGGAGTAAATTACCTGATTTCCGATAGATATATTCAGGATGGGTCTTACCTGCGCCTGCGGAATGTAACGCTCACCTATAATTTGCCGGAAGTAATTACTCAACGCTTCAGATCTACCAAAGCGCAGGTATATGTACGGGGCACCAATGTGTTTACCAGTTCTAAGTTTACCGGCTATTCCCCAGAGGTGGGTGGAGGCCCTCTGGACAACGGCATTGATACTGGTATCTATCCGCTTTCCAGAATATATTCTGCTGGTCTGAACATTAATTTTTAATCTTTCCTTGCCATGAAAAAATACATTCATCGATATACCACTTTATTTACCTGTTCCCTGGCGCTGCTGATGCTGGTTTCCTGCGAAGATTTTCTGGAAAGAGAGCCACAGGGATTATTAACCCAGGAAATTTTCCCCACTACTCCTGACGATGCCCTGCAAGCTACCAATGCCATTTATAACATCCTGCGCAGGGAAAATTACAATATGGGCCTATTTCCTATCCTAGATATTATGTCAGATGATGCTGTTAAAGGCTCCACTCCTTTTGATGCTGCGCCAACAGTAGGCCCTTATGAAACGTTTACATTCACGCCCTCTCAGGATGGGCTTGGCCGCTGGTGGGCTACTTTATATGAAGGTGTCAAACGGGCAAATGTAGTCATTGAAAAAGTACCTGCCATCAATATGGACGAAACTCTGAAGAACCGGTATATCGCTGAGGCCAGGTTTTTAAGGGGCATATTTTATTTTGATTTAGTAAGGGCATGGGGCGGTGTTCCCAAGGTAACGAGCACGATTCCACCGGTTCAGTTGCCGAGGGTTACAGCAGGAGATATTTATCTTTTAATTGAAGAAGATCTGCTATTTGCAGCAGCCAATCTGCCCGAAAAAAGTGAACAGAACACCACGCAATATGGACGGGCGACGAAAGGAGCTGCCAGAGGTTATCTGGCTAAAATGTATTTGTTTCAGAACAAGTTTGATAAAGCCGAACAATATGCTCTGGAAGTGATTAATTCTGGTCAGTATGCCCTGGAAGCGGATTTCGATAATGCTAATTCCATCACTGGTGAATTTGGCGTAGAATCTATTTTTGAGGTAGGCGCTGTTGGTAAAGAAGGATTGGAAAATGGCGGAAATCAGTATGCCAATGTACAAGGGGTGAGGGGAACGCCCAACCGGGGATGGGGTTTTAACCGCCCCTCGTTGAACCTCCAGAGCAGCTTTGAACCCAATGACCCCAGATTACAATCAACTGTAATTTATTTAGGCGAAGTACTCGATGGTATTACTATTGCCGGCAGCGGCGATACACCAGATGTTACCTATTCCCCAGGTTCTTCTACCGACATTATTGAAATCGAATGCTATAACCAGAAAGTATGGACTCCCGGCCAGAATGTAGATACCCAGCACGACCATAACCGGCGGCTGCTCCGTTATGCCGATGTGTTACTGATGGCTGCTGAGGCCCTGAATGAGAATGGAAAAACAGCCCAGGCACTGCCATACCTCAACCAGGTACGTGCCCGTGCCAGAGAAGGCAATGCAGGCATTTTGCCGGATATAGCAGAAACCAACAAAGATCTGCTCAGGGATCTGATTTTAAAAGAACGGAGAGTAGAACTAGCGCTTGAAAATCACCGCTTCTGGGATCTGGTGCGCACCGGCAAAGCAGCCCAGGTATTAGGCCCCTTGGGTTTTCAGGCTGGCAAACATGAATTGCTCCCTATTCCACAAACCGAGCGTGATCTGGCGGGCGAAATTTTAGAGCAAAACCCTAATTATTAACAATTTACAATTTTCAAAACTCATATACTTATTTAATTTCATCAATCCAAATCTATTTCAATTATGAAAAGTATGTTTAAACTATTTGCTTTTGCTGTACTTATGGTAAGTATGGTGACTATAAATTCCTGTAAAAAAGATGAAGATGATCCACCTTTTGCCATATCCTCCTTAAAAGCCGGTGATATAGATTTGAATGGAGCCAATTCGGCTACAGGTGTTCTGGCTAATTCTCCCATTACAGCTACCTTTACCGGCAATGTAGATCCTACCTCCACCGTTCAACTTCAGCGGGATTATGATGATGCCAACCTGAATGTAACTGTTACTGCTTCCGGCAATACCCTCACTATTGATCCGGCTGAAGATTTTGGTGGTGGCACATTATATATACTTTCGCTGAATGGCATAAAATCTCAGAAAGGAGAAGTATTAACCGTCGTGGATAGAAGTTTTACTACCGAAGGTAGTTTTGTACCGGTTGGCCAGATTGCCTACTGGAATTTCGAAGACAATGCCAATGATGTAGTAGGTGCTTACGATCCGGCAGCAGCAGATATAGTAGCAGTAACCTATGTAGCCGGCAGAAAAGCCGGAGCTGGCAAAGCCGCAGAGTTTAACGGAGACAATAGTATTATTGAAGTACCCAATGGTCCTGAACTGATGAATACGAATAACTTTACTTTAAGCTTCTGGGTAAAAACAAACTCTAGTGGTCATGTGAATGAGACTGATAATCCTACCGGACATTTTGTAATGGGTTTGGGTGCTTCCAGAGGTTTTCAATTTGAGATAGATGGTGGGTACAACTCATGTAAACTGGCGGCTCAGTATGATTTAGGCAATGGTGCTACTGCATCAGAAGACTTATGGTTCCCTGGCGACGGAAAAGATGCCAATAATGGTGGCTGGCAAGGATGGGATTTTGTAAAAGACCTCACATCAACTGGTGGTGTACCGGTATTATTGAAAGATAAATGGGCACATATTGTATGCACCTATGATGCAGCTACTAAAAAAGGCTCTATGTACATTAACGGTGAGAAAATGAAAGGCCAGGACTTTAATCTCTGGCCTGCTGGAGAGCCTAAACGTGGTGTTACAGGGTTAAAATATGCAGGAACAGCTCCGGAAGTAGGTAATAAGCTCGCTTTTGGCTTTATTTATGACCGTTCCAGTACATGGTATAGCGCCACTCCCTGGGGCAATTATAATGTTCCGACAGCCAATCATTTTAAAGGGCAACTGGATGATGTACGTATCTTTCATGAAGCTTTAACAGCCCAGGAAGTTAAGCTTGTGTATGATTCTGAAAAATAATTGTCACCCCTGTTATCCTATAGAAGGGTTTCCACAAATGTGCGGAACCCTTCTTTTTAATTTTCTTACGAATGCATAAATTTATCCTGCTTTCTCTAGTATTTGTTTGCCTCTTTTCCTGTAAGAAAGAGGAGGAACCAGTTGTAGCTGACAAGCTTCTGCAATTATCCAGCATCCGGGTAGGCACCTACAATCTCGATCTGCATGATAAAGAAAAAAATAAGCAAGCCCCGGTTGAGAGTCCTGTTGTCATTAGTTTTTCAGCACCACTTGATACCAGCACTGTACGGTCATCGGTTACACTTCTGAAAGGAACTGAGGCTGTTTCTATGCAATTTTTTTACCTCGATACTAACAAAGCCATTTCTGCACAGTCTCTTCAGGCACTGGATAATAATACAGCCTATCGTCTTGTTATTGCCAATACCATCCGTGGAAAAGAAGGAGAAAAGTATCCGGGCATAGAGGTAGAATTTACAACTCAAAAAGGAGCATTAACCATAACATCTTTCACTATAGGCGATCAGAATGCCTTGGGAACCAACCGCATTCAAAACATAAACCGCAACCTGCAAATAGAAGTTGGATTTTCTCACCTGGTTGATCCGCAAACCATCACCAATGACAATATTAAAGTAGTAAGTGCCGGAGGTCCAAGTGCTGCCCTTACTTTTGGTATCGGAGATGATGGCAAAACACTCACCATTAGTAGCCAGGAACCACTTGAGCATTTTACTAAGTATACTTTATTTTTCTTATCCCTTCTACAGGGAACAGACGGGGAAGTATTTACGGCTATCAACCGGGATTTTTATACAGCTGTAGATATTGCACCTAAGTTTCCTCTGCTATCCGATGATGCACTTCTTACTTTGATTCAGGAAAAAACCTTTACCTATTTCTGGGATTTTGCACATCCGGTAAGTGGCATGGCCCGCGAAAGAGACAATTCTGGGGATATTGTAACTACTGGCGGCTCAGGCTTTGGATTGATGGCCATTCTGGTAGGTATTGAACGGAACTTTATCAGCCGTACGGAAGGCATTGAAGGGCTAACAAGAATTGTCAACTTCCTCAAAACTGCTGACCGTTTTCATGGTGCCTGGCCACACTGGATGAATGGCAGTACCGGTAAAGTAGTTCCTTTTAGTGCAAATGATGATGGAGGCGATCTGGTAGAAACTTCTTTTCTGGTACAAGGCTTACTCACCGTACGTCAATACCTCAATCCAGCCGATGCTGTAGAATTACAACTTGCCCAACAGATTACTACACTATGGGAAGAAGTAGAATGGGACTGGTATACCAGAGGCGGAAAAGATGTGTTATACTGGCATTGGTCGCCAAGAGTAGAATGGGCCATGAACTTTGAATTGCGTGGCTACAATGAAGCCTTGATCACTTATGTACTGGCTGCCTCCTCTCCTACCCATCCTATTACGACTTCGGTATATCAGAACGGCTGGGCGCAAAATTCGCATTTCTCAAACGGAAAAAGTTTTTACGGCATCCGCCTACCTTTAGGCTTCGATTATGGCGGACCTTTATTTTTTGCGCATTATTCTTTTCTGGGTTTAGATCCCCGGAAACTCCAGGATACCTATGCCAATTACTGGGAACAAAATGTGAATCATACTTTAATCAACCGGGCTCATGCCTTGCAAAATCCTGGTAATTTTGTTGGCTATGGTCCGCAAAACTGGGGCTTTACCGCCAGTGATAACCAGGATGGCTATTCGGCACATTCGCCTACCAATGACCTAGGCGTAATTACACCTACAGCAGCTATTTCATCGCTGCCGTATACACCGGAGTATTCCATGGAAGCCATACGCTTTTTCTATTATAACATTGGAGATAAAACATGGGGGCCTTATGGATTTTATGATGCCTTTAATGTAACCAGGGGCTGGTTTGGAAAATCATATCTGGCCATTGACCAGGGGCCTATGATAGCCATGATTGAGAATTACCGGTCAGCCTTATTGTGGAATACATTTATGTCGGCACCAGAGGTGAAGGCTGGTCTTACTAAACTCAACTTCACTTATTAATCCTGATAAATAAGTAGTTCCTGAAATGTGTATAGCCTAATTCAATTGTAGTTCTTCCTCTCTAATATAAGCCAATCCCCATTCTTTCATCATATTGACTATAGGCAGCAGAGATTTACCTTTCCGGGTCAGAAAATACTCTACTCTGGGCGGAATTTCTGCATAAATTTTCCGCTCAATAATACCATCTGCTTCCAGTTCTCTGAGCTGAGAGGTAAGCATTTGTTTGCTGATTCCCTTAAGCATCATCGACATTTTTCCAAAGCGGTTAATATCATTGCTGATCAGGTACATAATTAGTAGCTTCCACTTGCCGCCTATAATTTCCATAGTGGCCGTTACCGGGCACCGCTCAATGCTTTTATAATTTATTTTTTCCATCTATCTGATAATCAATATTAGTATGATTTAAATAACTACTTCTTTTTTTTGTTACTACTTACATTATGCAGACCAATTTAGTAGATTTGGCCCATAAACAAAAATCAATTATATGAAAAAGTATATCATCACCGGTTCTTTAGGAAACATTAGCCGGCACCTTGTAGAAGGCCTTGTTAAAAATGGCAAAGAGGTAACCGTTATTACCAGTAAAGCGGATAAAGTGGCAGAAATTGAAAATCTTGGAGCAAAAGCCCTGGTTGGGGACCTGAATGATGCTGCCTTTCTGAAAAATGCCTTTAAAGATGCAGAAGTCGCCTATACCATGATTCCGCCCATCTGGCAGACTACTGACTGGAGAAAATCTATGAACCAGGTTGCAGACAGCTATATTGCAGCGCTTACCGGAAGTAATGTACAATACATTGTGAACCTGAGTAGTATTGGTGCACACATGGGGAATGGTGCCGGCCCGGTAGATGGTTTACACGATTTTGAACAAAAACTTAATAAGCTGCAAGGTATACATATTAAACACCTACGTCCTTCTTATTTTTATTATAATTTTCTAAGTCTGATTCCGATGGTAAAAAATGCAGGTATCATAGGAAGCAATTTCGGAGGAAATGAAAAAGTGCTTTTAGTACATCCGGCCGATATTGCCAAAGCCGCCTTAGAAGAACTGTTAAGTTTAAATTTTACAGGCTCTTCTATCCGGTATATTGCCAGCGACGAAAGAAGCGGAAAAGAAATTGCCCAGGTACTGGGTACTGCCATTGGTAAAGAAGACCTCAACTGGATAGAATTTACTGATGAACAACAATACCAGGGATTGTTAGGAGCAGGCCTGCCTGAAGCGATTGCCAAAGAATATACGACAATGGGACATGCGATGAGAACTGGCACGATGCAGGCAGATTTCCATCAACATGAGCCTCAGTTCAGTCATACCAAACTGGAGAATTTTGCCCAGGAATTTGCTGAGGCATATCATGCATAATAGTAGTAAATAGTCAGTAGTTTTACCCGTTGACTACTGACTATTCTCTTTTCAGGAAGCTACTTTTAGAGCTGGTTTCTGAAATAGTGATGCTGAATAAGAATTACCCAACAGATATATTTCTACTTTTTCCTGAATTCCTTTTAACGCAACTTGCCGTGCCACCAGCATGGGAGGATTGTGCAATAACCGGTATGCTTGCCTGGAAACAATAAAGTTATTATCAAGCGTTTTGGTAACTTCTTGTAACCTGGCAGCTACATTTACTGAATATCCCATTACCGTCATATTATTCTTCACCCCCAGGCCTAATTTTCCTACCACAGCCTTCCCTACATGTAAGCCAATGCCCACCTGAAAATGGTGCTGAAAATAAGGACCAAAATAACGTTGGTTCGCTTTTTCCAGTTGGTCAAGCAATGAAAAACCTGATTCCACTGCTGAAGAAGCAGCTTCTGCAAGCGACTTATTAAGTCCAAAAACAGCATATAATCCATCTCCGGCTGTTTCTACAATAGTTCCCCCGTTAGCAATAATGGCTTTACGGAAAATTTTAAATAAACGCTGCATGGCATGCATCACCTGCAAAGCCGGTCGGGAAGCAATAAAAGGAGTAAAGTCTCTGATATCCAGGAAGAAAAAAGCGAGTTCCTGCTCTTGTAGCCTGGCTGGCTGCAAGGTTGTGGAATGATGCGCCTGTACAGGCCAGATGGCCATTTGGTTTTTCATTTCTTTAGTTGCTTGTCTCATGGCAGAGAGGTTTGGTTACTACAAAATAACCATAGCCACTGACAACCCTATGTCAGTGCATGACACAATAAAGCTAACATTTTTAATAGAAATTAGGATGACAAAATATTATTTTAATCTATTGTTTGTCAGCACTTTAAAAATACAAATAGCAGAGTTATTCAACAATAAACCGTATGCTTCTTTTAGCTATTTATTATGATATTGAAAACAGCTGTTTTCAATATCATAATATTGCATCAGTGTGGTTGTGACTAAAGAAAGAGAGATAACAAATGTGTGATATTTCTATTTATAATTAGCAACAGAGGGCAGATTTTATATTTAAATATTTGGTCTATTTTAAACTATTTCATTTCTTTGCAGTCGCATTTGCTAAAAGCTAATTGCGTTATTCTTGTAAAATTTGGTTCCGTAGCTCAGCTGGATAGAGCAACTGCCTTCTAAGCAGTAGGTCTTTGGTTCGAATCCAAACGGAATCACCTCTAAAACCGCTTAATTTTACAAATTAAGCGGTTTTTTGTTTTTAGCATCTTTCTTTCGTCCTACTCGCAGGTTGTTTTTAATATCGAAAAGCTATATTTTTAGCTGCTAAATATTAACTTTTCAGACCTATTTCAGACCCATTCAGACCAGCTTATGAGTGTATCGGCTAAACTGTATTGTAAAAAAAGTAAACGTAAATCGGATGGTACAGCACCGGTTTACATTATTTTAAGAATAAATAATAAGGAAAAACTGATTGCAACAGGCAAGTATGTAAACCATGAAAATTTTGATAACAGCTCAGGTAAAGTAGGCAGAGCAGAGCCAAATTCCATGAAACTGAATGTCTATTTAAGTGCAAAGCTCGCTTCTATTGAAAAGATCATATTGGATTTACAACACGAAGGAAGAGCTGTTACTCATGCACAGGTTATTCAATCTTTTAATACAGATGGCAAACTGCTGTTTGTGGATTTTTGCCGCCAGGAACTAGAAGAATCAAGAAGAGCTATTTCCGAAAAACATTATAAAACCACTAAGTATCAGATTGACAAATTAGCCGGATACCGTCCGGATCTGACCTTGCAACATCTCAATTTTGAGTTTTTACAGAAGTACCAGTATCACCTGGTTGAAAAGGGCAATAAACCTAATACACTTCATGGGGATTTTAAGATGATCCGTAAGTTTTTAAATCTGGCCATTAAGAAAGGACTTACTAAAAATTATCCCTTCAAAGATTTTGAAATACCCTCTGAGGATTCGGTAAAAGAGTATTTAAGCTTAAAAGAAGTAGAAACCCTACATAATCTATATGATTCAGAACTTCTTTCCGCTAAGCTTCAAAATACTTTGTTTTATTTTCTGATTGCCTGCTATACTGGATTAAGGTTTTCTGATGTAGGCCGATTGAACGCCCTATACCTAAAATTGTCCGGAAACCGATACTTTATTTCTATGCTGATGAAAAAAACAAAGAAGCCGGTTGAAATACCTTTGAGCAATAGGGTAGTAAGATTATTATCAAAAAGGCTTGGAATAAAATATGAACAGTTAATTGAAACTGATTTACTGAAAAACGATAGATTATTTTCAAAAAAGCTTAAACAGAGCAACAGCCGGGTAAACACTGATATTAGGCAAATTATTGCTATGCAAAAAATCGATAAATACATTTCCTTTCATTGTTCACGTCATTCCTTTGCTATTAACTCACTTATTTTAGGTATCAGTCTGGAAGTAATTTCAAATATTCTCGGGCATACCCAGCTTAAAACTACCCAGATATATGCTAAAATTGTGGACGAGTTAAAAATTAAACAAATGGAGAAGTGGGACTATGATTAAGATTTATACATGTAATCCTCAATATCCATTTTTTATTTTTTCAACTTCTAAATTGCCTTAAGAAGGTGTTTGGAAATAAGTTAAGGTATTTTTGATAAAATGATATTGATAAAAGCTAATTCTATAAAACAGACAGCAGAAGCAGGAGTTCTTTCATAATCTTTAGCTAATCTTCGATAATGATTCAGCCAGGCATGGAGCCGATGCACACTCGTAGCAGGTCCAGATCTTTCCACTTGCCACCTTCCCTTTTGAGGAATAAATCCTTGCTTGGAAGGAGGCTTTTGTGAGATGTCTACTTTCCACCCATAATAATAAGCATAAGAGACAAACTCACCTTTATAAGCTGCATCGGCACAGATCAAACTTAGCCGTCTACAGCTTTTGAGTTGTGGTAATAATTCAAAGCCTGCTACGGCATCAGACTCATTAGCAGCTCCTACATAAACAGCCCAGGGAAGTCCTAAGTTATCAACCGCCAAATGCCGTTTCCTACCATCTATTTTCTTATTACCATCTACACCTACCTGCTCAGAAAAGCAACCACACTGTTTAACACTTTGGCTATCAATAGTCACTCTGGAAGGCTCTGCTTGTCGTCCCTGTCTTTCTCGTTCCTTTTTCACTAACATCGCCCGCACTTGTTGCCAGACTCCGTTGTGTTGCCACTTATAAAAATAATAAGCTACCGTTTGCCATACAGGATAATGGGTCTGAGACAAATTCCGCCACTGACTTCCGGTTCTGGTCAGCCACAGGCAGGCATCCACTACACGCTTTAAACAAACTTTTCTCTTTCGTCCATCATCTACTATGTTTTTAATAACTTGCCATTGACTATCAGTCAGATTTTCATGTAATTCATACATGGAGTAACTTTTTGTTTCGCAAACTCAAGTTACCGGCTGATAGTCTTTTTCCAAAATCCTAAAAAACCTCTCTTCTATTTCCAAACACCTTCTTAAGCATAAATTATATTTTTACTTTATCTCAGTAGAAGCTAATGTAGCATGAACTCCCGCATACCGTGCCCTTGTGTTGTGGATTTGCGTTGAGAATGGGCCGGTTGTCGGTTTGAGTTGGGTGTTATAAGGCATTTTTTAATCAATTAATGGCTTTAATTCCGTTTCTATTGATTCTACAATTGCATTATTGGTGAGTCTGTATATTTTGTAAACTTCATCAAGGGTGCCATGTTCATCATCATGAATATGAATTTGTCCATGAGAACCAGGTGCATTCTGCTGAATCCATTGTAAAAGCTTGATAGGGCCACTTCTCCAGTGATTCCTTTTCCCGGACAGATGCACAGTGGTCATATCATCAATTGAGACAAGTATGCTCACATCGCTTTTAGGGATATCAAATATTTCCTTTTCAACTAACTCCTCTAGCTTAATTGTTATCAAACGAATGGACTGAATATACTCAGAATAGATAACTTCCTTCCCTTCGAACTTTCTCCAACCCTCCGTATAATTTAGTTCAATCCAACCATGATACTTCATTGTCATGCTAATCCTGTTTCAATTTTAATGCCTTATAGTTAGACTCAGCCCAGGAGTCACCTCCTGAGCTGGTCCTCCAAAACCGGACTTGACACTTTCACATCATCCGGCTCCTCCTCGGATTGGCTCCTTGTCAAGAAGTACCTCTAAAGAGGCTTGGTAAATTCGCTTTGGGAGCTTGAAAGTAAACCTGTAGGTTCCTCTTTCCATTCATACATCAGATTTGCATCCGTGCTCATAACATGTTCACTCCTACTTGTAACTTTACCCTCCAATCCTAAGGTGTCTACGTGGGCATATCCTGGGCATTACCCCAGGCATTGGCTTGATAGACAATCCTACTCCTTGTGTCCATGCGGCTGACTACCTACTTTCTTTTAAAATAGAAAGAGAACACAAGGCTTTTCCTCGTTCCCAACATTCGTTTTGCGAAGGGGTAGGACTATACTTTCCACCGGGTTTGTTGGGAGTGAATACTGGTCAGAACCATCGCCGCCAGCCCCTATCCTCTACCTTTTGGTTAAGCCCTTTAGCTCACGTGGGCTTATAGTTCTTTACGATGGGTCAACATATATTCGCTCGCGCTGTCCATACCTTCCCGCTTGCAGGGGTTCGCCAGAGAGCTTGACGTTACCTGCTTCTTGCCCCTGCATTCACTTCTAGCTTTGTCAAGGCTAAAAATGGGGGCAATGCATTCTTCAATTCACTTTTGAGACAGGAGTTGACTAAAAGTCGCACCTGTTCGAACATTGAGTTGTCAGCGTATCTCTACGCTGCTTCTTTCCCTGATCTTTCGATCTTTCAAGAAAACGAGTCGCACATGGTTCAAAAACTCCCGCATACCGTGTGCTGTGTTGAGCCTATAAGCTGAGGTGCACCGGTTGGCGGTTTGAGTTTGGCGTTATGCTCAGGTATTATTTTTTCTATCAATTTCTGCATAAACAATCGATGTTTAAAGAAAGCAGTCACCCAATGCATACCGAATATACCACTAAAACCGACTATTGACATGATTAACTTATCACTGACAATAGCAGTAAATAAACCCATGGCTAACATCGTCCACATCATTCTTTTAGTGGAATAATCATAGACCAATCTTTGCTTGTCTAACTCTACGCTGAAATATCCTTCGTCTATTGGAGTCATTAAATGATCTACTTTTGCACTTCCACTAAAAAAGGCTCTTTTAAAACTTAACACGTTACCTTTTATTTCAATGTCGCTTATTTTTTGACGTTTAAGCTCAGACGAAATAGCAGATAGAATTGCTTCAGAGGTCAAATCCCAATAAGGTATGTTTCTTTCTAACCTCATTTTATTTATTTTTTACTTGAGCATAATGTAACGTAGCATGGCTTTCCGGCGGTAGTCCTTTGCGGTTGAGCTATGAGGTGAGGCAAGGCTGCTGACCGGCTGAAGCTAATGTTACCTGCTTTCATTTATAGTTTCTTATTCAAACCTTGCTTCAATGACCTGATTCAACTTGTCTTCTACCGAATATTGTTCAAAATTCTTTCGGCGGCTGACAATAAAGCGATCTGCATGAAACACACAGTCCTTTCCATCCTCTGAACATCCATAATAGAACGGCCGCTTATCTAGAACCCCTACTTTCTCCCGGTGCTCCCCATCCTGCTCCACTTTATAATCCGACCTGACCATTTCAATGTTTTCTCTTTCTCTTTGGGATACATAGTAGAATTTCCGGTCAGTAAAGCCCGTTGTCCATGCAAACTGGGTTACTAATACGCCATTGTCTGGTATCTCATAAATTCGCTCTTTCCCTTCGTACTTTATTGGGGCGCCTTCCTTTTGGTCGAAGATGATAATAACTTCTCCCTCATAACCTTTTGGAATTAGTATAGCCTCCGGTTCCGCTCGGTTAAAAATGTACAAAAGCCCTGTAAGTAGAAAACATAGCACTAGAAAAGAGCCTATGCCTATTGTTATATATTTGTAAAATTTCTTCATTCAATTTATTTTGATTCTGACTAACGTCCATGCCTGATACTGATTTTAGTTCATGGAAAAGCCTACATCTTGTGGCTTGAGGTCTAATTTAGCAATCTTGTTTCGGATCTTCTTGACCAGCTTCATCTTTCTTTTTTGATCCATAAACAGATACTGACTGGGCGGATTATAAGGCACATGCTTGACTATCATATTCCAGATGATGACTGCTAGCTTACGCGCTGTAGCAGAAACAGCCGCTGTTCTGCCCCTTCTATAACTAATTCGATTGAAAAAATCCGACAGGTGGGTGTCTTTGAGATTGCCAACCGCATTTGCTGCTTGCCTGAGAGCAATCTTTAAGCGGTTACTTCCTTTGGCTATGCGCTTACTTATCACCTTGCCTCCGCTGATTCTCGTGTTGGGAGTAAGCCTGAGCCAGGAAGCAAATTGTTTAGCGGTTGCAAACTTTTTGATCCCTTCACTACCTACTTCACTCATCAAGGCAATCACTGTCCCATGGCTCACCCCTTCAATACCCATCAGATCCACTCCGTCGAAATACTGGTAAGCTACTTGATTAAGGTCCATATGTTTGGGTGCATTTTTATTTACCTTTTTGTGCGGCTTGGCTTCTGCCTGTAATGCTTTCTTTGTCTGATCTTGATTGATCTGCTCGGTAAGCAGTTTTGCTATGGCTACATCACAGGCTTCAATCTTGGCCTGCAAGATTTTATACAGATCAAACTCTTGTTGTAAACCAAACAGGTAATCTTTTCTACCATTACTCTGCAAAGCTTTGGCTATTTCTTCTGCTGATTTTCGGCAGTTGCCATGACGCAAGGAAGCTAATACTGTAGGATTGGTTTCTCCTTTGCATATAGCTTCGATGATAGCTAACCCTGTCAGTCCACAGACATCACTTACTACCACATCTAACCTTAAGTTGAGTAGACGCAGGTACTTTTGCATCTTTAGGGTAGTCATGGCTGAGGTTTCAAGCAGTGAAGTGCGGTGTCTACAATAAGTGCGTAATTGTTCTGTTGCCAAGTCAGGCAGAAAACTGCTTGTGAGCAATCCAAGGCTGTGCAACTTCTGTATCCACTGGCAATCCTGTACATCGGTTTTTCTGCCTTTGATGTTTTTAGTGAATTTTCCATTGCACAGATACACTTCCAAGCCTGCTGCCTGTAAAGTAGCAAACAAACTTTGCCAATACGTACCTGTTGATTCCATAGCTACCGTGGTAATGTTGTTTTCTTGCAGCCATTTAAGTAACTCTAGCAGATCCTCATTGTAGACACCAAACTCACGGACATCTCCCGGTTTTTGGCCGATGGCCACATAGTGCGAGCGGCTACCCACATCAATGCCGGCTGCATCGGGATTCACTACTTCCATAGATAAGGATTTCTTTTTCATGTTCTTTAGATATAAGGGTTGAAAAAGTCCTAAGGAAATGTATTTTTAGATTGAAAATATTCTGACCGGGGTAGCTCTTGGCTCCTCCACTGAAATCATCTCAAAGCCTTTCTGTTGGAGCAGAAGGGCTTTTACATTTCTGACCAGAATTGCAAACGGGCTGTAAGCACCAGGCAAAAATCGGTCTTACTTAGGACAGCTAAATTTATCCTCGTTAGCTAAAGAAATCAATACACTTTTCGATATAGGGGGAATTGCACCCAACGACTCATGAACCCTCGCAAACCGGCCTTTTGTGCTGAAGCTCCAGCTGAGAATAAGGCGGTTGGCGTGGGTTAGGTGTTAGCATCTAGTGTTTTAGCAATTTAATTTTAGTTATTAATTTTGAGGATAAACTTTTTATTCTCATGGCACGGATCGCTACTAAAGTAAGTTTGTCAGAATCAGAAAAAACCGAACTGAGCTCAATTATAAAAAAAGGAACGCACAAGAGTCGCAAAATAACTCGTGCAAGAGCCTTGTTACTAATGAATTCAGGTAAATCAAGGATTGAAGTTCAATCAGAAGTAGGCATTGACAGTAATCATTATTACCGCATTAAAAAGCGATATTTTGCCGGAGGCCTTTCTAATGCCTTGGAAGAACGCCCCAGAAGTGGTCAACCTCCCATCATTACAGAACGCTTGGAAGCACAGATTACCAGTATGGCTTGCAGTGAGTCGCCTGCCGGCTCTGCCCATTGGACTTTATCCTTATTGAATGAAAAACTTGTTGAACTTAACTATGTTGAAACTATATCCAATGAATCCATCCGGCAAGTTTTAAAAAAAGCAGGCTTAAGCCTTGGTTAAAGCAAATGTGGTGCATTGGTATCATCAATGGCGAATATGTTGCCACTATGGAAGATGTTTTAGATTTGTACGCTCAACCTCAAGAGGAAGGGATTGTCCGTTTATGCTTTGATGAACGTCCTTGTCAACTTATTGACCATGTGTTGACACCCATTCCGGCTAAAGCTAATTGCACACAAAAACAACATCAGGAATACCTAAGAAATGGCGTTTGTAATGTGCTACTGGCTTACAATATGGATACCGGGCAACGGCATATAAAGGTTACCACCACAAAAACTAAAGCTGATTATAGCCACTTTATGCAGTGGGTGGTCAAAGAACATTATCCAACTGAAACTAAAATCAAACTTGTTCAGGATAATTATCAAACCCATTCCTATGGGGCATTTTATGAAAATTTACCCTTCGAAGAGGCCCGGCAACTCAAAAATAAGCTGGAATTCCATTTTACACCTAAACACGGCTCGTGGTTAAACATGGCAGAAATGGAATTTTCATCCCTTGCACGCCAGTGCTTAGACAGACGAATCGCAAATCAGGAAATACTTGAATCCGAGACTCTTATTTGGCAAAAGAATCGAAATCTAAAAGCGGTAAAAGTCAACTGGTCGTTTACAACTGAGAAAGCTCGTGTAAAACTAAAAAACAGATACATAGAAATTAGCAAAATTAATACATGAAATTAAATTGCTAGAAGACTAGTTTTAAATATTAATTATCCAATAGCCTCTTTTCTTTTTTCTCTTTTAAATAGCAAGATAAGTGCCCATAATTGTAAAATATTAACAAGTATATTGATGAAGCTGAAAAGATTTATACTTCATGTACTTTTCTAATCTCCATTTATAAAAGGGAACTCCCATATGCAATATTGGTAAACTTTCTTAAGTTTTCTCTGCCCATCATGGCAACAGTTTCTCATTTCGTATATAAGTAAGCGAGGAATCTATAGCTGCATAGACATCACCGTTATACTTGTCCATCTCTAGGATATACCATTTCACACCGATCTCTTTCCCTTTCTGAAAGACGGCCCTGTAATCAATTTTGCCTTTGCCCAGGGGTACCCAATTTTCAGCAGGCATGTCAGGTGGCATGAAGTCAGCGCCGGTAAAAACACCCGTCGATACATGATCGGCCATGTTCTTGATGTGCAGCAACTCCATACCTGTCCGATACTTGTCCATAAACTGCACCGGATCCTGACCGGCATAGGTCACCCAGAATATATCGGCCTCCAGACGAACACAATTGTTGTTGATACGACTTACAAAGCTGTCGAAGAAAGTTCTTTGATCAGCCATTGGCTGCAACTCGTACCCGTGGATGTGATAGTAAAGCTGAAGACCGGCTTCCTGAGCTTGCCCACAGGCTTTTGTCAGGATGTCGGCGGCTTCGTTGACTACATCAAGGGTGACCGTATCTGCCTTTGTAACTTTAAGCCAGGCTATACCAGTATACTGTGCCCCCAATTTCTTTGCCGTTTCGATTATGACAGTTGGATTCTTTCGCCAGTCGTTGAGGTTATTCCAATGCAGGGCAAACATCTTCAAGCCCGCAGCATCAAGCTGTGATTTGAATTCTTCTGGGTTGTCGATAATGTAGGGAGCGTCAAATCCTTCTACGTAGTTGATGCCCAGGGTTTTGATTTTCTTTAAAGTTCCGGGAACATCTTTTTCCAGCTCATAACGGAACGTCCAAAGCTGGGCGGCAAGCCTGCCTTCGTCGGAAGCATTATTAAGTGTGTCATTGGTGGGATTTGTGCAGGAGATCATCAGGGTCAGGAGAATAAGTATAAGACTCTTAAAAGGTAGGCTGTTGTCAGGTTTTATATAAAAAGGCGTATAAGGTCTGTTTTTTATTTTGTTTGTTATTGCCCTTGACTTATCATCAGGTAATGGAGCAAACCTTTCTGATATAACAACACTTCCCGTCAAAATTCTAAGAAAGCCTATCGAAAGAAAGTTTCTTTTCATAGTCAGGCAGTTTAATATTAGAAATGATACAGACTGTTCTACAAGTTTGGTCTAATTTACTAATATATGCATGATTTGTGCATGTAACCAAACATAAAAAAGTCGGCTATTTTCCCTATCGCTTTATAGAGCGTAATTATTCACTTCTTCTGCCCTTTAAGGTTGCCAAAGAAGAAACTAAATAACTTTTTATAGGTGAATCGGTAGTCAGGATGAGTATTGAGTATTGCATGATTTGATTTTACTCCCTATTATTATGTTAATTACTTTTTGTGGGCAAAAGGAGAAAGAGAATTACTACTAAAATGTTTTGAAGATTATATTTTTACCCTCTTATCCATTGATAAAGATTCAATTTGTAAGTAGTTAAATCAACTCCCTCTTTACTAAAAATCAACCACTTGATATAGTAGATGCCTCCAGTTTTTTTTCTACTTCTGCACTAAAAACAAGGGTATTACCCAATGCTCACTTATTTTCCATGGTTGAATGTAGGAGAAAACCTTTGGACAAATGCACCTAGGTGCTGGATTTTTAAGATAGATGAGATATTACTTTTATCAAGCAAAAAAAGATAAATTTCATAAGCGCATTTTCCACTTCACCTGCGTATACTCCAAAGCAATATAAAACTACTTGTATATAAATTACTCAATAACAAAACGTCTATGACACTTACTCATCCAAATACTATTCTATTAAAAGTAAATGGTATCGAACACCGTTTAAATATATTGCCCTGGGTTTCACTGCTGGATGCCCTACGGGAATACCTTGACCTTACTGGCACAAAAAAGGGTTGTGATCATGGGCAGTGCGGTGCCTGTACCGTATTATGTGATGGCAAACGGATATTAAGTTGTATGACGCTGGCAGTTATGAAAGAAGGTGCCCAAATTACTACGATAGAAGGGATCGCCGATGGTGATTCGCTGCATCCATTGCAAAGAGCATTTATTGAACATGATGGCTTTCAATGTGGATACTGTACACCAGGCCAGATATGCAGCGCTATCGGCATGATCAAGGAAGGAAAGGCAAAAAACCGTACCGATGTGAAAGAATTAATGAGTGGTAATCTGTGCCGTTGTGGGGCCAATGTAGGAATTATTGATGCTATTATGGAAGTGATAGAAGGAGGCAATCATGAATAATATTAGGTATACCAAAGCTCAGGATGCTTCTCAGGCCATAAGCCAGATAAAGGGCAGTATGGGAAATAAGTTTATAGCCGGAGGTACCAATATTATTGATCTTCTGAAATATTTTATAACTACCGCAGATACCCTCGTAGACATTAATCAGATTTCAGAGCATCATGCTATCCAGCAAACGGAAGGTGGCGGTGTGTTTTTAGGAGCACTCGTTACAAATGCAGATACAGCTTATCATCCTCTGATAGAAAAGCGTTATCCATTACTTTCCAAAGCCATCCTTGCTGGGGCGTCCCCGCAAATACGTAATATGGCCACCAATGGTGGTAATCTTTTGCAGCGTACCCGCTGTTATTACTTTTATGATATAAATACACCCTGCAACAAACGTGAGCCTGGTTCTGGCTGTTCGGCTATTGGTGGTTATAACCGCATTATGGCCATTTTGGGAACCAGTGAAGTCTGTATTGCTGTATTTCCCTCTGATATGTGTGTGGCCCTGGCAGCCCTGGAAGTAGTGGTACATATTTCCGGACCTGATGGAAACCGCACCCTACCATTTGCAGATTTTCACCGATTACCTGGCAATACCCCGCATATAGACAATAATTTACAGCCAGGAGAACTCATTACAGGCATTGCGCTTCCGGCAAAAGGTTTTGAGAAAAACTATTCTTACCTCAAACTGCGCGACCGTAATTCCTATGCCTTTGCCCTAGTATCAGTAGCCACTGGGCTGGAACTGGAAGGAGATAGTATTAAAGACGCCCGTATTGCCTTAGGTGGAGTAGCACACAAACCCTGGCGGGTAAAAGGAGCCGAAGAATATTTAACAGGCAAATCAGCAACCCGTGAAAACTTTGCTACCGCTGCTGATATTATTCTAAAAGGCGCAGTACCCTACGAATATAACAGCTTTAAAATTGGGCTGGCAAAAAAAGCCATTATACGAAATTGTATGATGGCACTTGATCCCCAATCGCAACTTCCCGGTGCACACCCTTCCTTATAGTTAAGCTACCTTTAAAAGAAACTAAATGTCCATACAACCCTCCATAGGCCAGCCGCTCAGTAGACTGGAAGGCCACTTAAAAGTTACAGGTGCAGCAAAATATGCCGGTGAATACAATGTGCCTGATTTGCTATATGGCTATGTGATAAACAGTACCATTACCAAAGGCAAAATTGTAAGTATCAATACTGATGCTGCTAAAGCACTCCCAGGGATAATAGAAGTATTTACCCACGAAAACCGACCCTCACTTGCCAGGTTTGATTTTCAGTATGCCGATATGGACGCACCGCCTGGCCATGTTTTCCGCCCGCTCAATGAGGCAGATGTTAAATATAATGGTCAGCCCATTGCTTTGCTTGTAGCCCAAACTTTTGAACTGGCGCGTTATGCGGCTACACTTGTTAAAGTAATTTATGAGGAAGAGCCCTTTACTACTGACCTGAACGGGGAACGTGAAAAAGGCCGGTCACCCAAAATAGGTCTGGCGACCATGCTAAAGCCCTTGCCACCAAAGCCAAAAGGTGACTTTGAAAAGGCATATGCTCATTCATTTGCTAAGGCTGAAGGAGAGTTTTTCCATGGGACAGAGCATCATAATCCGCTGGAATTGTTTGCTACGACCACGGTATATGAGGGTGAGGGCAAGCTCAGAATATATGATAAAACCCAGGGAACTATAAACTCACAGCTATATGTAGCCAATATTTTTGGGCTGCACTTTAAAGATGTACAAGTAATAGCTCCTTTTGTAGGCGGTGGGTTTGGCTCAGGGCTGCGGCCACAATACCAGTTATTTATGTCAGTAATGGCTGCCCTGGCGCTCAAACGCAATGTACGTGTGACCCTCGACAGGCACCAGATGTATACGTTCGGCCATCGCCCACCCACAATCCAGCAAACTAAATTTGGGGCAGAGGCAAATGGAAAAGTAAATGCCTTATACCATAGAGCCATTGCCGAAACTTCAAAATTTGAAGATTATACCGAGGTGGTGGTAAACTGGTCTAATATGCTGTATCCGGCCCAAAATACATTGTATGAATATGAACTGGTACCACTTGATGTATACAGTCCGCTTGATATGCGCTCTCCCGGTGGAAGTACAGGTATGCATGCCATCGAATCTACCATGGATGAACTAGCTTACAAGTTAAATATGGACCCATTGCAGTTAAGGCTGCTTAATTATGCAGAAACAGATGTAAGTGTAGGAAGGCCTTATTCCAGCAAAGAACTCAGGCAATGCTACCTGCAAGGAGCAGAAAAATTTGGATGGGATAAACGCAGTCCAGAACCAAGAAGCATGAAGCGAGGCAATAAACTGGTAGGATATGGTATGGCAACCGGCATTTGGGAGGCAAACCGGTTGTTAGCCCGTGCGCAGGCCATTCTGACCCCAGATGGCAAACTGGAAATAAAAAGTGCGGTTACTGATATTGGCACAGGTACTCTTACGGTAATGACACAAATAGCAGCTGATGAACTAGGTCTTCCTATCGAGGATGTAACTTTTTCGTATGCCAGCAGCAAAATGCCTTTTGCACCCATTCAGGGAGGCTCTTTTACAGTAGCTACAGTGGGTCCGGCTGTTAAAGCAGCCTGTAGAGCTTTAAGTAAAAAACTACTAAAAAAGGCAAAAAATATAGCTAATTCTTCTCTAGCTGGCGCTGATAGGGAAGAGGTAATTTTTAAAAATGGGTATATTTATCTAAAAGAGAATCCCACTACAGGCATACCATTTATAGAAATTATTAAAGCCAATAAAGGAAAAGCGATAAAAACAACCAATGCTGCCATGCCCAATCCATTAAAGTTAAAAAAATATTCCAGGGCTACCCATAGTGCTGTGTTTGTGGAAGTAGAAGTGGATGAAGAACTTGGTGTGGTGAATGTAACAAGGGCATTGACCACTGTAGCTGCTGGCAGGATTATTAACCCCAAAACGGCTACCAGCCAGATACTAGGCGGGATGATTTGGAGTATCAGCAAAGCCCTTCGGGAAGAAACTATTAGTGATTTCCGCTTAGGTAAATACATGAACCAGAACCTGGCCGAATACCATATTCCGGTACATGCTGATATTCATCAACTGGATGTACTATTCATTGATGAAAAAGACGATGTAGTGAATGATTTAGGCGTAAAGGGAGTAGGTGAAATTGGCTTGGTGGGTATGCCTCCTGCTATAGCCAATGCTATCTATCATGCTACTGGCAAAAGGATTAACCAGTTTCCCATACATTTTGACTCGCTGCTTTAAACTTTGAAATATAGGGCGTATTGTACCATCAGATAATAGGCCCTATCTTCTGATTACAGTATGTCCGGCTTTTGATTGACAAAAATCTTCGATTTGTTCCTGCCAAAATGAGGGCAAGAGGAGAAAGAGAATCTTGAATAAGGGATCGTGAGCCAACTTTTCACTACATGCTCATATATGAGGTCATTCGAAAGGGAGAGTTCATTTAACTACTGAATTGATGTGTCCTATCCTATAAAATGTTGAGCACTTACAAAATCTTATTTCAGGTCTATTCCCTTTTGGGCTCATGCTTTGCAACACTAATAGACCTTTAAGATGCTCTCTAAAATCAGAACACACATATTCGCAAACCTTTATCAGAATGAAACAACAGATGCTGTGTAATAGGTTTATTTTTGATAGCCATTTCCAGGCAAGGATAGTTGTGTCAGCAGCTGTCATAATATTACTCAATGCCCAGCCCACTCCCTTTTGATCAGCTAAATCTAATATAACTATCAGTTACAACCATCCTTCCTCAATTCTGATATAAGTGGACCCAAATGCAGGCTTTGTCGCAGGTCCGGATCTGACACCCATTTCTGCCCAACTTTCTGTGCAGAAAAATTTCTATTCAGGTGATTCTCTGCAACGGCATATTCGTGCTTACAATCAGCAGTTTGCACCTTGTATTTCTTACGGATAATGCTTTTGAGATTCGCTTTTTTCATTAGCCTGGCTATCCGTGGACGTGAGACGCGAATACCCTGTTCTCTCAATCAACTCACTTGTAATTCTAGGGCTTCTATGGATCTCAGACCAGGCCCTGATTGGAATCCACGCTTTTTGCTGTTATCATATAATTTATGTATATCGGCTAATAGTTTCTCTTCTTTAATTAACTTCGAACCAATAGGATTTTTCAATCAATAATAATATCCACTTACACTTACATTCATCACCCTACACATCTTTTCAACACTTGTAAGGCGGGAGCCGAAGCAAGCCAACGTAGTTGTAGCCTTCTTTGAGCTCCTTTATAAACCTGAATATGTCCCCTCGCCCTTGGAGCCGATACTGACCGCCTTTTTTGGACCAGCAGACGATGTGGGCATCGGCTCCAGATATCTCTTTCCGATTGAGCTTCCTTCAACTCCTTTTGTAGGTGCCTGATTTCTAACTGTTCTCCTGTAAGAATAGGCTTCTCGATGGGAGCTACATTGCTATCCTGCCCTATTGCCGCCACTTACTTAATCTTCCAGGATCTATACTCAACTATGCCGCTGCCACTTTGACTGATCCTTTTGCATAGGATGACTATACAGCCATCTGTTTAAATGCCTCATCGAATACGTGTCTTTTCATAAGGTCAAATTTAATATATTATTAAATCTGCCTATCTTTTTCCCTTCCAGTCAAAGGTAGCAAGCCCAAATATAGAATTATTCATTTTCTCTGACATGTTTAAAAAATATGGAGCCTCACCAATAAATAGTATTTGCTCCCTGGAATAACATGTTTCGGCTGATACCTTCTTTTATTCAAAATTGTTTCTGATAAGATTCAAGTAATTTGGCAATTTTAGCCTGTCCACGTTGCTTGGCAAGTTCAACTGCTGTCAAGCCATCATTATTCTTCAAGCTTCTATCCGCACCATTCTCAAGCAATAGAATCACCACTTTTTCATAGCCATACTTGGCGGCTTCTCCTAACGGGAAATCCCCATCTTTATCCTTGTTGTTAACATTAACCTTATAGGTCAATAAGAATTCTACAATTTCCGCATGTCCTTTAGCGGCAGCGTGTTCAAGGGGAGTGGCTTTATCGTCTGCTCGTGCATCTACTTCTGCTCCTTTATAAGCTAAGTACTTAACTATTTCAAGATGGCCATTTCTGGCAGCAATCCGAAGAGGTGTAAATCCTAAATAGCCTTTTTGGTTTGTTTGAGCTCCATTCTCGACAAGTAATTTTATAATTTCCAGATGTCCTTCTTGGCAAGCCATCTCCAAAGAAGTTAATCGAGCAGGCATTACTTTATCTTTTAGGTTTACATCAGCGCCGTTCTTGATAAGTAGTTTTGCAATATCATACTGATTATCAGCACAAGCCCTCCATAATGGAAATAGGCCATTCTTATGATACTTATTGGGATCTGCTCCTTTTGTGAGAAGCGATTCCACTTCTTGATAATTATTCTTCTCCACAGCCTTATACAAATTTTGAGCAATTAGAGAATAGGTAATAAATAAAAAGCTTAACAGTAAAAACGTTTTTCTCATAGTTGTAGATTAATTATTCATCCTGGCAAGTTATTTTCTGATAGAATTAATTCCACATCTAAAAGCATAGTAACTCTGATATGTCCCATTAGGCTACTCTTTGAAAATGGATGATAAGGATGTATATAAATACAATTGTAAAAAGCATCTATAATAGATTATCATCTATTCTGATGGGTATCCATCAGAGGTAAGTGGGAAACGCTAGCAAAAGCTTTGTGTTAGGCATATCCCTCTTATTCATAAATCAGATGATCTGTGCACCAGCCGTAAATAAAGTGAGGACAACCCAAAAATACTTGAAGTTAATAGGTTAATTTACAGTAAGTTGTAATTAATATTACTAAACAAAGAAAGTACAACTCAAAAAGCACTATAGCTAGGCTTCTTTGTGGCCTTACAAAAGCAAGTAAGAACAACTTAGAGAAGAGATAAGTGTTGTAAATCAAATATGGAAGAAATTACTCTGCAGTCTTCACGCGGGGTTTGAGTCATGTCAATCAATATAGGATGTAACCCTGCCTTGTGTGCCCCTACCACATCAATGGAATAGATATCCCCTACATAGTAACAGTTTTCCACAGGTAAGCCAAGTTTTTGACAAGCAAGTAGAAATATATGTGGATCCGGCTTTTCTACCCCTACAAAATGAGAATCCATGATGAAATCAAGATAAGGAGCAATACCATATTGAGCCGCTTTGGCTGCTGCCCTTCCATCTGAATTAGAAATGATGGCTAACTTATAGTTTTTTTGTAAAGTGGCTAACAAAGCAAGGGTGCCTTCCAACAGATAATTCCAGAAATTTACCGTTTGGTGGCGGGGTAAAATCACCTGTTGAACAAGTTCTTCGATGGCTTCACTTCCCTGCAACTTCTCTGCCTGCAACTCCTCAAGTAAATACTTAAGATAGACAGGTACTCTGGTGGCATCAGTGGTAGTTGTAGCTTGCATATAAGTATCTAGTCGAATACTAGCTTTGGATAAGGCTAAGTAATTAAACACAATTAAGTATAATATTTTCATCTACTTCAAGTTTTTTAAAATCAAGTTTAAAGTAAGTACCCAATCCTGAAAAGATGGTATAAAGTGCCTCCTTAAGCGCTTCTACAGACAGATAGTCTTCGGCTTTGAGCCAATGATATTTCACCTGCTTCCAAAATCGTTCGATCCTGTTAAGATGAGGACTATACTTAGGCAGCAAAAAGATGTATAATCCTTTCTGTTCCCATTCTTCTTTTTTGACTTCCCATAGGCCACATGTATGCCAGGAGGCGTTGTCTAAGACTATGACAGTAAACTTGGAAATAGATGTTGAGAAGGCCTCTACACATTCAATGATAAAGTCAGCGTTTAGACTCCCACTTTTCTGATAAGTAAGCAACTCATTATTTGTACTTAACAAGCCAAATACATTTATCCTTGTACTTCTTTGGGATAAAATAGGGGCGTGTTCGCCTTTTTTGATCCATCCATAAGGTACACAAGGGGTAAGGCAAAACCCTGATTCGTCTCCAAAATATAAATCTATACTGCCTGTCTGTGCCAAATAAAGCAAAGCATGTAATCGCTTGACTTTCTGCTCATATGCTTCTTTGTTTTGCAATGGCTTTATCCATTTACGGAAACGTTTCCATCGGTAGTCAATTTTTTTAAAAACCGCTTCAAGGTCATCTCACTCATAGCCGTGCCTAATTTAGCTTCTATCTCTCGCTTAGCTAATTTAAGTTGTTGTTTTTCTTTCTCTATGCTATTTTCCACTACTTCAACATGGGTAGCATTACTGGTAGTAAGGATGGGTTTTCTGCCTTTCCCTTTTTGGTTCTTTAACCCTACCACACCTGTTTTCTCAAAGCGATCAAACCACTTATAAATACTTAACTGACTTACTTGAAAAATGCTTGCTAACTTCTGTACTTGATAGCCTTGATTGGATAACAGTATACATTGGCAACGGTTACGTTCCTGATAACTTTTACTATCTTTATGAATCTTCTCTAAGTCTTGTTTTTGCTTGTCTGTAATCTTCTTGATATAACGCATAAGCAAAGATACAATTTGCCAAAATCTTATACTTAATTGTGTACTCTTACTTACTAGAAATTGGCTTTCACCAATGGGTTGCCCACCTTGTTTGAATATGGTTTGCAAAAAGGGAAAATCAGGATACAAAAGAGTACCACCTAAATCAAAAATAATAGCTTGACTACGATGCATATGAGGGATGAGCAAAAGCTTCAGGTATGTAGTTACACTGTTTGTAAGGTTTTAACTAAAACTAGACAAGTCTACAAATAAAGTTGCTTTTACCAAAAGGTTCGCTTGGGTTATAATATTCTCCCCCCTTTCAGATCTTTTTGAGTTACCCTTAAGGGAAAATTAATTTAACCACCTTTTTGCTGAAACTTTAAAGTAAAGTAGGGACTGAATCTTATTAAAATGTATTTCTGCTACTACTGTTTATAAAACAAGGTGCTTTAAACTTTGAGAATGCCTGAGAGTGAATGGTACAGACAACGGTCAGTCTCTAAATATAAACCTTTTTTCCCTCCCTTTCTAATAAAAAACTCACTCAAGACAAATAGATTAATTCCATAATTGGGAAATATAAATAGTTTCTTTAGCTGGAATTTTGAAGTGCTTGTTTACTTTATTTTGCCCTATGATTTAGAATAATCCCAGTGGACAAGGAATGTTATTCATTCACTTTACAAATTAAACACTTTATAAAAGTCCAAACAGGCACTATGTCCTTCTTCAGAACAGGCTAATTATGTTGTATTATCAGGTAATTTAGTTGCATGACATTACTTTTTAGTGAAAATACGTTGTGAACTTGCTATCTTTGACTGGAAGAAAAAGATAGGCAGATTTTAAAATGTAGTCTGCTAAAAGACAAGTATATACCTGCAATGTGTTACCTTTTGATGAAACATTCAAACATGTGGCTATAAAGCTATCTTAAGCAAAGTAGTCAGTAATATAGGGACAGCATAGTTAAAAAATAGTTTCAGGTAGATTAGGTAAGGAGCGGCAATAGGACAGGAAAGCACTACAGTTTCTCATAAAAACCTGTGCTCACTGTTTGTTAAAAGTTCAGACGGTTACAAAAGTAATTGAAGGATAGATAATTATTTATATTGGAGCTGGTGGTGACTAGCGATATCTATTTATTCGTCTGCCCTTCCAAAAAGGCGGTTAACAGCATGAAAACTTCATAGACGTTCTCCAAGGAAAACGGCAGATTTTATAGTGTAGAAGGTGGCATAATTCCTACTCAACTTAATCTTTAGTATCTTATACTGAATAGATGTATAAAAGACTAAATAACTAATTGATCAGCCATTCAAGATCAGCGGCAATATTTCCTACATTACCCTGGATCTTGATTATTCAGCAAATAGAATGCTTGAAAAATGTTAAATGCTCACAAGTATGATCAAGTGCAGCTTACTTATAATACTTTTTATCTTATCCACTACAGATGCACTACCTGCATCTGTAGTGGATAGTTTAATGCTAAAACTGAAGCTTTATCAGAATAAAGACACAGGGAGGGTTAATCTTTTAAATGAACTAAGTTCTCAATATCAATGGACTGATTTTTATAAATCACTTGAATATGCAGAGCAATCGCTTATGTTAGCGAAAAAGCTATCATTCAAAAAAGGAGAAGCTACCGCCAACTATCGTTTGTCCCATTGCTATTGGGCCCTAGGCGATGGGGAAATAGCGATCGGCAAAGGACTCGAAGCAGTAAAAATTGCCCAACAGGAGAAACTGACAATTATACTAGGCGAAACTTATAGGATATTAGCCATGTGTTACCGGGACCAGCAACAAATAGGGCAAGCCAAATCCTACATCCGGCAAGCGGAAATATTAGCAAGGCAATCAAATAACTGGGATTTGTTAGCCCGGGTGTATAACATGGCTGGTGTCATCGAGTATATGGCAAACAATTTTGATAACGCTCTATTGCTCTATCATAAAGCATTATCCGTATCAGAAGAACATCCCACCTCTAAATTTCATCTCTCCCAGGCACTTTCTAATATTGGAGAGTACTATTTGAACAGAGACATTGATAGAAGTATAGGTTATTTTAACCAAGCCTTAATAAGTGCTAAAGAAAACAACAACCGGTCAGCACAAGCGGGAATCATGGCAGATCTGGGTAAAACCTATACAATGAAAAGTAATTTTGCAGAGGCACAATCATGGCTGGATTCATCTTTAGCGCTCGCTCAGGAGTTAGGTCTGAAAAGGGTGGTCAGATATGCTTACTTTCACCTGGCTGATCTAAAATCTCATCAAGGAAGAACAGTGGAGTCCCTGGAATACATGAAAGAGTATTATGAGGTAAATCAAAGTCTTCTGAACATTTCAAAAACCAGACAGATTGTGGAGCTGGAAAACCAGTATGAATCCCAAAGAAAGGAGCAACGTATACAATTACTTGAACAGGAACGCCGGATTGGGCTAATCTGGAAGTATGTGTTAATTTTTGGTTCGGTATTGAGTCTTACTTCGTTGCTCATTATTTATAGGCTGCAAAGCCTTAGAACAAAAAAAGCAAAAGAATTACTCCTCACGCAAGCCTCATTAACAACTCAATTGCAAGAAACCGATCTGCTCAAATCACGGTTTTTTGCCAATATTTCCCACGAATTCAGAACTCCGTTATCACTGATTCTAGCTTCTGTTGAAGAAAAATTAAGTAAACCAGCCAAGAATGCTGCCGAGCAAAAAAGTTTTTTCTTAATACAGCGAAATGCCCATCGTCTGCTTGATCTGGTAAACCAGCTCTTAGACCTATCAAAACTTGAAGCAGGTAAATTGCAACTTCAACCGAAACAGGGAAATCTGCAAGCTTTTATCCAGCTACTGTGTGCTTCCTTTGATTCACTGGCAGAAATCAGGGGGATTCAATTTTCTAAACACATTCACCTCAATAATTCCTATGCCTGGTTTGATGATGACAAATTGGAAAAGATCATTGGAAATATTTTGTTCAATGCTTTTAAATTTACCCCGGCCGGTGGAAGTGTCAGTTTGTCAATTGATAATTTACCCCATTCGGAAGAACTGATAATCAGTATAGCTGACACCGGAAAAGGAATCACAAAAGAAGAACAGGAACATATATTTACCCCGTTTTATCAGTCCCAATACATTGTGGAAGAGGGCTTAGCCGGAACCGGATTGGGACTTTCTCTCGTGCAAGAGCTTGTCAACTTGCATAAAGGTAAAATCCACCTGGAGAGTATGCCCGAAAAAGGAACTACCATTACCGTACAATTACCTTTACAACCTATGGGCTGCACTACTCTCTTAGAGGAAACTCCAGTGGCGCCACCCTCTATGGAGCACTATAAGCGTAGGGTTGATACAAGAACGCCAGAGCAAAAAGTTGATACGATACACCTTGAAGAAGCTGCTTCCCTGCTGGTGATAGAAGATAATCCGGACCTGCGAGGCTTTATAGCTGCTAGCTTTAGAAATCAGTTTACCATACATACGGCAAAGGATGGAGAAGAAGGCTGGCAAATAGCCGTTGAGCGCATGCCTGACCTGATTGTTTCTGATGTGATGATGCCAGCCTTGAACGGTGTCGCGTTAACTGAGAAGTTAAAATCTGATGAGCGTACCAGTCATATACCTATTATCCTGCTTACGGCCAAAGCCGATGAAAAATCCCGGTTGGAAGGGTTGACCAAAGGAGCAGATGATTATTTGTCCAAACCTTTTTCAACTGCCGAACTACGGGTACGGGTTGTCAATTTAATTAACCAGAGAAAAAAACTTGCGGCTAAGTATAAATCAGCAATCGCACAACCAGTGGATGAAGATCTCACGCCCACCATAGACGAAAAGTTTTTGTTAAGGGCAAAAGCAATTGTTGAGCATAACCTGAGCAATTATGGGTTTGGTGTGGAGAAACTAGCCGACGAGATGAATTTGAGCCGGGCACATCTATTCAGAAAATTTAAAGCGCTCCTGGATACCTCTCCCAGTGAATTCATTACTGATATTCGTTTACAGCAGGCGGCCAGAATGATCCGCTCTAAAAGGGACACAATTGCACAAATTAGCTACTCGGTAGGTTTCAATGAACAATCTTACTTTGCCAAACGATTCAGGAAAAAGTTTGGGGTTTCTCCCGGTGAGTATGCTGATTCTATCATATAGAGGTACTGTGTATATCCCTCAATCTTTATGAGTTTTTGATCTGCTCAAGCCGCTTAATATAGGCTATCCATGATTAATTTTTTCTTGTAACATGGTGTCTGCTCTTGTTTGAGCCCTCCCATCTTTTATAAACTTCAAATTGCAACCAAATTACCCTTTTTGGCAACAAAAGTATTACCAGTGAAGCCTTCTAATTGGCCAATTTTGTTGCCATAAACCACACCAATTTTTTAAAACTATGTACTTACTACAAAAATTGTCCTTGAAAATCTTTAAAAGATTGCTGGCAACATTATTTGAGCTTGTGTTCGCTCCATTACAAAATGCGTATGATTTATTCTTTACGCTTGTCCGGCTAAAAAACGAAAATTTCATTATCTGGTGAAAGAAAAGGCCAACCAGCTTTTGTTAAGAGATAAACCTACGGATAGGAATCTCAAATTTTTTTTCTACAACACTACAATCCGGTAAATACTGGAAAAAACTTCTAAGGAAAATCTACATAATGATCTTGAAATGCTACTTCACTATCAAAAATATCCTTTAAACTCTTTAGTTGTTTGGTGAGGTATCTAATTAAGAAGTGCTTGGTTGCTTCTCAGTTTATTGCTCCTGGTGATTCTCTTTCCTAAACTTTATTCTTCTCATAAAAAATCTTTCTTGACTTTATATAATCCAGTACTTGTGCAACAGGCCTTTGCACATGGTGGGCTACTATGCAAGTCAGAAGATGCTTCAGGTTGATCAGTGATCACCTTAACGGATAATGCCTTTTTTACTGTTCAAAAGGCCATTATACTCCTGTAATACAGAAGTGCTAAACATTTCTTTCATGCTATTCAATTCACTACATGCTCAAATTACAACAAACCATGAAAATCAGAATTTTTACCATTCACTTATGCTGCCTTCTATGGCTGGCATGCCTTACTGCTCTCACACAGAGCCAACCATCCAATACAATAGAAGAATACTATTATTATGCACAAGGCAAAAAAACGGCATTAACCCCTATACGTGATGAGATTTTTGTAACCTACACCACGAAAGTAAACCTGGCAAAAGGCAATAATTCGACTTTTATCTTGAAAAATAAGGTGGGCAAGCCAGCAAAAAACGATGTATTTGCTCCGGTGAATGCCATCCGGTATAAGATTGGTCCGAGTATGGTAAAATCTGCCCAACGACTTACAGACATAGCAGGCCAGTTTAAGAGTGACCCGGATGTCATTACTGCCTATCCTGCTTTCAAAATCGGGGGAGAAAAAGTGTATGTAGGCAACAAGGTAACTTATATGCTTAAATCCGGAGCACAGGCAATGCAGGCATCTAACTTTTTAAAAAGCCACCAGGCTGCCATTGTAGAGGAAATTAACCTGGGAGATAAGATACTGTATGTGGTGGCAGTGAGCAAAGGAAAAAGCACGTTTGGTGTAGCAAACAGTTTGTTTGAGAGCGGGCTGGTAGAATATGCCGAACCGGAATTTACCTTTTCCGGCAAAAATGATGTAATCCCCAACGACCCGGTCTATAGCTCTCAGTGGTTCCTTAATCAAAGCAATGATGCGGACATAGATGCGCCGGAAGCCTGGAATATTTCTACTGGTTCTGCTAATGTAGTAGTAGCTGTAATAGATGGCCATGGGTACGACTTAACCCATCCTGATCTGACTGGAAAGTTAGTGAATCCATATGATGCCGCAAATGACGATAATGTACCTGACCCGGAAAATGCCGATGCCAATCATGGAACACCTTGCGTAGGGTTAATTGCGGCTACCACCAATAATACGACCGGAGTAGCAAGTGTAGGATTTAATATCCCAGCCCTTCCAATTTGTATTGGCTTTAATGCTGTTGGAAATAGTTTTGAAACGAATGCAACCATTATTGCCAGGGCAGCAGCAAGGGTAATTAACACACCTAATGTAGTAGCCGTCAGCAACAGTTATTCCTTGGGTCCAGCCAGTTTTGCTGCCACTGTGGAGGCTAGTTATACCAGCATGCGGCTCAATAGCCGGGGTGGCCTGGGTGCGGTTATTCTCGCTTCCACAGGAAACGATAACTTAAGTAATCCAACACCCTATCCGGCCAGTTATGTAAATGTAGTTGGAGTAGGCGCCTCTACAGACACAGACACCAGGGCAAGCTTTTCAAATTATGGTGAGGTTACAGATGTAGTAGCCCCAGGTGTAAATACCCATACTTTAGACCGGACTGGAGCCCCTGGCTATGCATTAGGCAGTTATAATGGGTTCAATGGCACCTCGGCTGCCTGCCCGGTGGCTGCTGGGGTGGTAGGTTTAATTGCTTCTGTAAACCCGAATGCAAACTGGGCATTTCTTATGGCTGATCTGCAATATTCCTGTGACAAGACAGGTGGATATACTTATTCACCTGGGTATTCATATGGCCTTTGGAACAATGAAATGGGCTATGGACGGGTGAATGCATTTAAAGGCATGCAACGGGCAATGGGGCCTCCTGCCATTGCTTCATTCACTCCAGCAGGTGGTTCTTCAGGTACAACTATAACCATTACCGGTATTAAATTTTGGGGTACTACTTCTGTCACCTTCAATAATATGAATGTTTCTTTTACGGTCGTGAATGGCACTACTATTACGGCTACTATTCCGGCAGGTGCTACCTCAGGGCCCATCAGAATAACTAATTTTGCAGGTTCAGCAGTGAGTACTATTCCATTTCTCGCATCAGCTTATTGTATTCCAGCTAATTATTCCCGTTGTACTACTTCCCAAGACTATATCAATAATTTCAGTTTACATACTTTAGTAAATAATGGCACAGGCTGTAACGGTCAGGCTAATAATTATATTTTTTATCCGGCTACAGCTAATACCACTACACTGCTTTCTAAAGGCCAGACCTATGCCATCAGTATGCAATCTGGACCAGCTTTACACCAGGGATTTGGGGTGTGGATCGACTTTAATGAGGATAAGGATTTTGACGATACAGGGGAGTTTGTTTATAAATCTCCTATAGCCGGCACAGGTGTATTTGCAGGTGCTATCACTATTCCTGCCAATATATCGAGCGGCATGAAGCGCCTGCGGGTGCGGGCAAAATATGATGAGGTTTTTACCGCCGACCAGTGGTGTACTGCCCAGCGGTATGGCGAAACGGAAGATTATTCCATAGCCATTGGCTATTGTGTTCCCACGGCTGCCTGTAGTTCTGGAGATTATATCAACAACTTTAGCTTTAATACCTTAGTCAATAACAATTCCGCTTGCAATGGATTGACAAATGGGTATACCCAATTTGCAGCAGCAGGTACTTTAACAAACACTGTAACCAAAGGAAAAAGCTATCCCCTGAAAGTGCAGTCTGGAAGAAATTCCCAGGGTTTTGGCGTATGGATTGACTACAATAATGACCAGGATTTTAACGACAGCGGTGAATTAGTATATGCTTCGCCTTCGGCAGGAACCGGCTTGTACACAGCCAATATTACCATTCCGGCTATTGTTTCTACAGGGCAACGAAGAATGAGGGTCAGGAGTAAGTTTAATGCCCTGTTTACCAGTACCCAGGCATGTGCATATTATCAATATGGTGAAACGGAAGATTATACTATCACAATAAATAACCCAGTAGTAGCTTCTTCTCAGTGGAACAAACGCTTTGGCGGCAGTGGGACAGATAACTTTAGTGTAGTCATCAAAACTTCGGATGGCGGCTATTTGCTGGGCGGTCACTCTACTTCAGCGGTAAGTGGAGACAGAAGCCAGGGCTCACAAGGGGCACAGGACTTCTGGATCGTAAAAACAGATGCATCGGGAAACAAACAATGGGACAAACGTTTTGGCGGTTCTTCAGGAGATTACCTGAATGCAGCAATTCGGACCTCAGATGGAGGTTATATGCTAGGCGGTAATTCTTTATCTGGCATAAGTGGCGATAAAACGCAGGGTTCGCAAGGGGGACAAGACTTTTGGGTAGTCAAAATTTCTTCCACCGGCACCAAGCAATGGGACAAACGTTATGGAGGCAGTGGAAATGACGACCTGCGCACTTTGCATCAGTTATCAACTGGTGAATATTTGCTGGCTGGTTATTCTCAATCAGGCATCTCCGGTGATAAATCACAATCATCTCAGGGAGCAACCGATTACTGGGTAGTGAAAATCAACGCCACAGGCGGAAAAATATGGGATAAGCGTTTTGGCGGCTCAGGGGATGACTGGCTAGAGGCAAGTGTAGTCAACTCAGATGGCAGTATATTACTTGCAGGCAGGTCGGCCTCCGGCTTGAGCGGAGACAAGAGTCAAAACTCGCAAGGTGGCAGAGATTTCTGGGTAGTAAAGATTAATTCCGGTGGGGGTAAAGTATGGGACAAGCGCTTTGGAGGCACAGGCAATGAGGATGCCTCTGGGATGGTGGCTACCTCCGATGGGGGTTTCTTGCTAGGAGGTTTGTCTACTTCTGGTATAAGCGGTGATAAAAGGGAGAGTTCGCAAGGGGGTAGCGACTTTTGGGTGATAAAGATTAATTCCACAGGTGGAAAAGTATGGGATAAGCGTTTTGGAGGTAGCCTGACGGATGAACTCCGGTCAATCATCACTACGACAGATGGCGGATTCCTGTTGGGTGGTAAGTCAGATTCAGGCGTGAGTGGAGATAAGACGCAAGCTTCGCAGGGTGGACAGGATTATTGGACCATCAAAATCAATTCATCTGGAATCAAGCAATGGGAAAAGCGCTTCGGCGGCTCGGCGGCTGAAGAACTAAGAACCGTTTTACAGACCTCAGATGGCGGTTATTTACTGGCAGGACGTTCTGATTCAGGTGTTTCCGGTGATAAAACCCAGGCTTCGCAAGGAGGTACTGATTACTGGTTGGTGAAAGTATCATCAAGTGGAGGAGCCGGCTTAATAGCTTCTGCCAGAACCGGAGTTGAACAAATGGAGGAATACACCAGGAAAGAGCTGAACCTGGAGGCTAGTCCTAATCCATTCTCTGATAAACTTACCATCGATTTCAGCTTATCCCATACACAGCAGGTTCAGCTGAAAGTCTATAACAGCCAGGGGTTGGAGGTAAGTACGTTGTTTGAAGGGGTGGCAGAAAAGGACAAGGCTTATCAGTTTGAGTGGAAAGCTACGGACCAAATGCCAGGATTATATATTATCCGGTTAGGAGCATTAAATGAAGTAAGCTATAAAAAGGTTATTCTGAGCAAATAAGCGTCCTTCCCTGGACTTTATATTAAAAACTTCAACCTATGCTTAGCCCAGTTGTGCGCTAATTCAAAGCCATCTGGGTTAAGCAACCAGGAAAACTGCTTGCTATGAAACGGTAGCAGTGACTTTTATAAAAAACAATTCCATTCATCTTTTCTTATTCAAACTACATCTGATGAAAATTATATTATTTAAAATGTTTCTCACCTTTATGGCTTCGTCAGTAGTATCGCTTCTCCGTAAAGCAAAACCAGTAATTAGTAGCTCTTCTATTTTTACAGCTATGCATAATGGTACACAGCATATACGTTCCCATTCATTAATAGCCTATTACTATAAAGATTACCTGCAACTGCAAATTTTTATGCCTGGCCAGAGGGTACTCATCTTTCAACTTTATGGGGTGACAGGTACAGGTATATATGAATTTTCTGGCCAGGATTCAGATAATTCTAATGTTGTAATGTTAGAAAGGAAGAACTGGCTTGAGCAAATATATACTAGTGATTCTCTTTCAGGAGGTGGCTACATTGAAATTAAATCTCTGACACCCTTTAGTATAGAAGCCACATTCAGCATCACCATCGCGCCAGATGACCCTGATTATAATATGCCTATAGCAAAGACGGAATTTACCCAAGGTTATATAAAGGTTCCCTTCTTATCATAGCAGAACACAGACAAAATTTATACAACTAAAAATCAAACCATCAACACCACAGTTATTCTAATGAAAACAATACTGACAAAAGCGTCTTTCTATGTAAGTGCGCTTTGTATAACAATGGCACTCCCCTCCTGTGAACTACTAAAAGATGTTGAAGAGCAGCCGCCAGCCAAGACCTGCCGGATCACCCACATTGATACTCCCTGGGAGAAGGACACCGATTATATCTATGACAGCCAGGGCTTACTGGTGACGCTGAAAAAAGGAATCAGTTTAACAGATGAAACAGAATCTTCTACCATTCACCTGTCTTACGATGCAAATAAGCAAATAAAAGAAGCCAGGGACGAGCATGATCAGAAGATAGTCTATGAGTATGAAGGTAATCTGTTAGTAAAAACCAAGCATTATCATGGTCTGGTATTACAGTTTACCAGAGACTACGTACGCAATGGTGCAGGTGCTATCAAGGAAGTGCGGATTCATGAAGGGGAAAAGCAAGAAGTGTTCAGGAAATATATCTATACCTATGATTGGAAAGGAAACATTATAGAGGAACTCAAATACTGGACCTTCAACGATAGCTTAACGCTGGTTGCTATTACCCTCTATAGTAATTATGATACCAAGAGAAACGTAGAGCCCTGGCATTTTCTGCCCGGTACCCTGAAAATGAAACATAATCCTGGTCTGATCACCCACATCACCCATATCAACAACGGAAGCAAATCAGTTGATGTGCTCAACTATCAGTATAACCAGGAAGGCTATCCGGTTGCCTTACATTATAAACATGAGAATGAACCAGCCTGGAATTATACTTATCAGTATACTGATTGCCAATGATAAAACCGTATAATGGGAACAAAGCTGGAATTACGTTTCCAGCTTTTGTAAATAGTTATTTCTAGCTTGAACCAAAACTGATATAGAACTGAGTCGAAGTGCCATTTCCCTTCCTGTTTTTTGACAATATATTCTTTGAGGTACACATTTTTTGTCACTCACACTTTGTCAACTGGTCGCTATTTGTTTAAGCACTTGATCAAAGTCACTTTGCCCCAGTGTTCGGCATATTTACCATCCTCAATACGTATGATGTCAATAACATGTATGTCAACCTCTTTGTGGCTTGCAGGAATGCCGAATATCTCGCCATTGTGTGTTGCCCTGATTTTTTTTCGTGTCGTTACTAAGTCATTTTCTGCGACCTGATCCAGTATTTCTACTATAAGGTTGCTGAAGCCTTTGCGTAATACATTATTGAGGAAATAATAAAAGCTTTCCTTGCCATTCGGCATTCCTGCCGGGGCAGAATGATTAATTACATGGTCCGACAATAATTCATTAAAAGAATTTTCGTTACCCAGCTCAATACATTCTTTATTGAAACGTACAACAATTGACTTGTTTTGTTCTGTGCTCATTGTTTTAAAATTTTAAGCAAAGTTGACATTTCTAAGCAGGATATTGTTAGTCGCATTGAGTCAGACATTGTTCCTTTTAGCTCAGACTAGTCCCATAAACTTTTGGGGAAATACCGAAATGTTTTTTAAATGCTTTTGTAAATCCTGTATGTGTTTCAAAACCAAGTTTAAACCAGATTTCGCCCGGTTTTTCATTGTGTTGTGTTAATAGTTGTGCCGCTATTTGCATTTTCTGTTGTAGAAACCACGTTGTGGGGGAGGCATTATAAATCTTCCCAAATTGTCTTTTAAACGTCGATGTGCTTACATTGCAAAGAAAAGCCATTTCTCCAAGCGTGAGGTTTTCTGTTATATTAGATTCAACCACCTTCCGTATAGTCATTTCATTTTGTAACGCATTGCCCCGATATAGAAAAGAAAGAAAGGGTTGAGAACGATTTTCTAATAAATAAAGTAAAAGCTCCCATAGCTTGATGCGTTTCATTTCTAAAGAAAGTGGCCTGCTCCTTGCAACAATTAAATGCATGGAGGTAATATAGGTGCGGATAAAATCATCCTTTTCAAAAGAGATATAACGGCTTGGTACCGGATTATATTTTCTTTTAATTTCATCAATCAACGTTGCATTGCTAACAGAAAAGTCTGTCAATTCTTTATTGTTAAAGAAGATTAAAATGCTCTCAAATTCTTGATACTTCGTAATATCAAACGATGCAATGCTATTACCTGCCGAAAGGAAGTGAATTTCCTGGTCGTTGGTATTAACAGCTATTTCTACAAATCGTATTGTTTTTTGCCCGCTTATAACAAGGCTAACCGCATTTTGGTGTAACACTGATTTTTCTCTGAAGCGGTTAATTTTTGAGCTATACGGATATATGATAATCGGGCTATTAAGTTCTACCTTATTTGATAATATATCGTCTGGAAGGTTAATTACATTCATCTTCAAAATTAAGAGTTGATTGTGATTGTATTGCCAGTTAGTACTACATTCTTTAATTACTTATAATTTGGTCGCTTGGTAAAATATTGTCTTCCAATCCGTATACCGTTTGCCCAAACGGTCGTTCCCTTCCGTTTCTTTAAGTACGATAGCATTATCTTTGTGACATATTCGTTAAGGTAATTATTTTTGCTTAACTTACTGTCCAATCGAAGGTAGCGAGTTCAACTGATCATATGGTATGAATAACAGACGATTTGTATTTGAAATCTATTTGTTATTTGATTCTCCAAACGCTCATCTATAGACCGCATTTTTCTGACATTGAGCTACTTATTAAAATTTACATCTTGTTGCTTGTATTTATTTACATAATGTTAATATAGTAGCAACCTAGGAATCTATTATTTCCTGCAGCTTTGCACTACAAAAGAATTCCTCATCTTTGTTATAGGTTACTACAAACCATTTCAAACTCTTGAAATGGTTTTTGTTTTTATTATTTAATCTGTAATCTACAGTATAATACAGCCTTATCCGTTCCGCTGAACATAACTTGAGTATTATTTTGCTCCATACCTAGGCTTTTACTTTGTATTTTGTTGCAAGCCAAAGATAGAACAAGAGTAACAGAACTGCCTCTATTGCGTGAATTACAGGAATAAAATTTACGCCAAAAATATCGATCATCAATCCAGCAAAAGCCGGCAATAAAGCCCCTCCTGTCATGGCAGCAGAAATCTGAAAACCTACCACATTAGGGGCATGGCTGGCTCCTACGCGTTTTGGTGTTAAGGCAATAAGGCTGGGAAAAACGGGAGCCAGCGAAAAACCGGTTATAATGATTCCTACGAAGGTAACAATAGGTACCAAGTTGAAGGCAATTGATAGAGTGCCTACAATCAGCCCGATAAAAGAGCCGAGTAGAACTTTATTTACCGAGGCCTTTGTTAGAATGATGCCAAAAAAGATCCTGCCTGCAGTTAGGCTCCCCCAATAAGCACTTGTCCAGAAACCTGCCGATGTTTCGGTACTATTTCTGGCTTTGGTAAGCACCGTGAACAGCCATTGACCCAGACTAATTTCTATGCCGGAATAAAAGAAAAAAACGGCCAGGCTTAGCCAGGTAACCGGCAAACTTAAGGTCTCACTGGTGCTGGCATGTACAAAAGATTCATGATGATGGGCCTGCGTTTTCCATAGCCCGATTGTAAGTAAAAATACAAGGGCAAGAGTAAGTTGAACTGTCCCTACAGTCACATACCCGGAGAACCATGGGAAGTTGCTCGCCAGATAGGTAGTCATGATCACCGGGCCAATGGTCGCGCCAACCCCATAAAAAGCATGTAGCCAGTTGAGGGTACTGGTGGTGAAACGTTGGGCAGCAAATGTATTTATTGAGGAATCAATGGCACCTCCCCCGGTGCCTAATAAAAAAGCCATCACCGGCAAAACCACCCACTGGCTGCCAAATGCAAAGCCTAGTAAACTTAGTCCCGTAATGGCACAGCTACCAGCAAGCAAGATTCCTAAAGAGATTTTGGAGAGAATACGTCCACTGTTAAAACTGGCTACTAGATAACCTGCCGTAAAAAAAATCAAAATTACGCCTAATGAGTCCAATTGAACCCTGTAATTTTGGTGCATGTACGGCCAGGCTACACCTAAAAGACCATCCGGAAGCCCCAGACTTATAAATGCAATGAAACAAATGAGAACCAATATGGTTTTATTACCAGTCATACAGCTTACAATAGCTTCTTTCAATCAGGGTGATCCTACCTTGAGCATTAGCAGTCTGATTTCGTTGAAACAGATCCGTTAAGGTTAGTATTGACAGCATACTTTTCAACTAAAGTAATTAGTTACTAAAGTATATATAGCCTCATTCATCATTACATGATTTGCATTAATTTTTTGAAAGTAAATCTAACTTACTATCAGTAGTATTACAAAAATGCATTCGAATAATAGTATTCTTTTCATTAATTTTTGTTTACAGATAATGTCTTACAATACCTTGCACACCAACATTATACTTAGACCTCGAGCCATTAACTGAGCTGATTACATATTCAGTGTTAGTTGTAATACTTTTCTTTAAATTCTTGCTACCATTATGTCTCCCAAAAGAAGTTTGTGTAAACTCTTCAATTAAGGTCTTATACTGATATAGGTTGATGTTTTTAAGCAGCTTGTTTTTATAACAGAATCCCATACTAGAAAATTATTAAGCACTATCTGTAGAGTAGAAAAGTAAAAAGATACTCCCCTTTCTTGAAACTGAATATATAGGCGATAGGGAAAAGAGTGTAACCTATCCCTTCTAAAATAGGATTTTTTTACTTTTTGTCCGGTCATTTTTATTACTTATTTTAAGAGCTAATTTTTGTCAACTTATATCAGGAGAAGACCCAGCCAACCGGCCTAGAGTTACTTCTCAATGGTAATTTCCAGTTCTCCATCAATATGCATCACATGACAGCAGTCTGCGCCGATTGTGAATTTTCTCCGCACTAGCTCTTTCCCATCTTTATGACCAATAAATTCTACTTCCTGCTGCTGGTTACGTAGCTCCTTCCGGTAATTATCATTGGTGATCAGATACACACCCATGTTGCGGTACATATCCAGTTCGTCTGAACTTATGGCTGGTGTATTATCCGCTCCAGTAGAAGTTTTAATTACCTGATACTTATCCAGCTTAACAGGGCTGCCATCTGTATATTTTATGGTAGCAGATACGGCAGCAAACATTTCGGTACACACTACATCCGGAGCACAATCTGCTAATCTGGCGTTTTTCTTAGGGTCTGACTGCTCTTCCGGAACAGCATCTGTTGAGCAACTAAACAGCCCGAAGCCCATAAAAATAAAAGTAAATAAGAAAGATCTGGTTTTCATAAATTTCCTGTCAATGGTTTCCACTAAGAGCCCTTTACTAATTAAAAGGTTGCAAGACCACATTCGCAAGTATGGCTACCAAACTGCACATGTAAGAGAGTTTGACAAAATACCACACCATGGGTTATTTCACTCAAGTGCCAACGTCTTATATTTAACTACATTATTTTCAGGTAAGTGCTTATCAGCTTATGTATGTTATAAGTAGCAATACATTCAATATAAATTCAAAAAGTCATGAACGGGAGTAGAACCAAATCAAGATCGCTAGCTACAGTATTCACACTCCTACTGCTGATATACTGCAGCCATACAGCCCATGCCCAGGATAACCAGGCAAACAATAATGAAGCCTTAGAGGTAATGGCCTATTCTGTATCCGATAATCCCTTATCTATAGTAGTCAGGGTTAGCAATGCCAGTCCAAAAGATTTAATTACAATAGTAATCCTGAATGGCTATAAAAGAGTATTACACCGGGAAAGTGTGAGAGGAAGAAAGTATAAGAAGAAATTCAATTTTTCAGATCTTCCTGACGGGGAATACGCCATTAAAGTTTTTAATAAAAGCACCACTTATATTCAGAAAGTAGGCATTGGCACGTTGTACAAAACCAAAAGTACCAGGGCTACATCTTTTGAGCCACTTACAAAAGAATTCTGAAAAAGGGGATGAAGTATTTAATGCAATTACCAAACATCAGAATTTTCTACCTATTTCCGTGTATTTTGTAGTATTTGATAAAGTAAATGGATGTGTCTTTTACTTCTCAGCCGATATAGTACGCCTCTAAGAATATATTGATTCTTTGGCCCAGCCTTTCTTATTCTACAATAGCGTTCCCATAAATATTAAGTTGCTATTCCCCATACAACACTCCTGAGTGAAACAGGTGTACACTCCATTAGGCCGCCTCCTTATTGTATTTACCTCTGTATTCTAATGGTGACATGCCTGTAATTTTTCTGAATACTTCCCGGAATGCCTTCACATCCGAATAGCCCACTTCATACATAACTTCATTAATGGTCTTGCGGGTAGTTTCGAAGGCTTTTTTGGCTGCTTCCATTTTTACCCGTTGCAGGTATTCTACAGGCGTATTGCCGGTAGCTTTGATAAACCGTCTGTCAAAGTTTCGTCTGCCCACAGCAAACCTGGAAGACAACTCTTCCACAGAGATTTTTTCATGCAGATTACTTTCAATATAGGCCTGGGCTTGCTGAACCATTTCATCTCCGTGCTGCTTCTGACCTGTAAATATGATGAAGGCTGACTGACTTTGCCTGTCAATTTCAATCTGGAATATTTTGGAGCAAAAAATGGCCGTTTGCCTGTCATAATATTTCTCTACCAGATACAGCACCAAGTTCAGAAAAGAATAACCGCCCCCATTGGTATAAATGCCTTTCTCATCCGTAATCAGTTTATCTGGCTGTAAATTTACTTTTGGAAACAAAGTCCTGAAGGTATCAGCCGCAGACCAATGCGTAGAACATTTTTTACCATCCAACAGACCGGCTGAAGCCAGCATAAAAGCCCCACTGCACATACTGGCTATTTCGGCACCCTCTTTATATTGTTTAACCATCCAATCGAGCAGCAACTGGTTTCCTTCCACGGCTGTTTGATAATCATGGGCCAGGGAAGGAATAAGAATCAGATGAGTTTTACCGATAGCAGAAATGTGCGTATGCGGCTTTACGGTTAACAAGCCCTCATGAAAATCTGTATTTTTTGAAACTCCTGCCAGCTCAACTGTCAGCAATTGCTTTTTACCCTTTTCTTTCCAATAATCATTTGCTCTAGTAAATATTTCATAGGCACCTACGATACAAGCTACCGTGCCGAGGTTGCTTTGGCCTTCAGGAACGATGATGGAAATGTGTTTCATGGATTATACTTTCTTATAAAGATAGACATTGATTATGTCCAAATCAACCCTCCAGAATGTCCATTTCGCACCCTGCTTAAGTAAGTATTAGACAATACCTTTGCTTTATTCACGGTAATTACAAACAGCTAAAGAGCATGCAACATCAAGATTTTACAGCTACCATCATGGTAGAACAAACGCCGGAACAAGCATTCAATGCCATCACGAATGTAAGGGGATGGTGGTCCGAAGAAATTGAAGGCAGCACAAACAAACTTGGTGATGAGTTTACCTATCATTACCAGGATATCCACTTTTCCAGAATGAAAATAATAGAACTCATCCCCAACGAAAAAATTGTCTGGCTTGTGATGGACAATCATTTCAATTTTACAACAGACAAAACCGAATGGAAGGACACAAAAATCAGTTTTGAGATTTCGCAAAGAGAGAATAAAACGCAGATACAATTCACACACCTGGGTTTGGTTCCTCAATATGAATGTTACAACATCTGCAAAGATGCCTGGAGCCATTATATACACGATAGCTTGCGCAGTTTGATCAGCACTGGCATGGGGCAACCGAATCCTAAAGAAGGTGGCTTTAATCAGCAGTTAATCGATGAATATACCAGTAACAATCAACTATAAAATATACATGACAACACAAGATTATCATATTCGCCTGACTGTAGAGGCTACCGAACAGGAAGCATTCAACTGCATTAACAAGGTTTCACAATGGTGGACAGAAAATCTGGAAGGCAGTTCGCAACAGTTGAACGATGAATTTAGTGTGCACTTTGGTGATGTTCATTATTCCAAACAAAAACTCATTGAGTTTATTCCAGGCAAAAAAGTGGTGTGGCTTGTAACTGATAGTAAATTAAATTTTCTGGAAGATAAACAGGAATGGACGAACACTAAAATCAGTTTTGAACTGGCTAATAACGGAAATGAAACGGATATCAGGTTTACACACTTTGGCCTGGTGCCCACAGTTGAATGTTACAATGTGTGCACCCCAGCCTGGGACCAATATATAAAAGGTAGTTTGTTCAAATTAGTAAGGGATGGAAAAGGAATACCCGAGTTAAAAATAAGATAGCGGCAAGCAGTGATTTACAAAAGTAATTCCCCTTCTGAAATAATTTATCAGGCAATAAGCTCTAACTTGGCGCTATCTGGCTGGTGGACTTCAAACGCAAACTTAGCATGCTGGAGCAATGATCGTTTTTTGCTTTGGACTTCAATAGTTAATAAAAAACACAACTTACATGCGTTGAAGTTTGCCATCCCGATACACTCTCAATAACGTATTTTTAGCGCAACCTTATGAAAATGAAACCAGCTGAGTTTATCGCACTATCCGCCTGCACAATGACCCTGACGGCTTTGGGAATTGATATTATGCTTCCGGCATTTGGTGAACTTCGCGAGCACTTTGGTCTCAAACCTGATTCTACGGCTCCAGCACAGATCATCTCCTTCTTCTTTATGGGTCAGATCGTCCAGATTATTTTTGGTGCCCTTTCTGACCGTTTTGGGCGGCTGGCAATTCTGCGGATCGGATTTCCCCTTTATATTGTTGGTGGCATCGCTGCTGCCTTTGCCCCTAGCTTAGAGTTTATGCTTGCCGTACGCTTTGTGGCCGGCATGGGAGCATCTGCCGTTTTAATGACTACTGTCGCAGGTGTCAGGGATCGGTTTGTGGGAGACCAGATGGCCCGTATCATGTCTCTGGTCTTTACCATATTTTTGTTTACTCCGGTCGTTGCGCCCTTTCTGGGATTGGCCATTCTATCTGTTGCCTCCTGGCAAATGGTTTTCCTCACTCCTCCCCTGTTTGCGGTTATTGTCTTTCTCTGGTCACTCCGATTGGAGGAGTCTCTTCCTCGCGAGCAACGCACTTCACTCAACTGGAGGAGTGTTGGTAAATCCATCCGGAAAGTGATCGGCAATCCGATATTTCTTCGCTATACCGGCATAACTACCCTTCTTTTTACAGGATTAAGTTCCTATGTTGCCAGCTCCGAGCACATTGTAGGCGTGATCTACGGCAGGCCTGAATTATTTGCCTGGATTTTTGCAGGCATTGGCCTACTGATGTCTTGTTGTTCCTTACTCAATTCCCGTCTTTCGTCCAGGTATGGAGCACGGCTAACAATACGATGGCTCTTAATAATCTATACAATAGTGGGAGGTGTTTTGCTGCTCTATACCATTACTTTCGGAGATCCACCAACTATGCTTGTATTCTTTATTGCCGTTGCCCTGATGATGGCAATAAATTTAGCTGTTGAACCCAATAGCAGTGCTCTGGCACTGGAACCCATGGGAAATAGGGCAGGTATGGCCTCAGCGATTTATGGAACTTGTTTCTTTGCTATTGGTGCTTCTCTGGGATCAGTCATTAGTCACTTAATGGACAATAGTGTTTTTCCTCTTGTTCTAAGCTTTTTCCTTATCGGACTGGTAACCGTATTTCTGGTGTTAAGCGATGTGCGGCCACTGAGGAAAAAAATAGTTAAAAATGCCTGATACAGAGCACACAACCCATCAATACTGCTATCCATTTTTGTATCATAGCTTTACAAAATAATTCCTTCGATATATACGCCAATATACAACGTATATTCATTTCCTTGTGTATCTATCAGTTTAAATTTGATGAATGTAATTGCCCTCTTCTACAGGAAAGAACCTTTACGAGTATTGCTCTGCTAAAACGCTTTTCTTTCCTATATTTAAATACGATTGGTTAACTACTGAACCTGCTACATTTGACTGGAAATTAAGTTAAGCTCAGAAAGTTTAACTTAGCTGACATGAAAAAAGAAAGACGATAATTTGATAAGGAGTTTAAAATAATGACTGTAGAACTGTGTCTATCTGGTAAATCCACCACAGAGGTAGCAGAAGAATTAGGTCTTCTCCCTGAATTGGAAAGCCGATGGAAGAGAGAATATCAACAGAAAAAACAAGGTAACTTCTCAGGTCAAGGAAAGCCGGCCTTATCTGCAGAGCAGGCAGAAATTGCCAGACTCAAACGGCAGTTACGAGAAGCAGAAATAGAACGTGATATGGAGCCGATGCTCACAACGTAGGCAGGTCCAAAAAAGGCAGTAAGTATCTTCTCCAGGAACGATGGCAAATCTTCCAGTTTATGAAGGAGCTATCAATCTATATTTGCCACCTGCGAGGATGTGTAGAGTTTTCAAAATCAGTAGAAGCGGGTTTTATCATTGGCTCAACCGTAAACCTTCTACCAGAACCTTAAGTAATGAAAATGCTCTAAAATCAATCCAAGAGGTGCATTCGGGAAGTAAAAACAGGTATGGAAGCCCAAAGGTTACAATTGAACTACAAAAAAGAGGAATTCACATATCAAGGCATAGAGTTGCTAGACTTATGAAAATGCATGGCATCAAGAGTATAATTCATAAAAAGTTTAGAGTCCCAACAGCAGAGTCCGATCATAGCTTTCCAATTTCAGAAAATCTACTAAACCGAAACTTTACACCAGCACAAACTGGTAAAGCCTGGGTTTCTGATATCACTTATATCAAAACCATAGAAGGTGGGTTATACCTGACCACAGTAATTGATTTGGGAGATAGAAAAGTCATTGGATGGGCGTTAAGCCAAACAATGAAAACTTCTGATACAGTCATTGCTGCTTGGAATATGGCACTTAAAAATTGTCCAATTGCTTATGAACTCATATTCCATTCTGACAGAGGCGTACAATATGCCTGCCATGAATGTATAGATATTCTTAAGACTCATAAACTGGTTAGGCAGAGTATGAGCCGAAAAGCTAATTGTTGGGATAATGTAGTGGCCGAGAGCTTTTTTAGGACACTGAAAACTGAATTAATTCATCAGAGGGAAATAAAGTCGACAGAAGCCACCAAAAGGGAGGTATTTGATATTTATTGAGATCTGGTACAATAGGCAGAGAATTCATGCATCTCTTGGGTACATGACACCGGATGAATACGGAATGAAAATAAATCAATATCAACAGGTAGCTTAACTTTTTGTCCAGTTTTTTATTGCAAGTTCACTTGACAAAACAGGTCATACTCAAACCAAAGATTAAACGCTGAATCATCAGGAACATTCATTATTTTTTCGAATTCTTTTACAACAGAATTATGGTATTGGGTTGCTGTTACTCCCATATACTTGGCTCTTGCTTGCCAAAAGTCTTGCAGCGTGTTGCCTGATAGATTTCCATCTATAAGGGCTTCCCTCACTACACTTAAGGGTGCCGCTTAGCAATCTCAATGCAGTGTAAGCGGTTCGGTGTTCCTTTTTTTATCATCTATATATTCCAAAATGTCCCCCGGCTGGCAGTCTAATGCTTTACAAATGGCCTCTAAGGTAGTAAAACGAATGGCTTTCGCTTTCCCTGTCTTTAAGATAGAAAGGTTAGATAATGTCAAATCCACTCTTTGAGAAAGTTCATTGAGAGAAATTTTCCGCTTTGCCATCATCACGTCTAGGTTTACAATGATTGGCATAGATTAGATGGTTAACTCATTTTCAGATTTGATGTCTAGGGCTTTCTGCAGGATTTTTTCAAATATTGAGGCAGCCGTTGCAGCTACAATAGCAATAAAAGTAGTCAGGATACAAATGGCAAGAAAACCTGCAGGATCATCCTCTGTATGATGGGATATCATTACGAATAGTCCTGCTATCACAATTAATATACTCAAAACGATGGCACAATACTTTATACTCTTTAGAGTGGCAACAGAGTCTGAGGAGAATACTTTATTTTGTCCGATGTATCTAAGTAATCTAAACACTTTGTAGAGGGCCACAAAAAAAGCGATTGAGGCTGCGTATCCATATATGATGAAAGGGTCAGCATAAATGCTCAATAAGTCTAAGTTTGCCGCTCTTCCCTCAATTAGAGGAAAGCGAATCAGAATGGCAAGCGCCACGATGCCGACAAGCACGATGACTGCCTGAAGAAATAGCGTTGATATTCTTTTCATCATGATTTTACAATGTTATATGCTACTGCCAATTTACTAAATATTTATTGATTATCAATAAATATTTAGTGTTTTTAGAAATTATTTATCCTTTGTGTGAAAAATATTTGGTCTCTTATATGCAAGGGGGTTACATGAGAGATAATTTGACGCAAATACCATCCACTCTATCGCATTATCTCTTCAATACACTGCCCAATCCTTTGTAAACTTTCAGCGATACACTGGAACTTTCAATCTATACGCTATGAAAGATATAGGCAAGATTAAATTGATCTACTCCATGCTTACATCACCGGATGGTTACATAGAAGATGCAGATGGTAAATTTGGATGGGGTGCCCCAGAGGATGAACAACTACACAGCTGCATCAATGAGTTAGCCTCCTTGTGATGGGGACTATTAAAAATAATTGACGTTTCAGTATCGCCAAAGCAGAATCTCTGGCTGCTAATAATAAAATCCGGAAATGAAAAATCTTTCCCAGACTAGCCAGGAGTCGATACATTAAGGGTAGAATAAAAAATATGCCTGGCATAAGCTTTTACCACCAGTGTCAATAACATCCGGCTCCCAGCAATCCTGTAGCACTACTCTATGTTCTCTATTAAGATAAACATTCATGCCTGGTTAAAAATTTGTATTATCTTTTTATAGTTGCCAACATTTTAGTACCCGCTACTCCTAAAGCAATAGCGGGCATTCATTTTTATCTGGCTTTTCAGCCTATACTTAGTTGCTAACTAAACTGATAATTAACAGAACTACACCTATCACCAATGAAATCAAGCCAACAGTAGCGGCTGTACCTGAGCTAGCCAGTACTAAAACAAGACCTACAATGGCTAATAAAGCTCCCAATGCTACCAGAGTAGTATTGGCCTGGGCAGCATCTGCTTTCTTTTCTTTCAGAATGTCAAATTTCTTTTCTGCTTTTGCCAGTAATTTCTTAGCCGCATTTTTGTTTGTTGCACTTGCCTGCACTGGTTGGTTTTGAAAGCTAACAGCTGTCTGTTTTTCCAGCTTACCCACCACTTTAGTCATCTTGCGGGCCAGTGTAGGATTCTCAACAGATAGTGCTGTTAAGGAAACATCCAGCTTTTCGGAAACAGCAGGCAGTAGATTAGCATTATTGCTGGCCATCAGCTCTACTTCTTGAGCGGATTCAAGCGAAGTTGTAGAGGCTGAGTTTGTATGAGCTGCTTGTGGTGCTTCATCCTGTTGGGCAATGGAGATAGAATTGTTTGATGATAAAGCATGGTGAGCAAGCCTTGGGGAACTGCAAGCAGACCATAGACACAGCATGCCCAGGAATCCCATCCATTGGATAGAAAGCTTAAAAGAGAAAGTAGTTTTCATTATAGTAAAAAGTTTAGAAGTTAGGAAAAAGAGGAGTTAATAGTAAGTTATTCTTACGGAAAAAGAGCAGTAAAAGATATACTACTCCTATTGGCAATATCTATAATTTTAAAGATGTCTTCATTTATCCTTTCAGAAGGATGAGGCGAGCGGATTTAACCTTTCTTGTGGTACCAAAAGGCGTTGCTTAAGGGTCTGTCCTCTCCTGTTCAATCTGCCATTTCTGGGTTCTATTTAATTTTATAATTTTAATAGCATATACGCGTGAATTAAATAAACCTATTCATCTCCAATCTGTTATTGTGGATTATATAAGTTATTATGATATTATTCGGAAAGTCAAATAAACTACCCTGTTGAAGTAACCATTGAAAATTCTTGCGGATAGTGGCTTTTTTGTTATAGGGATTTTAATTATTGCTTATAGCCATATCTTCAGTAGTTACATTTAGATTGATGTAAAAAGTTCTTGATAATGTACTATCCACAGTCTTATCACACAGCTTTCCTTTGATTTTTCAGTTTAGCATAAAAAGATAGGACTGTAAGATTTTTTTATATTATCCATCCCTTACATGTTATTTTTATTTAGCCTTATAATATTTATATTTTTAAATTATTGGATATGGCTAATGAAATAATTAAAAAGCTTTAGATAAGCAAATAAATATTCCATTTTAAAATAATGAATTTCATTTAGTTATATATAATAAATTTATTGATATAACTAAATATAGCTATTCAAAGAATGATTTAATAAAACAGTATTGTCCTCCTTTATAAATAATTACACTCATGTAATCTATATATCTTGTTTTTATTTAGGTTACTATAAAACTATAACTTTTCCCATATCATCCCTTCTCTATATCTGCCCGGTTTATTTGTACTTTATATTGGTTAGTTATATAGAAATTTACCCCACAAACAAATCCACCTCTTGAATAAGTAAAATCATTTTGCCCCGCCAGCCATTGGAGAATGAATTCAATTCATTATTTCTTCAATGGCAGATCTCATTGTAAGGGTATAAAATACTTATGTTTTTGAATCTTATAATAATTAGCCAGTTAGTTAAATGATACAAATTTACATTAAGGTAATAGACTATTTGTTTAATAAGAATTGCCTACAAAAATGTGTATTAAGCATAATCCTTCTATTTGGAATTAGTGCTTCCTCAGCCTATGCACAGAAAACCTGGATCGGTACAGGCTTGGCTGCTCTTGGTGGCAACAGATGGGATCGAGCAGGTAACTGGAATCCGAATGGTATTCCAGCTGCCACTGATGTAGTTAGATTTAATAGTGGATTACCTACAACTATTACTGTTGTTAATGTTCCCAACGGCGGTACAATAGCTGGCTTACTGATAGCAGCCAATAATAATATAGAATTAAGAGATGGTTCCTTTACGATTACTGGAGATGCAACAATAAATGGCACCCTGGAATTTGATAATAATGCTACCAGAACAATTACTATCAACGGAAATTTAACTGGAAGCGGTACTATTGATATGAGCCCAGGAAACCGGGCTCAAGTGTTGAATCTGGCAGGCACAAACAATAGTCTTGGCACTCTTACTTCTTCCAATAGCAGTACTGTTAATTATACCAGAGCAGGTAATCAGCAAGTATTTGCCAGTACAGGTTACAGAAACCTGACCATATCAGGAACAGGAGAAAAAACCCTGCAAGGCAATATTACAGTGGCAAGCGCCTTAAACATTGCCAACACCAATCCAACACTTACCCTTAACACCTATGCTGCCACTGTCAATGGCAGTACCACCGTGGATGGCACCTTAAACACACAAACAGGTTATATTGGAGGTACAGGCACTTTTACACTCAACTCTACAGGTACTCTACAAGTAGGTTCACCCAATGGTTTAGTTACCGGTACAGGCAGTGGAAACATGCGGGTAAGTGGCACAAGAAATTATGGAACCGGCACCATTGAATACAATGGCACAGCTGCACAGGTAACAGGAAATGGCTTGCCTGCTTCTCCAACGGCCATTGGCAACTTAATCATCAGCAATACAGCTGCCACCCCAACCGTGACCTTAACCAACAGCTTAACGGTGAGTGGCACTACCACCATCAACAGCGGATCTCTGCAATTTGCTGCAGGCACTACCCAGACTGTGGATCTCAATGGTGATTTGGTTGGCGCAGGTGGTGCCATTAACATGAGTGGCGGAAACCGGGCACATGTATTGAATCTGGCAGGCGCAAACAATAGCCTTGGCACTTTAACAGCCTCCACAGCAGGCACAGTCAACTATGATAGAAACGGAAGCCAGCAAGTATTTGCCAGTGACAACTATAGAAATCTGACTATTTCAGGCAATAACACTAAAACTCTGCAAGGAGATGTAATGGTAGCGGGCAACTTACTGGTAAGTTCTACTTTGGCCTATGCTACCGGTGCTGCCCAAACCCTGGATGTAGATGGTAATCTTTCAGGAAGTGGTACCATTAACATGAGTGGCGGAAACCGGGCTCATGTATTGAACTTATCAGGGCCTACTAATGCAATTGGCACTCTTACTTCTTCCAATAGCAGTACAATAAACTATGATGGGAATATAGATCAGCAAGTATTTGCCAGTACAGGTTACAGAAACCTGACCATATCAGGAACAGGAGAAAAAACCCTGCAAGGCAATATTACAGTGGCAAGCGCCTTAAACATTGCCAACACCAATCCAACACTTACCCTTAACACCTATGCTGCCACTGTCAATGGCAGTACCACCGTGGATGGCACCTTAAACACACAAACAGGTTATATTGGAGGTACAGGCACTTTTACACTCAACTCTACAGGTACTCTACAAGTAGGTTCACCCAATGGTTTAGTTACCGGTACAGGCAGTGGAAACATGCGGGTAAGTGGCACAAGAAATTATGGAACCGGCACCATTGAATACAATGGCACAGCTGCACAGGTAACAGGAAATGGCTTGCCTGCTTCTCCAACGGCCATTGGCAACTTAATCATCAGCAATACAGCTGCCACCCCAACCGTGACCTTAACCAACAGCTTAACGGTGAGTGGCACTACCACCATCAACAGCGGATCTCTGCAATTTGCTGCAGGCACTACCCAGACTGTGGATCTCAATGGTGATTTGGTTGGCGCAGGTGGTGCCATTAACATGAGTGGCGGAAACCGGGCACATGTATTGAATCTGGCAGGCGCAAACAATAGCCTTGGCACTTTAACAGCCTCCACAGCAGGCACAGTCAACTATGATAGAAATGGTAATCAGCAAGTGCTGGCAGGAGCCAATATCAACTACAGAAACCTAATCATATCGGGTTCTAACACAAAGACATTGCAGGGAGATGTAGTTGTAGCCGGTAACTTAACTGTAAGTTCAACTTTAGCCTATGCTACCGGTGCTGCCCAGGCTCTGGATGTGAATGGAAATTTGAGTGGTACAGGCACTCTTGATATGACTGGTGGCAATCAGGTACATACTTTAAATTTAAGTGGTACCTCCAATGCTATTACTACATTACTGGCTACCTGTTACAGTATTATCAATTATACAGCTGGCGCAGGCGTATTAAGCAATCCTGTTGGAAATAACTATACTGTTTCCGGAACCGAAGCTTTAACGGGTAATATCATGGTTTGCGATTTACTTATTCCAGTCGGCACTACTCTCAATCTGAATGGCTTTACGGTCACAATTATAAAATCGGCAGTAGTGAATGGTACACTCAATGCAGGCACAGGTGCGATTGCAGGTACTGGGTCTTTTACAACCAATACCGGTGCTACAATTATTTTGGGTTCAGCAGATGGTATTAACAATACCAATCCGGCGCTTGGAAATATCCGGACTACCGGAATCAGAACTTTTTCGGCTAATACCAATATTGAATTTAATAGAGCCGGATCGCAGGTGACCGGAAATGGATTTCCTGCTACTATTGGCAGCTTAACGATCAGTAATGCCTCTCAGGTAAATCTAAGCAGTAATATAACTGTTTCATCTACTGCCACCATCAATGGCTCGTTAAGATATAGTGCCTCTACACCTCAAACAGTATCTATAAGCGGTGATTTAAGCGGAACAGGAGCCATTGATATGAGCAATCAGCCTCATGCATTGAATTTAGCAGGAGCTAATAATGGGATAGGAATGCTTACAACCTCTGCAAATGCCAGTACAGTAAATTATAATGGCACCGGAAATCAACAAATATTTGCCAGCACCAGCTACAGAAATCTTATTATTTCCGGTTCAGGCATAAAAACGTTTGATGGCACTTCTTCAACAATTAATACCAATTTAACTGTAAGTTCAACTTTACAGTTTAGCAATACAGTTCCTCAAACTTTAAATGTAAATGGCGATGTGAGCGGACCAGGAACGATTGATATGAGTGTAGGAAATCTGGCACATATTCTGAATCTGGCCGGGCCAAATAATTCAATTGGTATCCTAATCCCCTCTTGTAATAGTGTGGTTAATTATACCGGAAGCGGACAGCAAACCTTTTCTAATGTTGCTCCTGTTTATACAAACTATACCATTAGTGGAACTGTAACGTTAACATCGAATATTATTGTATGTAATAATTTAATTATACCAGTAGGAGCTGTTCTCAACTTAAATGGCTACACAGCCACCGTAAATGGAAGCACTTCTATATCAGGTACCTTAAATGCAGGTAGTACTGGTGCAGTTTTAGGAACAGGCAGTTTCACTGTAAGCGGTACCATCATAACAGCTTCTCCGGATGGTATCAATTCAGGCACAAGTGTAGGTAGCATCAGAGTAAGTGGTACCAGGGCGCTTACCTCAGGTTCTTTTACATATAATGGAACCCTGCCTCAGGTAACAGGCAATGGCTTACCTATAACAGTAGGTAACTTTACACTCAATAACACTGCTGCTACGCCTACTGTAAGCTTATCGCAATCTTTAACCATCAGCGGACTGGCTACTTTCACAACCGGTACTCTCTCGATTGGTGCCAATACACTTTCTTTGAATGGTACCACATCCTTAGGAGCAGGTACTGCTACTATCGCAGGAGGGCTTACATCCAACCTCAGTATAGGTGGTGCTTCCGGTGTTAGTACAGATGTTCCTCTGGTAACAGGCGGCTTGCTTACTCTAACCATTAACAAAGCAGGTGTAAATAATGGAGCTATATTACGTCCTGCAGGGAATGTAACTATTTATAATGGAGGTAGTTTGAGTTTACAATCAGGCTATTTTACTAACTCAAACACCATCACGATGGGTGAGAATGTAAATGCAATCACGAATATTATTCGTAAGGCGGATGCATCGGGTATATTTGCCGCACCAGCCATCAATGGTAAAATCAATGTAACCTACACTGCTTCAACTTCCTATTCCTTTCAACCTAGTACAGGTCCGGAACTGCCCACTTCGGCAACGGCTTTAAATAACCTGACTATAGGAACAACTCCTACAGGAAACAGTACTCTGGTAACACTAAGTGCTACGGCAGCCCCGGTTGTAAATGGCACCTTCACGATCAATACTACCACTACTTCCTCAGGTTTGAATTTAAATGGAAGAACACTTACCATCAGCGGAGATTATGTTAATAATTCTTTAGGCACCTTTACAGGTTCTACAACCTCATCCATTATCATTAATGGAGACAATAAAACTGTAAGTGGGAACTTAAGGTTTAACCCTGCTAGTGCTGCTACTAGAAGTCTGGATGTTTTTACATTAAACCGTACCGGAACTGGTTCAGATTTTACCATCAGCACACAAGCTGAAATTACTAATTTTAATATTACAAGTGGTACACTAACCGCTTCCGGATCAAACATATTGATTACAACCGCTACTATAGGAACGAACGGAAAATTTATAAACAATTCTACGGCTTATCCGGTAGTACTTCCTGCTTCTACTACTACCCGGGCTTTTAATAACAATACCTATGTAGCTGTTAACAAATTCGACAGAATGGCGGGAACCGTTACAGCTTCTAATAATACAGATATCACTTTTACCAGAGGTACCGGCACGCCATATGTATTGCGAAGCCGTGATCTTAACCCGGCTCCAACAGCCGCTATTATTAGGTTTGAACTGTCTGCCTCTGCAGCAAGCAGCCAAACTGATAATGCGGCCCTCATGTTAGGGAACGGATTTGCCGATGACGGATCCCGGATTAATGCGGCCGCTAGTCTGCAATTCAATTTACGAAGTGGTACCGGAATTAGGCTTGTTGATGGCACATTCACTTCTGCCACTCAATCCTCCGGAATTAAAGTATGGTGGGTAGTCAATAAAAATGCAGGAAATGCACTATCCTACACTGGTCCAGATGGTACTACTTATACGATTGATAATGGCCGGTCTGATTTATGGGCAGGTACTACGAGAATATCTAGCAATATGGCTATAAGCAATTCAGCCATAGACTTGAGTGAGGTAAAAATGGTTTTTGATAACGGCACCGGAAGCATCACTGTGAAAAACCTACAAATCAACCCTGTAACACAATTGGTGGCTAATATGGCTTGCTGGTATGCAGGCTATCCTATTGATATAGTTGTAACTGCAAACACAGCCGGAGGGGGCAATGCTTTCAATTCAAATACTACTTTTAAAGTACAAAGATCTGATATCAACGGTAATTTCTCCAACTTAACAAGCAATATTGTAGGAACTCTTACTGTTTCCAGTTCCAATACAACCAACACGTTTAGTATTCCTGCAACATTTTCTGATCTCTATTCAACAGCAGGAACAAAAGACTTAGGTAATTTATACCGGTATCGTGTTATAAGCAGCGATCAGAACGATCCTTTTGTGATTAGTGCTGCCAATAATAAACCGATGTATTATATTGTTAACCCAGGTCCGGAAACATTAGATGCTGGCAACTCAACATTAGCTACTGTAACAGCAACAGCAACAGGTTATACTACCAGTTACTGGGGATATAGATTAACCTCCGGAGCAGCAACTATTATTCCAATTCCAGGCACCAATAGTAGTTCATACACGCCTAAGCTTACTGATTTTCCGGGAACAGGTGAATATTACCTGGTTGCTGTCAGTACATCAGGCTGTATCAGTAATCAAAAGAAGATTTTTGTAAACTGCTCAGGCACTAATCTTATTGTTAACGGAAATTTTAATTCGGTAGGTGCCAATAATCTGAATGATATAAATGGAAATGGTATTATTGAATATGAATTAGGTGATTTTTTCACAGAATATGCCCAGAAACAACCATCCAATCATACTCAGCTGGCACAAGGCGCTTATACAATCAGCACAAATCCAAACTGGTATAACGGGGCTTTTTGTACGATGACTACTGCAGCCCAACATGCTCCTACCGCTGGAGGAGTAGATGGAGGGAATATGCTTATTACAGATGCCAGTCCAAGTGGTTCAAAAATTTTATGGCAGCAAACTGTTAAAAATCTAAAGAAACATACCAATTACGTATTTACTTTCTGGGGTACCAGTATAGACCAGGCGCATGCGAATACCTTACAATTTGGTGTATATGTCAATTGTTACCGGATGGGTGATGATGTTGCAGACAATTATGCCTCTTCCTGTACATGGGTTAAATATTCCGTTCAGTTTAATACCGGGAATGAAACAGAATTAACCCTGGGTATTGGGAATGTCAGCGTAGCAGGTTCCGGGAATGACGTAGGCATAGATAACATTGAGTTTTATGAATGTGATGACCAGAATGTAGCTTTCCAGCCATTAAATAAGTTTGTATGGATTGGCTATACCTCAGATTGGTTTAAATCAGATAACTGGGGATTATGTGCACCTAATTTACCTACCTGCGCTGATAATGTGATCATACCTGCTACTTTAGGTGCTGGCCGCGTATATCCGGTAATCAACGGGAATTTTCCTGACCGTACCCCAGATACATGGGATACCTATAAAGAAACCAATATCAATGGTGCTGATCCGGTAAATGGGATAAGTCTTATTAATCAGGCGGCTCAGGTACAAAATATCACCATTGAACCTGGTGCCCAGCTTACAATTAATGCAGGCTATAACCTAAGGATCTGTGGCAATATGACCAATGATGGAACACTGGCTGGAACCGGTACTATTACTTTCTATGGCAATACGAAACAGAATATATCCGGTACAGGTACATTCTCTAATGTTGCTATTGACCAGGGAAATTCAGCTACCACAGCTATTGTACAGCAAACATCAGATATAACGCTTAGTAATTTATTAGACATTCAGAAAGCTACCGATGAACTGGCGATTAATGGAAAAACGCTCTATTTTAATGGTACACTTTCTACTAATCCAGGTACCATAACAGGTATTACTTCTGATCCTACTACCACTACTTCTGCTTTGGTCTTTGGAGGTACAGGCAATGTAAATGGCACCTTGAAATTTACAACTGGCTATCGGTCTATAGCCAGGCTAACCATGAACCGGTCAAGTAGTGGGCAGGTCACATTGGGTACTCCCCTTACTCTAGTCGGTGGCACGAATGCATTAACATTAGTTGATGGCTTAATAAATACCAGTCAGACTAATTACTTACAGATGGATGAGTTCTCTACAGTTACAGGTAGTAGCGTAGCAAACCAGGTGTCTGGTGGTTTAAATGTAAGCTATGTAAATGGCCCTATGATCAAAGTGACAAAAAGCACCGATGTATTCACTTTCCCGGTAGGAAATAATGGGTATCTGGGACAAATAGGAATTAAACCTAATGATAGTAACCTTAATTTCTTCCGTGCTGAATACATCAGAGCACAAGGTTTTCCTGGAGCGACTTTATCACCGAAACTAGATTTAGTAAGTCCTTTTGAGTACTGGCGAATGGATAGAATCAATGGCAGCAGTTCCGGAAAAATATCTCTGCACTGGACAGCGGCAACTAATATCTCACTACTGCCCAATGACTGGAGTGATCTGAGAGTAGCCAGATATAGTTTGAAAGCAGATACAACGCAGGAAGGAACTACAATCGCGAATGGTATATGGCAAAGCAGAGGCAACTCTTATATATCACCTACAGCCACTACCACTTCTGGATATATTATGTCGGATATGATTTCACAGTTCAGCCCATATACATTTGGCACTTATACATACATTCCTTTACCAGTAGAACTTCTTGATATAAAAGCAGTTTCCAACAACCGGGAAGTGGAAATACAGTGGATAACAGCCAATGAACACAACAGCGATCACTTTATCTTAGAAAGAAGTGGAGATGGCGTAAACTTTACACCCATTGCTAAAGTGGCGGCTGCCGGTGAATCAAAATCCATTTTGAGATATTCTTACGTTGACCAAAATTGCCTGGCAGGGATAAATTATTACAGATTACAACAGGTAGATAAAGATAACAGAAAGGTTTCTTCAAAAATTGTATATGCAAACAATAACTCTAAAGCTATACATACTTTTAATGTTTATCCTAACCCTTCTGATGGCAAAGAATTCTATATTAGATTAGCTTACAAAGGCGAAATAGTGGTGAGTATCTACAATATATTAGGGATAGAAGTTTATAGAAGTAAAATATATGCTGATGGTACTGATTTAGCCATCCGTTCGCAAACCCCGCTTAGTAGCGGCATGTATGTTGTGGTGGTGGAAAGTGCGAATAAGAAATACCAGCAAAAAATTACCATCAAGTAATATATTATCACTAGTTAAGAATGTTAGATTACAATCAAATTGCAATTTAACATTCTTAACTAGTGATTAGAAAAGCATCAGTCACTGCTTTCTATTTAATACAGGTAAAACGGGAGAGTGTTACAGGAAGTGTGGAAAATGAAAAATAGTTAAATTCATTATCCAAACCAACACTACCTATGCAAGCTGACAAACCAATCCTTACCAAAGAATTTCTCTCCCAGTTTAAGGGTGAACAGGATCTGACTCAATTCTTCACTGATTTATACAAGCAGGCTTTGAATCAGATGCTGGAAGGTGAACTCGATGAACATCTGGGCTATGGCCGTTATGCACGCAAGCCTGTGGCTGATGGCAACTACCGTAATGGCAAGACAGAGAAACAACTCAAGACTACCTATGGCAAATTAGACTTGCAGGTACCTCGAGACCGGGAAGGTAGTTTTGAGCCACAGCTTGTAAAAAAGCGCCAGACAGCTTTAACCAAAGTAGAAGATACGGTACTTTCCTTGTATAGTAAGGGAATGAGTACACGCGATATTGAACAACAGATCAAAGAATTATATGGGGTAGAATTACTTGAAGGGACTGTCTCCCGAATTACTTCCCGCATTGTCAATCTAGTCACCGAATGGCAACAACGCCCTTTACAGCCGGTATATTTAATGCGGACCTAAACAGGGTTTATCGCTGGGTCCGTGGCTAGATGCTTTACGTTTTCATGTCCGGCAGGAACACAAAGTGATCTGTAAGTCCTGTTATTTAGCCATTGGCCTGAATGCGGAAGGCAAAAGGAAGCAGCCTCAGTGGCTATCGGCCACTGAGGCTGCTTCCTTTTGGCTGCAAGTACTGACTGACTTGAAAGGGCGAGGGGTAAGAGATATTATCTTAGCCGCTACCGATAATTTAGTTGGGTTGCCTGAGGCAGTGGAAGCTACTTTCTCTCACAGCCTGGTACAGGTATGTCTCTGTCACCAGATCCGTAATTCCTTAGCCTATGTAGCATTTGATGAGCGTAAGGAATTTGCTCAGGACCTATATCCTATCTACCAGGCAACTACTAGGGAAGTAGCCGAAACTCACCTGTTGAAATTAGAGGAGAAATGGAATAAAAAGTATCCACAGGTAGTTAAAAGTTGGTTTACCAATTGGAACAGGCTCAGTGTGTACTTTGACTTCCCACAGGAAATCCGCCGCTTGCTCTACACTACTAACATCATCGAGAGCTTAAACAGTATGATTCGCAAATACACCCGTAATAAGCTGGTCTTTCCTGATGATCAAGCTGTGCTGAAAACGGTGTATTTAGCTTTGGAGCAGGTGAGTAAAAAGTGGACCATGCCGGTAGCGCATTGGCAGCGTATCCTAGCGCAGTTTGCCATTCTCTATCCGGACAGAATCAAACTAAACCTATGAGAAAAATATTTCCACACTTTTTGGAACAGTCTCTAAAAAACCGGGAAGCTTTTTTCTTACTCATTGGTCTTCAGGCAAAAAGTAACATATAATCTTAAGAAATTCTAAGCTTGATGCTGTTCCAAAGGCCAATGCCATTTAAGGTATTAATCCGGATTTTATACTTATGAACCTTTCCCCTAATGCATAATTTGAATTAATGATTAGGGTATTTTTCAAACAGTTCGCTGATAAATAATGGTACCTGAGGCTGTTCCAGAATAGCCAGACCTTTGGCTAGCATCCATCGTTGTATCCAGGAATAACCTTTGTTAGCCTGAGCATCAGGCAACAGATAGGCTTTGTCCTCAAGAGCTTCATCCAGGGAAATAAACTGATAATCCCGTTTTTTCATCATAGAGAGCAAAGTCTCCATGTGATCAGCATTGAGTTCATTGGCATGCAGGAGTAATATCTGTTTGGGTTCATACTCTAAAAAATCAGTTGATAACTTTTCGTAGAAGGCGAATATAGTATCCATATAAGGTATATAAGAATTTACCACCTGGTTCATAGTAGCAGTATCTTTTCTGGCTTTGGCCCTGGCATAAATATGGGCAAAGATATATTCGTCGTTATCAATGGTTACAGGGGCAATGGTATAATGTTTTTCTTTCAGGAATTTTTCTAATTCCATTTTATAAGCCTGTGTTGGACCAGTTCTGAGCTGGGTATGTCGGTAATACTTCATTTGTTTGCCTGCTTCACCTAGGATACGTTTGGTGATCTTCTCTCCCCGGATTATTTCCTGCTTATATTCCTGTACCGAAACCTGATCGATGGATACATGAGAAAAACTATGGTTGCCCAAGTCTAAACCTGCCCTCAGCCAATCCCTTAATAGCTGTGTCCGGCGGCTTACTTCCCGGTTATTTTCATAGAGTTTAGCTTCATTGATAAATCCGGTGGCAGGTACCTGATTCTTTTTCAGGATGTAAATCAATTTGGGTAATATTTTTTCACTTTCGCCGTAGGAAGCAGGCAAATCATCAAAGGTAATGGCTACCTGCCGATTGGGTGTATCCAGCTTTTCTGCCGGGGAATACACAATGAAGCCTAACCAAAGGTTGAACAACAGGAAAAGCATTTGCATAGCTGGTATGGTTCATAAAGTGGAGGAATACAGTAAATTTGAGTAAGCACAAAGATGCCTGTAGTAACCTGCTTCTTAAAATCTTTTAAATTATCTGCTTTGTGATGTTCTGTATACCTGCAATACATTACATATTTTGCTTCTGGCACAACGCATCTTATCAACTCAATCCGGATCAGAAAATATTTCAATCCATCAGTATATTAAAAACACGATACTCACTCGCTTACAAAGAATATCTTAAATTCACTTCCTTTGTTTATTTCGCTTTCTATCTCAATTCTACCCTGTCTGTTTTCTATAATCCGTTTAACTAAATAAAGCCCTATGCCTGATCCTTCTACGTGGGTGTGAAATCTTCTAAAAAGTGAAAATAAGTTAGATTGCTGAGTTTTGCTTAAGCCCAGTCCATTATCCTTAACTGATAACACAATATAAGATGCTTCTCTATAGGTTCTGATAGTAATCTGCAAATCTCTTGACGGCGATCGGTATTTGATAGCATTAGTAAGCAGATTATGGAGAATACTTTTTAAATAAGCCCGGTTGAACAATACTTCTTTTACCATCAACTCCTCTCTGAATTGAGCATCAGATTCCACAATTAACAGGTCGATATCTTCTTTTGCATGATCAATGATCTCCGAAAAAGAAATTGCTTCAATCGCTTCTCCTGTATTTTGTTGGCTTTTAGTGATTTCTACTAGATTTGCTATTGTTTTTTTTAAATTGAGAATAGAAGTTTTCATCATTTCCAATATTTCCATCTCAGCAGAACTTTCAATAAGGATTAACTTTTTAGATAACCTAGAAAGTAAACCTTCTAAATTCACTATTGGAGCTTTTAAGTCATGAGAGGCGGTATAAATAAAATTATCCAGATCAATATTGATTTTATGCAGTTCCTTATTCTTTTTCATTAACTCCTCATTTCTGAGTTTTTCGGTCAGATCTCTGGTCACTTTAGAAAAGCCGATGTGCTGCGTATCAGTATTGTAAATGGCAGTAATGACTACATTTGCCCAAAAAGTAGACCCATCTTTTCTCACACGCCAGCCTTCATCTTCAAAGCGGCCTTCTTGTTTTGCTTTTCTTAATTCATATTGAGGATATTGATCTGCCAGGGCTTCTGGTGGATAGAAGACAGAAAAATGTTTTCCAATGATTTCTTTTGCCTGATAGCCCTTTATTCTTTCTGCCCCTATGTTCCAGGTAAGGATTCGGCCATCCGTATCTAACATAAATATGGCATAGTCCTTTACGCTTTCTATAATTAGCTTATTTATAGAATCACCTTCTAACCAGAGAGGACCCGAGTGTTTAAATGCATCTTCTTCTTCAATCATATTTATACCCTACTCTTAATTACAGATTTCTAATAAGATATTTCCAGTAGCGACTAGTAATATGATGTATTTGATTATATAAACAGTTTATCTTAATAAGATAGCATAGCATACTATGATCTAACAGAGTGAAAAACGTACCTGCTTCAGCAGGATAAAAAATAAATTATTCCTGGCAAATCCATTCAAGCTGTTTAAATAAAAAATCCTAATTATGTTACAATCATTAAAAATACAATTGTCTAATAATCAAAACAGTAAACATTTATCCTTGTACAAACAAAATAGCTTATAACCCTTTTTTATAGAAAATATACAATTAAATATGCATTTCTTAAAAAAATATTAATCCTGAAAATACTATAATAATTCGTTTATAAAAACTATACGACAAAACTGTTCCTGATTTTTTAAAACTCATCTATTACAGATTATATTCTTTGTGAAATGATACGCTCAAACTTTCATAATAAATCCTATATAACCGAACCTGGTTATATAGGATTTGAACCGCTTTGCTGTCTCCTTTTTCAAACAGACTATGTGTAACGCGAAAATAACTCATATCATATAAGGCTCATGTAAAGTGCAACTGATAATCAGCTTACATGAAACTACTCACCAAACAATCTTTTCCTGCCTATAAAGGCAATATACAGAAGGTTGTCCCATATATGATGGGAGAATGTACTTATATAGATTCTTCAGGTACACAAGAAAAATACCTGGATAATATTACTTATATTCTGCTGAATGCCGTGAAAGAATTGCAGCGGAAGAATGAGGCAATAAAAGCAAAATAGCCTAAATAGAAATACTCAAACAGGAGATGGCCGCACTTAAAGAACTCCTGCTCCAACAAATCCCGTAAACAGGTAATCCACAGGCAGGATTGTGGCAGAATACTCCTAATCCTTATAGCCAATCTACTACTATTCCCTATCAACGTCCTGCTACAACTACGCATGCGTTCATCAAAATATATTCCTCTTCAGGACAAGAACTCAAAAGCTTTGAACTGGCTGGTCTCTCGCAAGGAGAAATCACCCTTTCAGCAGGTATATTTGCTGCCGGCAAGTATGTGTATACTCTTTTTGTGGATGGGGTACGCATCGATAGTAAAAAGCTTATTCTTACTCAATAATTCAATTGAGCAAACTATCCTGTTATGCAAAAGCAGATATTGCTATTCTGTATAGGTATATAGCATACAAATATCCTTACTGGTACCTATCAAATAAGCTGATTTTATATTACCCAAGGTACATCGATAGTCTTGAATGTATGCTATCAATACGCTCATAAAAATCTTTCATTTTTTTTGAAAACATGAGTATAATCACAATTCCGTCTTTGTGGTTCAGGAATTACAATTCATATATTTACCGAACAATATTAATTTGTTATGTAGTCAGATTATCGCTGATAGGAAGGGGCTGGATTACAAATACAGTCATAGTGATGGGGCCATGTGCGCCCAATACCAGGGCTTGTTCGATATCTGCAGTTTTGGAGGGACCGCCAATAAATCCACCAAATCCATACTGCCCTTCTCCGATCTGAGCATAGGCTTCATGCAGCGTAGGTACAATACTATTTGCCTCCACTACTACCGCCAGATGTTGACAGATATAGGGTAAGATCCGGTGCCCCATGACCTGTTCTGTCAGCCAGACGGCTCCGTTTTCTGCTACCGCTAAATGTGCCTGAATAATGGCTACTTCCACATCCTGAAAGGTATGCGGATCAACTGTTGGAGAGATAAGATTGGCTATATCTTCTAATTCAGGCAAGGTAGTTACCATCCTTTGGGTTATGTCAAAATTCTCCCGGATCAGAGTTTTTGTCGCATTCATATCCTCTACTAAAAAAGCTTTACCCCCAATGCTGTCAAAGGTCTCCATATAGGTTTTTACCGCATTTTCTTTATAGCCTTTAAACTGGCTTATATCCGGCAAAGGATTTTTGGGAGACTGGTTTTGTAATACAGCTGCTAATATTTTTTCTCTGGTGGTCATGAATGAATTGAATGTTGGTTAATTGGTTCTCTTCAGCTATTGCCGCAAGAATTCTATATTTTCATTGCTTACTTTCTTTGTAGCAATTACAAAGAAACCTGAGTTCAGCGAAGCTAAAGTAAGGTCAGCGCAATGGTAATTTAGTGCTTAATTAATATTATAATGTAAAGACACTTTACAGTTTTATTTCTTTAACTTTTATCATCTTTATTCTTTTCATACCATTCAGAAAAAGACTCTTTTGGGCCGTCGGGCATATCGCGCCCTTTGTACCAGGGATTGAGTTTATTATTAATAGCGATAGGAATATTCTTTAACACCCACCTGCCGGCCTTCCCTGCTGCTGTATAAGAACCTGGGGAAGATAAAGTCCATGACATGGCTTTCATGCCCAGGGCTTTGGTATTGGCTGCATAGCCTTCTTTTACTATTTCCTGCCGCCACTTATAGAGCTGGTCATGGATGTTGATTTTGACCGGGCACACATTGGAACACGAACCACACAAAGTAGAGGCAAAAGGCAGATCAGCATGGCGCTTCATATCCAGGTTAGGAGCCAGAATCGCCCCAATAGGTCCGGAAATGGTATTATGATAGCTGAGGCCACCACTTTTTCGGTATACCGGACAGGTGTTCATACAAGCCCCGCATTTGATACATTTTAGAGAATCCCGAAAATCTGCCCTGCCTAACTGTCTGCTTCTTCCGGCATCTACCAGGATCATATGCATTTCCTGGCCTTTTCTCGGCTTTTTGAAATGACTGGAATAAATCGTAATAGGCTGTCCGGTAGCACTTCTGGCCAGTAAGCGTAAAAATACACCCAGGTGCTTCTTCTGCGGAATAATTTTTTCGATGCCCATCGATGCAATTTGCACTTCGGATAAATGAGCGCCCATATCGGCATTTCCTTCGTTGGTACATACCACATACTCACCGGTTTCTGCTACGGCAAAATTTACCCCTGTCAGGGCAGCTCGCCTGGTCATAAATATATTCCGTAAATGTTTACGGGCTACTCTGGTGAGCAAAGTGGGATCAGATAAGCCTTTTTCAGTGCCCAAATGCTCATGGAATAATTCACCGATTTCTTCTTTCCGCTTATGGATGCAGGGCAATACAATGTGGCTGGGTGGTTCGTTGTCGATTTGCTGAATGTATTCTCCTAAGTCAGAATTAATCACATCAATTCCCCGTTCAGCCAGGTATTCATTCAACTGGCATTCTTCGGTGAGCATGGATTTACTTTTTACCATCTCGGTAAATCCTTTTGCTTTCAGAATGGAATACACAATCTCATTGTGCTCCTGGGCACTATCTGCCCAATGTACCGTAATTCCATTCTTCTGAAGATTGGCCTCGAATTGCAGCAGGTATTCATGCAGGTTAGAAATTACATTGCTTTTGATTTGAGAGGCTGCTTCCCGTAATTCTTCCCACTCAGGAATATTTTTGGCCGCTTTGTCGCGTTTCTGCCGGATCCACCATAGAGAGCCATCATGCCAGTTTACCCGCTCCTCATCTTTTATAAAATCTTCGGCTAAGGCCGCATGGTCTTTAGTTCCGTTTGGTTTCATCGTGTTGAATTTAATATCTGGGCAATGTGTACCACTTTTACTTTGCTTCTTTTTCTATGAAGAATGCCTTCCATATGCATCAGGCAGGAAAGGTCTGGGGAGGTAATGTATTCCGCTCCGTTTTTGATATGATCATTTACCCGGTCTTTACCCATTTTTACAGATACAGCCTCTTCAGCTATACAAAATGTACCTCCAAAGCCGCAACATTCATCCGGACGTTCCAGGCTTACCAGTTCCAGGTCTTGTACCATGTGTAATAAGTGTGCGGGTTTAGAAAAAGGAGCAGCATTTAATTCGCTCATTTGTGCCAGATGCAGTCCTCTCAAGCCATGGCAGCTTTGATGGATGCCCACTTTGTGCGGAAACCTGGCATTCAGCTTTTCTACCTTCAGAATATCCGTTAAAAACTCCACCAGTTCGTATACCTTAGATCGTACTGAAACAGCTAGTTGTTCATTCTCAGGCGCATGCAGGTGGTCTTTTACGTGCAATACACAACTGGCCGAAGGAGCCACGATATAATCAAAACTGGCAAAGTTTTCTATAAACAGGTCATTGCATTTCTGGGTCAGGTGTTCAAAACCGGAATTGGCCATAGGCTGTCCGCAGCAAGTTTGTTTGGAGGGATACACCACATCCACATTTAACTTCTGCAGTAATTCCAGGGTAGCAATGGCTGCCTGCGGATACAGTTGATTTACATAACAGGGAATAAAAAGCCCAACGGTCATAGAAGGAGGTTTTAACAAAGAAATATAAATATACTTTTTCTAAATAGGAATTTATCTATAGTTTTCTTTTTATTCTGCCATTCAGATATAAAGTTTGTACAACAAGTTTGCGTTACCTTGTTCAATAAAGGTTCAACCATATACAAAGGCTAGGATAACAAAAAATATTTTTGTGCATTTTCACTGGAAATGGTATTCGGAAGTAGTTCTGAAGGATAATTATTCTATTGGTTTATTGAGTAAAGAAAGGGCAGCTTCCGAAAGAAATTCTGCACCATAGCTGATACAGGCTTCATCAACAATCATCCTGGGATGATGCAGAAAATAACTCTCCTGCCCTGAATTCCTCGCCCCTAAAAAGTAAAACATAGAAGGGACTTTTCTGGAATAAAAAGCAAAATCTTCGCCTCCTAATATGGCCTCAGTTTCTATCACATTTTCTTTGCTGAACAAGGTTTGCAGCGTTGGTTCGAGTTGCTTATGCACAGCTTTGTCGTTTACTACACTTGGGTAATCGAGTAAATGGTCAACCTCAATGGTTGCCCCAAATGTGGCGGCTATTCCTTTTGCGATTGTTTCGAGCTTGTCTTTTACCTGTTGGTAGGTGGTAAGGTCCAAAGCCCTGATCGTTCCCTCCAGAATAACTTTATCGGCAATAATATTAGGAGCCACTCCCCCACTAATTTTGGTAAAAGAAATGACCACCGGCTCCATCGGATTGGTATACCTTGTAATTACCGATTGCACCGCTTGAATCACACTGCTGGAGATAAAAATAGCATCAATAGCCAGATGGGGAGCTGCCCCTGCATGTCCGCCTTTCCCATGTATAGTTATTCGGAAGAAATTAGCACAGGCTAAAGCTTGGCCTAGTTTATACGCTATTTTTCCTACCGGAAGAAGCGGATGCACATGTAATCCGAGCGAATAGTGTACTCCCTCTAACTCATTGGCATCTACCATCCGCTGTCCGCCTGACTTTCTTTCCGGATCATCATAATTGCCTTCTTCCGAGGGTTGGAAGATGAATTTAACTGTTCCATTAAACTCTTTTTGTTTCAGTAAATGCGCAGCTCCGATCAACATTGTGGTGTGTACATCATGACCGCAGGCATGCATCTTTCCATCTACCTGGGAGGTAAATTCCAGGCCTGTTTCTTCCTTAATAGGCAACGCATCCATATCGGCTCTGAGCGCAACGCAGGGTCCGGTTCCTTTGGAAAGGGTGGCAATCACGCCTGTTTTAGCTACGCCTGCTCTGTAAGAGATAGCTAATGCATCCAATTCCTGGCAAACAAGCGCTGCCGTCTTATACTCCTGATAGCCTAATTCCGGCTGTTGATGAATTTGTCTGCGGATATGTATTAACCGTTGATTGAGTGCATTTTCCATAATGTAACTGAATTAAGATAGAAGGTGATTGGCATTTTTATCCTTCAATTTCTACTGCGTAATCGGTATTTCCAAATTTGGCAGACAAAAGAAACAGCCATACAGGAATAGAGCCAGATAATAATTTCTTTATATATAGTGGACTTTGTCAACTATTTGAAATATATTTGTAACATGATTAGCATAGGCCCATTGCGACTGTAAGATGGAAGAAACAAATAGTGTAGTCCAGCATATCAGGGCGTTCAACCGCTTTTATACTGACCTTATCGGACTATTAAATAAGAACCTGCTTAATAGTAACTATTCATTAGTGGAGGTACGTATTCTTTATGAAATACATATCAGAGAAAGCTGCCAGGCCTCTCAAATCATGACGGCGATACATATCGATAAGAGCTATTTAAGCCGCCTGCTAAAAAAAATGGAGAAAGCAGATCTCATTAAAAAGAGTCCCTCTGCGCAGGATGCAAGAGCACATTTACTTACCCTTACCCAAAAAGGCAGGGAAGTATTTTTAAAGCTGAACCAGGCATCGGATAAACAGATAGAAGGACTGATCAGCGCATTATCTCCTAAAAAGCAGCAGGCTATAGTCGGCCACATGCAATCAATCATGAATCTATTAACAATCAATTCTGCTGAACATGATAGCAACAGCCATCAAACTGAATGATATTAAGATACGGCAAGAACTTCAGCCTGGAGATCTGGGCTATATTGCATATCTGCATGGCTGGCTTTATTCGAAGGAGCTAGGCTATGGGCCTAATTTTGAACGATATGTTTTAGAAGGGCTTTCAGAAGTCGCCCGGCAGTATAACCCATCCAAGGATAGAGTTTGGATGTGTGAGCATGCGGGAAAAATTATCGGGTGTCTGATTGGCCTTCACAGAGAAGAAGATTGTGTACAATTGCGTTATTTTATCTTTCTACCAGAATACCGTGGCATTGGATTAGGGAAGAAAATGATGGATGAATTTATGGAGTATATGCAAGAGAAGAACTATAGAAAAGCATATTTATTAACCACCCAGGAGCAGCAAGCGGCTATTTCCCTATATACCAGGTATGGCTTTCAATTGGTAGAGGAAAAAAGCTCTACGGCGTTTGATAAGCTGCTGGTAGAAAGAAAATATACCTTAGCTATATCTCAGTAATAAAAAAGCCATCAATTTCACTTCCAGCCATAATTGTATTGCCAGGCAAAGAATGTGTACTTTTAGTTTACTAATGCGATACCGACTTTAATCCGATAATTGATCCTATCAGTGTTAACAGGAAAAAAATCCGCCAGAAACTAGCCGGATCTTTAAATACAAAAATTCCCATTAAGGCAGTGCCAACAGCTCCGATTCCTGTCCATACGGCATAAGCTGTACCAATGGGCAAGCTTTGGGCAGCTTTCATCAACAACACCATGCTGATCGTTAAGGAAACAAAAAATCCACCATACCAAAAATAAACTTCATTCCCTACCGCTTCTTTCGCTTTTCCCAGGCAAGAAGCAAAAGCTACTTCAAATAATCCGGCAATAATCAATATAATCCAATTCATCGCTTAATTTTATTTACAAAGATGGGCAAGAGAATTGAATAATAAATTTTACACATGATAAAAATGAAGAAGCCCTTCTGATTTCTGCTCTGATCCTGCCCAAGCTGACTTGTATGTTACCTGGAAAGGGGCAATTTGACCTAAAGCTTTATTTAATCTTATACATGATGAGCTTTTTTATACTCAGATATCGTTTGGTTGTTACACGAACAAAGTAAAGACCGTTTGGAAGATGCGAGCCATCAAATTCCAGGGTGCATACAGCCCCGGTTTCTTTCTTCTGTTCTACTATTCTATCCATGGTTGTGCCCTGCCCATTATATATTTCTACCAGCACATCTCCAGGTTCTGGCATCGTAAAACTTAACTTTACCTGTTTGGAAAAAGGATTGGGATAGGCTATAATATCAAAATTGGGGTCAACAGATCTGTGTTTCGAACCAGTTATCGTGAGCGCAGGGGCAATATAAGGCGATAGTCTGGTACCAGGGATGGGCCGCTCCAGGGTGCCACTAGGCAATTGCCAGCCCACCGCCAGATTATCTCCGCCTGTGCCTTCTTTTTGCAGGGCTTCAATGTAATAGCGCCGCTTTCCCTGCAAATAAATGCCTTCGGATTGCTGGCTGGTAAATCGAATCCATTCCCTGGGATTGGTGCGTGCTGAAAAAACCAGTCTCCGTTTATTAGCCGGATTATCATCTGTACTCAGCCATAGCTCACTATTTTCATCGCCGGTCAACCAGAAAGTATATTCTCCGCTGGAAGGCGGACAAATATACCCCCTGATTCTTGCGCCAAAGTTATCTGCCGTATTGATAGGCGCTTCAAATATAGTTAGCTGAGATGTAGTGGTGGGAGGCGTATTTACCGGTATGGAAGCAACGCTTGTACCAGGTATATTTGCCCAGTATTCCTGTACTATTTTACCGTTTGCTGCACACTCCTGTGGAATATTACCTACATTAGACAAGGCATATACTTCGCTGCTGAGCAGGGCTCTGTTATATACCCTTACTTCATCTATCCTTCCATGAATTCCTCCCCCGCCTATATTACCTATTTTTAAACCACCCCAGGCCTTAGGAGGCAGCATTCCAATTTTGGTTGCGAATAATTGTCCGTTTTTATAGAATTTACCTATGCCTCCTTCATAGGTAAATACAAAGTGCTGCCATTTATTGATCTCTACTGTACCAGCTGGCAGTTCTGTGCCGGTAAACCGGTTGGCAACATCAGTTCCTACAAAACCTTCGCCTGCCAGATTTGTATGAAACATAAAACCTCCCCAGCCAATAGCAGACAATATCTGATGCCGGGAAGTACCCAGAGAGAAAGGATATAGCCACCAGGCTACTGAAAAATTGGAAGGTTTCCAGGTTAAAGTAGGTACATTGATGTATTTACCTTGCAGGTCATTAAATTGTAAGGCTCCCTGCACCTTACCTTCAGTAGTCCAGATGGGTGAATTGATAAGGGTACCAGTATTATTGCTTCCGGATTGATCTGCCGCTATATTTCCACTGGTTTCATTTAAGGGCCAGTATCCGGCCAATCCATTGTTCAAAGTATTACTGGCAACCACATAGGGAGAAAGCCTGAAACCAGGTATGGGTCTTTCAAATACTCCACCACCTGGCAGTTGCCAGCCTACCGCCAGGTGGTCGCCCCCTGAGCCTTCTTTGTGCAGGGCTTCGATATAATATTTCTGTCCTTCCTGCAAGTATATAGGCGAAGATTGCTGTGAGGGAAACTTTGTCCACTGACGCGAGCTTGTCCACGAAGAGACAAAGGCTATCCTTTGTTTATTAGCCGGATTATCGTCTGTGCTCAGCCATAGTTCACTGTTATCATCACTGGCAATCCAGAAAATATAACTGCCACTCACTGGTGTATGGATAAACGCTCTTACTCTGCTGCCATAATTATTAGCTACATTTGCAGGACTTTCAAACTGCAAAAGCGGAGAGGTGGAAGCAGGAGGCGTATTAACAGGTATATTGGCCAGAGTGGTTCCGGGTACAATCGCCCACAATTCCCGTATAATGGGTGCGAAAGGAATGGCCTGCACTTGTACACCTTTCGACCAGAGGGTGCCTTTCCGGGTAAATATCGTAAAATAATAAGTCAGGTTATTAGTCAGATTGGTTATCGTTTGAGGAGCTGCCGTGCCTTTATATACTACTTTTCCCCTATCAAAAGCCGTAGCAAAACCCTGAAAATTCAGATTTGCCTGATACGCACTTCCATCACCTTTGGGAACCCCGGCAACAGAAGCACCTGCTTTCGCTACAATCAAAACTTCATCAAAACTATTGGGATTGGTCCAGTTGAGCGTGATCTGTTTGTTGCCAGCAATAGCAGTAGCATTATTTACATTATCTACCAGAGAAAAACAATCAGGCTGCATAAATATACTCTGCGTTCCTGTTAAGCCTGCTCCATCTGTCACTTTTAATACAATCTCAAAAAAGTAGGTTTGTCCGTCGCATCCACCTTCCGGAGAAATAATAGTAGTAGATTCACGCAGGGTGTCTATCGCGCCAGGGTGTGTATGTGTGTTGTGGTGCTGTATAGTTTGCCATTCATACAAAAGCTGGTTAGCAGTATGCTCTATATCGGTAACGGTAGCCCTTAAATTATATGTACTCTGCCCTACTATCGGATATACAGAATTAGCTACCGGGCTTGTGATGGTAACCGCTGGGGAGTATTGTTTACAGATACAAACAACGTGTTGTTTACAGCACTGATGCCTTTGTTATTGGTTACTTTTAAGGTGATAATATATTTAGCTGGAATTCCGGCAGGTGCTATAAACGTATGGGTAGGATTAGCCAGTGTACTTACAGCCGTTCCATCTCCGAAATTCCATTCATAAGTGAGAGCGGAATTTTCTGGGTCAGTAGAGTTACTGCCGGTAAATTGCACCTGCAAGGGACTCGGTCCATAGAATTTATCCATCGTAGCAACAGGTACCGGCGGACGGCTGGCACCATAATAAATCCGCCTGATTTCTGCGCCATCTATTCCCAAGTGTATATAAAACAGTCCGCCCAGGGTAGGATGAGTGGCCATGGATACCACAGAAGCGCCGGTACTGATAAAGTTTTTAACAGAAACCGGTTTATCATCGCCTGTCAGGGAAATATTGCGAATCCATCCAAGCCCATAATCGCCATGGAAATAAGTATTTTTGTACTCTGGCGGAAAATCATTTCCAGTATAAAAAACACCTCCTGTAGAAGAACTCCCTCCAAACTGAGGGCCTGTTACCGGAGAGCCTGAAGCACCAATATTAATCATAGCTGCCGCTTCTCCATTGAAAATTCCTGTCCGCGAAGGACCAGTTCCATGTTTCCAGTCTATAATTGGCCGGCTGTGAATAAATGTTTGTACAGAAGCAGGCAGACTTTGCGAGTTATCACAGGGATTTTTGAAACTAACTACTCCACTGGCAGTCGTTTGTTTGATCAGGTCCTGAAAAGTAAAATACTGCTGACTGCAATTATTGGTCAGAAATAAGGGATTGGGAGTATACGGGTTTGATGTTTTGGTATTGCTGTATATTTCCTGCGCTTCTAATCCTTCAAAAATGGGCCATCCAAAATTCATTCCTGGTTTGGTTACTACATTAATTTCTTCCCAGGTATTCCAGCCAACATCCCCTACATACAACACACCCGGGTTGGCTGCTATGCGGTCGATACTTCCGGTACCTGGTTTTAAAGTTACCCGGAAAGGATTCCGCAAGCCTAAAGCCCATATTCTGGAACGTACCGAATTTGGATTCGAGGGTTCATAAAACGGATTACTGGCAATACCTTCTCCGGTAAGCGGGTCTATGCGTAAAATTTTTCCGTTGAGGGATTCCAGCATCTGAGACCGGAGAGAGCCTACATCATGCAGGGGAGTAATAATACCATCAGCCAGTGCTCTGGAATAATAACTTTCTGAAGCACTGCCTACATCAGCCGAAGAAGGACTTGCCCCATCGCCGGTTGATATAAGCAAGGTGCCATCACTGCCAAATAACAAGGTACCCACCCCATGGGTTTTACTCAGTATTGGAATGCCGGTAGTTCTGCTTTGGCCGATCAGAATTTTTCTGCTTGCCGGATCAACGCTGAATATATTTCCGGTTTTTGTAGCTGTATATTGGGTAAGCCTGCCAATGGTAGCAGTAAAATATTCATTTGTAGCAGGCTTATACGAAGCAGTTCCGGCGGTCATTAAGTAGTGCCGGTCTACCACATACAGTACATAAAAAAAACCATTGGTTTCAAATTGCGGATGTAAGGCAAAACCAAGCATACCATGGTCGTGCCAGCTGCCTACTTCCGGGCTAATATCCAGCAATAACTGTTTTTGATTGTTATTCACCACCCATACTTTACCGGTACGTTCCCACACAAACATATCGTTGCCATCCTTACTAAAGGTGAGCCCTACTGCCTCTTTATATTCAGTGGAGATTACAGCTGAAGAGAATCCACCGGGAGGAAGCTGAGCTGCTACATTAGAGGAATTGGATACATGTAAGGTAAGGGCTAGTATGATATACAACCATACTCTATTACAGGAATATATCGAACTGATATTAATTCTCAGCCTTATACTGTTGCGTGATATATTCAAAAGAGATATAAAAAATGGGAATACATACTTCGTAAGTATTTTACCAGTAAAAATACAGCACATACATTGAAGATGGTTTTAGGTAGAATAATAATTGACAATATATACTGGCTAATGAAATTTATTATAAAAATCTAAGAAGCAAAACGAGATATAGCATTGCATATAAGTCGGGTATGCAGGAATAAATGACACAAAACGGCACAATTCACAGCAAGGCCTTATCTTAATTATACGTTTGTACAAGGCATGGAATTACCGAGCCTTCCTCGGGGCTGATAAACAATTAATATTGAGATACATACGAGGGAGTTACGTATTAGTTTGACATACACATAGCAAACTACTGGCAATCATTATCAAACTGTATAAAAGCATAAAAGGCGCTTATACAATTACAATTCTCGCAGACAAAGCATAAGAACAGATTTTAGCTGGCTAAAGATTAAGAGGGCCGGGCCCATGTATCAAAGGAAGATTTACTTATTCACAGGTTTTACTTAAATCTTGCCTCAAAGTACCAATGGCGATATTGATTTTTTTCGTTGAGGAATGATCAACTCTTAAAAATAGGAAAGAAAGGTAACTAACTTAACAGACAAAATCAATAGTTTAATTAAGTATAATTCCTTAAAAATAAGTATGTAACTATGGCAGATAAAAGTGTCGTATTTCAATATATAGGTGTCAAAGGATTTCCGCCGTCAATAAATATCTTCCATTTTGATTAAGGCTCCTGTTATCCATGGAAATGACAGTTGACCAATAGCCAGGTGATGTATATCAAAAATATCAACCCATGCAACAGGTATTTTCTTCTTATTTTGCAGGCAGGCGGTTTTTTCTGTAAGAATTCTTAATGGCTATTTTACCATTCTTAAATGTAAACAAATCGCATCCTGTAACTTCAATCTTAGTTCCATCTGATTTTGTACCTGTAAAAATCCATTCTGAAAACCCTCTGTCTCCTGCAATAAAGTGTCTGGAATTCCCCCAATGCGCATCAGGAAAGGTTATAAATACTTGTTCAAATGCTTTCTTCACTTGAAGTTGCCCTGTAAATTTTTCGCCGTCCATAGCTGGCCCTGCCGAAGCCTCAAACATACAGTCATCCGTCATATGAGATATGATTGCCTGCACATCATGTGCATTAAAGGCATCAGCAAAAGACTGGAGAAACGCTTCTGTAACTTGCTTAGTTGATTGTGCCATAAGTAAAATGGGTAAAAATAAAAGAAAGGTCAAAGCTCCTGTTTTCATATACGTTCTGGTTAGGTTTGTTTCAAGAAGCGCTGATAAAAGGCAAGCTAATGGATTAAATATCCTTACTAGTAGTACTGAATTCGGGTATAGCTTTGTGCCGGAAAAAGGACGCTAAAGGATGCGTTGTTACGCGTAGTTATGTTTATTTCACAACAAAATGCAGCACTTCTGTTCCATATTTTTTTTCTTTGGCTGGGCAGAAATAAACTCTCAACCATCATTGATCTTAACTTATGCTTGTGATGGGAGACACAGCATAAATTAGCAAAAAAACCGAATTTTAAGAAGTATGAGAAGAAATTACTTTCTAATAAGCAAATAGGTTATCATTATTTCCGGATGGTAAATTTGATTACCGAACTATACACCCTATACTGCCCATTCGATGCATAATCTTTTAAGGTATACTCTGTGTTTTTTGTTAAATTATCGGTAATGAGAATCGAGAATATTCCTTTGCCCATTTTAGCTCCAAGCGACTTTTCGTAACCTTGTGAACCATTAATGCCTCCATTACGAGCAGTATTCCAGACAAATCCATGATCAGTAATAGTAGTATTTTCTGCATAAAATATTTCGCCCGTAAAAACAGCTCCTTTTGCTGTCTGTTCTATTGAAATTGTCCGTACACGCGGAAAAGGGAGGGAAGCAGGATCTTCAGTTTTTTGGCAGCTACAGAGGGGAAAGCAGTAATAGAGAGCATAAAGAAATTAACAGACATAGGCAAAGGCCTAAGCAAAAAGTGAACATATGAACATAATGGATATCGTAATAATACCTTTTAAGGTAAGTACAGAGAAGATAATGGACAAACTACCATCAATATCATGGTGTAATATTTAAATAAGTAAACAGAAAAAATCAGATATAAATCTATTATACTATACTTGCCGGGTAAAAGCATGTTCCAGTACTTTTATCGGAGAAAACAGGAAGGCCAAACCAAACTAAAATCTATACTTGGAACTGAATGCGTATACAGTAGATGTGGCGGGAGAGTTAAACAATTCTATCTTATCTGCTCTATTAAAAGGATAAACTGTATATTTTGTTACTGTCTCTCTTTCTAATAGTAATTCTGGCCCTCTCTTTGATATTGCTTTTAATAGAATGAATTGTAACTTAAAAAGGATTATTAACACGAGTACTATGAAAAAATATACTTTTAACGCAATGGTATGGCTTATACTGGCCTGTATTTTATGGAATTGCAAAGGAGATCCGGGCATTCCGGGAGCCCCAGGTGCGCCTGGCCCTACCGGACCACAAGGACCGGCTGGACAGGCTGGCAGTCAAACGGTAGCCCTTATGTATGAAAGAATTTTTGATTTAAATGCTGCTAACAAATGGGAAATGATTTATACTTTTCCCGCCAACGATGAAATTTACTTAGAAGATGTAGCCCTGGTGTATCTGTTATGGGATCAGGTAGAAACCGATAATGAACCTTTGGATATCTGGCGGATGATGCCAGTGAGTTATTTTAATTCCAAAGGAATCTTAAATATGAATTTTGATTTTTCAGCAGAAGATGTGCGTATTTTCCTGGAAGCTTCTTATGCCCTGGATACCCAGACTGAATTTAAGGATGTGGTGGCCCGTATTGTGATTGTTCCTGCCGATGATTCTCCCAACGGACGGAAAGCTTCCATCAATTATGAAAATTTTGAAGAAGTAAAAAAGGCATTTGACCTCAAAGAAACTAACATTAAACAAGGAAAACCATTTATGCAAATGCTCAGGGAAGCCCAACTAGCAAAGAAATAAGCGGCTTATTAATTGCCTGAGCTACTTGAATGTTTGAACTTGCCTATATGCTGACGCTCAATCAACTACCGGCTTTGAGCCGGTAGTTTTGTTTTTCTTTCAGTTATTTATTTCTATGGGGTAATTCAATCGATTTAAACTGGCGGGTCAAATTTGTTAATGAGGCTTCTACGCCCATCCGTTCCAGAGAGGATGCCCCCACAAAGCCATGTGCCTCTGTTTTAGCAATGATACTGCGGACATCTTCAGGAGTATTAACAGGTCCTCCATGGGTAAGAAAAAATATGTTTGGATTCACTTCTTTCCCGGCTTGTATAATGTTAGTGGTCCGTTCAATGGCTTCATCCATGGTGCAGGTTGCTTCTACTACACCTATTGAACCACCTGTAGTTGTTCCTACATGTGCGATAATAGCATCTGCTCCTGCTTCTGCCATCTGCCTGGCTTCCTCAGGTTTGGCTACATATACAATAGAGAACAAATCCATCTTTGTTGCCAGCCGTACCATTTCTACTTCTTTATTAAAACCCATCCCTGTTTCTTCCAGCACATTTCTGAAATGCCCGTCTACAATAGAATGTGTCGGAAAGTTATTGATACCAGAGAAGCCCATTTCTTTCACTTTTAATAAATGATGCCACATCCTCCGCCGGGGATCGGACCCATGTACCCCACAAATCACAGGGATTTCTTCCACCACTGGCAATACTTCAAACTCTCCTATTTCCATAGCCACCGCATTGGCATCTCCATACGCCATCAACCCGGCGGTAGATCCATGACCTGCCATCCGGAAGCGGCCTGAATTGTAGATAATAATCAGATCAGCGCCGCCTTTTTCAATAAATTTAGCACTTATCCCGGTACCGGCACCTGCCGCAATAATGGCCTTATTCTGATTTAGTGTATGTTGTAAGCGGTCTCTTACTTCTTGTCTGGTGTAGGGATTTCCCTTACCTGTCCATGGATTTGGCATAAGTTGATTTTATATCTGGGCTTGTTTATGTATGTCGGTTGTATGTTGTTTTATCATATCTAATAATACCTGCACAGCCATCCGGGCAAACTCTTCATCATTGATATGGGCATCTGCTTCTATTACCTGCACCGGATCTGCCGCATATTTTCTTATGGATTCAAATAAAATCTTATCTGTTTCGGGATGATAAAACACACCACCTTGTGCATCTATCTGAGATATTCCCTGTAAGGGTAACAAAATAGCTGCTGGCGCAGCAGACTGGTTCACTTTCCGGGCAAGTCTTTCTCCCAGTATCCTGTTTTCTTCCTGATTGGTTCGCATTAAGGTTACATCAGGCGCCCAGCTATATAGTTTTCGTGATTTATATAGCTCAGGTACGGTATCCATCTGTGCAAAATTTACCATATCCAGGCAACCGGGAACTACTACTTGTGGTATCCCCATCTGGGCAGCAGCATTCATACGGTCAGGACCGGCGCTCATCACCCCCTCACATAGTTCATCTGCCAGCTCGGTAGTAGTAATATCTAAAAGAGCATCGAAACAGCCCTCCCGGATTAATGACTCCATGGTTTTACCACCCACACCAGTCGCATGAAAGGCAAGTACTTCGTAGCCTTGTTTTTCGAGTAATTCCATACACTTATCTACACAAGCCGTTGTATTGCCAAACATGCTGATGGCAATTCTTTTAACACCAGTATCTTCCTGCGTAGCTTTTACTTTTGCCATCGCACAAACCGCTGCAGTTGCTTGCCTGATCAACAGTTTGCTGATGCTGTTAAGTCCTGCCAGATCAACAATGGAAGGCATCAACGTAATATCTTTGCTTCCCATCTGCCGGGATAATTCTTTTGTAGCTATAGTAGTTAAACAAAATTTGGGAATCCCTAAAGGAATTGCCTGCATGGCCGCAAGTGCAATATAGGTTCCACCTCCCCCTCCCATTCCAATCGCTGCTTTCATTCCACCAGCAGTTACCAGATCAGCAACGATTTTTGCCGCTCCCTTTGCCATGTTATCCACGGCATATCCCCGGTCTCTCTTTTTTCTCAGATCTGCTATGTTCAACCCAGCTTCCAAGGCAACCTGATCGGCTTCAAAATCTACAGGAAAAAGGTCAGTAGTGCCCATCACACCTGTATTGATGGTGATAATCTGTTCTCCCTGTTCCAGTAAACAGTTGCGCAGAAAGGAAAAAATCATTCCTTTGGTATCAAAACAGCCCAGCATTAACACATACTCTTTTGTTGCCATCATCCGATCATCTCCTGTTAAATAGCTCTCTTTGAAAAAATGCAGTCATAAATGTATAGTTTATTTGATTTGTTCAGGCATTAAAGTGTATTTTTTTGGAAAATGTAATGAATACATTACCTGAAAAACTGAAACATAAGTAAATTTTGAGCAGGTATAAAGCTGTAGAATTTAAGTTTTCATCCTATCTTACTGAGGAATAAAAAATCAGGTATTTACTACATACTGCATCATACCCTTGCTAACCAGATGGATAGGTACATTGTTGTTTTTTCTGCCAGTACTTTGCTGCCAGGCACAAGCGCATGTTCCCTCTGCTACTCAACTTCCGCGTCCTGACCTGGAAAGGGGCAGTTTTTATTTTCAGAATTACACACCCAAAGAGTATAAGGCTTCTTTTCAAAACTGGCAGGCACTCCAGAATAAACAAGGTATCCTGTTTTTTGCCAATGGAGATGGCGTATTGATCTATGATGGCAAAGCCTGGACACTGGTAGAAACGCCTGCCAAAAGTGTGATCCGGTCGATGGTAATGGATGAGGCAGGAAAAGTATGGGTGGGCGCACTCGACGATTTTGGCTATCTGGAACAAGGTATAGATGGCCGCTTTGTATATGTATCTATGTTGCCGAAGGTGAAGCCAGAACACAAGCGTATGGGCAATATCTGGAATATGCATCTACACAAAGGGCTTGTATACGTGGAAGCAGAAACGGGTATTTTCTCCTGGAACGGGCAACTATTACACTTCCAGTACTTTCCTGATCCTGAGACATATCACCGGGCATTTTTCTGGCAAGATGTGCTGTATTTACATGAATATGGGAAAGGCGTAATGCGCCTGGAAGGCGGTAAATTTGTCCTGGCAACTGGCGGAGAGTTTCTCAAAGACAAGAAAATATATACCGTTTTGCCATATAACCAGCGTCGTGTGCTGCTGGCTACCAAAACTGAAGGGCTTTTTCTCTATGACGGAAAGCAGATAACGCCATTCATAACGCAGGCAGATGCTTATTTAAAAGAAAAACAAATATACACCGGAACATTACTGCCAGACAGCCTTTTTGCTTTCGGAACACTTACAGGCGGTGTTATAGCCATTGACCATCAGGGGCAGATCCGTTACACGATCACCAAAGAAAATGGATTGCCTACCAATACCGTATTAAGCCTGGCAACTGACCGCACCGGAGATGTATGGCTTTCGCTGGACAATGGCATCAGCCGGGTTGAAATCAGCAATGGCCTGAATATCTATCTGGAAAACCGGGGATTTGAAGGCAGCCCGTATGATATATGCCGCTACAATGGCGAGTTGTATATTGCTTCCAGTGTGGGATTATTTGTATTACGTCCGGCTGAGTATCCGAATAAGCAATCCTATTTTGAAAAAATCCCTCAGATTAATTCTGCCTGCTGGAAACTTCTGCCAGTAAATAATCGCCTGCTGGTTGCTTCCAAACAAGGTGTGTTTGAGGTAAACGATAATAAGATACAACAGCTTACAGATATTTCGGCCATTGCACTTCACCGCTATAAGGCTGATAGTACCCGCATTCTGATCGCAGAAGAGAGTAAATTACAATCCCTGCGGCTGGTGAATGGCAACTGGCAGCCTGCCAGTGCAATCAATATGCAAGCCGATGATATTAAATTCAATGAAACCTTGCCTGGCAGGCTTTGGCTATACACTTTTTCACAGGGAGCCTATTTGCTGTCTTTTTTACAAGCAGACGGTTCTATTGATTATGATAAGCCTACTAGTACCCATTTTGGTCCGAAAGAGGGTTTGCCGGAAGGCTATATCAAAATGAACAGCATTGGCCAGCAGGAGATATTCCGGGTTGGAACAGAGAGTAAACTTTTCCGCTTTAACTATACAACCAACCGTTTTTCTCCGGATACTACTTTTGCTCAAAAATTCGGGCTTGCCAATGAAAGTATATTTCCGGTAACAGATACAGATAGCAGAGGTGCTTTCTGGGCAAAAACCCGGCGGAAAGAAGATGGCAGCAAACAACAGCTTATCATCTCACCAGCTTCCGGAAATACCTATCACGTACAACGGATGGATGTTTCACGGATTCTGGAACAGGTAGGACTGGTTACTTATCCCGAACCCAATGGTTTTGTGTGGTATGCAGCATTTGGAGGTATTGTACGCCAGGAAGTGAATAAACCTGTAAAGCCTGATACTAGTTTTGCTACTTATCTGAATAGAATCCTGCTGCAAGGAGATTCTGTTTTCTTTCAGGGTATCGGCGGCAGCCGCCAGCGCTTAACTTTTCCGTACATGTCTAATGCCTTCCGGTTCGAATTTACTTCTACCAATTTTACTGCTGGCGAGGCCAATACTTTTCAATATAAACTGGAAGGATTTGATGAAGACTGGTCGGCCTGGACGAAGGAAACCACAAAGGAATATGCCAGAATCTGGGAAGGTAACTATACCTTTCTGGTCCGCTCACGCAATTATGCTGGTATCATCAGTAAACCGGATACTTTCAGTTTTGTAGTAGCACCTCCCTGGTTCAGAAGTATCTATGCATACCTGGTTTATGCCTTGAGTGGTGGATTATTTATGTGGGGAATTGTCCGCTGGCGTTCCTATCAGTTGAGGCAGGAAAAAGAAGCCCTGAAAAAAGAGATTGCCCTCCGCACCCTTGAAATTACCAATAAGAATAGTCAACTGGAACAGCAGTCGGAAGAACTGAGAATGAATGCGGAACAGTTAAAAGCGCTGGATAAGGTCAAAACGAATTTCTTTGTCAATATTTCACACGAATTCCGCACGCCTTTGTCTCTGATATTAAGTCCGCTGGAAAAATTCATCGAAGAAAAGCAGGATAAAAAGCTGCGTTTGATAGAAGCCGAACGTATGCACCGGAATGCCCGCAGGCTGCAACAACTGATCAATCAATTACTGGACCTGGCTAAATTGGAATCCGGAGGCATGAAGCTTTTGCCACTACCTTCCGATTTTATTTACTTTTTACGCGTGCTTATTTCTTCCTTTGAGTCCCTGGCCGAAAACCGCAACATCCGGTTTGAGCTACATATTCCTTCCCCTAGTTACGAAGCCAGTTTCGATAAAGAAAAAGTGGAAACTATCCTTTATAATTTACTATCCAATGCCTTTAAGTTTACGCCAGATGGCGGACGTATTGATTTTAAGGTAACTCTTCCGGAAGAAAACTCACCGCAAACCGTTACTATCGCTATTTCTGATACAGGTCCGGGTATACCGCCGGAGGAAATTGATAAAATATTCAACCGGTTTTATCAGGTAGACAGTTCCAGTTCTCGGGCCTATGAAGGAAGTGGAATCGGATTGTCGCTGGTAAAAGAACTGGTACAACTCATGCATGGAACAATTGAAGTGCAAAGCCAGCTACAGGCAGGCACTACATTTACACTTGAATTGCCCTTACCAAAATCGGAGTCGGCAAAATCCATATCTGTTTCCCCCCTGCCACAGGAGATTTATGTGCCTAATCAGGAGAATGACAGTGAAATCGCAAATAAGGAATACCAGGCATTCTTCGAAAACAAAAGCATTCCTTCAGAAGCTCTGGTATTGCTGGTAGAAGACAATGCAGACTTACGGGCATATATTCAGGAAAGCCTGAACGATGAATACCAGATTGTTCTGGCAGAAAACGGAAAGGTGGGCTGGGAGAAAGCTATTGAACTCATTCCAGACGTGATCATCAGTGATATGATGATGCCGGTTATGGATGGATTTACATTATGCACCCAGATCCGCCAGGATGAACGGACCAGTCATATTCCTTTCATTTTGCTTACCGCCAGAACTACCATCGAAAATAAATTGCAGGGGCTGGAACTGGGTGCAGATGAATACCTGACCAAACCCTTTAACATAAAAGAGGTAAAAGTCCGGATAAAAAATTTGCTGGAAAGCCGTAAAAATTTAAGGAAAACGTATAGCCGCGAGCTGATTATTCAACCCAAGGATATTTCAGTTACGTCGGTAGATGAACGTTTTTTGGAACATGCCCTGCAACTGATGGAAAAATACATCGGCGATGAAGATTTCTCGGTAGAAAAATTTGCCGAGGAAATGAACATGAGCCGGCAACATCTGCTCCGTAAAATAAAAGCTCTAACCGGCCAGTCGGTAAATGAGTTTATCCGCCATTTCCGCCTCAAACGGGCGGCTGCGCTTATCGGAGGGAAAGGGGGCAATGTGAGTGAGATTGCCTATCAGGTTGGTTTCAGCAATATGTCTTATTTTGCTAAATGCTTTAAAGACCTTTTTGGGGTGTTACCCAATGAATATGTGGCGAAGAAAGATGTGAATTGATACTATTTTCTGCCTTTTTACGGTTTCAAGCCATATGTTCCAAATGTAGTAGGGTTTGTTCCATTTGTGTTAACACCTGCCCTTCCCATTGCTATAGTTTTGTGGCATACAAAAACAACATAACTCCATGAAACTTTTCCAAACTCTTTCTCACTCCATTATTCATTTTAGTACAAGCATTCTATTTGTAATCAGCTTTTTATTTGCCTTCACTTCCTGCCAGAAGGATGAAGATAAAGCCCCTGACACCCGGACTTTATTTGTTGGCAATTATCAGGTAGAAGACCTGAGCGCTTCCAGCGGCTATACCTATAATTATGAGATTACCATAGCCAATGTTTCCGGACAGTTGCAGATCTCTAATTTTGCCGATATGCTCAATAAGCCTGTACAGGCAATTGTAGAAGGCACTAAGCTAACGATTCCCTCCCAAACCTTCAATGGCACCAATGGCGCTATCCTGCAGGTATCAGGCTCCGGCACTTTAACCGGCAACCTGCTGAACTTTACCTATAAAACCACTGGTGCACTTACTTACAATGGCACCTGTAAGGCAATCAAAAAATAATCCTGCGATTTTTATATCAATCCCGGAAGGTAAGTATATAGAGCCCAATCTATGTACTTCCTTGTTTTATAGCTTATATTATGCTAATTCTTATGCTTGGTACGTATTACTAATATCAATTATACCGCAAACTAATTATATCTTTTTTTATAATCCCCTCGCTAAAAATTTTCATAGCCAAATAATAGAGAAAGTCAAAAGTAATATTAACTTTGTATTTCAAAGTACTTTTTAATTCATAATTAAATTATTATTTTGATCTATACTCAAGCAGTTTCCCATGAAAATAGATATTATTATCGCCTATATTCAACGGTATAAGAAAGGCCATGCTGTCGATTTTGTACCCCCTATTACTGGTATTCACCTGGCTGCACTTACTCCGGCCAAGTACCAGGTAAATGTGATCCATCAACAAGTGGAAGCCGTCCATCTGGATACGGATGCGGATGTAATTGCCATTTCTTTCTTTAGTGGTTTTGCTCCGGAGGCTTACCACCTGGCTACCGCGTATAAAAAGCGGGGAAAGATTGTAATAGCTGGTGGTCCGCATGTAACCTATTGCCAGGACGAAGCCTTGGCGTACTTCGATGCCATTGTGGTTGGAGAAGCGGAAACAGTATGGGCGCAACTGCTCGACGATTGTGAAAAGGGATGCCTGAAAACAGTTTATCAGGGACAACCTTGTGATATGCAGCAAATGCCTACACCCCGGTATGATTTATTAAAAGGTAATTTTTTTATTCCCCGGGTTATTCAGGCTACCAGAGGGTGCCCTTTTACCTGTTCTTTTTGTACAGTTCCCAGCCTCAATCCAGGTTTCCGGCTACGTCCGGTGGAGGAGGTAATTAAAAATATTCAATACAATAAATTTCCCTACTGGTGGCAGCGGAAAGTAGTCTGGTTCTGGGACGACAATCTGACTATTAACCGTCCCTACATCAGGCAACTACTAGAGGCGATGATTCCCCTGAAAAAATGGTGGCTCACTCAGGCAAGCCTGGATATTGCCAAAGATGAACAGCTACTTGATCTGATGAAGGCTTCAGGCTGTATTGGTATTTTCTTTGGCATTGAAACCTTTTCTAAAGAAAGCTTAGGCGATGCCAATAAGCGGCAGAATAAAATAGAATATTATAAAAAGGCAGTGGACGCATTGCATAAAAGAGGCATCTGTGTAATGGCAGGTTTTATTTCCGGTTTCGATCATGACAGTCCGGAAAGTATAGTGGAAATGGCCGACCGCTTGCTTGAAATCGGTGTGGACGTTCCATTCCTGAGTATACTTACTCCCTTTAAAGGAACACCTCTCTACAACCAGCTGGAGAAACAGGATAGAATTTTAGACGACAGAGGCTGGGAGTATTATAATGGTTATAATGTCGCTTTTGTTCCTCACCGGATGTCACCGGAAACTTTACTGGAAAGCCATCGGAACTTGTGGAAACGGGCATTTTCTTTTACCCACAGTATCCAGCGGATATGGCATTCACTCCGGCACCTGCGTTTAGGAGCGCTCTATATGTCGGTATGTATGAATAGCTTTTACTGTTCTAAGCAACTGACCGGAAACTACCCCCTTGAAGCCAGTACATTGGATCTAGGCAAAGATAAGAAGCCTACTGAGAATATAGCAAGAGCGCCTCAATCTGCTTAAAACATATAGTCAATAGCTGCTATTAAAAGTCATATTATTTATATGTTTAATTGTTTTTCATAGAATAGTAGTCTTCCAGGTCATGTGCATGCAGATTTATTAGGCAACCTATAATGAAAGAGACAATAACTATAATAGCATTAATTCTGCTGATATTTTTATATAGCTGTAACTTTGAAGAAAAGAAGGCTGATGAATTTGTACAAGAGGCTTTAACAGATACAACCTTTACTGCAGAAATTCCTCAAAAAATAGGAGGAACTTTAATCTGTATTGTAGATTATTCAAATGATTTTCACTCTTACGATTACTCTATTGATTATACATATAAAGATAGTATTGATCATATATTCTCTTTGGGTTCAGGCCGGTATTCCGGCCAAACATGGCCTAAAAATGAACAACTCCAAGAAGTGGGTAATTGGGTAATTTTGAAAACAAGTTCAGGTCATCATTCCGACAAGTTAATAATTGGAAAAGTCAACCAGTTAAAACCCTGGCAGGAATATGAATTTTCTCCTGAGAAAGTTGAACAAGAGGTACTTTGGCAGCATAAAAAAATCAACTCTGCGCCTGGTAATTACGATTCCAAAGTTTCTATTGAAGAAATTGATTCTAAAGGTATAGTTACTATTACTTACGAATTTGCTACAAAGAATAGAATATTTTCATTTTCAACCGCGGAAATAAAAGTCTTTTACCAAATTGATTATGGAACAGGGAAGCCAGTAATGATTGATATAGAAGAGTATTAATCAAAGAAGGTTGCTTAAACCCAGCTTAGACGCGCAGGTCCCTTTCAAAGGGCAATGCTAACGCAGAAGGGCACACCACCATTTAGCTATGTTAATTATAACCCATTACCTTATTGCTTCCATTTCTGGCAACCTACCCCATAACAATCACTCCGGGAGCATCTCACAGTGATGCCCGGTTACGCTTACAAAATCAATCACTTTATCGGGCACAATGGCCTCCCCTTCTACTCTTAAAATCTTATCACAATCCTCCAGATCCACGTTTACTTTCAAGTCTGGAAACGTGGCTGAAAGGGAAGCAAGAATTCGTTCTGCTTGTTTTTTATTCTCAATATTGGTTTTAAAAATCTCTACCATGTATCGACTCTTTTAAATATTTTCCTGTAAGTGAAGTAGGTGAATGTAAAATCTGTTCAGGCGTTCCTTCAAAAATAATTTCTCCGCCATTTTTTCCGCCATCCGGGCCAAGGTCAATAATCCAGTCTGCATTTTTAATAATATCCAGGTTATGTTCGATCACAATTACCGTATTTCCGCCTTCTACCAGCCGGTTCATTAATGCCAGCAGATGCCCTACATCCGACATATGTAAGCCTGTGGTGGGTTCATCCATTACATAAATACTTCCTTTTTTATGTAATTCACTGGCCAGTTTTATCCGCTGGCACTCCCCTCCCGAAAGTGTACTCAGGGGCTGCCCAAGTGTCAGATAATCGAGCCCTACATCGCTCATGGTTTGCAGGGTATGTTGTACTTCTTTTAGTTTCATTTGCTCCAGCGCCTGTTCTATGGTCATTTCCAGTACATCCGAAATGGATTTGCCCTCTAGTTTATAAGCCAGTACTTCTTCCTTAAACCGTTTGCCGCCACATATTTCGCAGGGTGTTTTCACGCCATCCAGAAAAGCAAGATCCGTATAGATCACTCCCAGCCCCTGGCAATTCTCACAAGCACCTTTCGAGTTGAAGCTGAACAAAGATTCGCTCACCTTGTTTGCTTTGGCGAATGCTTTGCGAAGCTGATCCATGATGCCTGTGTAAGTAGCCGGGTTAGACCTGGTAGAAGTGCCTACCGCTGCCTGGTTAATGACAATCGCATCCGGATGTTGCGTGAGAAATACCTGGTTGATCAGTGAACTTTTACCTGAACCAGCCACCCCAGTTACTACCGTTAACACACCAGTAGGTATCTCTACACTTACATTTTTCAGATTATTAATTTTAGCATTTCGAATAGCCAGTTTTCCTGTGAAAGTGCGGTAATTGGTTTTTAAGGGTAAAGACTGCTTCATAAATTTGCCAGTTAAGGTTGAAGCCGAAAGTAAACCCGAAAGATTTCCCTGGTACATGATCTGTCCACCATGACTGCCGGCATGCGGACCCACATCTATGATATGATCGGCTACTTTAATCACTTCCGGATCATGTTCCACCACGATTACCGTATTTCCTTTATCTCGTAATTTCTGCAATAATCCGTTCAGGCGGTATACATCTCTGGGATGCAAGCCTACACTGGGCTCATCAAAAATGTACATCACATCCACGAGGCTGCTGCTTAGGTGTTTTACCATTTTTACCCGCTGCGATTCTCCGCCTGATAATGTATCGGTTTCCCGGTTCAAGGTGAGGTAATCCAGGCCGATATCTACCAGGTGTCCGAGGCGTTCCGTGAGGGTTTGAACCATTGGTGCCGCCACAGGCTCATGGATGGTTTGCAGAAAATCGATTAAGTCGCCTACTTCCATGGCAGAAAGCTGGGCAATATTATATCCGTGAATTTTACATCCTAGCACGGACTGATTGAGCCGGGCACCTTTACACAGCGGACAGGGAGCCATTTTGATAAAAGGCGCTACTATTTTTTGCGTCCGTTCTGATAGGGTTTTAATATCGCGTTTAATATACGACTGGGTAAACTTTTCGATAATACCCAGATAGGTTGCATTCATGGTGCTGCCGCCAATCTGAAGCTTAAACTTTCGGGGCTTGCTATGCAGCAGCAGATCCAGTTCTTCTTCTGTGTAGTCGGAAATCTTTTTATCATTATCAAAAAATCCGGTATTCTTATACATCTCCTTTTCCCAGGTAGCAAAAAAAGGAACCTGGATCGCACCTTCGTTAAGTGATTTGGAAGGATCAACAAAATCATCGGCAATCACGCCCATTTTCCGTCCGATCCCATTGCATTCCGGGCACATTCCCTGTGGATCATTAAAAGAAAAAGCATTGGAATATCCCACAAATGGTTTTCCAACCCGGGAGAATAGCAAGCGCATCACTGGGGAGATATCAGTAATGGTACCCAATGTGGAATGAGAGCCTCCACCCAGACGCTTTTGATCTACCACAATGGCCATGCTTAAGTTTTCGATACTATCTGCATCGGGATGCGCATACCTGGGCAGAAAGTTGCGGATAAACATGCTGAATCCTTCAAACAATTGCCGTTGTGCTTCGGTAGCGATGGTATCAAATACGATAGAAGATTTTCCAGATCCGGATACGCCTGTAAAGACGGTGATTTTCTTCTTAGGTATTTGTAAGGACACATTTTTAAGATTATTTTCCCTGGCTCCTTTGATAATGATTTGTTCCTGATCCATTAATTGCATAGGTGGTGTTTGTGATAAGTATGCCTGTAGCTTCTGGTTTTAACTGCTTTTTTACTGTCGGTTTTCTATCATAGCTATTTGCATCAAAATTATTATCAAATCTATATCAAGGCACTGACAATGGTATGTCAGTGCCTTGATATTTTTACAAAAAAACAGATAGTACATCCTGGTTAGCTATTATAAAAAAAGCAGAATAGATATATTTATCAATAACTAAGTAATTAAACACAATTAAGTATAATATTTTCATCTACTTCAAGTTTTTTAAAATCAAGTTTAAAGTAAGTACCCAATCCTGAAAAGATGGTATAAAGTGCCTCCTTAAGCGCTTCTACAGACAGATAGTCTTCGGCTTTGAGCCAATGATATTTCACCTGCTTCCAAAATCGTTCGATCCTGTTAAGATGAGGACTATACTTAGGCAGCAAAAAGATGTATAATCCTTTCTGTTCCCATTCTTCTTTTTTGACTTCCCATAGGCCACATGTATGCCAGGAGGCGTTGTCTAAGACTATGACAGTAAACTTGGAAATAGATGTTGAGAAGGCCTCTACACATTCAATGATAAAGTCAGCGTTTAGACTCCCACTTTTCTGATAAGTAAGCAACTCATTATTTGTACTTAACAAGCCAAATACATTTATCCTTGTACTTCTTTGGGATAAAATAGGGGCGTGTTCGCCTTTTTTGATCCATCCATAAGGTACACAAGGGGTAAGGCAAAACCCTGATTCGTCTCCAAAATATAAATCTATACTGCCTGTCTGTGCCAAATAAAGCAAAGCATGTAATCGCTTGACTTTCTGCTCATATGCTTCTTTGTTTTGCAATGGCTTTATCCATTTACGGAAACGTTTCCATCGGTAGTCAATTTTTTTAAAAACCGCTTCAAGGTCATCTCACTCATAGCCGTGCCTAATTTAGCTTCTATCTCTCGCTTAGCTAATTTAAGTTGTTGTTTTTCTTTCTCTATGCTATTTTCCACTACTTCAACATGGGTAGCATTACTGGTAGTAAGGATGGGTTTTCTGCCTTTCCCTTTTTGGTTCTTTAACCCTACCACACCTGTTTTCTCAAAGCGATCAAACCACTTATAAATACTTAACTGACTTACTTGAAAAATGCTTGCTAACTTCTGTACTTGATAGCCTTGATTGGATAACAGTATACATTGGCAACGGTTACGTTCCTGATAACTTTTACTATCTTTATGAATCTTCTCTAAGTCTTGTTTTTGCTTGTCTGTAATCTTCTTGATATAACGCATAAGCAAAGATACAATTTGCCAAAATCTTATACTTAATTGTGTACTCTTACTTATTGACCAGTAAAATATATCTTTAATTTCAAGTCTTTCCGTCCCATTTCAACTGCTTTTATAGTTTTATACAAACCATATACTATGATTACTTTACAAGATATACAGGAAGCCCATGATAGAATACGTCCCTATATACACCGAACTCCCGTTTTTACCAATGAGACCATCAATAAACTGACCGGGGCAAGCATTTATTTCAAATGTGAAAATTTTCAGAAAATAGGTGCCTTTAAGGCCAGAGGAGGTCTGAATGCTGTATTGCAGATCATTGAGCGCCAGGAAGCAAACTCACTTACCACTCATTCCTCAGGAAATCATGCCCAGGCACTAGCCTATGCAGCAAAAAAAGTAGGCCTGCCTGCATACATTGTTATGCCCAGAACTGCTCCACAGGTTAAGCAGGATGCTGTTCGCTCGTATGGAGCCCAAATTATCGAATGTGACCCTACCCTGGAGGCAAGAGAAGAAGGTGTCAGGCAAGTTATGGCCAGTAAAGGAGCTGTACTGGTACATCCTTTCGACAACGACAGGGTAATTACCGGTCAGGCAACAGCAGCCAAAGAATTAATAGAAGATCTGGATACTGTATTAGATGCAATGGTAGCCCCAGTAGGCGGTGGCGGCTTGTTAAGCGGGTCTTGTTTGGCTGCCCATTACTTTTCACCATCAACTTCTGTTTTTGGCGCAGAACCTGAAGGTGCAGCCGATGCAATATATTCTCTTAAAAGTGGCGTAGTAGAAAAACCATCCTTTATTAATACCATTGCCGATGGACTTCTTACCACACTTAGCGAACGTACCCTGGCCATTATCCATGCACATGTAAAGGATATTTATCTGGTAAGTGACCAGGAAATTACACAAGCCATGAAAATGATATGGGAACGGATGAAAATTATCGTAGAACCCTCTGCTGCCGTAGCTCTGGCGGCTGTGATCAAAAACAAAGAATTTTTTGCGGGACAAAAAGTAGGAATTATTCTGTCCGGTGGAAACGTAGACTTAGCTAAACTGCCCTTTTGATTTCTGCCAACTGAAACACTAGTGCCTATAGTGGAAATTACCAGATATTCATCTTGTAAAGAGTAAAAATTAATCCTTCCCATTTTTTTAAGTTAATGGTATAACATTTTTTAATAAATAATATACCATCAACTACTGCATTACGTTATATAACTATATACATTAGTTAATAAACTATCATAACTAGTTAAACCTCACATTTGATCATTTATACTCTTATATATGAAAAAATTAAGTCCTAAAGAAGAAGAACTTATGGAAGTGGTGTGGAAGCTTAAACAAGCTTTTGTAAAGGATTTAATTCCGCGCCTTCCTGATCCTAAACCCCATTACAATACGGTTTCTACCATGATTCGAAACCTAGAAGAAAAGGGATTTATTGGCCATGTTCAATATGGGAATACCTATCAGTATCATCCGCTCTGCTCGAAAGAAGAATACAAGAACACCTTCATTGCTAACTTGTCAGCCAGCTTAGTCGACAGGTTTGATAATTCCTACAAAAAATTAGTGTCCTTTTTTGCACAACAGGAGAAAATTTCAGCTCAGGATCTGGAAGAAATTCTGCAAATGATTCACAAACAAAAACAATCCAAATGACTGCTTTTATACTTTATCTGCTTGGGGCAAGTGTATTGCTTGCCGTTTTACAGATTTTCTATAGCGCATACCTGCAAAAGCTGACCTTTTTTCATAGCAACCGATGGTTTCTGGTGGGCAGCCTGATTATTTCCTGCCTGGGTCCACTTCTCCCCTATCCTAGCTGGCAAACACCTATTGCAACGCCCGAAATCCTTACTTCTTTGTCTGTTTCTACCACCTTTACTACTTCTCCGATAAGTCCGCAGGTACTGCCTGCAGAACGCTCATTGTTAGCAACAGTTATGGAAGCGTTTACTTTTTTATACTGGGCAGTGGTGATTTTGCTCTTGATCCGGCTTTTGCTTCGGGTGTTATCCCTTATAAAACTTACCGGCAAGGCTCAGAAAGAATCCTATAAAAATTATACCCTACTGATACATCCAGGTATTGAAACACCTTTTTCTTTTTTCGGCTACATAGGCATATATAAGGAGCGGTATGCCGGGGATACATTGAATCATATTCTGGATCATGAAGAAGTTCACCTCAGGCAATGGCACAGCGCAGATCTTTTACTGATGGAAATATATCTGTTATTCTTCTGGTTTAATCCTTTCGCCTGGTGGCATAAAAAACAGATGGCGCTTAATCTGGAGTATCTCGCTGATGACGAGGTACTCAAAGGTGGTGCAAATCCCCAGGCGTACCAGCTCAGTTTACTTTCTATAAGCAGCAATCAAATTCCGATTCCACTCACCAATCCCTTCTCCAGTTCTATTATGAAAGCACGTATTCAAATGATCAACCAAACACGTTCGGCTAAACGTACCTGGCTTCATTACAGCTGGGTGATAGTAATAGTTGCAGGCTGCCTGCTGTTAGTAAGTTATTCCAAGGCTCAGTTCTATGATAGCGGTTCTGCCTACATATTGGCAGACGTGAGCGGATGGCAGAAAGCTAACAGTAATCATTCACAAGCTGTGATGCAAGGTAGAGTGATACAAGGAATTGTTAAAACGGCGAAGGATGGGAAACTGATGGCAGATGTAAAGGTTCTGGTAGTAGGAACTTCTAAAAGTACGATAACAAATAAAGAAGGCAAATTTTCAATTGAAGTGAGTGAGGAAGATCAAATTTTAGAATTTGTCCCTATGGACTTTTATACAATTAAATCTGATAACATGTATCCTCCACTGGCCATGCAAATTACTTCTTCTGATGAAATGATTGTATTGCTGCACAGGTTTATTCCCTTGTCTCCACTCCCTGATACTACGATTTATTTTATGGATGGGAAAAGAATCAGCAAAGCAGAATACGACAGGCAATCGGCCAAAGGATATTTTCCTCATGAATACCTGTTTAGACCAGGATTGAATAAATACAACCTGATCAATATGGGGAATGTAGAATAGAAAAACAGAATAGTTCTATAGAGCCATTTTATGCAATAGCTTAATTATGATGGCTGGCTTGGTAGAATCAAATCTTGAGAAACAGTTTTTGGCGGTATAAGCCATACAACAATAGCCAGACTAGTAGTAAAGCTCCCAAAGCTTCAAATACTTTATGCCAGGGTTCGGGAGTAGGTGCATACAGGCCTCCAAAAAGCAAATATGAGGTATGATAGAAATCAATAAACCGGTATGCCAGGTAAACAGTTAGAGAATTCATGCCGATCACCTTAAAAAAGAATGCCCATTTTTGATATTTCAGCACATCGATTATCCAGTAAAACAAAGCCAGAAACAGAAATGACATACCTGCTGTGAGCAAAATAAAAGAACTGGTCCATAGGTGTTTATTGATGGGAAAATGCAGGCTCCACACCAGACCTAATCCCATGCAGGTAAAAGCCGGGAGCAATAAGTAAATAAGTTTTTTATTATCCCGGAGTCCCGAACGCAAAACATCTCCAGCCAGTGTTCCCAGCACTGTCAGGCAGAGCGCAGGTATTTGGGTGAGTAAACCAAGTTCATCATAGGTAGTTTGCAGTAAACGTCCGGGTAAAAAATTTCTGTCAATCCAGCCAACCAGGTTTCCTTCCATCGACAAATCTCCTGCGCCATACCCTGGTACTGGAATGAGGAAAAGGGCAGCATAATAGGCTAGCAGCAGGGAAGCCACCCATAAAATCCGCTTTTGCCAGGAAAAATTCAGATACAACAGCGTAGCAACAAAACAAGCAATGCCAATACGGCCCAGCACACTGGCTACCCGGATCTGGGAAGGCTCAAAAAAGAGAATAGGCGTATTTTTATCTACAATTCCCAGGGCAATCAAAATCAGCATACGTACAAATACTTTCCGGTAAAGATCGGTTTTACTGAGTCCGGAAGCCAGGCCTTTATGCAGAGAAAAGGGAAGTGATACACCAGCAATAAAAAGGAAAAGCGGAAAGATAAAGTCATAAAAGGTAAATCCATTCCAGGCTGGATGTTGCAACTGTTGGGCAATCCAGTCTACCCATGGCCAACCGGTTTTGTTTTCCAGTAATACCAGGAAAGTGCCTCCACCAGCGATGAGTAACATATCAAAGCCCCGGAGGACATCAATGGAAAGTAGCCGTTCCTGCTTTTTTTCAGTAGAAGGCACAGGAACAGAAACAGGTTTGGCTAGGGTTTGCATAACTATAGCGTGAATAAAAGACCAGCACCATACAATTTAATAGATTGGTCTGAAGTCTGCTACATATTTCTGTAAAATGTTACCGGACTACTATTCATATTGCCTCAATGCAGCTAAGCAGGTGGGAGCAAGTACAGTATCGATGCCTACAATTCCTTTCGTATAACTGGCAATAAAAAATAGGCATACTTGCTTTTTATAAGTAAGTTTAAGAAAGCACCTTTTATCCCTTACACTATGAAAATACTTACTACGCTTATATTTATGCTTTCTTTGTGCACACCTGGTTTCTCTCAAAAGGACCGGATGATCGAACAAATCAGAAAGCATACCGAAGGCATGGCCGTCTGGTGGGCCGGACACAACAGCTGGATCATGAAGTCTGAAGGGATAGTAGTTGCGACAGATTTGTATCTGGAAAATAGCCAGCGTTTAGCACCTGCTCCGATTACGCCTGAAGAGTTAGCCAGTGAAATTGACATATCTTTCGTAACACATGCGCATGGAGATCATTTTAATGAATATACTTCCCGTATTCTGTTAGAGAAATCGTCCTGCTTATTTGTGATGCCCGAAAGCTGCTTACCGGTAGCCCGTAAACTCAAAATTCCCGATAGCAGAATCAGAGTGGCTAAACCCAGAGAAGCCTTTGAGATAAAAGGTGTTCAGGTTACTCCAATCAGAGCTATTCATGGCAATGCAAATTTTGCTATTTATTACGAAGCCAATCTGCAGGATTGCGGTTACCTGCTCCAGATCAATGGCAAGACATTTCTCCAACCCGGAGATTCTTACTTGCTGGAAGACCATCTGTTTCTAAAAAAAGTAAATGTGCTGTTCTTTTCTCCTACTGAACACAATACCTACATTGACCGGTCAGTCATCCTGATCAATGCGCTGAATCCGGATTATATTTTGCCGCAACACCACAGCACGATAGCCTATCAGGAAGCGGACCGTTTCTGGGCCAAAGGCTATCCGGATGAAGTAAAAATTCTTTTGTCACAAGCCTTAAAAGAGAAATACCATATTCTCAAGCCCGGAGAGAAAATCACAATTAAATAAGCGAAAGACTGTATTTCTGTTTCCTGTTCCTTTTTGTCTATACCCCAAATTAACATATGCTCTTAATTTAAATTTTCTATTTTACAACCTTTAGTACAATTATTGGTATAGGTAAATACACCGGAAGTATGATCAGCTTACTATCTCATGTATCCTGCTTCCTTATTTCTTTCAGTTCCGATGAAGGATCTTCGTTAATAAGATCAGTATTCAAGTGGAAGGCGAGATGTATAGACTGCTGCATCTTACCTATGCTGGGAGCACATTTGACAGGCTATAGCAGCCTCTTTTCAAAATAGGTATTGTTTATTATTTAAACATTTAAAGCTATGAACCATCCGTTTTCAATTAACAGAGTACTTTCTAAAACCCTGGCTTACATGGCAAAGCATTCAGAAGAGACTACTCACCGCAATAATGCTTGTATGCAATCATTACGGGATACCATAATCACGTCCAACAGAAAAAATCTGCTCCTTATCAAGGAGTATTTAACTGTTTTTATACAAAGTGAAGCTGAGCGGAATTATAACAATACGCTCATTGGGCTTTACCTGCAATTAGTAGAGCAGCAGTTAAAAAAAATACGGTACTCTGATCTATAAAAATTTAACATTCCCGGATAAGATGTACATAGGGAACGCTTCTGCCACTATAGCGGCAGAAGCGTTCTTTTTTATAAAGACCATAGAGTTTTCCGAAATCAGATCCTATCGCTGTGTTTGCCATCATAATAGCACTATATATACAGATATGGTGGCTTTGTCATGGGCTTGATTTCCTGGAAACAACCAGAAAAACTTTAGCTCCTCCCCTTTTTAAGGTACCAGATAAAAACCCTTGCCAGACCAGACCGCATGCAAAATGCCGATCAGCGAAAACAGTACCTGAACAAGGTATCCCCATTATAAATGGAATGTAATTGAGTGATGCCTGGGGTAATTTTAATGTAACTGGAAGTATAATAAGAATTCGGCTGATGAAGAAACTGGTGGCAAATTCCGGATTGGGCTAAACAGAATAACTGTTTATCAGCCAGGTAAAAGCCACCTCCATGGTATTGGTTTTATTTCTTTATATTGTGTAGCTCATCCTAGATGGGTTTTCTTTAGGCATTCCATTCACACGCATTGATATAAACTATGAGATTATTTGCTTTACTCACCTTACTTTTTCTTTTACCCTTTTTCCTCCATGCCCAAAAGCAGCCTATCCATAAAGATATTGCTGCCGTATTAGACGAAATTAAAAACTTTAAAGAGAAGGAATGGAAAAGCGACAGTACCCGCCATTTTGTACTCGGGTCAAATACGGAAGAATCTTACTTACGAAGCTATAATTTCTATAAAAATGCAAACGCCAGGCTACTCAGGATAAATAAAAACTCACTTTCGCTGGATAACCTGATTAACCTGGAATTATTACAGCACGAGATAGGAAATACCTTATCTGAATATGAATTTAAGGCTTATCTGAATCCGATTTTAGCTGATGAAGGTTTTCATACCGGCTTACCCCGGGAGGCCCAGGTAACCCTCAAAACACCGAAAGATGTTGAGCGCTATATTAAAGTACTGCAGGATATTCCCAGGTTTGTAAATGAACATATCCAGCTTATGCGGAAAGGATTAGCCCTTGGCATTAGTCAGCCTGGTGTAATACTAAAAGGCTATGAAAATACCTATGTCCAGCACATAGTAGATGCACCTGAAAAATCTGTTTTCTGGAAGCCATTTATTACAAAACCAGAAGCCATTAGCCAGACAGACTGGCAGACCTGGCAAACAACTGCTAAAACCATCATTCAGAAAGAGGTAATCGGCAGTTTTCAACAGATAAAAGATTTTTTTGACAAGGAATATTTACCTAACACACGCAAAACTTTAGGGGCTTCTTCTTTTCCGGATGGAAAAGCTTTTTATGAAAACCGGGTTCACTATTACACAACCACTCAATTAAGTTCTGAAGAAGTGTATCAGATCGGATTAAAAGAAGTAGCCAGAATAAAAGCAGAAATGGATCAGGTACTCAAGCAGGTAAATTTCCAAGGGAGTTTTAAAGAGTTTATAGCCTATCTGCGGACTGACCCCAGGTTTTATCCCAAAACAGCAGAAGAACTGTTAAAAGAAGCTTCCTTTATTGCCAAAAAGATCGATGGTAAATTATCCTCTCTTTTCGGAAAACTCCCCCGCCAGCCTTTTTCGATTGCGCCGGTTCCCGATTATCTGGCACCTACATATACAGGAGGCCGGTATTCCGGAGGTACAAATGAGTATTGGCTCAATACCTATAACCTCCCCAGCCGCACCATGTATACGCTCGAAGCCTTAACCTTGCACGAAGCCGAACCAGGGCATCATCTGCAGATCGCCCTCACCAGGGAACTGGAGCATTTACCGGAATTCAGGAGAAATTTATATATTAATGCCTTTGGAGAAGGCTGGGGATTGTATAGCGAATACCTGGGCCATGAGATAGGCTTATACAAAGATCCCTATAGTTTGTTTGGCAGGTTAACCTATGAAATGTGGCGGGCATGCCGGCTGGTGATTGATGTGGGCATTCATGCCAAAGGCTGGAGCAGAGAACAGGCCGTAAGTTATTTAGCCGATCAGACGGCCCTTTCCCTGCATGAAGTAAATACAGAAATTAACCGCTATATTTCCTGGCCCGGGCAGGCGCTGGCGTATAAAATGGGAGAAATTAAAATAAAAGAGATGCGAAAAAAAGCGAAAGATGCTTTACAAACTGATTTTGATGTACGGGCCTTTCATGACATGGTTCTTTCTAACGGAACAGTAACACTAGCTATTCTCGAAAAAATGACCAATCAGTTTATTCAACAGCAACAGCAGAAAAAAAAGCGATGAGGCCAATTATCTCTCCGGAGAGATTATTGTTTATATCAACAGAAGTTGCATAACCTTTCTTTTAAAAAGCAAGTATGCTTCTTACTAACAAAATACGCAAGCGGTAAGCGATGAAAATAATAGCAATTGGAGATATTCATGGAAAAAGCGTATGGATACGAGCCTCTCAGGACAATAAAGAGGCCGACCTGGTTATCTTCCTGGGAGATTATGTTGATGGTTCCCTAAGCAACCAGGAAATCTACGATAATTTGCATACCATTCTGGAGATAAAGAAGCTGATGCCCGAGAAAGTGATTCTCCTGATCGGCAACCATGACCTGCAATATTTCTATTATCCTGCTTACCGCTGTAGTGGCTTTAGGGCTGAGGCGCAACCAGCCTTATCCGCTTTATTTACCGAAAACAAAGATTTATTTTCGGTAGCCTACCAGTATAAGAACTATCTGTTTACGCATGCCGGAATCAGCGGGCGATGGTTCGAAACGCATCAGGAAAAGTTAACAGCAGCAGGACTAACAGAAACCAAAGAAAACCTGGCGCAGGTACTCAATGAAATCAATCAAACTCTGGCCAGAGGTATGCTGCATCGGGTAAGTATGTACCGCGGCGGATTACATGCAAGCGGAGGCATTACCTGGGCAGATAAAAAAGAAACCATGAATGATCCTTTTCCTGGTTTTCATCAGGTAGTAGGCCATAGCCGGGTAAAAGAGATTACCAGAATAGATTTTTCAGCTACATTTGCCGATACTTCTATTACCTATACTGATTGTTTAGATCAGACCACTGCTTTTTTAACTTTACAGGTATAACTACCTGGTTACTTCCGGTACTTTATTTAGTATATTATCAGTCTGCATACCTTAACTGAAACTGAAAAGAGTCAGATAGCTTATTAAGCTTTCTTTTAATCCTTTTTCAACATATAGTATAATACCTCGGTAAAATCAGACCACGCGTTAAAGTGAAAAGCAATACAAATTAAACGTGGAAAAGATGAAAAAAACGAGGAGAAAATTTACAGCTGCTTTCAAGGCGAAAGTGGCATTGGAAGCGCTTAAAGAGCGGGAAACATTAGCGGCTTTGTCGGCCCGCTTTGAGGTACACGCCAACCAGATATCGCTGTGGAAGCAGGAATTTTTAACTAATTCGGAGCTGGTATTCTCTTCCACAGAAGGGAAAGAAAAAGAAGAGCAGGTAAACTTAGATGCGCTTTATGCTAAGATTGGGCAACTGGAGATGGAACGCGACTTTTTAAAAAAAAGCTTGAAGAAGACCGGACTGTAATGGAGCGTAAATCACTGGTTAGTCCTCAAGCAAAGCTTAGCCTTCGCCAGCAATGCCGTTTACTTTCTATCAGCCGGGCCTCTTTCTATTATGAGCCTAAACAAGAGAATGCAGATAATTTAGGAATGATGCAGCTCATGGATGCCCATATATTAGAAGAACCAACGGCCGGAGTGCTGACAATGCAGTCGATGCTGGAGGAAAAGGGTTATAAAGCAGGTTACGAGCGGATAAGAAGATTGATGCGGCTGGCTAACATCCGGCCTATCTACCCCCGAAAGCAACTGACGCAGTTAGGGGACAAAAAGTATATCTATCCTTATTTGCTCAGGAACTTAAAAGTAGAGCGGGCAAACCAGGTATGGGCTATAGATATTACCTATGTTGCGATGGCTAAAGGGTTTATGTATTTGACGGCTGTGATAGATGTGTATAGCCGCTATATTGTGGGCTGGGGCTTGTCTAATACATTGGATGCTGAGGCTAGCTTGCAGGTGTTGAAAGCAGCGGTAGCTGAGCATGGTAAGCCCGGGATTGTCAACAGCGACCAGGGTAGCCAGTTTACCTGTAAAGAGTATGTAGAATATTTAAAAAGTGAATCTATCCGTATCAGTATGGATGGCAAAGGCAGGGCACTGGATAATATATTTATAGAAAGGTTTTGGCGGACCATTAAATACCAGCATATTTACCTGAACCCGGCCACTGATGGCATCTCCCTCTACCAGGGCATCAGTGGCTGGATGGAGAAATACAATCAAAGGCCACACCAGGGAATTGACCGAAACAAGCCCATTAATCTTTATAAAATGGCAGCTTAATTCAACTAAGAAAACAAGAAAAGTGGTCTAAACTAATCGAGGTATTATATAGTACCCATATACCTGATCAATTCTTAACGCCTTAACTTTACCATCTGTCTCCTCAAAAAGGTAAGTAGCAAAACCATCGCTCCAGGTATTTTCTTTTATAAAGTGAAGTGTTTTTTTATTACCATTCCCCTCCCCCATATCTATCATAAGATCCGAGTTATTTTTGCTAACCTGCACAGCCAGATCCTGGCCTCTGCCCCGGCCTTTGTAATGGCCGGTATATTTTGAAATATCTCCGCTAAAGGTATTAACCTTACCGGAAGAATCTTTAAAAAGAAAACCAGCGATCTGATCCGCAATCTCCCTAGGACCTACACTGGTTGTATTGATCAGTACGATAATACTCACATCCTCTTCAGGGAAATAACTATTCTGTGAAAGAAACCCATTAATGCCTCCTCCATGTTCAAGCAGGCGTTTGCCTTTCCAGTCTGTTACAGTAATACCTTTGGCATAGTGTGTAGGGGTACCATCGTTGAGTTGAACAGGGGTAATAAATTCAGCATACATTTTTTCGCTGAGTATTTTGCCGTGATGGAGAGCATTATTCCATTTTTCCAGATCTTCTACTGTTGAACATAAGGAACCTGCTGCATAGGGCCAGGTATGATCTAGATAGGCCGCCCGGACTAATCCTTCTTTATTTGTATCGTAGCCATGTGCTCTGTTCTTGGTTATTTTGCTTTCACTGCAATAATAAGAGTTTGTCATGCCCGCTTTATCAAAAAGATGTGTCTTTACGTAGGCTTCATAAGCCATTCCACTTACTTTTTCGATAATCAGTCCGAGCATGAAAAAGGCGGTATTGTTATAGATAAGCGCTTCACCTGGGTCAAAATCAAATGGTTCTTTTTCAACAAGGCGGAGCAGGGTATCACGGGAATATGTATGTACCGATAATTGGCCAAACACGGGTAATTCCGTATAGCCTTTTATTCCGGAAGTATGGCTGAGCAACTGCCGGAGAGTAACCTTTTTTCCATGTGTATCGAATGCAATATACTTGGTGATGTCATCTTCCAGAGAAAGTTTCTGCTGTTCAGCCAGTTGAAGAATGGCAGCAGCCGTAAATTGTTTGGTTACCGAACCAATTTCAAAAGAGGCGTTTACCGGAAGTTTTACATCCAGTTCTAGGTCAGCAAAGCCATATGCTTTTAAAACCAATGGCTGATGATCTTTAAAAACGCCCACTACCATCCCTGCTACTTTGGACTCATTAATATAAGGTTGTACCAGTTTATCTACCTTTTGGCCAAGATCTGAGTCAATACCCAGTTCTTTTTTATTAGATGTACAGCAAAAAAACAAAAGGGAAAGGATCGTGCAGAGGAGTAGCGGTTTAATGAGAGAGTTGTATAGATTGTTGCCTGAACTAAGTTACTGTTTTACACTTATATAGCAAGTAATTTACTACAATAGCGCCTGCTCCCGCTTCTGTTTTCTAACTAAAGATTCTCCTCCTAATAGAATACAGTTTCGGAATACTCTAAACCATTTTACATCATTTTAAGTATTATACAAAAAAAGTTGTAATAATAGTTTGAAATAACAACAATTATTTAGTCATTTGAATACTGCTATTATTTTATGTACTATAAAAATTATTCCCTATGCGAATAAGCGAACTATACGATACTATAGGTATAATTGAAAATAAAATTCAGTTACCTCTTTTTAATTATGCTGTAAGTGCAGGCTTCCCCTCACCGGCTGATGATTACATAGATATAAAACTAGACCTGAATGAGTACCTTATTAAACGTCCGGCTTCAACATTTCTTGTACGGGTAAAAGGCGAATCTATGACGAAGGCAGGCATATATGATGGGGATCTGCTCACCGTCGACCGTTCCATTCTGCCAGGAAACGGAAAAATAGTAATAGCCGTGATTAATGGAGAATGTACCGTAAAACGCATTCAATACAAGAATGACATTCTATACTTACTGCCTGAGAATGATGCGTACGAGCCTATTATTATTAAAGAACCTACGGATACTGTTTTTGTGTGGGGGGTAGTAACCCATGTCATTCATCCTTTACTATAACACCTATGTTCGGATTAGTAGATGCCAATAATTTCTATGCAAGCTGTCAAAGAGTATTTGATCCTTCTTTAATTAATAAGCCGGTAGTGGTTCTGTCCAATAATGACGGTTGTATTGTAGCCAGATCCAACGAAGCCAAGGCGCTCGGCATCCAAATGGGAGAGCCTTACTTCAAAGCCAAGCCGGTCATTGAGAAATATGGCGTAAAAGTATTTTCTTCTAATTATGAACTGTATGGAGATATGTCTTCCAGGGTGATGAATATCTTAGCTGAACTTGCTCCCGAAACGGAAATATATTCGATTGATGAGTGTTTTTTAAGTTTTCCCCAATGGCCCTCCCAGCATCTGCTTTCGCATGGAAAAACCATCAGAGATAGGGTGAAGCAATGGACCGGTATTCCGGTATCGATCGGACTTGCTCCTACCAAAACGCTTGCCAAGGCGGCCAATAAGGTAGCCAAAAAAGCAAATGGCATACAGTTACTCCGGGAAACCAGGGAGATTGATACGGTATTAGAAACTATGGATGTAAGCGATTTATGGGGTGTAGGCAGACAGTATGCCAAGTTTTTAAAAAGCAATAATATTCACACCGCCCTGCAACTCAAACATGCCAAAGACGGATGGGTGAAAAAAAACCTGACCATTGTTGGATTGCGCCTGGTATATGAACTTCGCGGCATTCCCTGTTTATCGCTCGAATCGGTGGCACCTGCCAAAAAAGCCATCTGCCATTCACGCAGTTTTCCAAAAAATGTGACGCTGCTGAATGATTTGAAAGCAGCCGTTGCCAACTTTACAGCCAGATGTGGGGAAAAATTACGCCATCAGGGCTCGTGTGCAGGTATGCTACAGGTGTTCCTTCATACCAACAAATTCAATGCAGATAAACCACAGTATAATTCAAGCAGAACTATAAAACTGCCTGTAGCCACTCATAGCACGCCCGAACTTATTCATTATGCCCTGCAAGCCCTGAGCCTGCTATACCAGGAAGGCTATGAGTACAAAAAAGCAGGTGTCATTGTAACAGGCATTGTACCTAAAAATGAGGTACAATTAGATTTATTTGACTCTGTAGACCGGGCAAGACAGGAGATACTAACTGGAGTAACCGATACATTGAACAGCAGAAAAGGGAGAAATACGGTAATTGTGGCCGAACAGAATTTTCCTGATAAAAATACAGCCTGGAAAATGGAGCGAAACTATCTTTCCCCCTGCTATACCACTAAATGGGAGGAACTCTGGATGGTTACCGTCTAATGGTTTTTAATGAACCCCATACTGAGGAGCAAATGAAACCTGCGTGCTTACAGCGTATATGCGCCTACACTCGAGAATGTTTTGCCCTTCTTGAGCTTTCTGCGTACAGTCAAATTACTGATAGCTTCCAGCAACTTGGTTTCCCCCTCCTGGCTGATTTTGAAGTATATGCTACCAAAGCCTTCTTTCGGATCAGAAGGCCTGATAAAATCCCGTGTAATGGAACACAGTTCAAGTAATTTAGTAGTATTTACATTCAGCACAGTGATCTGGCTGTATATCCCTCCCAGGGGAATTAATTTGAACAATGTATAGGAATATGTTTTAATACCCCCTATACACTGGTACGAGCCATGTAGCCGGAAAAATGAATATATCTCGCTTAAGGAGTGAAAAACTTTATAGGGAGTGGGCAAATTTTCTATGAAGTTAATGTTCATAAAAATAGTATTTATCCTGGATTATATAGTCATTAAAAGTCTATAATTTACATATACTATAAAATGCAGGATTAAGAAAATTCATACGCAGTAATATTTTAAGAATTTTTAATATATCAGGCCTGATTTACCTGTTCATAAACCTGTTTAAGCTTCTTTTCCCGTCAATGATTGATACTTTATCTACATTGTTTATCAAAAAAATGGAATAATGCTCTATAACATTACTTTGTTTTGTGGGCCGCTTTATTTACAAAAATACGATTAAACGCATTAAACACCTTTTTTCAAAAGCTTATGTGGAGTTCAATGCTCATTTTACAGAGTATGCGCTTATCTATGAAATAATGGCAGAATGAGTTAAAAAGGTTAAGCCGACCATCATCCTTTTTGCTACTCCCGAAATAAGAATCTACTAAAAATAACTTATACATACGCCTATAACATTGACTATCAAAATATCCACCAAAAGTATAGATGTGGTTTCCTTTTTAAGCAATGAGTTATATAGAGTCATTAACAAATTTAGAGACGTGATTATTTCATAAAAAGCCTTTCATTTTGAGAGGCTTTTTATTTAGGATTCTACCCGTGCAATAATACTCACCTGAACTACCTGATTCATAAACAAACATTCTGACTTTCTACATAGAATGGTGTTTCTATCAGCAGTAACTATGGTAAAAAATTCTTAAAAAAGATTCAACTACAAGGGGGATATTTTACAGAGTAAAGAGAATTGATTTTTTTCTTTATAAATGTGGGTAAATCGGCTTACATAATTATAAAAATAATATTGTAAACAAGTACTATATTTTGCAATAAAGTAACTTATTTTATGTATACCTATCTCATTATAAGTATATTACTGTTAATAACAGTAAGAATAATGATGTAATAAAAATAATTTTATAAGTTTTGGTCTCAGCCAATCAGCCAATAATTTTGCAGCTTCGATAAAGGCCAATAAAAAAGCCTCTATCATGAATAAAGGCCTTTACGGTATACACTTTTTACATTATGTATCGCCTACATAATTTGAGATAATACGTAGTTTTGAACCCCTGGTTTAAATTTCGAGATTAAAATTCGATTAAAATTTCTTTCAGATACAGCCAAAGTATCAAGATTATGTAACAAAAAAGCTCTGCAAATCCAGAGCTTTTTTGTTTTTATAGTATTAATTCCGCAAATATTATAGAAAAGTTATCGCACATAGTATTATTTATATAAATTTTACAGATTTTTGCTAAACTATAATAACAGCCTCTATTTTCTGCTCCTGTAATCGCAGGTAAGGCTTTATTTAGATAAGATTGCCTGTTGTTGTAAGACAGTCTGTAACGTATAAAAAAGCCATAGAAAGCATCAAATTTTTTGCATAAATAAATTGCAAAATCTAATTTTATGAGGTATCATTGTTACTTAGTATTTTTTAATTTTATCTATTCAAAAATCCTCATTAATTCCTCAATTTACGAATAGAATCCTTCTTAATATTTTACATTACCACATTTTATGAGAGCAAAATTCTTACCCTCTTTGATATGGCTATTTGCAGCCACAGCTTTTCTTTATTCGTGCCAGAAAGAAGATATTCTGCTAACACCAGCTGCTACCCAACCCGAAACTTTTCAGGTAGAAGAAGCTTTCTCAGGAGAAACTGGCAAGATTGAAGAGGGTATATTATTTGGCACGCCCATATCTTATAGCAAGATTGGGAATCAAATGGTTTTCCAGGGAGATATTCTCTTAACTCAGGAACAATTGTCGGTCAATGAAACCCCAGGTGCTGCTAATGGACGGACGCAAGGCACAGGCCGTTCGCTACAGGAATACAGATGGTCGAATAAAATAGTGTATTATACCATTGATCCTGATCTGCCCAACCAGCAACGGGTGAAAGATGCAATTACGCACTGGCAAGCGAATTCCCCGATCAAGTTTGTGTTGCGTACTACCCAGCCTGACTTTGTTACCTTCACCACAGGGTCAGGCTGTTCATCGTATGTCGGGAAACTTGGGGGCGAACAATATGTATTTCTTGCGCTATCCTGTACTACTGGTAATGTCATTCATGAAATTGGCCATACCGTTGGATTATGGCATGAGCAAACCAGGGTAGACCGGGGAAAATATATCAAAATTCTATGGAATAATATTTCTGAAGGGTATGAGCAAAACTTTTCTACCTACACTGAATTAGGCTCCGATGGATTCGACCATGGTACGCTTGACTTTGGTTCTATTATGATGTATCCATCTAATGCATTCTCCATGAACGGGAAGCCTACCATTACTAAATTAGATGGTTCTACTTTTACAGCGCAACGCAATGCACTTTCTGCGGGTGATATCGCTATTATTAAAGTAATGTATCCGGTACCTGTAACAACCAGTACTGACTTATGGAATCAATATAAGGCTTACATAGCAAACAAAACTATTAAAGGAACAGGCACTGGCAAAAAAGCGGAGGATAATCTGAAAAAATTCATCAGCATGCTCGACAATGCCAGGAAACAGCTCGACAAAAAAAATACAACGGCTGCCTGTGCCCAGCTTACCAACGCCCAAAAGCATATTCATACTGGCGGCAAACTTAAGCCTGATCATTTTATTACAGGAACTAATGCAGGAAAGGTATATGAACTAATCAATCAGGTGAAGAAAAAGATAGGTTGCAAGTAACTTCCTTTTGTGAGCCATAAAACCTCATCAGCTATCAAAAAAGCTAATGAGGTTTTTCCGGTTATAGAAAAAAATCATTACAATTTTTCTACCACTGCCTGCCCGGGAATCAGGTATTGTTTGCCAGATTTTTTCTCCAGGCAAAGAATCCTGGTACGTTTAAGTGCCCCTTTGGTGAATACTCTGCCTTGCAGGGTAAAATTCTCTCCTACCGCAAGTTCTGTTAAAAAAGTTTGGCTGCCTGTCAGGTCTGCACTTTGGAGGGCTTTAAGCAAAACAGCATCTGAGCAGGAAGACGCTTTGGGATTAGCCATATAGGCTTGCAATGGCAATAAGATAGAAGCCGGAAACACGGTTTCGTTCAATATCGGATGCATAAGCTGCTGAAAATTACGTTTCCATTCTTTCCCATGTGGATTTACTTTGCGTTTGTACTGCTGAAAAGTAAGCAGGTGCGCCACTTCATGAATGTAAGTAACCAGAAAGGAATACGGATTCAGATTTTCATTCACACTAATCTGATGTTTAACAGCCGCAGCAGAAGAAAAACGGTAATCGCCTAATTTACTGCTTCTGGCCCGGGTAATCCGCAGCTGGAAGCCGTGGGAGAGCCACAGTTGATAGCAATAGTCGGCCGCTGTTGAGGGGCAAAATTGATAGAATACAGAAAGCAAAGGCACAGAAAAGGAAAAGTGTACAGTATATAAAAATAAAAAACAGCCGGGAAAATTCCCGGCTGTTTATAAAAACGTATATTAAAATTAATTTCCGGTTGTATCAGCTGGCATAGAAGTCGTATCAGCCGGTGCAGAGGCTGTGTCAGCTGGCATATCCATGGCAGGTTCTTCAGCTGGGGCAACAGTGGTAGTATCAGTGTCAGTGGATTCTGTAGTATCAGTACTTGCACAGGATGATACAGCGAACATACCTGCCACCAGGAATAAAGCCAATAGTTTTTTCATACAATGAACGGGGTTTAAGTTAAGTGGTAAATATAGTCATTTTTCGAGATTACGCTATAAAAGGTTACTTTTTTCTGAAAACTACTGCAATTGGAACCCCTTCAAAGTCAAAATGCTCCCGTAATTTATTTTCCAGGTATCTTTCGTAGGCCGGCTGGATATATTGAGGCAAATTACAGAAAAAGGCAAACACCGGTGTATGGGTAGGTAACTGTGTGATATACTTGATCTTGACAAATTTTCCTTTGATAGCCGGTGGCGGATAATGCTCTATCTCTTTCAGCATCACATCATTGAGTGATGAGGTAGAAATTTTCTTGGTACGGTTTTCAAATACCTCCACTGCTTTTTCAATCGCCTTAAAAATCCGTTGTTTTTCTATAACGGACGTAAAAATGATCGGAAAATAATCCATAGGTGCCAGGCGCTCTAAAATGGTATCAGTGAATTTTTTAGCCGTCGCCTGGTCTTTTTCTACCAGGTCCCACTTATTAACCATAATCACAATGCCTTTTTTGTTTTTGGCCGCCAGCGAAATAATATTCACATCCTGCGATTCAATGCCCCTGGTGGCATCCAGCATCACAATACACACATCCGCCTCTTCCAGCGCCTGAATCGTGCGAAGCACCGAATAGAACTCTATATTATCATTCACCTTTGATTTTTTCCGCAAACCTGCGGTATCTATCAGGATAAATTCCTTGCCAAACGCATTATAATGTGTGTGAATAGAATCTCTGGTGGTGCCGGCAATATCTGTAACAATGCTGCGCTCTTTACCTAATAATACATTCACAAAAGAAGATTTGCCTACATTAGGCCTTCCTAATACAGCAAACCTGGGAATACCTGCTTCCGGGTTTTCAATGCCTTCATCGGGAAAATGTTTTACCACCTCATCCAGCAGATCGCCGGTACCTGAGCCATTCTGCGAAGAAATAGGATATACTTCTCCTAATCCAAGGGCATAAAACTCACTGCTCATCTGGGCTTTCAGGTTAGTATCGGCTTTGTTTGCCACGACAAATACCGGCTTCTTAGATTTTCGCAAGACAGAAGCAAAATCCTTATCCAGATCTGTGAGTCCGGTATCTAAATCTACCATGAATAATACAACAGAAGCCTCTTCAATGGCGATTTCCACCTGCTCGCGTATAGCGCCTTCAAAAATATCATCTGAGCCTACTACATAGCCGCCAGTATCAATCACCGTAAAAAACTTTCCGGTCCACTCAGCATAGCCATAATGGCGGTCCCTGGTTACCCCGCTTACATCATCCATAATCGCCTTCCGGCTTTCAATCAGCCTGTTAAACAAGGTGGATTTACCCACGTTCGGCCTTCCTACAATTGCAACAATATTTGCCATATTTTTTATTAATGAATGAATTACAGACTTACTGAAGGTCGGAATAAGTATTTAAAAGAATGGGTGAATAATAAATTGTAATTCTGTAATTCTGTAATTCTGTAATTCTGTAATTCTGTAATTCTGTAATTCTGTAATTCTGTAATTCTGTAATTCTGTAATTCTGTAATTCTGTAATTCTGTAATTCTGTAATTCTGTAATTCTAATTATTATATCCAAATCTATCCAGGGCAGCCGTTTTGGAACGCCAGTCTGGCTCTACTTTTACATGCGTTTCCAGAAAGATTTTCCTGCCAAAGAATGTTTCCATTTCCTCTCTGGCAGCTATGCCTGTTTTTTTAATAGATTCCCCTTTATGTCCCAGCAGAATAGCCCGCTGACTTTTTCTTTCTACCAGGATTTCGGCCCGGATCACCAGCATATCTTTTTTCTCTTTAAACTCTGAAACGATTACCTCACAGCTGTAGGGGACTTCTTTTTTATAATTCAGAAAGATCTTTTCGCGGATGATTTCAGCAGCAAAGAACCGTTCCGTCTTATCTGTCAGTTCATCTTTGGGGAAATACGCCGGATGTTCAGGCAGATTTTCCTTGATGGCTTCCAGAATACGGCCAGTATTAAATCCTTTCAGGGCAGACACAGCTATTATCTCTTTCGGCTGCAGGCATTGCTGCCAGTACTGCGTTTTTTCAATGACCTGCTCCTGGGTAGCCAGATCCACTTTATTAATGACCAGGAAAACCGGAACCTGTATATGCTTTAGCTTGGTAATAACATCTTCCTCATTAAACTTTTCAAAAATATCTGTCACAAATAAAACCACATCTGCATCTTCCAGAGAAGTATGCACAAAGCGCATCATGGATTTATGCAGTTCATATTTGGGCTCAATAATGCCGGGCGTATCTGAGTACACAATCTGAAAATCATCGCCATTAATTATACCCATGATCCGGTGCCTGGTCGTTTGGGCTTTGGAGGTAATGATCGACAAACGTTCACCCACCAGGGCATTCATGAGTGTAGATTTACCCACATTCGGCTTTCCGATGATGCTTACAAAACCAGCTTTATGTGTAATATTCTCCATGTAATTAAGCATTCGATACTATATTCTTACCCCTTAGCGCTTTATAGCTATTATAGGTTTGGCAATGAATGAATAAATAACTAAAATATAAATAAGGAAAAGGTGTCCCTGCAAAACAATTAAAATAAAACCATTCAGAGTCAATAGGATACATGAATTCTGTACTATTGGGCAGGCTTATTTTTATTATTTTTTTGCAAAGGTACTTGTTTTATACAAAAAACCCATGTAAGTTTGCAAACCAATTTATATCGCGGGATGGAGCAGTTGGTAGCTCGTTGGGCTCATAACCCAAAGGTCGTAGGTTCGAGTCCTACTCCCGCTACAAAACAAACCACCATAGCCCTGTAACACGATTCGTTACGGGGCTTTTTGTTTATTGAAATAACACTACTGGGGACAGTTTCAGCTAATACTATTCATTAAATATCAACTTATTATTCCAGCTAATTTAAGCTTTATGGTATCTTTACAGATTTAACCCTTTATCTTAAAGTAAATATTGAAGGCAATATCCAATCTCCTTTAGAATCCCTCTTGAAATTTCCACAAGTTTAAGTACCTATATAAGGTATAAGGAGCTAATAATTTTTCTTTTAAAGGGTAGCTTGATTAGTAAACACGCTCCTATTGTTATTTACATGGATCTTTCCCAGCCATCCAGAATTTGATTGGATCAATTTACTCCTTGTATACATTAGCCTTATGGGCTGACTTTCATTTAAGAACTAACCCGAAAATAGAATAACCTTATCTATTAACGGAGCAACCTTGATAATACATCTCACATAGTATTCTTCTCGGTCGCTCTAATATTAAATCGACATTTCAAAAAATGGAGCAGTCTCTTATGGAATTTTTTCTCCTGCTGCATCTATTAGGTACGGTCGCCACACTAAGAGGCTGCCTTTTCTGGTTTTCTACTTTAACCCTACCCCTAACCTATGACAAAATACTACTCCTTGTTATTATTGGCTACATTATTAATTCTATTAAATGTCTATAGCCAAGCTCAGATACGCACTGTGAAAGGTACTTTAATGGACCCTCAAAGCGGTACTCCTTTACCTGGAGTGAACATTGTAGTGAAAGGCACTGCACAAGGAACCACTACTGACAGTAATGGATACTATGAACTAAAAGCCCCCGTTGGAGCAACTTTAGTGATATCCTACATTGGGTATACCACCCAGGAAGTGATTGTGCCTCCATTAACGGATCAGGAAACGCAAGCAGAAAAACACTTACAGGCGCAACTGGATTCACTTAAACAAGAGCAGGCAAAAATCAAAACATACCGGCATACCATACCTGACAGTCCGGAAGATAAAACCCTATCGCCCTACTTTTTTGTACAAAGCGATGACCCTACACTTGATGCAATGCCGCTTCACTCTACTTCGGCAAGCGTAAACATCAGTGGGGTTATTGCTGAGATACTTGTTAAGCAAGTGTATATTAACCAAGGGAAAAAATCGTTGGAAGCCGTTTATATCTTTCCTGGATCTACCAGAGCCGCAGTGTACGGGATGAGTATGCAAGTAGGCAAGCGGCATATTACCGCCAAAATTCAGGAAAAGCAGCAAGCCAGAGAGCAGTACGAACAAGCCATTCATGCTGGTAAAACCGCCACCCTGCTAGAGCAGAAACGTCCTAATGTATTCCAGATGAACGTAGGAAATATTTTGCCTAATGATACTATTACTGTTGAACTCCGCTATACCGAACTACTTACGGCTACAGATGGCACCTATGCATTTGTCTATCCAACCGTGGTAGGTCCACATTACTCTGAAACACCAGACGATGCCGCTCACACGGATGAAAAGTGGGTGCAGAATCCATATCTTACTGAAGGCAAGGCTCCAACCTATGATTTTAATCTCACTACAAGGCTCAACGCAGGATTACCCATTCAAAAAGTATTCTCCCCTTCTCATCAGGTAAACATCACTTTCGCCGATAAAAATACGGCTCAAATCAGCTTAGACCCAACTGAAAAAACTGGTGGGAACCGTGACTTTGTATTACGCTACCGCTTGCGAGGTGGGCAGGTAGAATCGGGATTATTGCTCCATCCGGGGGAAGAGGAAAACTTTTTCCTGTTGATGATGCAGCCTCCGGATAAGCCTACGCTGGCACAAATTCCTCCTCGTGAATATGTATTCATTCTGGATGTATCTGGTTCCATGCATGGATTTCCGCTGGATGTATCCAAGGAGCTCATGCAAAAATTGCTCACCAATATGCGTCCTGAAGACCGCTTCAATGTTATTCTATTTGCCGGAATGAGCAGTATTTTTTCAGAGGATGAGTCGGTGGAAGCGAATGAAGGCAATATCAGCCGGGCTATTGCTTTTATTAACCGGCAAAAGGGAAGCGGCAGCACCAGTTTACTTCCTGCTTTACAACGAGCCTTGGCGCTGAAAGGTACAGAAGGATATGCCCGGACATTTGCTTTAATTACCGATGGCTACGTAGATGTAGAGAAACGTGCTTTTGAACTGGTACGACAACATTTAAATGAGGCTAACTTTTTTGCTTTTGGCATTGGCAGTTCTGTTAATCGATATTTAATCGAGGGGCTAGCTCATACTGGGATGGGTGAGCCCTTTTTTGCCAGTAATGAAAGGGAAGCTCGTAAGGTGGGGAATGAATTTATAGAATTATTGGAACACCCAGTGCTGACAAATATTCAATTGGATTTTGGAGGGCTGGACGTATATGATGTAGAACCCACCAGTATTCCCGATGTATTTGCAGGGCGGCCCATTATTGTTTTCGGAAAGTATAAGGGCACTGCTCAAGGTACGATTCGTCTGAATGGGCTTTCCGGACACACGGCTTATACACAAAAGATTGAGATAGCTTCTGCCCGGTCTGATCATAACCAAGCCCTGCGCTATTTATGGGCAAGAGAGCGGATTAAATACTGGGACGATTATGCCAGTTTTTTCGAAGATAACAGTAGCTACTACAATGCAACAGGTAAAGGTCCTCATACCTCCAAGCTTCAGCAGAATATAACCCAGCTCGGACTCAAATATAATTTACTTACAGCGTATACCTCTTTCATTGCAGTAGATTCCTTAGTTAGAACTGAAGGGTCTCCTATTGAAGTCAAGCAACCTTTGCCCTTGCCGCAAGGGGTGAGCAATTACGCCCTATCAGGAGCCATAGCAGGTGTGCAAGTGAGAGGCTTTAGTCCGGTAATGGGACTAACCCCTGACATACAATCTCTTAGTGAGGTAGTGGTAACTTGCTATGGAATGCAAACGAAGAAAGATATAACTGCTTCAATAAGCACCATTTCCTCAAATAATTTTCAGCCTACGCCTAGCGGATCTATTGAACAAACCTTGCAAGGCCGGGTGAGCGGAGTAGTTGCTCAGCAGAACGCAGGTGTACCTGGAGGAAGTACTTCAGTCAGAATCCGGGGAAATACTTCTTTAGCTTTATCCAACTCACCGCTGTATATAGTGGATGGGATTCGGGTAGATAACAGTGAATCAGGAAACGGAACGGGAGGATTCGACAATGCCAACCGCATGAGCGATTTTTCGCTAGGAGAAATTGAATCTATACAAGTAATTAAAGGACCTAGTGCTACTGCCCTGTATGGAAGCCAGGGAGTAGGGGGTGTAGTAGTTATTACTACGAAGAACTTTCACAATAAGTGGGGAAAATATCCTCAGGTAGCCTTTACTTCTTCCATTTCTGCCGAGCAAGTCAATCGCTTACCTCAATTGCAAACCGGGTTTGCACAAGGCAGACCTTTGGCAGGCGAACTCAGTTACCAAGCAATAGATGAACCCTTTAGCTGGGGTCCTAGAATTGCAGATTTAGCAGTATCACCAGATGGGCAAGTAGTTCCTCATGGCTTGAATGCTGGCAGGCCACTTCCAGTTAACCAGCCAGCTTCATTTTTCAGAAATGGCTTAACCATACGTAATCAACTGTCTGTGGGACATAACAAAGATCGGTATCGCTGGAACATAAGCGCTGGTAACCAGTACCAGAAGGGAATTTTGCCTACTACTTACTTGCAGCGCAATAGTTTGAAGCTAACCGGAGAGAAAACCTGGGGTAAACTTAAACTGGATGGTATGGCTTGGTATACCCATACACACAGTCGGCAAACCCTGCGTGGTAATAATCCTTCAGGAATATTGCTGAGTTTGCTTGCTACACCACCCACCTTTATCAATGATGTGGGATATCAGTTAGAAGATGGTAGCCAGCGGCAGGCAAGTGATTGGTTTGATAATCCTTACTGGACCAGCCAGAAAAACAGGCAACAAACAGGGCTACATAGGCTGGTAAGTAAAATTGGAGCCAGGTATGACTTGGGAAGTAACCTGCAACTGGCCTATCACTTGAATATGGATCGTTTCACAGACGAAAGACAGGCGGGAGTAGATGTACAATCGGCTGGTCAGCCAATAGGTAACCTCATGCAGCGGAAAGAACAGTTTCTGCACTGGCAGTCTGCACTCATAGTGAATTACCAAAAGCAATGGCAGGACTTCTCGCTTCAAACCAGTGGAGGTGTTACTTACAGGGAAACCAAGCGCAACGTGAACCGGACCGATGGAACTGGTTTGCTGCAAGCCGGTGATTTTTCTCTAGCAAATGCAAGCAGTTTGACTATTATGCGGCAAGATTTCCTTCAGCGCAATACTTCCTTTATGGGTAAAGCTTCCCTCAACTGGCGTAGTGCTGTGAACCTGGACTTAGGAATGACGCATGAGTTAACTACTACATTACCCAAGGGGTATTTGTTTTCTCCATTAGCCGGATTATCCGTTCAGCTTACTGAATTACTGCCAGTTTATAGCCAGGTGGTGAATAGTGGAAAGGTTTTTACATCCATTGGACGAATTGCTAAGGAAGCTCCCTTGTTCATCGATGCTAATCTACCACTTGCAACAGCCTCAATAGATCAAGTTACCTACAATTTTGAACGGGTTGCTACTCAAAACACTTTACTTACTAAGCCTGAAATAAATCGCAGCTGGGAAATCGGTACAGAATGGCAGTTGTTTGATGGCCGCCTGACTCTACAGGGAGTTTACTATCATACCCTGACTCAGAACCTGTATGTCCCCATCTTTAACCAGTCCACCGTTTATCTTAAAAATGGCGGTTCCTTAGAGAATAAAGGAGTAGAAATTGATCTACAGGTGACGCCCTTACGCACACAATATTTTAGCTGGAATACCGGAGTTCACTTCACCCGCTACCAGTCATTAGTAAAAGAACTTGCTGTGGAAAGGGTAGCACTTGCCGGATTTTCAACAGCAAGTTCTAATCTGATTGAAGGACAACCTTATGGAGTATTGTACGGCACCCGTTACCAGCATACTGAGCAAGGGGAATTAAGTATTGGGAAGGATGGCTTTCCTTTAGTAGCTCCTACTTCTGGAATACTCGGAAACCCTAATCCGGATTGGCTTGCCAGCGTAGAGAGCAACCTGGAATGGAAAGGATTACAACTTTCTTTCTTATTTGATTATCAGAAAGGAGGAGTGAAATGGAATGGTACGCAAAGCACCCTAGACTACCTAGGCACGTCGGCAACAAGCGGAAAGCAGCGAAGTATCACTGGTTATGTATTTGCAGGGGTAAATCCGGAAGGTGCTCTAAATACAACACTTGTCAATTTCTCAGATACTGAATCTATTAGTAATAACCGCTGGGTACGGTACGGCAAAGGTGGGATAGCTGAAGCCTATATAGAGAGAGCCTCCTCTTTGCGGTTACGGCAAGTACAATTAACCTATAATTTTAACCAGGCTTTCCTCAATCGCATCAAATTAGATAAAGCATCATTAGGAATTTTCGCTCACAATCTTTGGATGAGTACTCCCTACACAGGAGTTGATCCGGAAACCAACCTGACGGGAAATTCCAATGGTAGAGCGCTCGATTACTTTAATACCCCTAACGTAAGGAGTTTTGGAGTCTCCTTGCATGTTGGCCTTTAAAAAGTAAATATAGAGTCATGAAAAAGGAAATAATCTTTTTAGTTAAGCTAACTAAATATTTTACCATGACTTTATATATAATAATTAGTTTGAAGATAAAATACTTTCATAGATCGTAATTAAATATTCTTAAATTCTTTCTACTAATCACACAAGTTTTACAACTATTATACGAAGCCTTGTAAGCCGCTACCTTACAAGGCTTTGCTGTTGGGGATATACTACAGGTGACAGTTTTCCGATTAACAGAAACAATAAATTTAGATTCTTTCATTGAGGCTCAACTATTGAAACTAATGCTAATCTTCAATTAGTTTGCTTTAAAATTATAATGCAAGGGGAGTATCCATTTTAACGGGTGAATACCAGACGGAACCTATCATTTTATTATTAGTACTGACAACCAAACATACAAACAATCTTTTCACATACGGACCATTTCTATGCATATAGTTACAAAAGCCGAAGAGTATCCACCTTTGGTGCAGAGAACCAAATAACCTTTCTGACAGCCCACTATTAATGTTTGCCCCAATAATTAACAAGGTGCAGCTTAGTTGATTAAATCTAAAGGTAGCCCAAGGCTATTGAGGTTTTTCCTCGAGAAAGTGGACGATAGGTTAAGAGCTTTATGATAATGAGTTTGTAGTTTATTGAAAAGTTATAATTAATTTTTAGAACATATATCCAGGTTGAAAAGAATGCCCATTTTTGGTAATTTCAGTAAGGCATAACATAAATAAAGTAATTTCAAATCGATAAATTTACTCTTCTCTGATCCTCCATTTTTCTGTGGAACTCCTTAGCAGGCAAGCTATTTACTTGCAGTAAGAAGACTACCAAGCAAGCCAATTCGCATAATAGATCAGTATAGAGTTAGCTTCTCTAGTTTTTGATTATTTCCTACATGGCTTTCTATTAGAAAGGAGATGTATGTTAGCGTTTCTGCTTAATAACCAGGATATTGGTTAGGCATAATATGTACTTACATGGATGAACAGAAACAAATTATTTATGGCATTCTAGGATGCTGCCTCGGTATCGTAGTTGGCTTTGCGATTGGATTTCCCATCATATTTCAATTAAGTTATGAAAAACGGGGATACATAGGCGTTCCTTGTATGTTGATCCTGGTATTAGCTACCTGCACCATCGGAGGAATTATTGGGGTGAAGCTTGCAAAAAGAAGCGAGAAAGAACCGGTAGAATATGATATGTAAAATCATTGAACCCAGACCTTTTCCTCAGAAATATTTTTCACTCGCTGATATACATGACTATGTTTACCAATGGGTGTAGAGGCATCGAATGGTTAACCATATTTTTGACCAACACCAAGTCTTCGAAAAGAAAGAAAGTATTTATTCATATTTCACTTCTCCAACAGATAAAAAGTCTGGATAAATCACTAGCAAACATACTATCTTATGGAAGCAGGAGGTATTTACCGATATTGACTTGAAGCAGAAGGACAAAGAGAGAAACCTGAAGAAGGGAAAAATTAAAAATAAAAAAATCAGTGCAGCAAGCAATATAGCACCTGCTACCAGCCAGGCTGCTCCGGGGTAAAGATTTAACAACTGGTGGTGTGGTTACTTGCTCCGATAAGGTATGTAACTTTGTAGCAGAATCCTATTACTACTTATATTATTCAGGCTATAAAACTTAGTCACTCCAAGGGATTTGATCCAATGCAGCTTTAGAGTAGGGAATACCTATATATGCAGTGCTTTCTACATAAATTCGGATCTTTTACATTGCATTCAATTCCTCTACGGTAAAAGCATTTTGGCGAGTATTTAGCTTTTGACGGATTTTAGCTACTTCTTCTACAGTTACTTTATCGGCATTGTTTTGCCATGATTTTCGGATGAAACTTAATAACTGTGCTACTTCTTCATTTGTCAACTCTTTATTATAACCAATTCCAGGCATATCTCCATTTATTTCCGGTGCCTTGTACAATCGTCCTCTTACTTCTACCGGGCCAGTCAAGCCATATAATACGATGGAGATAAGTTTCTCTTTATTTCCTGTAACCCATTCTGATTGATTTAAAGGAGGCCCCAATGATTGAACACCATTACCATCCGGGCCATGGCATGTCTGGCAGATGGAAGTAAACATAACAGCTCCTTTGGGAAATTCTTTTTTCAAGGCTTCCGGATTCCGCCTTGCCTGTGCATTTTGTATTTGAGTAATTACCCGATTTGTCTGGGTGTAAATGGCAAGATTAGTATCCGATACCAGAGCAGGTAATTCTTTCAGGAAAACACTTTCACGGTCCTCCACATTGCTAATCACAGCATCTGCTACATAGATATCATCCGGATATTGTTTTACTACTTTCTTTACTAATTTATTTGCTGCATTCCGCTCAATAGATTCTATATAATGTATCAGAAAAGCGATATAGGGTGCCGCTAAGGTATCTTTTTGTTCAACCATTCGCTCCATCACCGGCAGATATTGTGTATAGTTCGTTTTATTGATCAGGGAGGGCAATACGCTTAATGCCTGCATCCGGATAGGCCACATTGTTTGTTGTAACAAGGCTACTACTTCTTCTGTCTGCAAGGCATCCAAGCCTTCCAGAGTCCAGAGTGCATGGATAGTTTGAAGAGGATTAGTAGTTTCTTTTAAGGATTGCTTTAAAGCAGGAATGACTTCTTTGTATTTACCATCTATCAGCCTTTGCTGGGCATAGTCCCGCACCCATCCATTAGGATGCCCTAATAAGGTCACAAACCATGTGGGCTGATCAGGCAGTGGGCCTCTTTGCTCTTTTTTCCCTTTGGGAACCACTTTATAAATACGGCCACAATTGAGCGGCTCAGTTAACTGGCGCTTGGCAATTTCCTGTTTCAGATACGTAGTTAAATACGTTTTATGTTGAATAATACCCCGGTACATATCTACTATGTATAAAGCGCCATCTGGGGCATTGTACAGGTTTACCGGCCGGAAACGTTCATCCAGGCTTGTTAAGAACTCTTTGCCTTTATACGCTTGCCTGCCCTGGATAATATATCCCTGCTCAGAGATACTATTTCGTTTGATCAGATTAGCAGATGGTTCAGCTACAAAAACAGCAGATCCATACGCCGGGCCAAACAAATCACCCCGGTAGACCAGCGTACCACAGGCAGCAGTAAAATTTACTAAATGCAGGCTGTCATCTAATACATCTTTCATATATCCTCTGTTCACCCCAGGTGTAGGTCTGGCCGGATATACTTTGTTGTCGGCTACTATTTTTTTATTAAAGCCTGCGACACTCCGTTGATTTTTATTATACGCTCCCAGACCAGGAGAAAAATAATCTCCCAATACATTTTCCGAATTAGTATTGTAATACAGGCGTCCGTAATTATCCTGGCTTATTCCCCACTGGCCACGAAAGTGGGTTCGTTCAATTTGCCAGGTATCGCCTCTTTTGCGATACCGCTTACTCGATTTGGAATTATAAATCCAGTTATCCATCGCCCGTAATAAACCATTGGGCTGGTGTTCGACGTTGCCGCCATCTGTATACGCTTCGTCTACCAATACTCTTTTCCCTGGTTTGTCATTGTTGATTGGGTAGTACCACAGGCGTGGGGGTTCGGCAACCAATATGCCATCTTCAATCAAACAAAGTGCTCTTGGCAATACCAGTGAATCCAGAAATACCTTCCGTTCATCCGCTACACCATCCTTATTTGTATCTTCCAGAATCACGATTTTGCCGCTTGGTACCTCTTCTCCTGTACCTATGGTATCTGGCATATACCCGTTCATTTCTATTACCCAGATGCGCCCTTTGCCATCAAATGTTAAGGCAACCGGAGAACTTACCAATGGCTCAGATGCTACTAATTTTACTTCAAATCCATCTTCTACTTGCATCTGCTCCATAGACTGTTGGGGTGAAAGTACAGGAGAAGAACTGAAATCAATTTTTGAAGGGGGAGCTACCTTGGTTTCAAGTGTGGCTACCACTTGATTTGCTCCCTTTGGTTTATTGGTTTGACAATAAGTTAATGTACAGCAACAAAGGAGCAAAAGCGCGTAATAAAAGAATTTGTTCATTTTAATATCTTATTATCTTAGCGTAAGCCGCTATTTCCGATGAAGTTTTAATTTTATCATGCTAACTTTTAAGATCGGAATATATATAGCTTACGTGCTTTGTTATTTACATAACTTCATTTCATAGAATCTGGTTTTAGGAAAACTATTGAAATGCTATAAAAATTTCAACTCAAGTAGAGATACAACTGTTTTTAACGCTGCTAATTGCCTACAGTTCTATAGGTTTCATTCGGGAAGTAAGGAAGTGTATAATCAGCCAGGCTGTAAAATAAGCTAACCCACAAATGATAAACAGGATGTTATAACCGGCACCAATATTGCCTGCCGCTTTGTAATAATCTAGCAATGAGCCCACCAGTAGAGGAAACAAAGTAGATCCTATTGATCCGGCCATCCCGCCGATCCCCACGACAGAACTTACGGCTCTTTTAGGAACAATGTCGGAAACAACGGTGAAAATATTAGCGCTCCAGGCCTGATGAGCCGCTGCGGCGATACTGATGATACCTACGGCTACCCATATGTTTGATGCATATCTGGCCAGTATAATGGGTAACACAGCTATAGCCACGCCAAGCAGGGTAGCTTTTCTCGCTTTTAACACAGGCCATCCTCTTTTAATTAAAAAAGAAGAGATATATCCGCCGCCAATACTCCCAAAAGTTGTCGCTGTATATACAACCGCCAGATGCAAACTAGGCTTTGTCAGATCCAGCTTAAAAGTAGTAGCGAAATAGGAGGGTAACCAAAACAGGAAAAACCACCAGATAGGGTCCGTAAGTACTTTACCAACAATAAATACCCATGTTTGCCGCAAACTTAGCAAGCGGCTCCAGGATATAGCTACTGCATTTGGGGAAGCGGCAGGCTCATGGTCGCTATGAATGTATTCATATTCCCTGGAAGATAACTTTTTATGGCGGGAGGGAATTTCATAATATATCCACCAGAAAATCAGCCATATAAAGCCTATAGCGCCTGTGATCAGAAAGGCTTCCTGCCAGCCATAGGCACCCAGTATCCAGGGAACTAATATAGGAGCCGCCACTGCGCCAATGCTGGTGCCTGAGTTAAAAATACCGGTAGCCAATGCACGTTCTTTCTTAGGAAACCACTCAGCCACTGCTTTAACGGCTGCCGGAAAGTTACCGGCTTCTCCTAATCCTAATACGCCTCTTACCAGTCCAAAGCCGAAGGTGCTTTTTACTAAGGCATGGGCCATCGCAGCAATACTCCAGATAATAATAGAAATAGAATAACCCAGTTTAGTACCTATCTTATCAATAAAATTTCCGAATAGAATATACCCCAACGCATAGCAGGCCGCAAAAACCATTACGATATTTCCATAATCTGTTTCGCTCCAGCTAAACTCTTTCTCCAGGGTAGGTTTTAGTAAACCGATTACCTGCCTGTCTATATAGTTGATGGTGGTAGCAAAGAAGAGTAAGGCACAAACTGCCCAGCGATAATTTCCAATTTTAGTTTCTCCCATCGGATAAGGTATTTGTTTGCTGATTATAGTATTTTTTCCTTTACTGCCTTTTGCACATCATTCTAAGTTAAAAGAATAATGGACCTGTAAATATATTTTACAGGTTACTAAAACTTTATGAGTATACAAAATGGGTAGTTATTATCGCTTCATTAAATAATTTAACAAATTATGGTTCTCCTAACTGAGGCCTTTTACATGCTATCCTGGTTCTTTGATGGGAGTTATTACTTACGAAAGTATGGCTACATGCTGAATTATAACCTGTTTTATAAAATACTTATCATGCTAGCTCTTTCTAAATATTTCCTGGTAATGTACCGATGGCTCAAAAATACCGGCACTTCGCTGATAAAATTCGTCCTTTAATTCAAAAACGCCATTCTTTCGTATATTCCAGGAAGCTGTGCCAGCCGGGTTGTAGCCCATCATGGTTGGCCAGTTCCGGTATTGGGCATCGCCGTTGGTTTCCATCAATCCCATCCCAATACCGGGGAAGGGACTTAAACGGGCAGCCAGGTTTTTGTGCCAGTCCACCAGGATTGGATTCACCGTTAAGTCGGCGCAGAGGCAAGGAATATTACGCTCCTGGGCAAGTTTGGCTACTTTCATAGAAAAACTTAAGGTTTTAGCTATCCCTTTTAATACCAGAGCTCCATATCCTTGTTCTAAACGACGGAGGGCAGTTGCTTCATCGTGAACGCTTTCGTCTCCGGCAATCAGTATTCCTAAATCCTTGACATTTTCTTCGCTTTTTTCATTTAATGGTTCTTCGGCAAATAAAATCTGGTCGATTGCACCTATTTTCTTCGCATGATCCAGGTAGCGTTGAAAGGTTTCTTTTTTATCATACCTGGCATTGGGATCAATGGTGTAAATGAGTTTGCCATTATTCATCTGGCTGGTGTGGAAACCTTTTAAGGTGGTATGAATCTGGGTGAGGCGCTCGCAGTCTTTTTGTAGCATTTCGGATTGGGTGCCGGGAGCACCCGATTTTAATTTAAATACAAAATATCCATCTTCGGCTGCTTTTTTCAGTTCTTCTATTGGCATACCATAAGGCACCTGGTACATTATAGCGATCTTATTGTTGCGGGCGCTAAGGGCTTTACTGTATTGAGCTGGCACCATCTGATCAAAACTTGTAAAATTATTCTCGGTGGCATATATGAGCCAGGCAGCATTATCTATGGCTACCAGAGAAATATAAACAAAGATGGGGTTTAAATCAGATTTGCCTGTTATACGCTTTCCTGTAGCAATCACTTCAGGCATTATTTTTTCCAGCAATTCAATGGGGGTAGTAAACTGGGTTTGTTTGACCAGGTGCAGCACTTTTTCAGTGAGGGCATATTTGAGGGCGTTGCCGCCGGCTTCAGAGTGCGCGGCAAATAAATCAGGATCGCCATAGAGCACGCTTTGGGTACCCAGCCCAATGCCGCTTTTGCCTGTCTGGGATTCCAGGCGGACAATCGTTTGCCACAGTTCAGTCAGGTAGCCTCCTTTAAATCCAAAGGGGCGTATTAATTTTTCGCGTTCAAAATCAGAGTTGGTTTGCGTAATCTTAATGGTTTTCAGATCTGGATGTGCTGGTGTCTGTGTCAACGATTGTACACGGATCGTACTCAATGCAGCCAGTGCACCTGCCGATTTTAAAAGGTTTCTTCGGTTCATAAGGATCGATAAGCAAGCTTAAATTAACTAAAGCTTCTTGCTAAGCCATTTAAGTTAACAATGGATTTTCAAAATCCATTGTTAACAGATAAATAAGGCTAGGTAATTGAAAAAAGGCCTGATTTTTACTAATTATTCTCTGCTTCTTTCAGCATATTGCGCAGGGTATGCAGGTCCCGCTTCATGGCCGTAAGCACCTCTTCCTGGGCAATAGTTATTTGCCTGGCTCCTTTATCCGCCCCACCTAATGGGTACTCAAAGTGTATGGATAATGGCCCATGAATTTTATATTGTTTTACCAGGCTGAACACTTTTTTATAATCGACCATTCCTTCGCCTAAGGGAACATAGGTATGAACCCATGTATCACCTTTTTTCTCCCAGTAAAAATCCTTAATAGCCATGCAGCGGATGTGGTTTTTAAGTATATCCATACCGTTTACCCATGACATACCTCCTTCAGCAGTGGCATGTTTGGGATCATATTGCACTCCCATGTACTGTGGGTCCAGGTCCTTTATAACCTCCCAGATATCCCACACTGACGAACCCAGATTGGTACCGGCGTGGTTTTGATAAGCACCCTGTATATTATATTTTTTATTGATGGCAGCCAGATCGCGGAGTTGTATCCGGTGCATTTCCAGGCTTTTAGCTACACCTATTTTTGGATCGAAAGATAGATAAGCGGTGCGGTAATGTTTAACTCCCAGGCTAGCTGCCATTTTTAAAATAGGTTCGGTAAGCGGATGGTTAGGGTCGATAATATCGGTAGCGATCATAGGCACTTCCAGACCGGCTTTCCGGATAGCGGCAATAACCTGAGGCAGTTGTGCGACAGCATGTTCGGGTTCTATGTGTCCCCCTTTGCGTACCGTTAAATCTATGCCATTGTAGCCCATAGCAGCTACGGCTTTGGCCAATTCAGGGACCTGCAAAAATTGTAGGTGCTTGGAAAAAACACAAATGGGATGATCAGATTTAGCTGCAGCCACTGGTTTTACGCTTTGTGCAAAACTTCCCGGAGACAAGAAGGCACCAGCCGTGGCCAGCGAGGTAGTTTTAATAAATTCGCGGCGAGAAGCATGGATTTGAGAATATTCTGACATAATTTTAACCGGAAAGAAATTTACATGTAGAAGGTAGAAAAACTATAGCGATTATTTTACCATCTATCTATGCAATTTTAGCATAAAATGCCTTATGCTTCCAATAGCTCTATGGTCTCTGCATTGGGGAAGGCCTGGTATAAGATGTAGGTTCCTTTTTGATCCTGCTTTGTATCGATTAGCTTCTCTTTATTGCCTTGTTTTACATTTACCTTCTTCCAGTCTGAAGAAACATACGTTTTTAAGGTTAAGGGAAGCTTATACATAGCCTTATCTAAGTTATGGGTGAGGTGAATAACTAGGTGGCCCTCTTTTTCTTCTGACTGTACCTTTGCATTGATTCTTTCCCGCATATATTTGGTTACATCTGCAAAAGTAGCTACCCATAGCTTATCCTCTTTCTGTTTAATGTATTGAAAATATTCCTCCAGCAACTCATGCGGTAACGCTTCCCAGCCAATCCCGTCTACGCCATGAAACACCAACACCAGCCAGATATTCTCATGGCTGGCTAAGGTATCTACCCAGGATTTCATTAAAGGTAAAGATGTGCTGGTAAGGGCTCCTCTTTGCCATTGCACATATTCTTTCTTAGATGTACCTGGCTGTGTTTTACTACCCCGGTTGAGCTCTTCCAGAAATGGCTCCGGCATCCGGTTCCGTAAAGCAGGATACACTTTATGGGCATACTCCATCACACGTTCATTTTCAGTTCCATAAGGCCCTTCTGCAGAAAAAGTATACTGGGGTCCCAGTTGCGTTAGAATATCCTCTTTACTCTTTTCAAGTTCATAAAGCATGTTTACTTCATCGAGTACAGCTAAGCGGGGATGAGTTACTGTATGGCTGGCAAACTCATGTCCCTGGGCAGCATAGGATTTTATATCTTCCCAGCTCACTCCTTTGGCTTCATTTACTTCTGCTTTACTTTTGTCTCCCCGCTTGAATTCTCCACTTCTCACCTTCTTGTATAAATCTTCAATCACCTGATAGGCTTCTTCTATCTTTCCGGCATCATATAAGGAACCAGCTTGCGTATGGTACTCTATGGTTCCCTGGTATCCCAGAAAACCAGCGGCAGAAGTCCGCTCAAAAAAGTTTTCTTTGTTGGTGGGAATGGTTGCAGTCTCTTTGATAATTTCACCTACTGGCCGGCCAATAAACTTTCCTTGATACTGCGAGCCTGGGATCTGGCCGGTAATGATGAAAAAAGTAGCCGGTAACTTCAGCCGGTTCATAATAGGTAGGGCTTGCCGAAACTGGTTTATAGACCCATCATCATACGTCAGGGAAATGGCTCCTGTTTTTCCATCCTGCCATGTAGTGATTTGAGTATCACCTACTATTTCCTCTTGATGGGCACAGGCACAAAGTAGGAATACACTACTCAATAATAAAAATAGTTTTTTCATCGTGCTCAATTTGTTACTGCAATTTGTAAGTTGAAAACTAAGATGGTAGACTAAGCTGAAAATTACTATCAAACGCCTGCTTTTTACTCTAATTCTTTCTCAATTGTAGTCAGTAAATACTCCATGAGAGTCTCTGAAATAATCCCGGAAAAATATGCCTGCCAGCTTGTTCTTCATAATATTGAACATGCTTCATTTGACCGGACATTAAGTTAAGCTCAGAAAGTTTACTTAGCTGACATGAAAAAAGAAAGACGACAATTTGATAAGGAATCTAAATTAATATGGGTTCAAAAATGGTAAAAGCCAGATTAAGAAAAAAGTGGCTTTAATATTTGTTTCACTGCCGTGATGATGGTAATGGCTCATAAAGAGTAATCTGGAAAAGCATATAATACAGAAGATGAAATTAATGAGAAAGGTTATGAATAACAATAAGCAACAGTACATGCAAAATTCAAGTACATTGGGTAACTGCCTCAGTAATTCCCTTATACTAATACTTTATTAGTTGCTTGTTATTAGGAGTGTATTGCAAATCAGTATTACAACTTAATGCTGTCTATACGCTAGCCGCCTATAGGAACTGGAGTAAAAACAAAAAGCCTTCCGGATTGAAAGGCTTTCATACAAAAGATAAATAAAATTTTTAATTCAGACGTAATTCCTCTGCTACTACAAATGCTTCCGCTAAGTCGTTGGTAACAATGTAGATCACAATATTTGTTAAATAGTCATCATGTAGGTATTCCATAGGTTATGAACAGATAGGTTATATGCCGATTAATAATATTTGCCTGGGATAAGTAATTCGTAGAAATCTATCTGGTTGTAAATAAGGCAGAAATTTTTCTGAGTAAATCGCAAGTAATCAGCTGTTTAATTAAAATAATCCTGCCTGTATAAAGCTCCATCTTTCGTACAGGCAGGATCTGACTAATAGGATAATGGCTAATGCAGCAATGAATAAATACCTAAATAAGCTAAAGCACCTGCAAAATACCCAATCAATGCTAAAAAGCTGATCCGTTTAACATACCACATAAAATCTATCTTTTCCATCCCCATTACAGCTACCCCGGCGGCAGAACCAATAATGAGCACACTGCCACCAGTACCGGCACAGTAGGCCAGAAATTCCCATATCTTGTGATCCGTTGGAAAATCGGTTAAATTATACATGCCCATGGTAGCGGCTACCAGAGGCACATTATCAATCACGGCTGAAGCCAGACCAATGGCAATGACAATAATATCAAGATTGCCAATGGTTTCACTCATCCAGGTGGCCAGGTTGCTCAACAAATGAGTGGCTTCCAGGGCTCCAATCGCAATCAGGATACCCAGAAAAAAAAGCACACTGGAAGTATCTATCTTGGAAAGGGCATGGGCCGGAGTATAAGGATGCTTTGCTTCTTCATCCTTATCGCTGTTTATCAGTTCAGATACAATCCATACTACGCCAAGGGCTAATAACATTCCCATATAGGGTGGTAAATGGGTGAGTGTTTTGAAGACAGGCACAAATATTAATCCTCCTATACCCACAAATAACATCAGCTTACTTTTTTCGTGTGTATCTGTTTCCTTCACAATTTCCTCTCCCAGCAAATTACCTTTCATCCGGAAAGAAAGAAACACCAGCGGAACAAGCAAACAAACTAAACTGGGGATAATCAGATTTGAAATAATGGCCAGAGGTGTGATCTGGCCACCAATCCAGAGCATAGTAGTCGTTACATCTCCCAATGGTGACCAGGCACCTCCGGCGTTGGCAGCAATAATAACCATGCCTGCATAAAATTTCCGTTGTTCCTGGTCGCTCACCAGCTTTCTGAGCAGGGATACCATCACAATAGCAGTAGTCAGGTTATCCAAAATGGCTGATAAGAAGAAAGTAATAAAAGATAAAACCCATAATAATGTACGGCTGCTTCTGGTATTGATCCGGTCGGTAATCACACTGAATCCATCATGGGCATCTACTAACTCCACAATGGTCATGGCACCCAGTAAAAAGAATAAAATTTCTGCGACGGCACCTAAATGATGAGACAATTCGCCTACAATTCCCAGGGCTTCGTGACTGGAAAATACGATATAGGCCGTCCAGCACAATACCCCGGTAATTAAAGCAGAGGCTGTTTTGTTGATTTTGATAGGATGTTCAAAGGCAATGGCCAGATAACCGATCACAAAAATTCCGATAATAAATCCGTACATAATAAAAGGTTTAAATAGTTTATGGTTTAAGTGTGAAAAATGAAAAGATTGTTAATCCGTTTATTGGGCAATTTTATTTGTGGAGAAATACAATATGACAGGAGCAGCAATAAATATGGAAGAATAAGTACTGAAAATGATCCTTCTCACGAAGAGAAAATAAACTCCTCGTCTCCCTTATAACTACAATAACTTATATCCGGTGAATCATCGCATCAATTAAAAATTGATAAAATATGAATTCACCTGGATAGTACATGCTATCAAGGAATGTAAACAAAAATGTAACTGATTACCTAGGGGGCATTAATGGCTATGAGATGACAGAAGGTATTTGTAAAATAGGAGTTGGTAAATGCAGGCGCTTGAAAGGTGTATACTGCAAAAAGCAATAACATGGAAAAAGCAAGGCCTAGAACAAACAGAAATTCCTGGGCAAAATTGAAATGTACGGCATGAACAATAGTCTTATCACTTGCAGGCAGTATCATCAACTGATCTGAGCTATCCATTGGCTGAGCACTAGGAAGACTGATTTGATAGGTAGAAGACGATACCTTTTGATCACTGGCAGGCTTACAGATGCCGAGCAGCACTATAAGAAAGAGCAGTGATAATGGTATGAAGGTTATCTTCCTTGACATAAAAGCCTGTAAAGCAATAAGTATAGGTTATTGACAAAGGTAACAAAAAATAGAGGAACTCAAAAGGGCGAACGCACCAAAGCTGGTTTATGTATAGTCCTGCTTGCGCACAGGTGATCTTTTCAACAACAATTATATATTTGTATAATACTTGGCTGCTTATTAACAACCCAACAAGTATGCAAGCAAGTGACCCAGGCGCTTACGTATAGAGTGGTAAGTTACGGGCTTTTCTAAACTTGCAATTCATAATGACACAACTAATTCCCTAACCTCATGAATCACTTCCTTGCCTATTTGCTCGTATTATTGTTAGCCTGGATTCAAGGTAAGATTGATTCTATCAGCAATCCACAAGCAGGCGGAAAGGTGGTCGTTGACCTGGCCACTGAAATACAAACGATACATAGCTTTGGAGCATCGGATTGCTGGTCAGCGAAATTTATTGGGAAATGGGAAGAGGAAGCGAAAAAAATCAAATTGCTGACCTATTATTCAGTCTTGATACTTTACCTAATGGCCAGCCTAAAGGCATAGGCTTATCTTTGTGGCGGGTAAATATTGGTGCAGGCAGTTTCGAACAAGGCGATGCCAGTAATATCCGTGATGAATGGCGGCGGGAAGAATGTTTCCAGAATGCACAAGGGCAATATGACTGGTCGAAGCAGGCAGGTGGCCAATGGTTCCTGAAAGCAGCCCGCCAAAGGGGCGTATCCTACACGCTGGGTTTTTCCAATTCTCCGCCAGTTCATATGACCATGAATGGCAAAGCTTATTCGCCAGGTGGAAGTTCGCTGAATTTGAAACCCGGAAAACTCACTGACTTTGCCCACTTTCTCACGGAAGTATCTGCTCATTTTGAATTTGATTACCTGAGCCCCATTAACGAACCCCAATGGGACTGGGCCGCCGGAAAAGACGGAAAAGCTACCCAGGAGGGCTCGCCGGCACGAACCAGCGATCTGGTAAACGTTGCCAAAGCTTTATCAGATAAATTATCAGCTTCCGGAAGTAAAACAAAAATTACTATGGGTGAAGCAGGCCAGTTGGATTTCCTTTACGAAAAAGCAGAAACCGGACGAGGCAATCAGCTGGCAGAACTATTCTCTGCCAACGGAAATTCTATTAAAAATCTGCCGAATGTAGAACCTGTAATGGTTTATCATAGCTATTTTACTACCTGTGATGATACCAAACTTATTACTATGCGGCAGAAAGCAGTGCAGGCAGCTAAAATGATAGGAAATTCGGTTTTGTGGCAGAGTGAGTTTGGTGTGTTGGGCGATATTTGCGGGAAATATAACGGCTATCCCAGAAATACAGGTATCGATTATGGATTATATGTGGCCAAAATAATTCACCATGATTTAACAGTAGCTAATGTTACTTCCTGGCAGTGGTGGCTCGCCATTAATCCCTATAATTACAGTGATGGACTTGTTTACATCAATAGCCCGGACGGGCAATACAAAGACCATAACCAGGCACGTCTTTCAGGGCAGGTAGTAGATTCTAAACAGCTATGGGCCTTTGGAAATTTTGCCCGGTTCATCCGCCCAGGCATGAAACGCATAAACATTCAGTTACCTGATAATCCAGGACTCGTGCAGCAGGCTGGTAAATATATGCTATCAGCTTATAAAGATGAAAAGGCTAATAAAGTAGTGATAGTGGGCATCAATATGTCTGGCCAGAACATTAGTTTAGACCTGGCTGGAGTTAAGGTCAAAGGCAATCTGTTTACTACCTATATCACAGACCAGGAAAAAAATCTGGCTAAGGGAATGGCTCCCGGCAATAAGATTCTGCTAGGACCAAAATCTGTTACTACGCTGGAAGGTTCCTATTAATTGCATTCAATAAATAATTTAGCTTGTTAGCCTTCTTTGATACTTAACTATATTGCACTGCTTGTGGTAGTTTTGATTCATAGTAATGTTCTTTTTTCCTCATAATTAACCTCTATATCATCCTATAATGGCGTACTAACTGCTTTTTCTACCAATATATGCACAGGTCCATTCAATGAGCGGTGCATATAATACCAGTTGAAGTGAACCTGGTATACTTATTTTCTGCGCTCTTCTCAAAGAATAAAATAATATTAGACTTATTTAATTTGTGCAACCTGGCTACCTCATGTCATCCTATTGTAAGTCTGTTTTTAGATTGCTAAATAATATATACTGGTTAAAAAATAATTACTGTAAACTTAATTGTGTTCCCAGAAAAATTACCGTAATTGGCTAATAAAGTTGCAGTTACAGAGATAGTTATACCAGTAAAAATTAATTAAATCTATTCCTCTCAAATACAAGAAGCCTTTAGAGCTACAAGTTTGGAAGTACTTCCTGTTTCTGAGTTTCAACTGATCTGAAATACTGGTAGGGTAACTTATAATTAGCGCCCAATACCTTGAGAGTATAGCTGCTAAAATAGTACTTAACTACTATTGCCCTGGGGAAAAAGAAGATTTATTTTGCTTCAGATTTAAGCAGCCTTCTAGATCTCGGTAAGGGCAATTGCCTGGACATGGGCTAACCAGCAATGAATTGAATAATTGCTGGCTGCTGCTATCAGAATATCCATATAATCTCACCCTAAAACACATGTTAATGTACAAGCCTATGATACGTGACAAACTCTGAAATGGAATATTGCTGCTGAGCCTGCTCCACTTTTTACTGGCCAGCCCTCAAAGAGAGCCAGAGCGGCTTTATTATAGTTTTTAGCTTACCTAGCTGAAAGAAGGCATACTGGCCTGCACTTGCTCCACGATAAAATGCATGTGAGCAACCGGAGCCGTACAAACAACCGGCCCTAGCAACTTTTTTAAAAGGTTGACAAAAAACCCTCCAAACTACCCGATTTTTACCAAGACCAAGAAAAACCCATAAGTCTTCCTATAACTTATTTTGACAAATAGCTTTGCCCTATTCCAAAGCTTAATGTCTTTAATAACATGTATTAATGATTTGAGTAGCCAGCTATAAACCTAGTTTGCTCTACTCGGTTATGCCCTTCTGTGCCAAGAACTACCATTGGCTTATACTGTCATTATAGCAACACCTACAATCATTTCTTAAACAAACCACAAAAATGAAAAAGTATTTCTACGAAAAAGGCTTATTAACCATTAATAGGTCCTTAACAAAGCAAGATCTGTTCCTTAGTAAATTATTCCTCCTGTTAAGTTCTTTGTTTTTATTCTCGTCTGTTTCTGGCCAAACTGTCTGGAGCGGCACTTCAGCTAATGCCGTAGGTCTGCAACCTGTGGTTAACCAGTTCAGAAATAATTTAGGTACCCTCAATGCCAACGTAGCCAGTTCATTCACTTCCGGGCGAAGAGAAATCAACTGGGATGGCGTGCCCGATAACTTTTCTGCTCCTAATAATATGCCGCCTAATTTCTTTAATGTCAACTCTCCCAGAGGCGCTGTATTTTCTACTCCCGGAACCGGTTTTCAGGTCAGTGCCAATGCGGTCAATCCGACAGGAACGCCAGTGGAATTTGGTAACCTGAGTGCTTCCTATCCGAATCTGTTTGCTACTTTTTCTCCCCAGCGTCTGTTTACTTCTCAGGGAAGCACGATTACCGATGTCTCTTTCTTCTTACCCGGTTCTAATACGCCTGCTTTTGTACGAGGTTTTGGGGCAGTATTTAGCGATGTAGATTTAGCCAACACTACTAAAATCCAGTATTTTGATCAAAACGGTAACTCCCTGGGTATCTTCAATGTGCCTAATCTGGCCGGAAACCAAACTTTTTCATTCCTGGGGGTTAGTTTTGCTACTCCCATTATTGCCAAAGTACGCATCACCTCGGGTAATTCTTTCCCCGGCCCCGGCCGCCTGGAAACCCCTGCCCTCGATGTGGTGGTCATGGATGATTTTATCTATAGTGAACCTGCTGCTGCCACCACACAAGTAGCCTTTAGCGGCACTTCAATTAATGCAGCTGGCTTACAGCCAGTAGTCAATCAATTCCGTACCCGGCTAGGAAATTTAAATGCCAATGTAGCCGGTTCATTCACTTCCGGCCGAAGAGAAATCAACTGGGATGGCGTGCCCGATAACTTTTCTGCTCCTAATAATATGCCGCCTAATTTCTTTAATGTCAACTCTCCCAGAGGAGCCGTATTCTCTACTCCCGGAACCGGTTTTCAGGTCAGTGCCAATGCGGTCAATCCGACAGGAACGCCAGTGGAATTTGGTAACCTGAGTGCTTCCTATCCGAATCTGTTTGCTACTTTTTCGCCCCAACGTCTGTTTACTTCTCAGGGAAGCACGGTTACCGATGTAACCTTCTTTTTGCCAGGCTCAAATACATTGGCATTGGTGAAAGGCTTCGGAGCCGTTTTTACCGATGTAGATTTAGCCAATACTACTAAGATCCAGTACTTTGACAAATTCAACAATTCCCTAGGCATCTTTAATGTACCTAATCTGGCCGGAAACCAAACTTTTTCATTCCTGGGGGTTAGTTTTGCTACTCCCATTATTGCCAAAGTACGCATCACCTCGGGTAATTTTTATCCCGGCCCCGGCCGCCTGGAAACTCCTGCCCTCGATGTGGTGGTCATGGATGATTTTATCTACAGCGAACCTGCCGCTACTTCTTCTCTGGTAGCCTTTAGTAGTAGTTCGGTTAATGCAGCTGGCTTACAGCCAGTAGTCAATCAGTTTCGTACCCGGCTAGGAAATTTAAATGCCAACGTAGCCGGTTCATTCACTTCCGGGCGAAGAGAAATCAACTGGGATGGCGTGCCCGATAACTTTTCTGCTCCTAATAATATGCCGCCTAATTTCTTTAATGTCAACTCTCCCAGAGGAGCTGTGTTTTCTACCCCCGGAACCGGTTTTCAGGTCAGTGCCAATGCAGTCAATCCGACAGGAACGCCCGTGGAATTTGGTAACCTGAGTGCTTCCTATCCGAATCTGTTTGCTACTTTTTCGCCCCAGCGTCTGTTTACGGCCAGGGGAAGTACGGTTACTGATGTCTCTTTCTTCTTGCCTGGTTCTAATACGCCTGCCTTGGTAAAAGGCTTCGGAGCCGTTTTTACCGATGTAGATTTAGCCAATACTACTAAGATCCAGTACTTTGACAAATTCAACAATTCCCTGGGCATCTTTAATGTGCCTAACTTAGCCGGCAACCAAACTTTTTCTTTTCTGGGAGTTAGTTTTGCTACTCCCATTATTGCCAAAGTACGCATCACCTCGGGTAATTTTTATCCCGGCCCCGGCCGCCTGGAAACCCCTGCCCTCGATGTGGTAGTCATGGATGATTTTATCTATAGTGAACCTGCCGCTATATCCACTCAGGTAGCCTTTAGCGGCACTTCAATTAATGCCGTAGGTCTGCAACCTGTGGTTAACCAGTTCAGAAATAATTTAGGTACCCTGAATGCCAATGTAGCCGGTTCATTCACTTCCGGGCGAAGAGAAATCAACTGGGATGGCGTGCCCGATAACTTTTCTGCTCCTAATAATATGCCGCCTAATTTCTTTAATGTCAACTCTCCCAGAGGAGCTGTGTTTTCTACCCCCGGAACCGGTTTTCAGGTCAGTGCCAATGCGGTTAATCCGACAGGAACGCCCGTGGAATTTGGTAACCTGAGTGCTTCTTATCCGAATCTGTTTGCTACTTTTTCGCCCCAACGTCTGTTTACTTCTCAGGGAAGTACGGTTACTGATGTCTCTTTCTTCTTGCCTGGCTCTGACATTACTGCCTTGGTACGAGGTTTTGGGGCAGTATTTAGCGATGTAGATTTAGCCAACACTACTAAAATCCAGTATTTTGATCAAAATGGTAATTCTCTGGGTATCTTCAATGTACCTAATCTGGCCGGCAATCAAACTTTTTCATTCCTGGGAGTTAGTTTTGCTACTCCCATTATTGCCAAAGTACGCATCACCTCGGGTAATTTTTATCCCGGCCCCGGCCGCCTGGAAACTCCTGCCCTCGATGTGGTGGTCATGGATGATTTTATCTATAGCGAGCCATTTGTTGATCCAGCTTACAGACTGAGAGTGGCTAACCAGATTGCAGCTATTACTGATTCCATTGCCCTTCAAAATAAGGTTGAGGAGAAAAAGGATGAGGTAAGACAATTCAGCACGAGAACATTTCCTAATCCTTCAGCGAAGAACTTTAATATCAGTTTAGAAAGTGTCAGTACCGATCTGGTAGAGCTACAAATAAGAGATATATATGGCAATTTGATTGAGCATAAAATAAATGTGCAGCCCAACCAAATTATTACGATAGGCGATCAATACAGGCCTGGTATATATATAGTTGATGTTGTTCAGGGATCTTCGAAAAAGCAGTTGAGGCTCATGAAACACTAATCAGTAGTTTTATTATTACAAAGGCGGTATTTGCATACCGCCTTTGTTTTTTTATGCATGTTATCCCATGTATCATTTTGCTAATCTGGCAGAAACCCTATTCTGTACGTTTCTATCCATTCCTTTAAAAATTAGTTTAATAATTTGAGAAAGTCAGCACACATTTTCATTCACAATACTTTTTTTAATCAATTGTAGTGTTTTTGTGCCTATTATACTCAATTAAAAATTAGTACTGCGTAATTGAGTCAGACTCATCATTTAACTGATAGTCTCATCCTAACAACCCATACCTAACACTCATCACCTGTATGGTATCACGCTTGATGGAGTAAAGTAAGAGCAAAATTCCCTTTAAATACTTCTTCATCTAAAAATCATATATATTTCCTGCTTTTACAGTATTTTACGATCAACTTTTATTGAATAATATTATGTATATTTTGCTTGTAGTTTATAACTGCCAGATTTGAATATTTCAACTTAGTATCAGTCTTTGTTCATATGGGTACTTTATATAATCTTCTTACTACCTTTTCCTCCACCCTGCTGTTCTTCATTTTTATCTTATGTACTGCAACTCATGTAGAGGCACAGGAGATTGATCTATTATTAAAAGGCGGACATGTGATTGACCCTAAAAATAAGATAGATGCAAAAATGGATGTAGCCATTGCAGGCGGAAAGATATTCCAGGTAGCGGCCAACATCCCTGCGAAAAATGCTAAAAAAGTAGTAGAAGTAAGCGGCTTATATGTAACGCCAGGACTCATAGATATGCATACCCATGTATTCTATGGAACTACCCCAGGCGCTTATATAGCCAATGCCGCTACCAGCCTTCCACCGGATGGATTTACCTTCAGGGCTGGTGTTACTACCGTAGTGGATGCCGGTTCTTCGGGATGGCGGAATTTCCGCCAGTTTAAATCCCAGACTATTGATAAATCCCAGACCAGGGTGCTTGCCTTGTTAAATATTGTTGGTTCAGGTATGGAAGGGCGTTTTGAAGAGCAAGATATAACAGATATGAACCCCGTGATGACATCTAATATGATTAAACGCCTGTTTCCGGATATTATCGTAGGCATTAAGGCGGCGCATTACTGGGGTGATTTTACGCAGGTAGACCGGGCTGTTGAAGCCGGCAAACTAGCCAACGTTCCGGTAATGGTAGATTTTGGCGAACATAATCCACCTTTGTCGATTGAGGATTTGTTTATGAAACACCTGCGGCCTGGTGATATTTTCACACATACCTTCTCCTATGGCCCAACCAACCGGGAAACCATCGTTGATGAAAGTGGCAAAGTAAAACCATTTGTGTTTGAGGCGCAAAAACGGGGAATCATTTTCGATGTAGGCCACGGGGGCGGGGCTTTTTCGTGGCGTCAGGCCATTCCGGCAATGCAGCAAGGTTTCAAACCCAATGTGATCAGTTCAGATCTGCATTCCGATAGCATGAATGGCGGTTTTAAGGATATGGCTAATTTGCTGTCTAAATTTCTGAACATGGGTATGCCACTTCAGGAGGTGATATTGCTTGCTACCTGGAGTCCGGCCAATGTGATCAGAAGGCCGGAACTGGGAAATTTAAGTGTGGGAACCGAGGCAGATGTAGCGGTTTTTAATGTACGTAAAGGAGATTTTGGATTTGTGGATATCCGGAAAACAAAAATAAAAGGCACTCAGAAACTGGAAGCCGAGCTAACGATCCGGGCTGGCCGTATTGTGTGGGATCTGAACGGTATCAGTGCGCCTATGTGGGATACCGAACTGAAGCAATAAAACAATCCACGGGAGTGACATTACCTCCTGCTTACTTGTGTTTTTCTTGACTAAAGCCGCCGATATGCCTGTTTCTTATCCTCATTTTTCCAGCCGACAAGTTATAGTTAGATGGATGTATACTGTAGCTTTAGGTCTATCACTCTTACTTTTTCCAGCCTCCATCTCGGCGCAACAATATGATCTGCTTCTGAAAAACGGGCATGTAATTGACCCTAAAAACGGCATAAACAGTAAAATAGATGTAGCTATTAAAGAGGGAAAGATTGCCAGAGTAGCGAAGGATATTTCCTCTTCACAAGCTGCTAAAACAGTAGATGCCACCGATCTGTATATAACGCCTGGTTTGATTGATATTCATACCCATGTATTTGTAGGCAGCAAGCCCAATACTTTTGCTGACGGATCTTCCAGCGTATCTCCCGATGATTTTACTTTACGGTCCGGAGTTACAACTGTGGTGGATGCAGGCACTTCTGGCTGGCGCAATTTTCCGGTTTTTAAAGAAAATGTGATCGAGCAGTCCAAAACCCGGATACTGGTTTTTCTCAATATTGCAGGCACAGGTATGAGCGGAAAGGCTACCCAGGAAAATATGGAGGATATGGATTCTGATCAGGCAATTCAAACCCTTAAGAAATATCCGGATATTATTGTCGGAATAAAAATTGGTCATTTTGAAGGGAAAGAATGGACGCCTTTTGATAGGGCACTGGAAGCAGGAAAAAAAGCAAATGTTCCTCTATTAGTTGAATGCCACCTGCCGCAATATTCATTAGAAGAGCAATTGAACCGCATGCGGCCAGGAGATATTATTACCCATTCCTATGAAAAAGTTTCCGAACGGATGCCTGTGGTAGATGAGCAAGGGAAAGTGAGGCCGTTTGTGCTTGCAGCCCAGAAAAAAGGAATTCTGTTCGATGTAGGCCATGGCGGAGCCGGATTCTGGTTTGAACAGGCCGTACCTGCTTGGGAACAAGGGTTTGCACCTAACTCTTTTGGTACAGATCTTCACCGTTTCAGCATGAATGCCGGAATGAAAAGTATGTTGAATGTGATGTCGAAATACATGGCCATGGGTATGTCTCTCGATGATGCTATCCTTAGGGCTACCTGGAATGCCGCTAAATCTATCAAACGGGAAGACCTTGGACATTTGAGCGAAGGTGCTGTTGCGGATGTAACTATATTAAGTATGCAACAGGGAAAATTTGGTTTTATAGATGCCGGAGGGAACCGGCTGGATGGCAACCGCAAACTGGAAGCGGAACTGACCATCAGAGCAGGAAAAGTGGTGTGGGATCTAAATGGTATCGCTGCTCAGAAGTGGACAAAATAAGCAATACTTGAGTATCCAAGTCATACAATATAAATTTGTTAGATACTTAGTTAACAAATTAGCCAGAATTACCTATTAACCTAAACATGAAGTATTTTTCTAGATTACCTTTTTTGCTATTCCAAGTGCTGCAGAGATATAATATTTATTTGAACATAGTTGTAGCAGGTTTTTCTATAATAGGGTTTTCTCAATGCAAAGAGCCGGTAAAATTGCCTTCCGGTGATCCGGATAATAGTGGTCTTTTTCTTCCCGGAAGTTTTGAGGCGGTAGTGGTAGCAGACAGTGTAGGTTCAGCCCGGCATATGGCGGTAAACAGCAATGGGGATATTTATGTAAAACTCCGTTTTATTAAGGATGAACAAGGAAGTAATGTAGCGCTCCGGGATACCAACCAGGATGGGAAAGCCGATATTATTCAGCGCTTTGGTAACTATAAAGACGAAGGCAGCCTGGCCAACGGCATGCGGATACACAATGGATATGTATATTATAGTTCTGATCTGAAAATTTACCGGCAGAAACTAACGCCTGGCAAGCTTATTCCAGATAGTGAAATGGAAGTGGTACTGACCGACGATCATGCACATGGCACCCACTGGCATATCACCAAACCGGTTTCTTTTGACAACAAAGGCAATATGTATGTACCGTTCGGTTCTCCTTCCAATGCCTGCCAGGATCTGGCAAATTCTCCCGGCGGTAAGCCTGGTGAAGCTGGTTTAGATCCTTGTCCGGAACTGGAACAGCATGGAGGCATCTGGAAGTTTGATGCCAATAAAATCGGACTTACGCAAAAAGACGGGACAAAATTTGCCACTGGTATCCGCAGTGTACTGGCCATGGACTGGAATCCGGTTGATGAAAACCTGTATGCGGTAATGCATGGCCGGGATGATCTGCTGCGCTTATGGCCTGATAAATTTTCTCCCTGGCAAAGTGCGGTACTTCCTTCCGAAGAATTTTTACGGGTAAAAGAAGGAGCCGATTTTGGATGGCCTTATTGTTATTACGACCACATGCAGCAGAAAAAAGTACTGGCCCCTGAATATGGCGGCGATGGCAATAGTATTGGAAGATGCAATAATACCGACCTGCCTATTATGGGCTTTCCCGGCCACTGGGCACCTAATGATTTACTATTTTACCGGGGAGATCAATTCCCGGAACGGTATAAAAACGGAGCATTCATTGCTTTCCATGGCTCTACAAACCGGGCTCCTTACCCACAATCCGGGTATTTTGTGTGTTTTGTCCCTTTTAAAGACGGGCAATCTACCGGAAAATGGGAAGTGTTTGCTGATGGATTTGCCGGCGTAGATACGATTGTGAATGTAAGCAACGCCAAATTCCGTCCTATGGGACTTGCGGTTGGGCCAGATGGCTCTTTGTATGTGACCGAATCCAGGAAAGGAAAAATATGGCGGATTATGTACAAAGGCGATAAAAGCAGTTTCGGAGAAACACAGCTGGCGCAAATGGAAAAGCGCAAATTGCTCACCCATCTGAAAACACCTGATAAAGTAAAAGATGATCTTTATAAAGGAAGAGAGGTAGCTGGGGAGCGGATTTATAATACCTATTGTGCTGCCTGTCACCAGCGGGATGGGAAAGGAGACAATAACCGGTTTCCACCATTAGCCGGTTTAGAGTGGGTAACCGGAGATAAGGAACGGCTGATCAATGCTATTTTGAATGGTTTACAGGGAGAAATTCAGGTAAATGGAAAAACCTATAATGGAGTAATGCCTGCCCATGCCAGTGTGTTAGACGACCAGGCCATTGCTTCGATCATCAATTATATCCGGAATAATAACAAGTTCGGCAACAACGCCAGCATAGTAAGTGCCGCCGAAGTCAGCCAGGTGAGAAAATCTTCCGGTACTGAAAGCAAATAAACTTTATTTTCCTAAATTATGTGATGGAAGGGTTTAAGCCCAAACCCAATAAAATAATCAACTAACATTTCATCTGTATATTATTCCTAAATCTATATGAAACGTCGAAAACTTATCAAAGGCTTATCCCTCATCCCCATAACCGGGAGTGTTCTTTCAGCCCAGTCTGTATGGGCGGCTCCTGCCGAAAACGGATTTGCCGGGACAATACTACCAGTGGGTACAGAATCTGCTGCATTTGGTGCATTAAAGAACGAACCGAATATATTCCGGTCTATTGGCGTAGAACCCATTGTTAATTGCCGGGGAACATTTACTATTATTGGTGGCTCTATTGAACGGCCGGAGGTACGGGCGGCTATGGAAGCCGCCTCCAAAGATTTTGTACAATATGATGAACTGGCTTTCGGAATAGGACGAAGGCTTGCCGAACTAACAGGTGCAGAATGGGGAATGGTTTCAGCAGGTTGTGCTGCCGCCATGAAGCACGTAACAGCCGCTTGTGTGACTGGAGGTAATCCCGAAAAACTGATCCGCATTCCTGATCTTTCAGGTTTTGAAAAGACAGAAGTTATTATTCCCAGAATGTCACGCAATGCATACGATCATGCGATACGGAATATTGGAGTTACTATTGTGGAGGTAAATACCCAGGAAGAACTGGAGAGTGCCATCAATCCCAGAACAGCTATGATCTATCTGATGGCCGATGATCCATCTGTAGCTGGAAAGCCACTTACTCTGGAAGCAATAGCCAAAGTAGCCACTCCTAAAAATATTCCTATCCTGGTAGATGCAGCTGCCGAAGTGCTTACTATACCTTGTGTTCATTTGCAAAGAGGAGCTACCCTTGTAGCCTATAGTGGTGGAAAAGCCATTTGTGGTCCACAATGTGCCGGGTTACTACTAGGCAAAAAAGATATCCTGATGTCGGCCTGGCAGGCGAGTTCACCCCATCATGGTCCTGGCCGGGATAATAAAGTAGGAAGGGAAGAAATGCTTGGGATGCTGGCAGGTGTGGAGGCCTGGATAAAACGTGATCATAAAGCCGAGTGGAAACAGTGGCTCTCCTGGCTTGATCATATCTCGAAAAAGGTTTCTACCATTGATGGCGTACAAACGAAAGTAGAAGAACCCACCCAGCTTTCTAACCGCTCGCCTGTACTGCACATTAGCTGGAATCCTGACCATTTGCATATTACAGGTGAAGAATTAGCTGAAGAGGTAGGCAGAAATAAACCCAGAATAGCCATCGGCAGCCGCAGCGAGCCAGGAACAACCTCCATTACTATTACCACCGGACAAATGCAGCCAGGAAATGAAAAAGTAGTAGCAGACCGTATTTATGGCATCTTAACTCAGAAACGCAGCCCAAGATCCACAGAAATGCCTGCACCATCTGCCACAATCAGTGGGCGCTGGGATGTAAAAGTAGAATTTTTCAGCAGCCAAAGCCAGCATTCGCTGACATTGGAACAAGATGGCAACTGGCTACAAGGCTCCCATAAAGGTGATTTTTCTGTACGTGACATAGCTGGCACCATTGAAGGAGATCAGGTAAAACTCCGCAGTGTAGACCGTAATCCCGGCGATTCTATTACTTTTATTTTTTCAGGCACGGTATCAGGTGAAACCATTTCCGGCAATATCCACATGGGAGAATACCTGACAGCAAAATTCACGGCAAACCGGTATACCTATAAAGGAAAACGCCAGCGTATCATGGTTCCAGGTGGGCCGCCACTGGCAACTTAGGACATTTATTATAGCTCTTAAAAATAGTAAAAAGCCCTTACGTTCATTGACTAAGGGCTTTTTGCATTTCTGCAGTCCGGACGGGAATCAGTATCTGAAGGATATATAGTTGAATTTTAAGGTGATATAAAAGCCTACTTATTTGGGAGTAAACGTAGGAATAAACAGTTTCTATCCTTTTAACTTTTGAATAGAAGAAAATCGTATTCCAATTGGAAAGCTACTATTGGCTCAATTTCATAAGCCATTCTAAAAGCCTCAAACTTAAATAAGCTAAAAATTATTACAGATTAGTTTTTCCCTTAAGGAGTCTTTATAGTGTGCTTAATCATTTATCTCCCATGAATAACAGTACTTTCATATTTCTGCTTCTTTTGTAGTAACTCTTCTTTCCACTTTTCTTGCATAAAAAGAGACAAGCAAGTATTTCCCAAAGTTTATTTCTCAATATTAAGTAGTATTATGTAGGTGCCATTATTCAAGAATTCTATGAAACATAAGTTACTCTTTTCTTTTTTGCTGTTGTTTTGTTTGCCCTTTTCCTTCCTACATGGTCAAGACATAGATACTACTATGTGGGTAACTGATAACCGTGTAAATGCGGTTGTACAAGAGGGCAATATAATTTATCTTGGTGGCCTTTTTAATTACATAGGCCCTAATACTGGTGGTGGTGCAGTGGTTAATATAGCTGATGGCCAGTTAACAAACTCACAGCCTTTGCATATTGAGGGAACAGTGAGAACAGTCATTTCTGATGGAAAAGGAGGGTGGTATATAGCTGGATTATTCAGTAAAATACAAGGAGTTACGTTCAATAATATAGCACATATTTTGTCTGATGGAAATCCGGACAAAGACTGGAAACCACAATTTATTTCTTATGAACGAATCGATGCTTTAGCTCTCTCTGGAAGCACAGTATATGTAGGGGGCTCTTTTTCATCTATAGACGGCCAAGCCAGGAATGCCCTTGCTGCTATTGATGCCACAACCGGAGTAGTTACTGCTTGGAATCCTAATCCAGATGGTGGGGTAAACACCCTGGCCGTAGTAGGAAACAAAGTTTATGCAGGAGGTGTATTTTCATCTATAGGCGGCCAAGCCAGGAATGGACTTGCTGCTATTGATGCTACAGCCGGAGTAGCCACCGCTTGGAATCCTGATGTAACTGGTGGCATAAGCACCTTAGCTATTGCTGAAAACAAAGTTTACGCAGGAGGTCTGTTTTCATCTATAGGCGGACAAAGTAGAAATAACTTAGCAGCTATTGATGCCACTACGGGAGTAGCCACTGCTTGGAATCCTAATCCAGATGGTGGTGTAAACACCCTGGCCATTGCTGAAAATAAGGTGTATGTAGGAGGCAATTTCGCATCTATAGGCGGACAAAGTAGGCGTAACTTAGCAGCTATTGATGCCACTACGGGAGTAGCCACTGCTTGGAATTCTGATGTAAGTAGTTATACCTCCGGAAGTATCTATGCGATAGCAATCTCCGGGAATACAGTTTATGTTGGGGGAGGGTTTGCGCATTGGTCAATAGGGGGAAAATATAGGAATTATTTGGCGGCTATTGATGCCAATACGGGATTATTTACGTCTTGGAATCCTAATATAACTGGTGGAGTAAACACCTTAGCTGTTGCCGAAAATAAAGTTTATGTAGGAGGTGATTTTTCATCTATCGGCGGACAAGTCAGAAATGGCCTTGCCGCTATTGATGCCTCAACGGGCGCGGCTACGTCTTGGAATCCTAATGTTATTGGTAGAGTAAATACCCTAGCTGTTGCCGAAAATAAAGTTTATGTAGGAGGTGATTTTTCATCTATCGGTGGACAAGTCAGAAATGGCCTTGCCGCTATTGATGCCTCAACGGGCGCGGCTACGTCTTGGAATCCTAATATAACTGGTGAAGTATACACACTAACTGTGGCAGGAAACAAGGTTTATGCAGGAGGCTTTTTTACATCTGTCGGCGGACAAGCCAGGAATGCCCTTGCCGCTATTGATGTCTCAACAGGTTTAGCTACCGCTTGGAATCCTGGTATAGCTTCTTTGAATTCCAATTCAAACACTTATATATCAACTCTATCAATTTCTATTTCCAAAAACACCTTATATGCAGGAGGCTCTTTTACATCTGTTGGTGGACAAGCCAGAAATGGCCTTGCCGCTATTGATGCTTCTACGGGAGTGGCCACTGCTTGGAATCCTAATCCAGATGGTGGTGTAAACACCCTGGCCATTGCTGAAAATAAGGTGTATGTAGGAGGCAATTTCGCATCTATAGGCGGACAAGCCAGAAATGGCCTTGCCGCTATTGATGCTTCTACAGGATTGGTTACCGCTTGGAATCCCAATATAACTGGCGGAGTAAGCACTTTGGCAATAATAGGAAACAAGGTATATGCAGGAGGCTCTTTTACATCTGTCGGCGGACAATCCAGGTATAGGCTTGCTGCTATTGATGCCACAACCGGAATAGCCACCGCTTGGAATCCTAGTATAAGTGCTGGTGGTGTAAATACGCTTGTTCTATCCGGCAATAGAATATTTGTAGGGGGTAATTTTAAAAATATTGCTTCAACTACTAGCCCCTATTTTGCCTCTTTTATAAATGACAGACCTCTGCATGTAGTGAAAGGAACTATTTATGAAGATACCAATGGAAACTGCAAAAAAGATCCTGGTGAAAATGGTTTAGCAGACAGGATAGTATTTACAAGGCCCGGCAATTATTTCACCTCTTCAGATTCCTTTGGGAACTATGCCCTTGTTGTTGATAGTGGAAGTTATACAATTCAACAAGTAATCCCAACTGAAAAAGCGGCTATTATCAAGCAAGTATGTCCGGCAAATTCTGCATCGTATAGTGTTCAGTTTACAGCCTCTGCTGAAACCATTCTCGGTAAAGACTTTGCCAATCAAACTATCCTTCTTCCTTATCTCTCTGTGAGTGTGTCCTCTGATCGCAGAAGAAGGTGTATGACCAATACGACTATCGTTTCTTATTGCAATAGCGGCAAAGGGGAAGCAGAAAATGCCCAAATATATGTAAAGCTACCAGAGTATGTCGTCTTAAAAAGCGCTAGTTCGGCATATACGGTAGACAAAGAAGGTAATTATGTATTTAGTATTGATTCTATAGCTGCTAATACTTGTGGCAGTTTCAATATTCAAGATTCGGTGATTTGTGGCAATCCTGACATTAGAGGCCTTACCCAATGTACCAAAGTATGGATTACACCTGCCAATGACAGAATCCCTTCTGAAAATTGGGATCACTCAGATATAAATGTAAAAGCTAAATGCCTGGAAAATGGCAGAGTTCGTTTAGGCATTTATAATACCGGAAAGGGTAGTATGGCCGATAGCAGTGCTTTCCGGATTTATCTGGATGCCCAACTGGTATTTACGTCAAGCTACAAGCTTGGTCAGGGAGACAGCCTGATTTTGCAAGTGCCAGCTAATGGACAAACCGTAAGATTAGAAGCCGATCAACATCTACATCATCCAAGTAAAAAACAAAGTTATATTACGGTTGAAGCTTGTGGAATCAATGATAATGGCACAGTAAGTAAAGGATACGTAAATCAGCAACCTCAAGAGGAGGAAGAACCTGAAATAGCCACAGAATGCTTACCTATCATCGATTCTTTTGATCCCAATGATAAAGCCGTTTCTCCGCAAGGTGTGAGTAGTGAATACTATACGCCAACGAACAAAGCCTTAGATTATGTCATCCGTTTTCAAAACACTGGGACCGATGTAGCTTACAAAGTAGTAGTGGTGGATACCTTGTCTTCGCACTTAGATATCAGTACCCTTCAGGTAGGAGCTGTTTCTCATCCCTATAAGCTGAGTGTATCCGGCAAAGGCAAACTAGTGCTTACCTTTACTTTCAATAACATAAACCTGCCTGACAGCACCAGAGATCAACTAGCTAGCAATGGATTTATCAAATTCAGCATCAAACCGCTGGCAAGTATTGCAGAGAAAACAGTGATTGAGAATTATGCAGATATTTTCTTTGATTTTAATGAGCCAGTTCGTACTAATACAGTCTTTAATTCCATTTATGATATACCTGCTACAGTGGTAGAAGCAGTCAGGTTAAACCCAAGTGTTGTTTGTCAAACTACCAATACGACTATTCAAGCTGGCGGAAGCCGATCCATTTGCGAACAAGATACGATCATCTTACAAGCAGTTTCTCCTCTCCAAGGTCAAGGTAGCTGGAAACGAGTACAAGGAACAGGAATAATTGAGGATATACATTCTGCTCAATCTTTAGTATCAGGCTTAGGTTATGGAGAGAATGTTTTTGAATGGAAGGTTTCTGCTAACACTTGCACAGATTCACTCAGGGCGCCAGTCAGCATCACTCGCCTTCCTAAGCCAACTACGCCTATCATTACTCAAGCAGGAAATGATAGTTTAGTTTGTAATGTAATAGGTGCAGAATATGAGTGGAGCTTGAATGGAGATATTCTTGAGCAAACCTCAAAAAGTATTTATGTAAATAAGGCAGGAACCTATAGAGTAAGGGTAAAAGATAGCGTAGGTTGTATCTCAGAAGAATCAGCTGCTTTTTCTTTTGTGCTTACCGCAATCGATACCTACCTATCTTCTCTTATTAATGTTTATCCCAATCCTAGTAGTGGAAGAATTACCATTTCTATTCCTGCTAGTCTAGGTCCAGATGTAGAGCTGTCCGTTGTAGATGCAATAGGCAAAAACATTCAAACTTTTCCTATTACAATCAAGGGTAATGGAGATTATCGACAAGAGATTGATCTCTCAAATAGAGAGAAGGGCTTGTATATATGTAAGCTCCACACTTCAAAAGGAGTAGTAGTAAAAAAACTATTCAAACAGTAAGTAACAGGACACAATTTAGGAATAAACAAATGGGCATAAATTGTAAGTAGGAATAAACAAAAAGTTGAAAATCTGCTCAGAAAAGGTGTATGTTCGAGTTCCGGAAAAGCACCAAAAAAGCCCTTAATTTGCAAAATTAAGGGCTTTTTTCATTTCTGCGGTCCGGACGGAACTTTATTTTACAAAGTTAACTCTTTAGCTATTAAATAGTTGCGGACTACACATAGTTAAGGAATAAACCTAGGCATAAACATTTTTCATTAAAATTAATTATCTGATTATCAGCAACTTGAAGCGAAAATTTATTCGTTATCAAACTATCAGTTTTTTCACAAAGGTTTCTTTAGCTGTTTCTATATGTAGAATATGGATACCAGCTTTTATATCTGATAGTGATAGTTCTCTTATTTGCCTGATTTATATAACTATTTGCGTTAGAGTAAAGAAATATAGAAGATAGACTTAGTGAAAGAAACATAGAAGTATTTTTATTGATGTTAAGTAATTAAACACAATTAAGTATAATATTTTCATCTACTTCAAGTTTTTTAAAATCAAGTTTAAAGTAAGTACCCAATCCTGAAAAGATGGTATAAAGTGCCTCCTTAAGCGCTTCTACAGACAGATAGTCTTCGGCTTTGAGCCAATGATATTTCACCTGCTTCCAAAATCGTTCGATCCTGTTAAGATGAGGACTATACTTAGGCAGCAAAAAGATGTATAATCCTTTCTGTTCCCATTCTTCTTTTTTGACTTCCCATAGGCCACATGTATGCCAGGAGGCGTTGTCTAAGACTATGACAGTAAACTTGGAAATAGATGTTGAGAAGGCCTCTACACATTCAATGATAAAGTCAGCGTTTAGACTCCCACTTTTCTGATAAGTAAGCAACTCATTATTTGTACTTAACAAGCCAAATACATTTATCCTTGTACTTCTTTGGGATAAAATAGGGGCGTGTTCGCCTTTTTTGATCCATCCATAAGGTACACAAGGGGTAAGGCAAAACCCTGATTCGTCTCCAAAATATAAATCTATACTGCCTGTCTGTGCCAAATAAAGCAAAGCATGTAATCGCTTGACTTTCTGCTCATATGCTTCTTTGTTTTGCAATGGCTTTATCCATTTACGGAAACGTTTCCATCGGTAGTCAATTTTTTTAAAAACCGCTTCAAGGTCATCTCACTCATAGCCGTGCCTAATTTAGCTTCTATCTCTCGCTTAGCTAATTTAAGTTGTTGTTTTTCTTTCTCTATGCTATTTTCCACTACTTCAACATGGGTAGCATTACTGGTAGTAAGGATGGGTTTTCTGCCTTTCCCTTTTTGGTTCTTTAACCCTACCACACCTGTTTTCTCAAAGCGATCAAACCACTTATAAATACTTAACTGACTTACTTGAAAAATGCTTGCTAACTTCTGTACTTGATAGCCTTGATTGGATAACAGTATACATTGGCAACGGTTACGTTCCTGATAACTTTTACTATCTTTATGAATCTTCTCTAAGTCTTGTTTTTGCTTGTCTGTAATCTTCTTGATATAACGCATAAGCAAAGATACAATTTGCCAAAATCTTATACTTAATTGTGTACTCTTACTTAATATATGTTTGAGTAGAAACTCCCTGATCAATAAAAGCATTCCAAGGAGAAGCTAATCCGGTAACTGGGTCCAATAAAGCCAAAAAATTACGTTGTGCTCCCCCAATCTGTGTAAATCTACCTCCTACAATTATGTTATTGTTTGCTGAAAGAATAGTTTTTACTTCATAATCTGCATTAGGGTTCCAATGCGTTATTTGTCCGGAGGTAATATCTATTGCTGCAATATTATTTCTTTGGGTATCTCCAATGGAAGAAAAACTTCCCCCTACATATAGGATATTATTTGAAAGTAATAAAGTATAAATAGGACTTTTAACTTTCGGATTCCATGATTTGTCTAAGCTATAATTCGGATTGATATGGACTAAGAATGCGAAATCAGCTGCATTGATTACCTTAAAACTACCACCCATAAACCATCCTCCTTTGCCATCAGAAATAATTGTATAAATTGTACCATTTACTTTTGGGAACTGCGCTTTTGCTAATCCAGTAGCTATATCTACAGGTACTCCAGAACCAGTTCTAGGACCTACATAGTCAAAGCTACCACCCAGATATATCGTATTATTTAAAGTGGCCATTGTATAAACACTTGCACTACTATTAATAGAGCCACTACTTACAACGGCCATAGTTGAATCAAGCACTTGAGCTCTAATAGTTAAAGAGAAGGATAATACTATAGCTAAAAAAACAGAGAATAGATTTTTTTTCATAAAAACTAATAGAATGGAACAATACTGTTTAATAAGTTCTATCAGTGGTTTGTAATTATTTGGCAATAACTCAGATAATCCTTTTAAAATAACACACTCACCGTACCTGAATAAGTAAAGCCGCTGTAGGATAGAAGTTCCCTGCCTGTTTCTGCATGGGCAATCCCTTCTCCAATATTGGCTCCTGAACCGATGCCAGTATAAAAAAGTGAAGAAAAAAAGGTAGAGAATTCAAGACGGACGATGTTGGAGGTGCTGTTGAAGTAAAGAATCTGAATTTGAGCAAAACAAGAGCAAGCAAAGAGATTTAAAAAGAGAAGTAGAAGTGTTTTCATAAGGTAAAGCAACCGGCTTGAAGTAGCATATAGTCAGCTTCAAGGGAAAAGGATGCAGACAGGCTAATATATTTATTTCTCACAGATTATTTTCTGTAATTTTTAGCATAAGCTTACTCAATTCCTGTCCTATTTGGGGATAATCAAATCAGCACAAATTATAGGTAGAGATAAACAAAAAGTGGGAAATCTGCTCAGAAAGGGGATATGTTCGAGTCCCGGAAAAACACCAAAAAAGCCCTTAATTTGCAAAATTAAGGGCTTTTTCATTTCTGCGGTCCGGACGGGACTCGAACCCGCGACCTCCGCCGTGACAGGGCGGCATTCTAACCAACTGAACTACCGGACCAACTCCTTTGGATTAAAGTGTTGCAAATGTAAGAGAATATTTTTATTTGATGCAATTTCCCTCCTGAATTTTTTTGTAATTTTTTAAGCTTCCGGCCTTTTTCCTGTGATTCCTCCGGATTTTACTCCTAATTTGCAGCGAATTCAAAGCCCATTCTCAAGCAATTACGGTTATTTCAATTCATGATCCAGATTATTCCTGCTATTGATATTATTAATGGAAAGTGTGTACGCCTGACACAAGGTGATTTTGCCCGTACTACTGAATACAATTCCCATCCGGTAGAAGTAGCCAAATCTTTTGAAGGTGCCGGACTTACCCGGCTGCATCTGGTAGACCTGGATGGAGCCAGGGAAAAAAAAGTAGTTAATTATAAAACACTCGAACAAATAGCAACTCAAACTTCCCTGTATATCGATTTTGGTGGTGGGCTACAGTCAGATAAAGATATTCATATTGCTTTCGATAATGGAGCCAAACAGATCACCGGGGGAAGTGTAGCCGTAAAAAACCGGGATTTGTTTGAAAGCTGGTTAGTCAAACATGGCGGCGATAGGATTATTCTGGGAGCTGATGCCAAAAATGAAAAAATTGCGATTCATGGCTGGAAAGATGTTACCGAACTTTCTGTATATGATTTTATTGGCGAGTATATAGGCAAAGGAGTAAAATATGCAATTAGTACAGATGTTGCCAAAGACGGACTATTACAAGGTCCTTCTTTTCCGCTGTATGGCTTTATTGACTATAAATTCCCAGGCCTGAACGTGATTGCCAGTGGCGGCATCAGCCAGATGGACGATATTCTGCGTTTGAATGAAATGGGGATTTTTGGTGTAATTGTGGGCAAAGCTATCTATGAAGGTAAAATTAAACTCCAGGAGCTCAGCAGGTTTATTGTTGAAAACAAATAAATAAGCTGTTCACACAGTAACTTTGTAAGTGCTGATTCCGATAACAGCACTTAATTTTCTACTGTTCTTTCTATTTATATACTCTGGTCCTATGCTTACAAAGCGTATTATTCCCTGCCTGGATATTAAAAACGGCAAAACAGTAAAAGGCATAAATTTTGAAAACCTCCGGGATGCCGGTGATCCGGTAGAACTGGCGCAATTGTATGCAGAGCAAGGCGCAGATGAACTGGTTTTTCTGGATATTACAGCTACGGTAGAAGACCGGAAAACGTTGATAGAACTCGTACGGAATGTAGCCCGTGCGCTGAATATTCCCTTTACCGTAGGCGGAGGTATTTCATCTGTTTCAGATGTATCCGCTTTGCTGCATGCCGGTGCAGATAAAATTTCGGTCAATTCGGCGGCGGTGCGGAATCCGGAACTGGTAAATAGGCTGGCACAGGAATTTGGCAGTCAATGTGTGGTAGTGGCAATTGATACACGTTTTGTCAATAACGAGCATATTGTGCATACACATGGCGGACGTAGACCTACCGACTTGCGTACCATTGCCTGGGCAAAGGAAGTGGAAGACCGGGGTGCCGGGGAGATTTTGCTTACATCTATGGATACGGATGGCACTAAAAATGGCTTTGCATTGGAATTAACGGCACAGATTTCCCAAACTTTACAAATTCCGATTGTGGCTTCGGGAGGTGCCGGAACCATGGAACATTTCACCGAAGTATTCATACAGGGAAAAGCGGATGCTGCCCTGGCGGCCAGTATTTTTCACTTTAAAGAAATTATGATTCCGGACCTGAAACATTACCTGCAGAAAAAAGGAATTATTGTTAGAAAATAGTTATAGTATTGGGTTATTTTTTCTTCAGCAGAATGAATTACCCCCTTTACATTTCTTATACATGAATATAGATTTTGAGAAAAATAACGGACTGGTACCTGCTATTATTCAGGATGCCTTTACAAACAAAGTGCTGATGCTCGGATATATGAATCCACAGGCATTAGAAAGAACCAGGAAAGAAGGAATCGTTACCTTTTTCAGCCGCTCTAAACAGCGATTATGGACCAAAGGAGAAACTTCCGGTAACTTTTTGAAAGTGAGCGAAATTACAGTAGATTGTGATGGAGATACTTTATTGATAAAGGCGAATCCGGCAGGGCCTGTTTGCCATACCGGAGCTGATACTTGCTTTAATGAAACCAATAAAAATAAGACGGCTTTCCTGGATCATCTGAAAAGTATCATCCACGACCGCCGCATTAATCCTGGTGAAAAATCCTATACTTCGTCTCTGTTTCAAAAGGGAATTAATAAGGTGGCCCAAAAGGTAGGGGAAGAAGCCGTAGAACTGGTGATTGAGGCAAAAGATACGAATGATGAGCTTTTTAAAGGCGAAGCGGCTGACTTGCTATTCCATTTTCTGGTATTGCTGGAGCAGAAAAACATAGACCTCGATCAGGTAATTGAAGTATTGCAAAGCCGGCATAAATAGAGGGAAGTAAACAGTCTTTGGTCTTTAGTAAAATTATGCTATGTAAATTGTTGCCTGCCCACTATGCACCAGTACATCTAAATCTAAGCTTGTTCGTATACAATATTCGTTCACTAAACCACTTAATATATACAAACTTATGGGCTTGCTTGCAAAAATTCTGATATCTGCTGTAGCTGTAATTATTAGTGCCTACCTGATTCCCGGCGTAGGCGTAGATAGTATCCTTACGGCCATCATTGTTGCCATTGTACTGGGTTTACTCAATGCAATTGTAAAGCCCATTTTGGTTATCCTTACCATTCCGGTTACGATTCTTACGCTCGGACTTTTTCTGCTTGTCATTAATGTAATCATTATCTATCTGGCAGACTACCTGGTTCCCGGCTTTAGCGTTTCTGGATTTTTTGCGGCATTATTTTTCAGTATTGTTCTGGCCATAGTTGGCTGGATCTTGGATTCTATTTTTTAAGTTATTTCCAGTTAGAATTTCTACCATTGAATTTCCTGTTTATTTAGGAAAGCAGCTATTCCTTTTTTACAATCTGCACTTTCCCTGGTTTCGGCATTCATTCTGGCAGCAAATCGTAAACCGTTAGTTAAGTCCATCGTCTGGATGTGAGCCATGAGTTTTTTGGTACTGCCCATAGATTGAGCAGAATTATTATGGCAGAGTTTTCTGGCGAATTCCTGCACCTTGAGGGATAATTCTGATTCTTCAGTTATATAATTTATCAAGCCATAAACTTGTGCCTGTTCCGCAGAAATCAGTTCGCCGGATAAGAGTAGTTCTCTGGCTTTCCCCTCCCCTATTTTGCGGATCAAAAATAAACTGACAATGGCTGGAATAAAACCGATTTTAACTTCTGTATACCCAAAATTAGCCTCTGGTACCGCAAACGAAAAATCACAAAGGGTAGCCAGACCGCAGCCACCGGCAATAGCATGTCCGTGAATCTGGGCAATTACTACTTTGTTGAGCATATATATCTGCTCAAATAAAGAAGCCAGCTGGGTAGAATCAGCTATATTTTCTTCAAAGGTATTTTGTTGCAATTGCTGTAAATACCCCAGGTCGGCACCGGCACAGAACACTTTTCCATTGGCTTTTAACACGATTATTTTTGCTGCCTCATCCAATGAAGCCCGTTTAAAGGATTCGCTCAATTGTGCTACCATTTCGCTATTTAACGCATTGCGCTTATCAGGCCGGTTTAAGGTGAGATAGGCAATTCTATCGTTTACTTCGTATTCTACTAAGGACATAAAATTGTTGAATTGTTGAATTGTTGAATTGTTGAATTGTTGAATTGTTGAATTGTTGAATTGTAATTTATTAATTCAATTCTTCTGTCATTACGGCCTTCTGTCACCTGGTAATTCTATCATTTCCTTGAATCCTGTTAATCCTTGAATCTGTGTAGTCCAGGTTCCAGACTATCCTCTCACTCTTTCAAAATAAATGCGCCGGAGTCAAATACTGAGTAACAAGGAATATGCAGGCTGTCGGCTTGCTTTTTCAGGCGTTCGGCAATGTATCGTTTATTAGACGCATCAATGATCAGGCGTTTGACAGAAGAATGAGAACGATTCAGATTCCGCAAAGCATTGTTCTGCACAATCAGGTAATCTGGAGGATATTTCTGAAAAACAGGAATGATATTCCGGACTGGTGCCTTGTTCAGGAAAAGAAAAGTTTTACCCTGCCACACCAGCCAGGTTCCTTCTTTGAAATTTCGGAGGGCTGGCTGTTCAGATTGTGTCTGATTCAGAGGCAAAAAAACAGTATGCTGTATACCTTTATCCCACCAGTAATTAGTAAAGCGGTATTGAATCGTAGTTTTAGCCTGCAATAATGCTGAATCCGCCAGAAAATAGCCCTTTCTTCCTTCCATGATACAAGCTGCAGTATGGTTATTTACAGAATAAATCAGTAGCTCTTTTTGCCTGTGCTGCCGGTAAATTTCTGCCATATTCACGGCAACCAGCAAGCAGATGATTCCAAAAACGGCATACCAGTATCTTAGCTGTTTGTAATGTAAAAACAGCAACACCAGCACAATCAGTACATATAATATAATCTCTTCCACCAGACTGATAGATATTCCCTGAATCAAAGCACCTGGAATTCTTTCGGTTACAAATACCGATTGATTGAGTGCCCATACAGTCCATTTAAGTAAAAAAGCAATAATGGCAGATACATAGGGAATCCAAAAGACGGCTAAAGTAAGTAACCCCAGGTATAATACGATGGTAGATAGAATAATAACCGGAATGTTGGCAAGCAGAAAATAGGTAGGAAACTGGTGAAAATAATATAAGCTCATTGGCACGGTGGCAACCTGCGCCGCTATACTCACACAGGTAATGCCCCATACCCAGTTGGCAGGCTGGTTATTAAAATTCAGCAGATAATACAACTTGGAAAACAGATACACAATGCCGAGCACGGCCGCATACGAAAGCTGAAAACCCACCTCCAACAAAAAATAAGGGTTAATCACCAGCAACACAAAGGCAGAAATAGCCAGGCTGTTGTAAATACTTCGTTGCCGGTTAGCCGCTTTGGCAATCACCACCAGCGTAAACATTACGACAGCCCGCAAAACAGAAGGCGAAAAACCGGTAATTACGGCATATAGCCACAATAAGCTGAGTATCACACCAGCAAAAATCCAGTTCCCATACCTGAAGGTCTTCAGTTTACCCAGCAATAAAGAGAGTATCTCAAATACAATCACCACATGGGCACCGGAAACAGCCAGTACATGCATGGCTCCGGCACTGGCATAGGCTTGTTTAAGTTCATTATCCAGTCCGTTCCGGATACCCAGAATAAGTCCGCTCGCAATGGCATATTCCCTATCAGAAGGAATCAGAGCCCGGAAAATACTGTCGGCCTGCTGACGGAGGCGGAAGGAAAAAGCGAAAACAAGATTGGGTGGATGATAGCCATATACTGCATACGCTGCTGGTTTTACAAAATGCTGCAGATAGATCTGCTGGTTTTCCAGGTATTTTCTGTAATCAAATTCGCCCGGATTAGCTGGCGGAAGTATTGGCTGGGGGGCTCCTTTGATGAGTACCTGGCTTCCATATACAGGTTTTTTGTCTTGTTTGCCCAGGTATACTAAAATTTTCCCGGAAGCTGGCTGCCCCTGGCCTTGCCTGTAAATGCGGTCCACCTGCATTTCAGATTTATAGTTTTTAGGCCGCTGCTGCACTTCAGAAACGAGCGTTCCACTATAATAAGTAAAAGCTGAATCCTGATAAATAATATGATTAGGCTGTGAATACCCGGTAACCTGATACGTTCGCAGATACCCGAAAAGCACGGTGAGTACTAAGGCTAATAGGCCAAAAACAGGCCTTAGTAACCTGCCTTTCCATAGCGTGCGGATGAGCAAATATACCAGCCAGTACAAAAGCAGGCATCCGCCAAACGCGAAAAACAGAAGATGATAAGTTTGTGCAGCAACCGGCAGATAGATACCCAGCAGAACCCCGGTGATCAGGTAAATAGTAAGCCTGACAAACACGTAGGGTGTCCATTTGATCATAAGCGGCTGGCTGTTTGAAACTTAATTTTACTGGTGAATAAATGTATAGAAAAGCTGGCTTTCGTACCAGAAAATAAATAGGTTTAGCTGCAATTTTTCTTTCGGGAATCTTAAAAATGCAGGACAGAAGCTTGAGTACGCTTCAAATGCCTTTTATTCAACCTATTTGCCGGGAAACTATCATTGTACACCAAATTTATTATTCGATTACCCTATGAAACGATTCTCTTTGTTTTTCTTTCTGACTGTACTTACCGCCCTGTTATCCGATGTTTTTGCCCAGACCGCACAAAAAACTGGTTCGCTCGCTGATATTAGTTTTATTAAGGGGCACTGGAAGGCAAACCGCGAAGGAACCACTATCGAAGCAGACTGGACTGCCCCGGAAGGAGACAATATTGTAGGCTACATGCGCATGATGAAAGACAATAAAGCCACTTTATATGAATTATTCGCATTCGAACAAACCCCGCAAGGCTTAATCGTACTGGTCAAACATTTTAAACCCGGCATGATCGGCGTAGAAGAAAAAGAGAAATCGGATCGCTATCATTTTATAGAAGCCAGCCAAGGCCGTATGATTGTAGAAAAACAAGGCGAACCCACCAGAATATTGTACGAAAAACGAGGGGAAGATCAGTTTGTGATCGCTGTAGGCAAACAACAGGATAGCAAATGGGAATTCAAGGATCTGTTTGTGTTTAACCGCATGAAATAAAAATGCCAGTTTACTGTTACGAACTCGTTTTCTGCTTTTCATTTCCTGAAAAAACGGATATATTTACTGCATTAAAATCTCTTTATAACATATTGATTGTCTGAAGCTCAATTGCTCCAGTAACCTTCGGTTCCTTGGATAAGGAATGCGAAGTAAAATAGTATTATCAATTTTTATAAAGAACAAACATGCAACAGATACATACCGTCGCTGTAATAGGCGGCACCGGAAAATCAGGCAAATACCTGGTTTCCCATCTTTCGAATCAGGGTCTTCATCTCAAAATCCTGGTCAGAAATCCCCAAAAAATAAATATCCAGAATTCTTTAGCTCAAATTATCATAGGCGATGTCCGGAATTATGCGGACGTTAAATCATTGATGACCGGTTGTCAGGCTGTAATCAGCACATTGGGATTAGGTTTGCCCCCCAGTGAGCCTACTATATTCAGCATGTCTACCAGTCATATTATCCGGGCCATGCATGAGTGTGAGGTGCGGCGCTATATTGTAACGACCGGGCTGAATGTAGATACGCCGCTTGATAAAAAAAGCGAAAAAGTAAAAGCAGCTACTGCCTGGATGTATGCCAACTACCCCAAATCCACCACCGACAAACAGGAAGAATACCGCATATTATCGGAAAGTAATATAGACTGGACGATGGTTCGGCTTCCGTTGATTGAACAAACAGAGGAACGCAGGAAAGTAAGTATCAGCCTGGAAGATTGCCCTAGTGATAAAATAAGTGCTACGGATCTGGCGTATTTTCTTGCCGAGCAATTAGCTGACAACATGTATATCAGGAAAGCTCCTTTTATTTCAAACGATTAGCTATTCGCAATGGGACCTGCTTGGGTCCCATTGTCTTTTACTATTTATAAATTCTACATTCCCGGAAGCACTTCTACAGATTTACCCTCTATTTTGCAAATGCCTCATTTCTGCCATTTACAGGCTACTTTTTCTGTTTGTTTACCTCTTGTATACCCTTCATTTAACCTTTTGTTTACCCTAAAAATTTGAGTAACGGCAGAATCCGGCTTTACTTTGTACCCATCAACAGCGGAATAGTTCTGCCTGGCTTACTAACAAAAAATACAACTATAACATAATTTCCACAATCAACTACAAGTAATACACTAAACTAATTATGAACGCCCACACCCAACTTTCAGTTAATCCTATCCGGGAAACACTTTTTGGAGACATGCCTATTAATTCCTGGGGAAATAATATATCTGCTAATGAACCCTGGACATTATTCGCAAAAGCCAGAACCGAAATGGAAAAAGATAATAAACAGGTGGCAGCCAGTATCCTGCAGCAAATCATTCAGATGCCGGCACTAGAGTCCAGGCACTATCTGCAGGCACACCATTTTATGCACCAGCTGGGTTACCGGATGGATCAGGAAAAACAGTTGCTGGGTGTAGTGGTGGAAGTAGCCATGCCAGAAGGGCTGGATCTGTTAGCCGCTTACAGCGACTATACGGCCCGCTATTATAATTACTCGGGTGCTGGTATCGTATGGGAAAGTCCTAATGAATCGATTAATCAGGAAATTTCGCAGGTATTACAAGCCGGTCAGGTAATTATGCACCGGATTGGCCCCTGGGAAGGCGAAAGGCTGGGTGCGCCCAAAACAGGTTATGGCAGAATTAATCTGCTCACCACTGAGGGGCTACATTTTGGCGAAGGACCTATGAATGTACTCATGAATGATACTTTAGGTGGATCTATGCTCAAAGCCGCTATAGCCCTGATGAGCCGGTTAATCGATATGACTGAAGTAAAAAAATAAACTATTCCTGCTTACTAGTGCTGATTTCTGAAGGAATAAAATATATAATTCAACAAACAACCCTACCATACATAACCCCCATGCTCGGATACATTTTCCTTTTCATTACCGCTCTTTTCTACGTTGGTCTTGCTATGCTTACTTCCTCCAGGCCCTCCATGGCAGGAGATGCCGGAATGGGGTATGGGCTTGTTCTGGTTTTACTGGGAATTGGGTTTGCTGTAAACAGTCTGATTCTTACCCTTGTTATCACCGCCAGAGGAGGATTCAACTGGATTTTCCACGATACAAGCCTGCGTACGGCAATTGTACTTTTGTTTTGGTTATTTATTTCAATAACTATCTTTTCTTGTGCCGTATTTAAATGGGAATGGCATACTGATACTACGTATCCGCAATTTTTGCACTGGCTAGCCATAGGGCATGGCCAGTTGTGGATACCGCTACTATGGCTAACGGTTTGTTTTTTCTCGCTAAATACCGGCTTGCAATCAACGGTTCCGGCCAGTACATTCAAAATACCTTTCTGGGTGGGTTTTAGTATTTGTACGGTGTTTAGCGGAGGCTTACTGGTAGGGTATCTGCGTGATTCTGCCAAAGCACAAGCGGCTGAGATAGCCAGCCGTATGGAGCAGGAAGACCGCTGGCATCAGGAAAATCTGAACCAGATTGCCGCATACAAACCTGAAGATCCGCTGATTAATATACTGGGTTTTTCTGGCCGGTATCAGCCGGAAGATATCAAGAAGGCAGCGCTTGCTAAAATAAAAGCCCATCCGGATTGGGAAACAAAGTTACTGGAACTACTTAAGAATGAATATTATTACCGGGAAGTGTATACCTTTCTGGATGGTAACATGGTTGATCATCCCGAACAGTTTGCAGAACCCCTTAATCAAAATATTGTTTGGATGGCTACATCCATCAAGGATGATATAAAAAACAGTAATAACCTGCAACACTGGAGTTTCGACAACTATAATATAGAAAGATTGTTGAGAGCCATTGACGATCAGTTTATGAATAAAGGGGTTGATTTTTATCCAACAGTGGTAAAACTCAGCCAGGCATTAAAAACCACCCCGCCCGAACAGTTTAAAGGCGTTCACTTTACAGTAGCTGATGTTGTAGAAAGCTGGCTCAAGAGGCATAAGAAATAGTAATCTGGCTAATTGTACAATAAGAATTCTAACACAACATCTTCCCAACAACTGGAAAGGTTTAGTTTTATGCCTCTTTTAGTTAAAATTGTATTTTTTATTCCGCTCCTCATCAATGGCCTCATTGCGTTGTTTTATTGGGGAGCCACTCTATTTTCGTTAATAAAACCGCCCAGTGCATACTATACCACCAGAGATGGATTCATTTTTATTACAGGATATACAGTCATTTTAGCCTTGCTTGCCTGGGCATATCATCTGGCCATTGTACAGCATAAAACAGTATCTGGTTTTAGGGATATCTTTTCTGGCATGGCTGATACTCATTATCGTTGGGGTACTTTTTTCTGAAGTAAAAACCTGGCGGTAACAGGAAGCTATCATTTGTGCAGGTTATTAGCTTTTCCGGCTCATCCAGAAAGGAGCCGGAACAAACCAGAGTAAGGTACCAGCCAGCATCAGATTTTTATGCATATTTAAATCAATGTTTCCCGCAAATACCAGAAAGGCAGGAACAAGGGTAAGTACCAGGCCAATGAAAGATATAAGTTTGAGCAGCAATTTCATGGAAGATAGAATGAGGGTTGTAAATTAAATATCAGGCGGTGAGTACTTGCCGTTGCTTTTGCAGGTATTTACTGGTACCCATATATAACAAGGCAGCAATAAACCAGCCTGGCAAGCCCAGGAAAAATATCTCCATACCAAACAGTTGATTCAACACCAGGCATAAACCCAGGGTAAATATCCAGGTAATAAAAGCTGGCAAGCTGAAAGAAGTATTTGTTTTTTCGGCATAATTACTCTGCAAACCCATTTTAGGGATCAGATAGAAATCAATAAAAATAATAGCCCCATCGGCATCAGGATCAGGCCGTATAAAGCTACAAAATCAAGTAATTTCATCACCAGGGCCGGAAAACAAGCCGCAATGGTGGTAATTAATCCGGTAACCAGTGTTACCTTCCAGCGGCGGAATTGGGGAGCAATGGCCTGAAAAGCCAGACCTGCCCGGTAGATCGTAGGATTGGCTGTAGTCCAGCCGGCAATGATCACGCAAAGCGCTCCGGCAATCCCAGCACTTTGATAGGCAATTACGCCAGGAGCAATACTTCCAGCAGCAGCGGCACACAAAATACCAGAAGCAATCCAGGCCACATAATGGCCCATAAACATCCCTCCTGCCGAAGCAAAACCAGCCTTCCAGCTTCTGGCATACCGGAAAATCGACAAGTCGGCCATACCCAGGTGCATGGCCATATTGGCAAACCAGGCAAAAAACATCACATGCCAGAAAGTAAATTTACTTTGTCCTTCTATGGGAATGCCAGTCCAGATTTTGGTCTGCGCTACCGTCCAGAAGTCTGAAAATGAATGCACGCCCAGTTGAGGCAAAACAGCTACTGCCGCTGCCACAAAGACTAAGATCATCCAGGGTGCACAAATATTGGCAAAATAGGAAACCTGCTCATAGCCCAGAATAGCTACTACCGTAATGACAAGTCCTACTGCAAACACAGTAATGATCCAGCCTATACTCGTAGGTAGCCAGTCACCAAGCCCTGGCATCGGAATATCGAATGGAATACCAACGGCTGTAGCTGACACGGCAATCATAGAACCGGCCAGAAAGCAGAACATGAGTGCATTCACAAAATTGTAGATAGATACCAGCCGCTTACCGCAGATTTTTTCCAGTTGATGGTATAAAGTATAACGGAGTTTTACGGCAATGGGCGCACAAACAAAGGCCCAGCTCAATACGGCCAGGGCATTTCCAAAAAATAAGCCCAGAAACAAATCAGCTGCGCTTACCCCATGTACGACAAACAAAGGCCCGATCACAAATTCGGTACCTGCCGTATGTTCGCCGGCAAACATCCCCAGAAACTTCCATTACTTTTCAGTGTATGGTCTGGCACCCGTTCGTGCTCATATTCATTGATCTGGTCGAGTTGTTCTACAAGGGTCTTCTTCATCAGGTTCAGGTGAAATAAGGGTGTAAAAATTAAGCCAATGCCTTAGTATATTGGCGGAGGTAAAAGCTATAGTTAAATAGTATGGTTATACAATCTCTTCGGGTCATTTAGAGAAAAAGTACTTCTCTGCACTATTTTCAGTATATATCAGAAGCATAATAAGCTGGTGTAAATGTTAAAGCCTTAGACCAGCTCATACTGCATCATAGCAATATCCCGTTCGGGCGCAAACAGATTCAACTCAAAAAGTTTCCCGGTTTCATCTGTATTCCATGATTTGTGCATAACCAGTGCGGCCCCCAGAGCACTTACATTACTTAAAGAAGCAGTGTACACCTCAATACCTGGAAAACGGCTGGCAAGCAGTTTTATAAAAATAAGATGATCACAAAAACTTCCGCTGATACATATTTTGCGTACCGGCGATGCACCTATAGCAGTTTCAATGGCCATAGCCTGCATCGTAACAAGATCTATATTTAACTGGTGATATGCCTCTTCGTACGAACTGAATAAAGATAAATCTACGGCTTTGTGTTTGTTATAACTCAGATAGCCATCTACCTGCATGGTTTCCGGCAGAAATTTTTTCCGGGTATTGTTTTCCAGTAACAATTTTTGAACAAGCGTTTTATCAAACTTCACTGCCTTGTGATACCTGGCCTCTTTGGCAAAATACCTGGCGATCTTCTTCTCATAATGACTATGTTCGTTGCCCAGAAACAATCTGGCTGCCTTTACCGGCCTTCCCTGCGGACTTATGTAGGTCAGGCAATCTTTATTTAATTCATCTGCTGAAAGAGGTTCTTCATTAAAAGGATTCAAAGTAATGCTCCAGGTATCGGTAGAAAGCAGTAAAAATGGCTCTTTCATCTGCATCAGGTAAGGAAGCAATGCAGCAGAAGTGTCGTGAATGCCAGCCCCGGCTAAAAATTTATACTTTCCCAGTGGAATGTCGAGTTTACTGTCTGTATGGGTTACAGGTGGAAAATGTTTCGACAGGTTCTCCTGGAAAACCCAGGTATGGTAATCCTTCTTCCTGAAATTCCATAGGGCGGTATGGCAACCAATGCTGGTCATTTCAGAAAAAGATTTATTAGTAATCACATAACTACAATACTGAGGCAGATGCAGGCAGCATTTTACCTTTTTGAACAGTTCGGGCTTGCGGTGTTTCAGCCAGTACAATTGTAATCCTGAATTCAACATGCCTAAGGGCGGAGAAGCTGTTTGCAAGGCAATCGTTTCCTGGCTTCCGTATTTACTGTAAAACTCATCGAGCAGGTCTTCCGGATAATCTTTCAGATAGGAATAGAGCGGAGTAGCTGGTATGCCTCGTTTATCCAGGTGCACAAAGCTGGCACCATAGGCCGAAAAGTTCAGGGCTCTGACATGAAAACGCTCATCGAATAGCACATCATCCATTGTCCCTTTCATCCAGGCAGTCAGCTCAGCCAGGTTTTCGCAAGGTTCGCCATCGTCGTCTTTCTGCTCTTCAAATTGTATATTACTCTCATACACAACTTCATATTTCCTGTCGAATAACAAGAATTTTTTATTGGTCTTCCCAATATCAAACACAGCAACAACAGGTATTCCGGCGGTCATAGGGCTAATTGCTGATTATGCTAAAGAATCGGTTATGGTCTGCGATTGAATTAACTTACTCCTATTTGCTGATTTGTAAGGCAATAATGGATTTCAAGCCTTTTTCCCAATAGTATAAACTGCATTGAATATATCCTCTCAATAATTTTTATGCCCATTAAAACGGAGAATGAATTGCCACCTTTTAAGGGTAAATAATTTCTCGTTACAAGACTGGAGGATGCTTTTATGCAGTATCATGGCTTATCAAGTTATACAGAAATTGCGGTTGCTGCAAGAAATATTGCCGATATTAATAATAAAAATTCAATTTTGTAGAAGAATAGTAATATTTAAATTGAGGTAAATAATCTATTAATAGAATCTCGCGAGGTTAAAAAACAGGGGAAGATTCAACAAAGGCAAAAAAACGCTAACAAAAACCAGCTTCTAAGCGCCCAATAGAGAGCCTTTATCGAATAATTAAAAAAATCTGTGATGTTCCTTTGTAGTAAATCCCTGCACAAGATTACTCCTGCAACAGCTTTTTATAATCTAACTCCTGCCAGGTGGATTCAATATCTGGAATGTTCATAATTCGTTGCATCACTTGTTCCTGCTTTTTTCCGGCGGCTAATGCATCTGCATAAGGAATGTGGCTAAAGGCAATCATCGTATACAAGGGTGTCCATAGGTCAGGGTGTTTCTGGTGAATGTGGGCTTCGATCTTTTTGCGGAGCAGGAATTTCGGGTCAGCGACCAGATCCCGCATTTCCACAAAATTCTGCAAAGCCAGATCTGCTATGGCCTGGGCATGTGGAAAACGGTTCTTCTGATAGGTTTCAAACAGGGTTTGCCAGTCATCTCCATATTTGTCCATCAGCTCTTCCATCACCACACAATCCTCAAAGCCCGCATTCATGCCCTGGCCATAGAACGGAACAATGGCATGGGCAGCATCACCAATCAACGCCACTTTATTCTGGTATGTCCATGGATAGCAACGAATGGTAACTAGAGAAGAAGTAGGATTCTGCATATATTCATCGGCTATGTCAGGCATCAGTGGCAGAATATCCGGGAAGGTTTTCTCAAAAAAAGCAATTACATCGGCTTTGGTCTGAATAGACTGAAATGAGGGCTCTCCTTCATAAGGAAAAAACAAGGTACAGGTAAAACTTCCATCTGGATTAGGCAGGGCAATCAGCATAAAATTACCTCTCGGCCAGATGTGTAAGGCATGTTTATCAATGGCCCAGTCTCCATTGGCCGCAGCCGGAATGGTGAGTTCCTTATAGCCGTGTTCAATAAAATATTGCTGATAATTAAATCGGTTGGTGCGTTGCATGGCACTGCGTATGGCTGAAAAAGCTCCATCCGAGCCAATCAAAATATCTGATTCAATGACCCTGGATTCGCCTGTTTGTACATGAGTAAGGTGAATAGCAGGTTTATCGAGTTCTACCTGCATACATTTTTGTTCAAACAACAGCGATACATTTCCTTCCTGTTCGGCAATATTCATCAGCTTTTCATTCAGCAGGCTGCGGGAAACAGAGAATATAGATTGTCCTTCTTTGCCATACGGCTGAAACGTAAGTTTGCCTTGTTCGCTGTGCATCATGCGGCCATACATAGGAATAGCGATCTGCTTTACCTCTTCCATCATGCCAATGCGGTCTAAAGCCCGCCAGCCTCTTTCGCTCATGGCTAAATTAATGGTGCGTCCGTCTTCCCACTTTACTTTACGCAGGTCAGGGCGTTTTTCTATTAATTGCACTTTGTGTCCGCGCCTGCCCAGCATCACGGATAATAAAGAGCCTACCAGGCCTGCACCCAGAACAGTTATGTTTTTTTTCATGCCAGTCCCTCCACCTGTCTGGCCAGTAACTGGCTGAAAGTAAATACTTCTTCAAAAGTATTGTACAAAGGAGCTGGAGCTACCCGGATCACATCAGGCTCCCGCCAGTCGGCGACCACACCGGATTGTGTAAGGCTATTAAATAATTTTCTACCCTCCTGCTTGATCAGTAAGGATAATTGCGCTCCTCTCTCCTGTGGATGGAATGGTGTTATAATTTGAATCATGCGCTCAATATCCGGATTTTCTTTCAATAAAAACTCAAGATAACCGGTCAATTTACGGCTTTTGGCTACAATAGCTTCCATCCCTGCCTCATCGAAAATATCTATAGCCGCTTTATGGACAGCCATCAGCAGAATGGGAGCATTTGCCAGTTGCCATCCATCGGCTCCGGGAATGGGTTTAAAGCCTTTTTTCATTAGAAAACGCTCTTGTTCATTATGTCCCACCAGCCGGCAAAACGGGGTAAATTGGCACTATAGGCATGGTTTGAATGAATAAAGGCACCCGCCACCCCACCCGGACTGGAGTTCAGATATTTATAGGTACACCAGACTGCAAAATCTACCTGCCAGTCGTGCAACTGTAGTAATACATTTCCGGCTGCATGCGCCAGGTCAAACCCTGCATAAGCACCTGCCTGATGTGCCGCCTGGGTGATGGCCTGCATGTCAAATACCTGTCCGGTATAATAATTCAACCCTCCCATCATCACCAGCGCCAGTTCTCCGGCATGGGTTTGAATGGTTTGCAGAATATCCTCTGTACGTAAGTTGCACTCACCTTCTCTGGGTTGCAATTCAATAATAGCCTCTTCCGGTTTATATCCATGAAATTTCACCTGCGATTCCAGGGCATACTGATCGGAAGGAAATGCACCTTTTTCAGTAATGATTTTAAACCGTTTCCCTTCTGGCTGGTAAAAGGATACCAGCATCAAATGCAGATTTACCGTCAGGTTATTCATCACCACCACTTCTTCCGGCAAGGCTCCTACCAGCCTGGAAACCGGACCTTTGAATTGTTTGTGGTAATGTAACCAGGGAGTTTCTCCCATAAAGTGGCCTTCTACAGCCAGTTGTTGCCAGCGGAGCAGTTCTTTGTCTATGCTTTCTCTCACCGAAATGGGTTGTAAGCCCAGGGAATTTCCACAGAAATAGATTGCTTCTTTGCCTTCATGCCGGGGAATGTGGAATTTATGTCTATATTCTTTTAATGGGTCTTTCTGGTCTAAATTCCGGGCAAAAGAAAGATTGTTTTCAAACATAATAGATGGGTTGGGTTAACAAGGTAATACTTACGCTTGTTAAAATAGGTTTAGGATTAGTTAAGTTTTATTGAGGCGACTATCAAGTACATAGGCCGTCTTTACTTTTATTTTGCTTGCCCAAAATAAAAGTAACAAAACAAAAGGGCAGCACCAACAAAGCCTGTTTTACGCCAGATAAAATCATCGCTCAAACCTCCGGCCTACACACAAAGCCAAAAAAGTCCGCGCTATTGCTGCACCACCAGCCGCACTCTTTCTACCTTTATTCTTATATAATTTTTTATAGCATATCTTTTAGGGCTTTCCTTTATCCAAAGTGCCAATTTTGGGAATGACCTGGATGAGGAAGCGTTTGTTTCTGGCTTCGGAGGTACCAGTATAGCGGCCTGCGCCGAAAAAACCGCTTCCGGCAATAATTACTTCAAAAGTATTCCGGTCGAAGGTGACACCATTGTTTTCCCAGAATTTGTATAAAGCCAGCGCCCGTTCATAACTCAGCCGGTAAGTAAAATCCCGTTCGCTTTCACTCTGATTTTTCCATAAATCGCGCTCATTGGTGTACCTGGCTGCCATTCCTTCTATTACTACCATGTATTTCACCTGCTGGTCGGTGCGGATATTTTTAATGGTATTAGTAAGGGTTTTTCCGGCTTGCTGTAATTTGTCGTAATAGGCCGGTGCAATCTCTGACTTCCCGGATTTAAAGGCAATATCAATGTTAAGTTCATGGCGTTTGTTGAGAGAATCAAAGCGAAAATATTCTCCTTCCAAGGCACTTAAAGCGGCTTCAATTTCCTGTATTTTCTGATACTGGCTGGCCAATACTTCCAGCTCGCCTTGCCTGTCCTGAAACAATTTATAGCTCAGGATAAACAGCGCCAGCATCACAATGAACAGAGCTGTCATCAGGTCGGCATAACTGGTCCAGAAAAGGTTGGTGCTGTTGGTTTTCATTCTATTAAACTATGAACAATTTTCTGTGAGCCATATACTATTTCTTCTTCATCTTCTCAATCGTTTCATCTGTCAGGTACGCAAAGGCAAACTTCCAGTGCTCATCAATTTTCCTGAACTCTAAAGCACCGAGCCTGGCAAAGTCTTCAGTGGGGCGTAAAGAATCGGATTTAGCTGTGGTGCGCACCAGATCAAGTTCTGTTTCTTCACCTTCCGAATTTAAACCTGTTGGCTGGCTAAACAGCAAAGGATACAGCCGCAGAAAATCTGCTTGTTCATAGCGAACTACCGGATCATCGTCAGATTCGCCTCTGGTTTCAAAGGGAAAATGGGTGAGTCGCAAAATAGTTGCGGTATCTTGCTCCATTACGGCTCTCCGGAACGCAGGCCAGAACAGGGAAAAACGCAGCGTTGTTAATCTTTTCACAATAATGGTGTCCTTACTACTTTTTCTGTCCGGATTATCAACTTTTACCTGGGCATTTGTATTGTCCTGCCGTTTGCCGGACTCACAACAGCAAAGCAGACTGGCGAGGGTGATTGCTAACAAAAGATATTTCATGGAGATAAATGCTTGCATGGAAATGTCACGAAAGTAAGAAATATAGCGCTTATCTTTCTACAACGGACCAAATACAAATTGATTATCTTCCTCCTGCCTTCTCCTTTACCTACTATTAAAAACGTACAACTACTGTCCGATTCCGGACACTTATTATCAGAGCCATTTCTGCAAAAACAGCCTATTCTGGCATTCTGCGCTATATTTTTCCATTGGCAAACCATTTGTTAAGCAAATATGAAGATAATCGATACCCACCTATGAGTAGAGCGTATTTAGGAGAATTTGAAGAACTCGTCCTGCTGACGGTAGCCCATATGAACGGAGAGTCTTATGGAGCATCTATTACCCTTGACATTAAAGAGCGCACCGGCCGTACCGTGATTTTGAGTGCGGTGCATGTAGCTTTGTACCGGCTGGAAGAAAAAGGGCTGGTAAAATCGGAAGTGGGTGGAGCTACCCAGGAAAGAGGCGGCCGCAGAAAAAGGCTATTTTCCATTACCCCCTATGGCATAAACACCTTATCGGAAATCCGGCAGGTACGCGAAGAAATGTGGCAATTGATTCCTAAACCTCTCCGTCCGTCGGTGTTATGAAATACAATAATCAACCACCCGTCTGGATAGACCACTATCTGCGATGGCGTTTACCAGCGGAGCAGTTTGAAGAAGTGCAGGGCGATATGCATGAATTGTATGCGCTCTGGGTAAAAGAAGAGGGGAAACGAAAAGCCAACCGGAAGTATCTGCTCAATGCCCTTACGTTTCTGAGGCCTTTGCCCAAACCAAAATTTCATTTTCATCAACCTAACTATACCTATTCCCAGGCAACCCCATTCGATATGATACGCAATTATTTCACCATTGCTTTCTGGGCGATGCTGAGGCATAAAGCCTTTTCTTTCCTCAATATTATGGGCCTGGCCATTGGCATGGCTTGCAGTATTCTGATTTTACTCTGGGTAACCGATGAATTAAGTTACGACCGTTTCCATGCAAAAGCATCCCAATTATACCGTATTACGGTAGATGCCGGAGATGTGAAAGCGGCTGTAACCATGGTGCCGATGGCGGCTGTTATACAAGCGCAAATTCCGGAAGTAAAAAGTGCCGTGAGATTAAGTAAGTATTATACACATTTACTGGAAGTTAGTGAACGCAAATTTGAGGAACAACGCCTGCTTTATGCCGATTCCAACTTTCTTTCTGTCTTTACTTTTCCGCTGGTAGAAGGCGATGCCAAAACAGCCCTGAGCCGTCCGGATGGAATTTTACTCACCCAGAAAATGGCTGAAAAATATTTTGGCACCGAACCAGCATTAGGCAAAATGATCCGGAAAGACAATGAAGAACAAGTAAGGGTAATGGGTGTACTGGCTGATATTCCTGCTAATTCCCACCTGCAATTCGACTTTCTGATGCCGATGTCTTATCTGGCCCGTAGCGATGAAAGATTAAAAAATAACCAATGGGGTTCATTTAATCATTATACCTATCTGGAACTGCATGAAAATGTCAGTACGGATGCCGCTTCGCTGCAGAAACTCAATACAGGCATTACCAACATTCATAAGGCAAATGCGAAGATCAAGGCGGAGTACTACCTGCAACCCATCACCAACATTCATTTACATTCTAATTTTCTGGCTGACCTGCCTGGGCATGGCAATATCCAGTATGTACAGATACTCACGGTAGTGGCCATTTTTATTCTGCTGGTGGCTTCGATCAACTTTATGAACCTGGCTACAGCCCGTTCGGCCAGAAGAGCTAAAGAAGTAGGTTTACGCAAAGTAGTAGGCGCCAAACGTGAACACCTGATTATGCAGTTTATGGGAGAATCACTGATGATTGCAGGTATTTCACTTGTACTGGCCATGGTATTTGTTGCGCTGTTACTTCCCACGTTTAATGACTTATCTGGCAAACAACTTTCCCTGCATTTTTTAGACTGGCAATTATGGCTGGGTGTAGGTGCGATTGCCCTCATCACAGGTTTGGTATCAGGGAGTTATCCGGCTTTGTTCTTATCTGCTTTTCAGCCGGTAAAAGTCTTGAAAGGGACACTTGCCGGAACGCATGCCAGTACTTTTCTGCGGAATGGATTGGTGGTAGCCCAGTTTGTTGTGTCGATTGTATTACTGGTGGGTACAGCCGTAGTGTATAACCAGCTCCAATTCATCCAGCACCGGAACATGGGGTATGATAAGGAAAACCTGCTATACATGCAGATGCGGGGCAATTTGTATAACCAATATCAGGCTTTACGCACCGAACTCACACAAAACCCGCTCACCATTAATTTTACCGCAACCCAGGACTTACCTGCTGACCTGCATACTGGCACCACCGATATACAATGGGAAGGCAAAGACCCGAATTTGCAGGTAATATTTCCCAGCATGGCCGTAGATGAAAACTTTATAGAGGTGATGGGTATGAAAATATTAGCCGGACGGAGTTTCTTCAAAGACTCAAAAGCAGACAAAGATAATTTCATTGTCAATGAGAAAGCACTGCAGGTAATGGGCATGAATCTGGCAACAGCAGTAGGAAAGCCATTTTCCTTTGGGGGCACAAAAGGGACAATTATAGGCGTTGTAAAAGATTTTAATTTCAAGCCTATCCAGCAAGCCATTGAACCGCTGGTTTTGCAGCTTAACAACTGGGGAGGATATATAGTAATACGCACCAAACCTGGCCAGACAGAAGCCACCATTCAAGCCCTGGAGAAAATCAGTAGCCAGCTTAATCCTGGTTATCCCTTTTCCTACAATTTTCTCGATCAGGATCTGGCCAATCTCTATCAGGCTGAAACCAGAATGGGGCATTTGTTTACAGTATTTGCTGCCCTTGCCATTATTATTTCCTGCCTGGGTTTGTATGGCTTGTCTGCTTTTGTAGCCGAGCGGCGCACCAAAGAAATAAGTGTACGAAAAGTATTGGGTGCTTCTGCACCCCAACTGGTTAGCCTGCTTTCCACCGATTTTCTCAAACTGGTACTCATTGCTTTTGTGATCGCAACACCGCTTGCCTGGGTTGCTATGCACCAATGGCTGGAAGGGTTTGCTTATCACATTGATCTTTCCTGGTGGATGTTTGCTCTGGCTGGAATAGCTGCACTATCAATTGCATTACTGACAGTGAGTTACCAGGCGATTAAATCAGCTTTAGCCAATCCGGTAAAATCTCTGCGAAATGAATAGTCTGGAACCTGGATTTTTGGAATTGGAAGATTAACAGGATTTAATAAACCGTCTCTATGAGCCAGAAGAAAAAATTAGTTCAGCCGCCCAAATTGATAGACCGCTTTCTGCGATGGCGATTGCCGGAAGAGCAGTTTGAGGAAGTGCAGGGCGATATGCATGAAATGTATTTCCAATGGGTGAAAGAGAGGAGTGAGAGGAAAGCAAACTGGCTGTATTTGCTCAATGCGCTTACTTTTCTGAGGCTTTTGCCTAGAAGTAAAAGTGTTTTGCAACCCAAATTCAATCATTATTCCAAAGCAAACCTCTTCCATATGCTCCAAAATTATTTTATCACTTCCTGGCGAACACTTTTAAAAAATAGGTTTGCAACTTTAATAAATATTTCCGGATTGATTATAGGGTTTAGCGGCACTCTTCTCATGGGTATGTTTATATTAGATGAGCTGAAATATGACCAGCATTTTAGATACAAGGATAGAATGTATAGGCTAACTTCAACCTATGAAAAACAAGGCACTATTCATCAATCCGCTCAAACAACTGGCAATATTGCCTCTTTAATACAGCAATTTCCTGAGATTGAAAGCACTACCAGACTATTGCCTACTGATGAAGTATTTTTATTTTCAAATGAAACTGCTTTCAAGGAAAATATCATTTATACTGATTCATCTTTTATAAAAGTTTTTGATCTCAACCTGCTATTAGGCAACAAGAATAAATGCCTAACAAACTCCTCCTCAATATTGATAAGCAAAACTATTGCTTTAAAATTATTTGGCGATAAGTGGCAAGAAAAATCAATTCTTGGTGAAACATTATTGATCGATGGCCACCTGCCTATGATTATTACAGGCGTGTTCTCCAATCTTCCCGAACATTCACACTTTGCATCTAATTTGTTTGCCTCAGTTCCTTCAGGATTCGGAAATTGGATGCAGGATAAAAGTAAGGTTTATACGTATGTCTTGCTTAGTGAGCATACCCATGCGGTTGATTTTGAAAAAAAACTCAAATCAGAATCAGCCAGATTGAACCTAAACCAGGAAGATGAAAAGAAACAAATTATACCACAATCTATTACCCAGATACATCTGTTTTCAGGATTAGCAGATGAAAACGCCAAGCTCGGTAACATAAAAAATATTTATGTTTTGCTAGTGATCACTTTTTTACTGATCATAATTACTACTTCAAATTTTTTAAATCTTTATACAGCTATCTCCTTTAACCGGTTGAAAGAAGTAGGAGTAAGAAAAGTAATTGGCGCATTAAATATCCAGGTAGGTTTTCAGTTTTCATTAGAAGCTTTAATGATTACAATAATTGCCTTGGGAATTGCCCTACTAACAGTGATCTGTTTTCTATCAACATTTAATGAATTAACTGATAAAAAGCTGTCCGTTGAGAGTATTTTAAGTTCAAACTTACTTTTTTTTATTGGTGGGCTTACATTACTCATTTCTATAGCGGCTGGTCTTTTTCCGTTAGCTTATTTGTCCAAAACCAGCACACTAAACGCATTAAAAGGTCATAAAAATAAAAACACAAGGGTCATTAGTCTGGGAAAAGGATTAATTGTATTTCAATTTTCTGTTTCAGCAATCATGATTATGCTAAGTATTGTTGCCTTCAAACAGGTGAGTCTGATAAACAACAAATTATTAGGCTTCGATAAAGAAAATACGATTGCTTTGTCGAATCCGTATATGCTTGGATCAACCGAAAATATTCTCAGTCTAAAGAATAAGCTTTTAAAAGTTCCAGGTATCGATCAGATTTCAATTACAGGTTACAGTCCCTCTCAAAACAGATGGGGAAATCTAAAGATTACTATCCCTAACAGAAACCAGCATAGTAATTATACACAACCTGCAACCTGGCTTACGGTTGATGAAGGTTTTCTAAATACAATTGGCCTTACTTTGGTTGCAGGCAGAAACTTTCTGGAAAATCACACGCATGATAAGGAAGCTATAATAATCAATGAGAAAGCGGTAAGCCAATTTAAATTAAATGCAAATGGGAGAAACCCTATAGGAACAGAACTATCTTATATAGATGAAAGCAAAGCCTATTATCAAAATTATACCGTAGTAGGTGTTGTTAAGGATTTTAATTTTACTTCTCTGCATGGCCCGGTTCAGCCTATTGTTATGAGGTTAGGATACCACCGGTTTGAAATGATATTGAGATTGTCTGCAAATTCTTCGAAAAAAGAAATTTTAAGCCAGATAGAGACAATCTGGAAAAGCAATGCGCCTCTTATACCATTTGAGTATTCCTACATCAAAGACAGATTTGAGCGTTTACACAAATCTGATATAAGTGCAAGTAAAATATTCGCAATTTTTTCACTTGTGACTGTATGTATAGCTGCCTTTGGATTATTCAGTATTGTTAGCCTTACTATTACCAAGCGTACGCAAGAGATTGGAATCCGGAAGTTGTTTGGCGCATCAGTGGTTTCAATTATAAATCTTTTAACACAGGATTTTTTAAAACTTATTTTGCTATCCTTTATAGTCGCCACACCTATTGCCTGGTATGCCATGCAAGCATGGCTGGCGGATTTTGCTTATAGTATTGATATAGAATGGTGGATTTTTCTGACAACTGGTTTGCTAATCTTTGTTATCACCCTAGTAACGGTAAGTTTCCAAACAATTAAAGCCGCTTTAGCCAATCCGGTGAAATCACTCCGTAGTGAGTAGAATAGCCCGGGAGCAGATGTATCCCGATGATCAAGATTATTAGGATTTTACAAACAACCATCTATGAGCCAGAATAAAAGAATGCCGCAGCCGCCCCAGTGGATAGACCGATTTCTGCGCTGGCGTTTGCCAGAGGAGCAGTTTGAAGAAGTGCAGGGCGATATGCATGAACTGTATGCGCTTTGGGTGAAGGAAGAAGGTACAAGAAAAGCCAACCGGAAGTATCTGCTCAATGCCTTAACATTTGTAAGACCCTTACCTAAGCGAAAAATAAATAATTACTCCACTCCTAGATATTATTCCCAAACAAACTTTCTGGATATGCTATTCAACTACTTCTTAATTGCCTTCCGCAACCTTACCAGGCAAAAGGCATTTTCTCTCATCAACATTTTTGGGCTGTCTGTCAGTATGTCGGTGGGGCTGCTCATTATTACTATGATTTCGGATACGTTCTCTCTGGACGATTTTCACCAGAAGAAAGACCGCATTTATAGAGTAATCACCACAGACCAGTTCGGAGGACAACCAGAGATGCATCTGGCCTCTTCTTCAGTAAAAGCCGGAAAGCAGATCGAGGAAACGGTTGCAGGGGTAGAATCAATAGCCCTGCTCCGCCGGGGGTTTGGCGGAGATGCGCTTATAAAAGATACCAGAATTCCCCTTTCCGGATTATGGGCCAGTGAATCGTTTTTTCAGGTATTTACTTTTCCGTTGCTGCAAGGTGATTCAGCCACAGCGCTAAAAGAGCCTTATTCTCTGGTTTTGACCGAAAAAACGGCTAAAAAACTATTCGGACAGGCGGATGTTTTGGGTAAACAAATACAGTTTGATACCCTTACCTATGTAGTAACCGGCGTGATGAAAGACGTTCCCAAACTTTCTCATATCCAGTTTGAAATGCTGGTTTCTTTTGCTAGCGCCGAACTCCAGAAACCTGATACCGGTGACGGAGATTTTTTTGCCTGGGAAAATATTTTCATGAATTATGCCTATGTGTTACTGTACCAGAATAGAAATCCGGAAGCCGTTCAGTCTAACCTTGACCAGCTGAGCGCCACCCAGAATGCTTCTTATATTAACCGGAAAATCACCTTGTCGCTGCAACCCCTGGAGAAAATATCCACTGGAGAAAGACTGGTAAACCCGATTGGCCCCACCTTTTTTAATAATGCCGCCAGATGGGTACTGGCAGGTCTGGCATTTATTGTGATTCTGTCTGCCTGTTTCAACTATACCAATCTTTCCATTGCCCGGGCATTCCGGCGTTCTAAAGAAGTAGGCATCCGCAAAATGATCGGTGCAGTAAAAAGCCAGGTACTATTTCAATTTATTACAGAGGCGATTGTGATTTCATTACTTGCCCTGGTTTTTTCTTTTCTGCTGTTTCTGCTGCTGCGTACCCAGTTTCTTTCGCTTACAACCCAGGCAGCTGATCTTTTCAAACTGGAACTTTCGGCTATGCTTATCGGGTGCTTTGCAGGGATGGCTATCCTGGTGGGAATTATTGCCGGAATATTGCCTGCCTTGTTTTTCTCCAGGATCAATGCCATTCAGGTATTGAAGAACACATGCCTGAAGTTATTTTACCATGTTGCTATGCGGAAAGTATTGATCGTCGTACAGTATACCTTTTCGCTCATTTTTATCACCACTACCATTATTGGCTACAACCAGTACCGGTCATTTCTGGCGTACGATCTAGGGTTTTCCACCGAAAATATTCTCAATATCCGGCTTCAGGGAAATTCCAGCGAACTGCTGAAAAATGAACTGGCTCAATTGCCAGTTGTACAGGATGTATCTACCTCGTTAATCATCAGCAGTCTGGGCAATCTGTACGGGGGTTCTATAAAATACAAAGATCCGGCAGATTCAGCGAACGCCTGGATGAATTATGTAGATGAACACTATCTGCCGCTTCACCAGCATACATTTCTGGCCGGAAGGAATTTTAATACGAAAGCCAATGCCCTAACGGAAAGTGAGGTAATTGTAAATGGGCAGGTATTGAACCGGTTTGATGTTGGAAAACGTGATCCTGGGAAAGCCCTGGGTGAAGTGTTGAATGTGGAGGGTAAAAAACTGACGATCGTAGGGGTAGTAAAAGATTTTCATTATGGAACGCTTGAAAAAAATATAGAACCCACCATTCTCCGGTATTCTAGTGAACCGGGAGGTTATCTGAATGTAAAAATCAATTCAACCGATTTGCCGGCCGCCATGGCCAGTATCCAGGCAGCCTGGGGCAACATTGACAGGATACATCCGCTGGAAGCTACCTTCTATGATGAGCAAATTGAACAAGCCTATAAGCAGTTTTCAGTCATGATAAAAATTATTGGCTTTCTGGCATTCCTGGCTATAAGTATTGCTTCCGTAGGCTTATTCGGAATGGTGGTGTACAGCACTGAAACCAGGCTGAAAGAAATGGGTATCCGCAAAGTATTGGGAGCCAGCGAAAGTACACTTATCTATCTGCTGAGCAAAGGGTTTTTAGTGTTGCTTCTGGTGGCTGCCCTGATTGCGCTGCCGGTAACTTATCTGTTTTTCAACTTTGTGGTATTGCGTGAATTTGTTTATCACCAGCCTATCGGCATAGGTGAATTATTGTCTGGGGTGGGAGTAGTTATGCTCCTGGCCATAATTATGATTGGATCACAAACCTTAAAAGCTGCCCGGAATAATCCGGTAAATGTATTGCGGAACGAGTAATTCGTCTGGAACCAGGATTTAAAGGATTTTAAGATGTAAGCATGGACCAAGTTAACAAGAGACTCCGGCCACCCCGTTATATAGACCGCTTTCTACAGTGGCGGTTACCGGAAGATCAATTTGAAGAAGTACAGGGAGATCTGCAGGAACTCTATACTTATTGGGTACAAGAAAAGGGAAATTCAAAAGCCAATAGGTTATATCTGCTCCATGCGCTGACATTTTTACGGCCTTTGCCCAAACCAAAAGCTTCCTTTCATTCAGATATTCGCACCTATTCTCAAGCAAACCTCTTTGATATGATACGCAATTATTTCACGATTGCCCTCCGCAATATAGTTCGCCATAAGGTTTATTCTTTTATCAATATAAGTGGTCTGGCCGTAGGAATGGCTGTAGCTATGTTGATTGGCTTATGGATCTACGATGAATTTGCTTTCAATACGTACCATACAAATCAGGATCGCATTGTAAAAGTAATGCAAAACCTTTCTAATAACGGAGAGGTGCAAACTCTGGAAAGCGTGCCTTATCCATTGGCTGAGGAACTCAGAAATAAGTATGGAGGTGATTTTAAGCATGTAGTTCTGGCAATGAGCGATGTAATGAATGTATTGACTTACGAGGACAATACGTTCACAAAGCAAGGGACTTATTTTGAGCCTCAGGTGCTTGATCTGTTGAGTGTAAAATTATTAAAAGGGAATGCAAAGAGTCTGGATGAGCCCTCTTCCATAATTCTTTCTGCTTCGCTTGCGAAAAGCCTTTTTAAGCATACAGAGCCACTCAATAAAATCATACAACTCGATGATACCATTGCTGTAAAAGTTACAGGCGTTTACGAAGACTTTCCTTCTAATTCCAGTTTCCAGGAAGTGGCTTTTATAGCTCCCTGGCAACTATACTATAACCTGCATCCATGGATTAAAGAACTGGCTAATCCCTGGCGGGTGAATGCTTTTGAAATTTATGCACAGGTGAATGAGAATGCCGAAATTGATAAAGTTTCGCTTAAAATAAAAGATGCCCGGTTACATCGTGTCAATAAAATACTCGCCAAAAGTAAGCCGGCTTTGTTTCTCCACCCCATGGACAAATGGTACCTGCAAGAGCAATTCAAAGATGGGATCAATGCAGGCGGGAGAATAGAATATGTTTATTTATTTGGCCTGATTGGTTGTTTTGTACTCTTGCTGGCGTGTATCAACTTTATGAATCTTTCTACCGCCCGCAGTGAAAAAAGAGCCAAAGAAGTAGGCATTAGAAAAGCCATCGGATCACTCCGGATGCAGTTAATTGTACAGTTCTACAGCGAATCTTTTATCATGGTGAGCTTTGCCTGTATGCTTTCTTTTCTTTTGCTCTGGCTTACCCTGCCGTGGTTTAATCAGATAGCCGGTAAAGAAATAACCCTTTTATGGTCGGAACCTCTGTTCTGGCTGTTGGCGCTTGGTTTTAGCTTGTTTACGGGTTTTGCAGCAGGCACCTATCCGGCCTTGTATCTTTCCTCTTTCCGGCCTGAGCAAGTATTGAAAGGAAGTTTTCGTACAGCCGCCTATTCTTCTTTGCCCCGGAAAATATTGGTAGTAGTTCAGTTTGCTGTTTCTATGATCATGATTAATGCGACCATAGGGATTTATCAGCAGATACAATTTGCCAGGAACCGCCCTATTGGCTATGATACCAATGGGCTAGTAGCTATTCTACAAACCACCAGTGAAGTGCATCAGCATTTTGAGGTAGTAAAAAATAAATTACTTCAAAGTGGTGCTGTTCTACAGGTTTGTGAAACCAGCAGTCCGACTACCCAGATCTGGTCTACCAGCAACAGCGTTGACTGGCCCGGAAAAGACCCCGATCTGGCTGCCGACTTTGCCAACATAGGTATTTCATATGAGTATGGCGCTACCATTGGATGGCAATTACTGGCAGGACGGGATTTTGCAAAAAACTTTAAAACCGATTTTAAAGCACTGATTCTAAACGAAAGGGCTGTACGGTTTATGGGATTAAAAGACCCTGTCGGACAAACACTGATCTGGCATAAAGAACCTTATCAGATAGTGGGCGTGGTAAAAGATGTGATCAGCCAATCGCCCTATAAAAAGGTAAAACCTACTTTTTATCACTTATTACAGGAGGACGCCAGTTATGTACTGGCAAAAATACATCCTCAAATTACTGCTCAAGAGGCATTGCAAAAAATGGAATATATCTTTAAAACGTATAATCCGAGCCAGCCATTCGACTACGAGTTTGTAGATGAAGCGTTTGCTAAGAAATTTAAAAATGAGGAACGTATAGGTCAACTTTCTATCCTGTTCACTTTTCTGGCCATTTTTATCTCTTGTCTGGGCGTTTTTGGATTAGCCTCTTTCCTTTGTGAGCAACGGAGCAAAGAAATGGGTGTAAGAAAAATATTAGGGGCAAATACCTTTCATCTGTGGAATTTATTATCCAGAGACTTTATAAATTTAGTCCTCATAGCCTTTCTGATCGCTACTCCGCTTGCCTATTATTTTATATATAGCTGGTTAGAGAATTTTGAGTACCGGACAGCCATCGCCTGGTGGATTTTTGGTGTGGCTGGTACAGGTATATTAGGCATTACCCTCTTAACGATGAGCTATCAAACCATCAAAACAGCGCTTATCAATCCGGTAAAATTCTTACGAAACGAATAAGTAACTACTCTTCTAATTAGAGACGCCTTATGCCACCACCGAAACCCAACATTCCCCCTTTCTGGCTAGACCGCTTTCTGCGGTGGCGCTTGCCGGAAGACCAATTTGAAGAAGTGCAGGGCGATCTGCAGGAACTCTATAATTATTGGGTACAAGAACAGGGAAAGTCAAAAGCCAATAGGTTGTATCTGCTCCATGCGCTGACATTTTTACGGCCTTTGCCCAAACCAAAAGCTTCCTTTCATTCAGATATTCGCACCTATTCTCAAGCAAACCCCTTTGATATGATACGCAATTATCTCACGATTGCCCTCCGCAATATGGTCAGGCAACACATTCACTCCTTCATTAACATTACAGGACTGGCAGCCGGTATGGCCGTAGCCATCCTGATCGGCTTATGGATTTACGATGAACTATCGTTTAATACAAACCACCAGAATTATGACAGCATTGTAAAAGTATACCGGAAAGAGACCTGGCGGGGCGAAACACAAGCAAACACAGCGCATGTAACCGGACTGGGAACCGTGCTTAAAAACGAATATGGTGATCTTTTCAAACAGGTAGTAATGGTACGGGCTGGCATCGAAGACCGGGTAGTGGCTTCTGGAGATAATAAGTTTACCCAAAGCGGCTATTTCATGCAGCCGGAAGGGGCCGACATGCTGACGCTACAAATGGTGTACGGAACCAGGCAAGGTCTTACAAATAAGAAGTCTATTCTGCTCTCGGAAACGCTTTCCAAAAAGCTATTTGGTGATACAAATCCAGTGAATCAAATCATAAAAATGGATGCCAAATGGGATTTGCTGGTTACTGGGGTATACAAAGATCTGCCTAAAAATTCTGAATTCAGAGAGGCCACCTACTTTGCTCCCCTGGATTTATATCTGGATGGCTGGGCAACTATACATGAATGGGAGAATTACCACATGTATATTTATGCGCAATTACAGCCGGAAGCCGATTATAAGCAGGTATCAGCCATTATAAAAGATGCAATGTTACCCCATGTAGATGAGGAAAGAGTAGCGTCTAAGCCGGAAGTTTTTCTATTGCCTATGAGCCAGTGGCACTTATATTCCAAATTTGAAAATGGCCAGAATGTAACCAGCGAAGCATTAACATTTGTCCGCTTGTATGGCATTATCGGGATGTTTGTATTGCTGCTGGCCTGCATCAACTTCATGAATCTGAGCACCGCCCGTTCTTCCACCCGTGCAAAAGAGGTAGGTATCCGTAAAACCATTGGCTCTATGCGCAGCCAGCTGGTGGAGCAATTTTTGAGTGAATCAATCCTGGTTGCTTTTCTGGCTTTTATTTTATCGGTATTGCTGGTATTTCTTGCCTTACACTGGTTTAATGAAGTAGCTGATAAGGAAATGCGTATCCTTTGGAACAATCCTATTTTCTGGCTGGCAGCCATAAGTTTCACCTGCCTTACAGGAATACTGGCAGGAAGTTATCCAGCTTTATATTTATCTTCCTTCCATCCTATCAAAGTCTTGAAAGGAACACTCCGGGCTGGCCGATATGCAGCTATTCCACGCAAAGTGCTGGTTACGTTCCAGTTTAGTGTTTACATTACCTTAATCATAGGTACTATTATTGTATATCAGCAAATTCAGTATGCCAAAAACCGGCCGGTAGGCTATACCCGCGAAGGCTTGGTTTCATTGCGTCCGCAATCTCCCGAATACCAAGGCAAGTACCAGGTATTACGGGATGAACTCAAAAAAACCGGCGTGATAGAAGAAGCGGCTCAGGCCAATTATCCGGTTACTAATACCTATGGGTGGAATGGAGGATTTGAATGGAAAGGAAAAGACCCGAGAATGGATCCTGATCCTTCTTTTAACACCATCAGCGTAACTTATGAATATGGTAAAACTGTTGGCTGGCAATTTATAGCCGGAAGGGATTTTTCCAGAGAATACGCTACCGATAAAAATGCAGTTGTTCTTAATGAATCAGCGGCAAAAATATTAGGCTTAGAAAATCCGGTAGGAGAAGTGTTACGCTGGAACCCGAATTGGCGGGAGCCTGGTACTTATCAGATTGTAGGAGTTGTAAAAGATATGGTAAAAGGCTCGCCGTTTGAACCCACTGATCCATCTATTATATTTTTGTCGGAGGCGGACATGTCGTGGCTGTACATCCGGCTGAAACCCAATGTAAGCGCTTCTGAGGCTTTGCCGAAGATAGAAAAGGTATTTACCAGCCTGATTCCTTCTGCTCCCTTCGATTATAGTTTTGCTGATGAAGAATACAATGCCAAATTCCGGGCAGAAGAACGCATTGGTAAACTGGCATCAGTATTTGCCTTTCTAGCTATATTCATCTCTTGCTTAGGTTTATTCGGCCTGGCTTCTTTTGTAGCCGAGCAACGCACCAAAGAAATCGGCATCCGCAAAGTATTAGGCGCTACATTATTCGATTTGTGGCATTTGTTATCGAAAGAATTTGTGTGGCTGGTGATGTGCGCTTTAGTTATTGCAGCACCCATTGCCTGGTATTTCCTTTCCAGTTGGCTCGAAAATTATGCGTACCGCACCCAGATTTCAGGATGGATATTTGTTATGGCAGGTATCGCCGCTTTACTGATTACTTTATGTACCGTCAGTTTCCAGGCGATTAAAGCAGCCCTGATGAATCCGGTAAAGTCTTTACGAAATGAATAGTCTGGAACCGGGATGTATGGGATTTGAGGATTAGAAGGATTTGGGAAGCAGTCGATAGTACATTTTCGTTAGTGGCCATAGTAGGATATGAATTTGTTAATGAAAAAAGTTATTCTCTCTATCATCTTAGTTTGCATAAGTGTATTTAGTCTTCAACTTATAGGATATTATATTATTGGAAGAGAGCAATTTCCTGCTTTTGTTATAAAAAATGACCATAACTCATTTGCCAATAGTGGATATCCTAAAAAGGAAAGATTAGAAATAGTTGTTTGGCCTAATCTAAATCCATCACAAAAAAAGAAGATCAACAATATATTAGCAAGCCAATATAAAAATGTAGTATTTATTGATAAGAGAATAAAACCTAGTTTGGATACTATAAGTGAGGATAGATATTATAATTCCTTATTTTTAGTGTTTGAATCACATCCTCGTGTGTTTGCTAAAACAGGAGTCAAGGAAAATATTAGTTATGGTGATTATGTTGAAACTCATTTTTCTGAATACTACTGGTGTCTATTTAAATGGGTAAAGATTAGCCGAGAAATGAAATCACAATCTTGATTTATAAGAAAATTAAATAGCCACTAACCTCACATTCAGCCTTCAACCGTGCCGAGCAGCACATAGCTACAGTAAAAGGCAACAGTAGCGGGAATGTGTGATATATTAGCAAACTAATTTTAAGGAATATATCTGGCTTAATCAGCCGGCTGGCTTGGCCAGATATACTCTCTCATTTTCTGAAAGCGGCTGCGTACATTTTTCCGGTTGGAAAGCTTATTACGAACCCACTCACTCGCCCTGACAATAGAGCCTTTATTCAGATTCGTTTGGTTGGCTTCCTGCAGGTAAAGATAGTATGATAGTAATTCCTGCTTTTGCCTGGCCTGCAAAAGAATAGGCTTGCTCAATTGCGAAACAGGCAGACGGATAGAATCAGACGAAAGCAGAAAATACAGGCTTTCTAAGGCAATTACAGAAGTACTGTCGGAAACTTTAGCGAGTATTTGTGGATGCAGGAAAGATGCCGGAGGCAATAGCAAGCTTACCAGCCGCTGTTTTTGAGGCTCATACACCCATAATATCTTGTCAGCAGCAGCCAGCATTGTATCTTTGCGGGAGGAGACTTCAGTGTCTGAAAGCTTATTTACTTTAGTGTACCGATCAAATTCTTCCGGCTCATACCGGAAGGGATACAGCAATCCATAGAGATATTGACCGGCCTCTTTTTCATTTACCAGATAGCTGACCCGTACCGAATCGGCAAGAGCCCGGTGAGTGACAATGGTATAAGTTGCAAGGCTGTTCTCCCAGGTTTTAGCAGGCAATATCGTATCACGTATGCTGGCGGCAACGCTGCATTTTTCCATCAGGTAATCCAGGGCGGCATTGTATTCCATCAGAAATTGCAGGCTGTCCTGGTACCAGTAATGATAATTTGCCGGATGGATTGATGAAGTTGACGCATCTGATAGTTTGTCCCAGCGTACATTTTCTATTTCCAGCTGTTCATCTGCATCAATCACAGAATCCTGTGCGATCCGGAAAGCCATGGCAGCGTAATAGTTGAAAGGATAGTCGGTGTCTTCAAATGGAAATTTTCGTAGTTTTCCGAGCTGCGAACGAAGCATGTTTTCCTTTTGCCTGGCTATCTGCACATTGCCAGAGCGATTGGTTCTGGAAGTAGACAGAGAGTCTATTAAAAAAACTTCCCGGCTGACCAGGGAGTCGAGTAAAATGGCTTCTGAGGAATTAATATATTCATCCTGGGCAATCGCATTGGTGGCCCTGGTGAATTCATCGTTGTGAAAATGTATCTTCCGGATTTCTTTACCTGTCAGCAAAGAGAAAAAGCTGATTAATGTTTCTTCGCCCTGTTTCTGTGCCTGGGCAATAATTTGTGCCCGGTTGGCATACAGCACCAGTTTATCAATGCAGTATTGTTTTACTTTCTGCGCATCCTTAAAATTCACCTTCCCATTATAATCTATAATTTCAAAGCCTGGGATGGCTTTTTCGGGAATAAACCAGGGATTAATATCGGCATTCAGGATTTTGGGTTCAAAGCCAAAAAAGTGTATTTCACCTGATTCTTCATTCAGATAAAACGCATGTTCGTCCAGGCTGCCGAAATCAAAACCGGCTTTTACCCATCCCCTGCCGACCATGGCCAGTTTTTTCTTCTTTTCTACCCGGCTTAATTTCGATACCTGGTCCTCGTAGAAAAAGGTACTGAAGTCTTTGGTCAATTCAAAGCCATCGTTCAGGGAGGATTGAAAAGCGTCGGGGTTGAGTTTCTTATGATTTTCTGCCACTTCATTGTATAAAAGAAACAGAATTTCTTCTGCATGTCTTTCCTTAGGGTCCCAGTTTACCTTTCTATTCTTACCGGATTTTTCCCGCCAGAGGTACTCCAGTACTTTTTTAACCAGCGATTTATTGTCATCAAACGATTCATGGAATCTGAGTTTATCCAGTACATTGTTGCGGCTTACCTCCTGCCGGATGAGTTTACGCCATCCATCCACCTTCTCATTCATCGTTTTAAACTCTTCCACCCGCTCCGTCCTCGGCTGTTGCTGGTATTGATAGAGATTATACAAAGCATGCTTGATATCGGCATACACAATATTGGCTCCATCGTTGAGCGAATCTTCATAGATCAATTCCAGCCTGGACTCATCAATAGACGCAATCACTTCTCCATAATATTCTGCCGTTACCAGCTGGCCAATGCCTTGAATCTGGGTAACCATATTGGTAGTGGTTTCCAGTTTCAATCCGCCGCCAAATATGCCAAAGGGATTCCATAGGAAAAGCAATACCACGAGTGCGATGATAATCAAAGCATCCAGCATTAGTTTCCAGTGTTTAAGCAGCCAGGCGATCATTTCTTTTCTGTTTCGGTCACTAATTCCACTTTATCAATTTGCAGTTCATTGCTTTTGAAGGAGATAAACACTTCTTCATAACCCAGCGAGTGCAATAGCCGGGTGAGCAGGGTGCGGGTATGTTCCTGGGTGGTTTCTACAATCCCCATAAATTCCAGGTTATTGCGGATGTCGAGTTCTGCCTGCCGGAAAAATTCTTCCTGGTCTTCGATGTTAATGGTGTTCAGAAAAGCCCTGGTATCAGAAATTAAGGTATCTTCCACAAAACTGGAAGGCGGATACGAAAAGTTAATCACCTTTACCGCAGGCAATCGGAGCACAATACGCTTTTCTTTAATTTCAATGTCCTGCTCCCCAATTTCCCTTAGGTCAATGCCTGCTTTAATTTTAGCTTGTGAATAAGCGAGAAAACGGGCTTCGCTCAGTTTAATGAACCAGGAAAGCTTTTTTGTTTTGGTGCCATGTACAATCTTATCCACTGTAAATTCGGTGGTCGCCAGATCACTTGCCCGTTGAATTTTTCCTACCACCAGTCCTCGCTCATCCTTCTTACAGCCGCTCACCAGCAGTAGAAGCAGCACAAAGAGGAGTCGCCCCAAGCCATTGATTGTGTGCTTCTCCATCAGACTTTGGTTTTGTAGTAAATTTCTTTTATCGTATTGAACAGACACCTGGCTACCCTGGTTTGTCCCTGTGTACTGAGCAAAAACTGGGCATCCTGTTTATTATCGTAAAACAGGTTTTCGACCAGGAAAGCCGGACAATGGGTATTTTTCAATACATAGTAATTCTTCTCCTTGTCATCGTCGCCATCGGTCATATCCTGCCGGAATTTGAAACCCGGAAAATCATGCTTGTACCATTTGGCAGCCATACTGGCCAGTTCATCACTTTTGGTCTGGCCTACGCTGGTCCATACTTCAAAACCGGTAGCCGTGCCTCCATCGCCGGTAAGTGCTGTTGAACTACAATTACTGTGAATGGAAAGCAGGTAACTATTTTTATTAGCTGCATAGATTTGGTTGGCTTTGGTCACCCTGTCTTTTAGAGGCGTATCTTCCAGGGTGCTTACCGTTAAATTGTGATAGGGAATGCCAGCTTCCTGCAACAGGTCAATGAGAATCTGGCCGATTTTGCGGTTAATGTCGCCCTCAAAAATTTCAACCCCATCTGCAAACTTGTACTTTTTCCCGGTTTTTGGGTCTGTAGTATACCGCCCGTCTTTCATGCCGCCATGACCGGCATCAATAATAGGAATAAAACCGGTTGGGCTTATTTTATCCGTTTCAACAGTAATCGAAGTAATGCGGTGTTTCTGGTAAGCGGCCTTCAGTTTTACATCATACTTATTTTCCTTATAGCCGCTGCCATTATAACCATAGGCAAATGTTGCCCAGTCATAATTGGAATCATTTTGTCCCTGGATATATTCGATGAGCCGCTTGCCCTTTGCAGTCTTTACTTTAATAAACTCCAGAAAATCCAGAAAGTGGTAGTATTCGGATAAGCCCTGCTTTTCTTCAAAATCCTTATAATCTTTATAGAAATAGGTATTACCTGCTGCTACCTTGCTTTCATTAAGTCTAGATTTCAGGTTGTGTTCCAGGTTTTCGCCCAGCATCTGAAATAGCCCCCAGGAAGTAGCATAAATAGCCGCTTTTTCATCAATCTGACGGGCAGCTTCGAGGCGTTTGTATTCGTTGATTCCGCCCAGGTAATACTTGGAAGTCCAGGTTTTATAAATGATGTTGGGATGTTCTTCCTGCAGTGCCTGCGGATCTTTACCCTGTTTTTCCAGCCAGTACCAGAATTTATGTCCTTCAAACAAAATCTTGGGCTTGCCGTCGGGCAGGTGACCACGGCCGGAAGATTCTACTTCAATAATGGCCTTTACCACCGGATAGGTCAATTCAATTAGTTCCTCTTCCCGCAGCTTTGCCAGGGCTTCTTCGATTTTTTCATCGCTTAGTACTTTACTGTAGATATTATCTTTAATTTGCACAAAACTGCCAACTACTTCAGTTTCCTGTGGTTTTAGAGCGGCTGTAGAGAGCGATTTGCGCAGCTTGGTAAGCGGAGGTGGGCTTTTTTCATCTTCCATCTGGGCAAATTCCCTTTCATCTTCTACAAATTCCAGGTCATCTTCTTCCAGGTCATTGGTAACTTCCCTGCCAGGCGTTGCTCCCGGAGCCGCTTCTGCAGTACCTGGACGGGTCCACCGTTTCTGGAGATATTTGAGGGATTTATCACCAAAATAGAAAGCGATCATCATTAGAAAAGCCGTTTCAAAAAACTCAAATTGCTGCCGGATGACGGCAAGTTGATTGCTGGTAGAATACTCCGTTCCGAAACTGACAATCAGCAGGGAGAGCCCGCCAAAAAGTACTGTAAAGGCGATCATTCCCCGTACGGTGCCTGGTGGCAGGCCAAAGGTCTGGCTGCGGTAGGGATTTACTTCCGGTGCTTCCAGGTCTTTTTCGTTTACCGGAAAACCCATTTTTTCTTTTTCCCTGGCTTCAAAAATCTTTTCCCAGTCTTTATCCGTGAGTCCGTAGTTAATATTATAATGGTATACCGACCACATAAAATACCGCAGAAAAACAGCCACCCAGATCACCGAAACCACCAGCCCCAGGGCCTGAAAAAGATTACCATGTTCTAAGTACACAAACAAGGCACTAAGCAAACCAAGTACCGTGAGAACGGTTGTTAGCAATCCGGTACCGCCAAAGAAAAACCGGTGATAGGGATTTGCTCCCTGGGTTTTGCCAGCTATTTCAGCATTAATGTATTTGGTGATTACCCCGTATATCATTCCCAATGCGCCCACAATAACAAATCCGATAGAAAAACGAGGAAATAAATCACTTACCGAGATCAGGATGAGTAAAGCCACGGTAATAACGAGGATGGAAATGATATGTACCCAGAGGATTTTGGTGGAAGTTTTCATGAGGTGCTTAGTTTGCTGCGCTCAAACCAGTCTTCGTCCATAATACGGATGTGTACTTCTTCGCCGGATAAGAGGAGTGCATGAATGGTTTTATACAATCGTTCAAAGGCAATGCGGGAATGGGAAATCATTTTTGTGGTACTGGCTGCATTTACGCCATCTGCAATCAACAGGCAACCTTTGGTATCTTCATGGGTATTGCCCACATGCAGGTATACATGGGCAAATCCCGGAATATTCTGAATTTCCAGGTGATATTCAAACCAGGGCCATAGCTGTCGGTATTTTGTAGTCAAGGCTGTTAGCGATTGATTCAAAACAAGCGGATATATACCTGCCGGAATCCTGGTTTCTCCGGCTACTTTGTCTTTCCGCCTGGTATCTTCCAGGGTATAGGCAAAAAATTTCTTCCGCACGAAAAGCAAACCCAGTGTCGTTTGTCCGTCGTCCAGGTAGCGGAGTACCGTTAATGTGCTGTCTGACAAATAGTGACCTTGTGTATGTTCTGCCTTCAACTGATTTTCTACCTCAACAATCCGCTGTTGCAATTGAGCTGTTTTGATGGCTTCCTCAGAGGACACTACAACTGGTACTGCATCTGCTAAGACAATCTTCCCTGTATCTGTACTTTCTGTTGCCCGGCGAAACCGATCAGTAACTGCCCGAAAGCCTTTTTCAAAGAGTAATATTATGTAGCCAATAAAACCAATAATCCAGAGCCATACTTTTTCGAGCCACTCAGGATTTGTGAAGAAAAGGAGTATGGTGATGGCTAAAACCGCAATAAAAAATAAAGCGGCGGCATGCTTCATTGCACAGGCTATAATTCAGGCAAAAGATATAAATAATTAGTAAAGATGCAAGTAAAGCTTTGATAATGAATAACAAAGTCAAGTACAGCAGCTTTAACTTTAGTACTATAAATCTAATTTAGTTAACACGTATACCTGTTTTTATTTTAATGCAATTTATGTAGGTTGAATATGCTCATTGGGATGGTTTCGGAAGGAATGAATTCTGCTTTTTTCCATAACATCCGCCAACATTCAACTCAACTCATTATTACTTACACATAACTCATCTATTAGAAGTATATCAATTTATGAATGTACATGTGCTTGAACTGAAATTTAACTTTACCGGAAAAGAAGAAACCTTGTGTCCGGTTTTAATGGAACAGGGCGACGAACTTATATTAGTAGACTGTGGCTACGAAGGATTTATGCCACTTATTGAAGCCGCAGTTCACCAACATGGCTTTTCCCTGGAAAAACTAACCGGCCTTATTATTACGCACCATGATATGGACCACATGGGGGCAGCCTTTGAACTTAAAACCAAGTATCCTTCTGTTACAATATATTCTTCTGCGATAGAAGCGCCTTACATCAGCGGAAAACTAAAATCTGAACGGCTCCGGCAGGCAGAAAACCTGTATGACTCGCTTCCGGAAGACCAAAAACCAGGTGCACGCTATTTTCAGCAAATGCTCCAACAAATAAAGCCGGTTGAGGTAGACTATACGTTGACACCCATAGAAAATCCATCTTTTTTGAAGAGCGCACAGATTATTTTTACCCCAGGACATATGCCCGGACATATTTCTATTTATATCAAGGAATCGAAAATTCTGATTGCAGCTGATGCTCTGGTATATGAAAACGGAGAATTTGAAATTGCGAACCCACACTTTACGCTCGATTTAGCGGAGGCAGTCGCTTCCATCAAAAAATTGCAGGCATTGGATATTGATACCATTATCTGTTATCATGGAGGTACCGTTGAAAAAGACATCCAGGCTAAATTGAGCAGATTAATTTCAACATATGCACAGTATTAACTTTCTATTTTTTACTATAAGGATAAAGGCAGCAATCTTAAAAAATCACTTCAAGGCTGATCTCATTTCTGCTTATACAAGATACCAATAACCCCAAAAATAATCTTTTGTAAAAACAGGGGAATGGCCGTAAGCCTGAACTCCCGCTGAAAATCCGACAGAATAGACAGAGTTACTTTTAAACTGGGGCGGCCTTTTTTGTCTAATTTATTAGTATGTAAAGATTCATATAGGCGTGTAAACATAGCTTCTGAGCGCAAAGCCGGTCTGATCTCCCAGGAAAAATGTACTGGTTCTTCATGCGCATTATGCATTCCATGAGGTGTGCCGACCGGAATTACAAACACCTCTCCTGCCTGAAAATCCCTGACTTTCCCGTTAATCTTTGTCCGTAAAGTGCCTGACAGTACTTCAAAACGCTCTTCCTGAAAAGGATGATAGTGCTCGGGGGCAAATTCTTTGGTTTGTTTGTAAATCGCTTCCATTCCCAGTAAACTTCCCTTGGTTGATAAGGTATCTTTTACAATAATCAGCCTGTCTCCAGTGTGAGGGTTAATAAATGTTTTTTGTTGTTCGGCGGCTTGCATATTCTTTTTTCATACAAAGGAATTATAAAGCTACAGGTAAAACCTTGATTTCAATCAAGAAAATATCCATCAGCTTTTATATTCTTAGTTTGCTTTCATGTTCCCAGAATAGGATTCTGTATTACCTATGAAATATATAACTATTTCAAAATCAGCCTAACAGAATGAATTTAATCAAAAATAAACCTAAACAATATTTTCATGTAATTAATAAAATTATTACAAAATATTCTATCGAGATAAGTAAATAAGTTAAAATATGTTATATAATATACAAATAGAATAATATTTCGAAATAATCGAAATATTTAAATTAAAAATTCGCATAATATAATATATAAAAATTTTATATGGCATATATTGCCTTTTGCATAATTATATTTTAGTTTTAGCAATCTGCACAAGTTATTATTTATTCCAAATCCCTAAACCATGAAGAATACTTTACATTTATTCCTTGCGGCAATTTTACTGGTTTGTGCAACAAGCCGGTTACGAGCCCAGGAAAAATCAATTTCAGGAACAGTTACTTCTGTTGAAGACGGTTCGCCTTTGCCTGGCGTGAATGTACTCCTAAAAGGGACAACCAATGGTACTACTACTGATATTGATGGAAAATATACGATCAATGCAGTTGGAGAAGGAACACTTGTATTTTCGTATATCGGGTTTACCACACAGGAAATACCGGTAAGTAACCGTAGCACTATTGATGTAAAACTGGCCGGTGACGATATCCAACTCACCGAAGTTGTAGTAACTGCCGCTGGTATTGAAAGAGACAAAAAAGCGCTGGGGTATTCAGTATCAACCCTGGATGCGAATAAAATTGCCCAGAAATCCGAACCTGATCCTATTCGCGCCCTTACCGGTAAGGTAGCGGGAGTAAATATTCAGGGTTCCGGGGGCGCTGCCGGGGGCGCTACAAATATTAATATCCGGGGAAATTCTTCGCTGGGAAACAACAACCAGCCCTTATTTGTAGTAGATGGCGTTCCCTTCGATAACTCCAGTTTCGGAAGTACAGATGGCACAGTAGGGGGTGCTGCCGTTACTAACCGGGCTTTTGATATTGATCCTAATAATATTTTGAGCATGAACGTACTGAAGGGCGCTGCTGCTGCCGCGCTTTACGGTTCAAGGGCTGCCAATGGTGCCATTATTATTATAACTAAATCAGGCCGCAAGAAAAGCCGCAAAGGACTGGAAATCACCTATAACACGGCTTATTCTACTGAATCTGTTTCCGGCTTACCCGACTACCAGACAAAATATGGACAGGGTACTAATTTCGATTACCGGGGTGGTGTATTTGGTTCCTGGGGGCAACCGTACTCCAATGTACCCAACAGCCTGATTCCTACCAGGGAAACCGTTCCACATCCTCTGGCAGTAACCCGCTATCCTTCCAGCATATTTCCCCAGTATTACCAGGAGGATGGCATAACCCCGATACAAGTGCCGTACCGCTCCTATTCCGAAACCAATGCCAAAGACTTTTTCCGCAGAGGCAGTGTATACGAAAATGCCATTTCTATTTCTACCGGCAATGAGAAAGCCAGTTTTACAGGCGGCCTTTCCAGAACCAGCAACCAGGGGGTAGTACCTGAGAATGAAATTGTCCGGACAGCCATTAACATTGGAGGAAATGCCCAGCTGGACAATAAATTTTATGTTGGCGGTTCGCTCAATTATGTAAACACTGCGCAAACTTCCCCCCAGCTTTCAACGGCCAGCTCTTCCGGCGGGGCTGTGGTAAACTCAATTATGGATATTCTGATGTTTGTGCCTACCAGCTATGATTTAAGCAGCTATCCCTACACCAATCCATTAAATGGCAATAATATTTACGACCGCGTAGGTACCGATAATCCCTACTGGTCTGTATACAATAGCCCTACTACCAGCAAGGTAGACCGTTATTACGGAAATCTGGTACTTGGTTTAGATCTGCTTCCCTGGCTGAATATCCAGAATACAATCGGGTTTAATGCCTATACCGACCGGAGAATGGTTATAAATGGAAAAGGCGGAGATTATTTTCCCAATGGGAACATTACCACAGATAATATTTACAGGCAGGAACTGGATAATACGTTATTACTAACAGCTACTAAATCGCTCACCGATAATATAGGTTTAAAAGTAATTCTGGGCAGTAACGTAAACCAGCGTATCACTGAGCGGCAGGTAACCTTCGGAGACGGCATCATTTTCAGAGGCATCAATTCCCTGAATAATACCAGTATTACCATTCCAAGGGTATTGCCTAACAACCGGAATAATTTTAAGCAGCGTTATTATGCTTTCTTTACCGACATTTCCCTGGATTATAAAAACTATGCTTTCTTAAATCTGGTCGCCCGGAATGACGTCTCTTCCACCTTGCCGGCTAACAACAGAAGTTATTTATATGGGGGCGTAAATGCCTCGCTTATATTTACGGAAGCTTTCGATCTTCCTAAAAATATACTTTCTTTTGGAAAAGTAAGAGCCGGATATACCAGGGTAGGTAACGAAGCCACTCCTTATCAGACCCAAACCGTGTATACAGCCAATCCAGTACTGGGAGCAGGTTCTTCCGGAACAGGCACTATTTCGTCTCCATTTATCGGGCAAAGCACCCTTACCCAGGCAGATCTGCTGGCAAATGCGAATTTAAAGCCTGAATTTATTACAGAACTTGAAGTAGGTGCTGAATTACAGTTTTTTCAGAACCGCCTTGGCCTGGATATAACGTATTACAATAAGATCAGTACCTCACAAATTTTCACCGTGAATGCAGTTCCTTCTTCGGGTTTCTCACAGAAAGTAATTAACCTGGGTAAATCTTCGAACGAAGGCATAGAAATCGGTTTCAATGCAACTCCCATAAAAACCAGCAATGGCTTTACCTGGGATATTTCTTCCGCTTTCACCCTCAACCGCAATATTGTAAGAGACATTGGTTCCTTAACAGAATTGCCTTATGGTGGCTTTTCTGACTTAGGAAGTGTACATATTGCTGGCAGACCTTATGGGCAAATCCGGGGGTCTACCTATGCCAAAGACGAGGAAGGCAATGTACTGGTGAATCCCAATACCGGTAAACCTATTTTGAGTGGCAGAATTGAAGCCATTGGCAATCCAAACCCTGATTTTATTCTGGGCATCACCAATACTTTCCGGTTTAAAAACTTTACCTTAAGTGCCTTATTCGACTGGAAAGAAGGCGGAGATATGTATTCCTTTACTGCCTATGAACTGCTGAGCCGGGGTGTCACCAGAGATACCGAAGAGAGAGAACAAATATTAGTGGGAAAAGGTGTACTGGGCGATGTAAATACCCTGCAACCCCTTCTGGATGGTGATGGAAATAAAATCCCCAACAACATTGGAATTGCTGTAGCCGACTATTATTTCACTGGTGGCTTTGGGCCAGGTGGCGCTGATGAAGTAAATATACTGGATGCTACCGTTTTTCGCCTCCGGGAAGTTTCTCTGGGATATGAGATACCTGAAGGAGTTTTAAAGAAAACGCCGTTTGGAAGCGCTTCTGTTTCAGTGAGTGGCCGTAACCTGTGGTACTTTGCTCCCAACTTTCCCAAGTATTTAAACTTTGACCCGGAAACAAGTTCATTAGGTTCAGGCAACTCGCAAGGCTTCGATTTTATCAACATCCCAACCACCCGCAGGTTTGGCGTAAACCTCAGGGTAAGTTTCTAAACCTTGTTTCAGTATCCATCTTTTACCGCGTTTCACCATGAAATTTATATATAAACTACAAACCATTGCCCTCATCGGCTTTCTGCTCATCGTAAATGCCTGCAAAGATTTCGTCGATATCAACGAAGATCCCAATAACCCGACAACACCAGTATTAGACCTGCTTCTGCCGGCTACCCAAGTGTCTATGGCAGGAAGTTTACGGGATGTGAACCAAGGAACTTCTATCCTGACCCAGCATTTGTATATAGCCAATACCAGCCGTAATTTTCAGGATGGCACCACCTATCAGCAATCATGGAATGGATTGTATACCCAGGCACTGAATGATCTGGAGATCATCATCCGGGAAGGCACTACGCAACTCCGCTGGGATTATGTGGCCATTGCCAAATTGCAGAAAGCCTATATCTATAGCATCATGGTAGATATGTGGGGCGACATTCCTTATACCGATGCCTCTCAGGGAAATACCATTGAAAACCCTGCTTTTGAAAGCGGCGCAGAAATCTATGATAAACTATTTGCCCTGATTGACGAAGCACTAGCAGATGCCGATAAAGGCGCTTTTGCTGTGCTTGGTGATGTCATCTACAAAGGCAGTAAAGATAGCTGGGTCCGGATGGGAAACTCGCTGAAACTCAAATTATTTAATCAGGTCCGTTTGGCTGATCCAGGCAAAGCCAAAGCAGGCATTGATGCCCTGTTAGCAAGTGGTGCTCCATTGATCAGCACAAATGCCCAGGATTTTTCTTTCCGTTTTGGTAGTACAGAAACACCTGCCAACCGACATCCCTGGCACAGAACGGAATATCTGCCGACTAAAAATTATTACATGAGCCAGCATTTTATAGAAAGGCTGTTTAATGCCGACGACCCACGTTTGCGTTACTATTTCTACCGCCAGACTTCCAATTATACCGTAGGTTTTACACCTACCGGCAATGGCTACTTCGGCCGCTATACAGGCGATCCTACTGCCTCTCCCAATGATAATTCAGTCAAGGCTACTGTAGGTGTATATCCGGCTGGCGGCTTATATGACAATAGCGAAATTAATAACCTTCCCAGCACATATATATTTATTCCTAAGAACGAAGGTGTAAAAAATTTCAAAATAGTAGGAAATACGGATGGTACTGGTGCCGGTGTATTTCCATTGATTACAAACGCCATGGTAAAATTTATTCTGGCCGAAGCCGCTTTAACGTTGGGTACAGCCGGAGATGCCAAACAATTATTCCTAGACGGGATTAGAGAACAGTTAAACAGTGTAATTACAGTTTCTGCCACCTCCGGTAATTCTGCTCCTCCTATACCTGTTCCTACACTTAATGACTTTGTAACTGCCCGTGCAGCCGAGTTCGATGCAGCCACAGATCCAGCGGCTCAGTTGAATTTAGTCATGACACAGAAATATATTGCGCTATATGGCAATGGCATGGAAGCCTATACCGATTATAGAAGAACTGGCTTACCAGTATTGCCAGCCCCTTTATCGCCTTTAAATGCATTTCCGCTAAGGCTTGCTTATTCGGTGACAGAATTATCTACCAATACCAATGTTTCAGACAGGGCAGGTGAATTGCAAACCGCTCAGCAAACTACACCAGTATTCTGGGATAAGTAACACTTTCTTAAACCCTGATTTAAGGCTTAAAAACTTATATAAATATTAGCTACCTAACTCATAATTAGCAATGTCTATGAAAAAACATATTATTTTATATACCTGCCTGGCATTCCTTGTACTGGTTAACTCCTGCAAAGACAAAGACTACGATTGGGAAGACTGGGCTTATACAGCCGTTCCATTGGTATCAGTAAATACGGCCAAGTCGGCCTTGCCTACTGTGCAGACGGCCAATACTTCTTTTTTCAAATTAAGCGATCCCAACTTAGCGAATCAGGAATTTGAATATAGCCTTACCTGGGAAGGATTCGGAAAAGCGGAAGTACAATCTATAGAAGTATATCTTGGTTTTTATAAAGCGCCAGCTACCGGGAATCCACCTTATCCTATCTTGATTTCTACCCCAGGTTTGCAATATCCAACCGCAACACAATATCCGCTTCCGAGCCGGGTAGGTGCCGCCGACAAACTTTTTGAAACAGTTACTGATTTTCCTAAAACATTTACCGTAACTGCGGCTCAGCTGGCAACTTTCGCTGGTATCGATTTAAGTACAGCTAAGCAGAATGATTACTTCCTATTCAAATTCATTGTCATCCACACCGATGGCCGGCGGATTGTAGGGTATCAGGAAAATGTGTGTGATGAAACCCGCGGGGAGCCAGGAGATTGCCGGGTAGGTGTACGTTTCAGAACGCAGTAAACTGTCTGGAACCTGGATTTATTTGATTTGATGATTTGCAGGAGTTTACTCTAATAAGCTAAAACTCCTGCAAATTTTGTTTAATCAGTTCATGTAATGCTGAAAATCCACTCATCTGTGTAATCCATGTTCCAGATTAATTATTTAGATATTTCCGCTACATTTCAAATACCAACCATACTGCTTACTGGGATTTTATCGACGTTTTCTATTTCAGCTTTGCAAACATTGCTGCCACTTCTTGTTGGCGTTCTAATGGAACAACCGTAAAAACATAACTGTCCGAATTGATATCAAGCATTTCCACAGAGTATCCTAATGACTTTATTTCCTCTTTGTTTATCAGCTCTATCATTTCAAGTGTGTCTTTGTAGCCAAAATTACTGGCTTCAGAAGAGATAAAGCCATAATTTTTAGCTTCAAGTATTCTGTTCAAAGCAAAACGAATATCTTCTTCTTCCTCTTTCCAATCCACTTCAGCCATTTGGTTGTTGTCCTGCAATATATCAATCAGAACAAACTTAGGTGTCAGCGATTTATCTTTAGGATAGGTTAGTCCACGTTCGGACAATATAAAATTATTATTTACATCATAAAAGGAGTTTGGCTTTTCAAAAGCCTGTTTAAGTCTGGTTTTTAATTTGTTCTTTAATGTTTCAGAAACGACAATAACCTCAACTATTTTTTCATAAAATTCAAAATTGGTCTCTGTCGTCAAAACATCAGGTTGTTTTTTTACATCTGTCGGAGATACAAACTTATCATTTTGTTTTTGTCTGAAAAGGCTTGAAAATAGTCCCATAAAATATTGTTGGTTATATAATTCCTGTCAGCAGGCTGGTGCCAATAACTATGTAGGCTCACCACTATAATTACGCGAGTGCCCGCAAATCCACCGGAACTACTTTGGATACACCAATGTCATCTTCGGTTTGGGTGATGCCGTAGATAATATCAGTAGCCACCATGGTGCGTTTGTTATGGGTAACTACAATAAATTGTGAATCTGCAGAAAACGTACGGATAATGTTATTGAACTTATCAATATTGGCATCGTCCAGCGGTGCATCTACCTCATCAAAAATACAGAAGGGAGCTGGTTTTAATAAATAAATCGCAAACAATAAAGAAATGGCAGTCAGGGTTTTTTCGCCGCCGGAAAGCTGATTGATCGTAAGCGGACGTTTCCCTTTAGGCTTTGCCATAATCTCAATGCTCGATTCCAGGGGATTTTCCGGATTAGACAGTTTCAGGTCGCAGGAATCTTCTTCGGAGAATAATGAGCGGAACACTTTGATAAAATTCTGCCGGATCTGCTCATAGGCTTTCATAAAATTTTCCCTGGCCACCATATCAATTTCACTGATGGTTTGCAGCAGCGATTGTTTGGCATTGGCCAGATCCTGTTTCTGGGAATCAATAAAATCGAAACGGCCTTTCATTTCTTCGTAAGCCTCGAGTGCCATCGGATTAATGGGGCCAATGCGTTCCATGCGGCTTTTAATGTCCTGTACTTTTTCTCTGAGCAGTTGCTCACTCCACTCCTCTCCTATACCTGGTAAAAATCCATTGGTTGGCGCAGCAGTCTCCTGCATAAAAGCATCCAGGTCAATGCTGAACTCTACCGATAATCTCTCTTTTACCGCCATCAGCTGGAGTTTGGTATCACTGAGTTTATGCTGCAATTCATTCAGCAAACTATCGGTACTTTCCCGCTGGCGGTTTATATCCTTGGTTTCTTTTTCCGCTTTGTCAATCCAGCCCCGAGCCTGGTAATAGGCTTTTTCCGCCTCATTTACGCCCTGCTCGATGCTTTCTTTCTCTTGTTGCAGGGTGGCTAAGGTATCATCATCGGCTTCAGTGGTATCAGCTAATTGATCTACCAGATGTTCCGTTTTGTGAAGTTCTTCTTTGTTTTTGGTGAGCCGCAGCAAACTGCTTTGTAAGGCTTGTTCCTGAAAATGAATTTCCTGTACAAGCGCCGAAACTTTATTTTGCTGCTGATGCACCGCAATATTTTCCTGGTTATAGGCCGAAGATTTTTGCCCGAGCGCTTCATTTTCATAGAGCAATTCCCCATTCAACTGGCTCACTCTGGCTTCAACTTGCTTCAAGGCTGCCGCCTTCGTATCTGATTCCGGCTCTTGTTCTTCAATCTCTTCCTGCAGGATTTCCATTTGCTCCTGTATGGCCGAATGCCTCGCCGACTGGCTCTGAAGCAATTGCATCGTTTGTTCCTGCCTCGTCCTTACGGTGATCTGCTCCTGGCTGATTAAGGTGATTTCTTTTTGTTTCTGGCTCACTGCCGCAGATAAAGATGCCTGCTTAGTTTGCAATTCCTGTTTCTGCTGCTGTTTTTGCTGCAAGGCAGTATTTAAACCGGCGATAGTTTCATTCAGTTGAGCGATCTCTGCTTTCAGGTTTTCCAGATTTCTTGCCCTTCCGATCCGTTTGCCTTCAAACAAACCTACTGAACCACCGGAAATGCTGAAACGCCGCCTGGTTGCTTTGCCATTCTGGGTAATAAAAATAGCGCCCTCATTTCTGGGAAGTACCGGCTGATTCTGTGTCAGAATGTATACATTATCGAGCAGGATACGCACCAGATACTGGTATTTTGCATCATATTCCACAATATCAATGGCAGCTACAATTCCTTTCTCTACATCTGATTTGAGTATACTGGCAGAAGTATAGGTTCCGATATTATCGAGTACAAAAAAGTTAGCCCGGCCTTTTTCTGCATGGCTTAGCCACCCAATGGCCTGGTATGCCTGTTCTTCGGTTTGCACCACATAATAATTCATGACCGGCTCCAGGTAATTTTCGATGGCCACCCTATACTCATTCGGACAAGTGAGAATATCAGAAACCAGCAGGGCATTTTTATCAAATGCATGGTGTTTTTTGAGGAACTTAATGGCTTCCGGAAAACCTTCCAGACTCTCTACCAGCGATTTGGTAAGTTTATATTCATTCTGTCTGGCGTCCAGGGTACGGTTGTGTTGCCCAATCTCCTGTTTCAGCCGTTCTATATCCGATTCTATCTGATGGGTTTCCTCCTGTATCTGCTTCACGGAATTTTGCAGGCTATTTAATGCCTGCTGACTCTCTTCGAGCCTGGTCGTAATTTCGTAGAGTTTATCTTCAAACAGATGCAGATTGGTTCTTTGCTCGGCATTGGCAGAAGTAGCCCTTTCCAGTTCCTGTTTCAGCGACGAAAGCTGAATCTGCTTAATTTCCAGGGATTTTTTCAACTGGTACACCTCTTCCTGGTGTTTGCGGAACTGCCCGGATGCCCGGCTTACTTCCTGCTGGAGCTGATGCGTTAAATTCTTTTGTGCCTGGTATTCTTCCTGCAAGAACGCCAGTTGCTCGGACATGTCACGCACCACCTGTTCGGCAGCTAATTTTTGCCGGGTTAATTTAGCAATTTCATCTTCGGCTTTGCGGATATTTCCCTGGTCTTGTTCCAGCTGCGTTTTCAGGGAATTGAGTTTATCAGTCAGAAATGCCTGCCGTTCCTGCCGGATTTTTTTCTCATTTTCATACTGCCGGATTTTCCCCACATATTCATTTAGCGTCCGTTGTCTGGCGGCAAATAGTCTTTCCTTTTCAATCAAACTACCTTTTTCCTTTTCCAGGGATAATTCTTTTTCGCCCAGTTGTTGCTGTAATTGCCGTTTTCGCTCCTGCTCAGTCTCTATCTGCTTCCCTAATTTTATAAAGGATTCACTGTGCTTGTCTATTGTTTTACGGGCCAGTACAATGCTCCAGTGTTTGTATTCCTCTTTGAGTTTAAAATAGCTCTGGGTTTGTTTGGCTTGCTTTTCCAGTACTTTCAGGTTTTTACTGATCTCATGCAGCAGGTCTTCTACCCTGGCCAGATCCGTATCGGTTTCTTCCAGTTTGCGCAATGTTTCCTTCTTGCGTACTTTAAACTTCGAAATACCGGCTGCTTCCTCAAATAACCCCCGTCGGGAATTGTCCTTGTCGTTGAGGATATCATCTACCATTTTCAGCTCAATAATCGCATAACTATCTGAGACAATACCAGTATCCAGAAACAGGTTGGTAATGTCTTTCAGGCGGCAGGTTACGTTGTTGAGCAGATATTCGCTTTCGCCGGATCGGTAATATTTACGGGTAATAGTAACCTGGGAATATTCGGTAGGAAGCAGTTTGCGGTTGTTGTTGAAAGTAAGGGAAACCTCTGCCATTTGCAGGGCTTTCCGGGTTTTGGTACCGTTGAAAATGATATTTTCCATTTTCTCCGAGCGCAGGGCTTTGGTTTTCTGTTCGCCCAGTACCCAGCGGATGGCATCTACAATATTGGATTTACCGCAACCATTCGGGCCAACAATGCCGGTGATGCCTTCATCAAAATTGATAACTACTTTATCTCCGAAACTTTTAAATCCTTTGATCTCTAATTTGCTTAACTGCATGAATCAATACAAGGTGGTTGGGTGGATTGTCTGGAACCTGGATTTACAAGAGTTGAGGATGAACAGGATTAAAGAGTGAAGATAATCTATCCAATCCTATTAATCCGATAAATCCAGGTTCCAGACAATGACTAAAATACTTTCTCTATCGCAAAAAATATCAAATCTATCAGTATTTTTTTATATTTGATAGTATGGATGGACTTCAGATTTTATTCTACATCGTAGTAGCAATTATTTATTTTATTATACAGGCACGAAAACAAGCAAAGAACGCCCAGCCACCGACTACTGGCGAAAATACCGGGCCTGATCCTACCATGACGCAGAATAGTCCGCCCCGGAAAACCAATGTTCCTACCTTACAGGATTTACTGAACGAATTTGGCGAAGCGACCAGGAAAAATCCACAGCCCCAGGCAACGATAGAACAGCGTCCGGAACCGGCTAACCTACCCCAGAAAAGTTTTTATGAAGAGGCGGAAGAAAAAGCCCGGCAACAGAAACGCAAAGTTGAATTAAAAGCCCAGAAAGCTGCCAAACGAGCCGCTGAAGCCAAACGGGCGATGGAAGTACAGAAACGGGAAGAGGCGCTTGAAGATCTTAGCTATGAGCAAACCGGTGAAGAATATGTTCCGACCTATGAAAATAAAGCCAGTCTGGTAGATTATGAAGATCCCACTAAATCGGAGTATGAAGGGCTGAACGACAGCTCTAAAAACAGGTTTGCTGCCTTTGATATCCGCAAGGTTACGCCCAATATGTATGCCCAGCTGTTTAAAAACCCCGAAACCGCCAGAACTGCTTTTATCATGGGCGAAATTTTCAAGCGCAAGTATGATTGAGGATTGTTAGCTTTCATAAAAGAGATAGATGAAAATAAGAAGTAAGCAGCAAGAAAATGATATAACTATACTGCTATTAGCATTGCTATGCTTATTGCCAATCATCTGGATGGGAATAGATTATTATGATGATTCTATCATAACAAACAGAGGTACAGAATTATTGAGATTTTATACAGTTGTTTTCGTATCAGGACCATCATTAATCTTTTTAGGTATAGTGTATTGGATAGTAGATAAATCCAGGAGGAACAATAAAATCATTGGATGGGTATTAATCTTTCTGGGCATACTGTGGTGTAGCTATATAGTTTATGTATTAGCAACTGAAGACATAGCATAAATATAATTAAGGAATAAAAAACGAAAGCTAACTCCCAACTCAAACCGTCAACCGGCCTTTCCGAGTTCAAGTCTCAACTCAACAGGATCGGTTATGCAAGAGTTGATGGACTGTTAGTTGTTCGCTTTAAGAAGAATGGCGCTGTACGACTTAAATAATCCATTGATAAAATACAGGATAATCGTTTTTCTCACCTTTTTCCTGATGTTAAGCTTGCTTATTGACCAATGGATATCTCTATTTGTAAAAAATAATGTAGCTGACTTCATCTTCTATGTTAAGAAGATAGAATCTTGGAGTGATTTTATTACCAATAAACTATCGGCTATTTTTCTAATCATAAGCTCAATAGGTTTATTAATCAGCAGCTTATATTTCAAAAATCTAAAATGGGCTTCTTTTTTTATTTCCTGGATCATTGTTATAGTATGTGCTGCAATTATAACTTCCTACTTAAAAATCTATTTTGGACGAATGAGGCCAGAATACATATTTGAAAATGGATTAACCGGAGCGCATTACTGGTTTAAAAGCGGTGATGGTTTTCCTTCCGGGCATGCCTCTTATTATTTTAGTTTGTTTTTTCCACCCTGTTATTATTTCGATAAGGCAAAGCCTGTTATTATAATACCTGTAATGATTGCTGTAGGCAGGGTAATACAAAAAGCCCATTTTTTAAGTGATATAGTAATGTCTGTTCTGATTGTTGTTACTTTAACTGTGGCAGCAGATCTGATAATCAGAATGGCAGCCAGACATATTAAACTTAAAGCCTTTTATTAGGCTTCCAATAATTCGTATAAAACCGTTAAATTTTAATAAAATTTTTATTTCCGGTGCAACCTCCCGGCAAACCCTTGCATCTACCCTTTCGAAAAAGCAAACGAATGAACCTGAAGCTTTACATTTATAAATCTGATTCTGAAGAAAAAATAATCCGGGCCTGCCAGAAGGGGAGGCATCGGCTCAGCGGGAGATTTATAATAAATACTCCAGGAAAATGATGGGTATTTGCCTGCGTTACGTAAACAGCCGTTTTGAAGCCGAAGATATTCTCATTGCCGGATTTATGCGGGTGTTTGAAAAAATCGGGCAATACAAACATGAGGGAAGTTTTGAAGGCTGGCTCAGAAGGGTAATGGTGAACGAGGCTTTAGGCTATATACGCAAGAATAAAAGCATTTACATGGAAGTAGAAATAGATAAAGCCGATTACCAGTCTGACCATAATACGGAGGCAAGCACTCACCTGGAAGCAGAAGAGCTCCTGCAACTGGTACAAGGGCTGCCCACAGGCTATAAAACGGTATTTAACCTGTATGCCATTGAAGGCTATTCGCACAAAGAAATTGCCGATATGCTGGGCATCAGTGAGAATACCTCTAAATCGCAGTTGAGCCGGGCAAGGGCATTATTGCAACAACAACTGGCTGACTTAGAAAAAAAAACGGTAAAAACAGAAGCAAGCTATGAAACAAAACCTGCTGCTTTTGCGCAAAGAATATAAAAATCATTAACAATAATTAAGTAACGGCGTACCTGTTTACTAAAAAAGATAAAGCATGAAATCATCCAATAACATAGATAAACTTTTTGCTGACAAACTCTCCAGCCTGGAAAGCACCCCTTCTGCTGATGCCTGGATGAACCTGCAAAAAGGATTGCAGCAAAAAAATAAAAAAAAACCCATTTGGCTCCCGTATTCGGTAGCGGCTGCCATGCTTTTGCTTATCCTGAGCGGCGTTCTGCTGCGTAAGCAGTTTACGGATGAAGGAAGTATTGCTATAGATAAACCTCCGGTGGAAGAACAAGTAAGCCCACAGGAGAAGCAAACGATTCCTGCCCAGCCGAATACAGAAAAAAATAACCAAATCGCTCAGCAGCAACAAAATAATCCTGCTGAAAATATTAGTCAGCCCGATAAAACTGAGCTTAAGTCTGGTATTCAGGTTACGCCAGAACCCAAACCAAAGAAAGAAAAACAATCTAAAACCGCTATTAAACCTGCTCCTGGCAAACAACCAGTAGAATTACGCCAGGCACCAGCAATTCAGGAAACAGTAGCGATACAGGAAACCATCCCTATGCCGGAAACAACTCTGGCGCTGGCTAATCCGGAGGCCAGTACCATTGTAGTAACTGTTCAGCTGGATGAGCCTCAGGTTGCAGAAGAATCAGCAGAAATGGACGAGCCCGATTCGCCTGCCAAACAAGGCAAAGCTGCCAGGTTATTGGATAAGCTGAGGAAACTCAAAAAAGGTGAGTTTGATGAATTAGGCCTCAATAAGCAGAATTTAGTAGCCCTGGTAAAAGTAAACAGTGGCCGTTCTCACCAGGATAAGAGCCGGGAATAATACCCGTTATTAGTCAATAGTCAATTGTATTGGAAGTATTTAATAATCATAAAAAGATAAAGCTGCGCAGCGCTGTCAAACCAATTTTAGTGTCAGTCATCCATTTTAATTTATCCTTTGCACCCATGAAAAAATTATATATCCTTATCGCCCTGTTTGTGGGCATAAGCAGTACAGGTTTTTGCTTCACCGATCCTGTGATTGCTTCCGAAAAAGATTCTATTATTGTATTGTTTGGCAAAAAAACCCGGATTGTGGTTCATTCCGAAGACAGACAGGAGCTACAAAAGCTGAAAAATTTTGATTTCAATGCCTTATTTGACCAAGTGCTTGCCGTCTCAGAAAAGTCACAAAGCAATACGGCCTCCAAGGATACCAGTTTTGTAATGAATGGCGACAGTGTAATAGTACGGGGAAGTGATGTACTGGTGAAAGATAATGATAAATCTATCTCATTTACTATCCGGATCGGAAAAGATAAGGACGAAGATACAGAAGAGGATGAACTGGAATTGAGTGAAAATGATTCCACCATTGTGACCATCCGGTCAAAACGGTCTTCGTCTGATTCCAATTACAGAAGGTTCAGAGAACGCCGGGAAAACCGGGAACGCCATCATAAAAGAACGGAAGGTGAATTCAGACTAGATCTGGGTTTAAATAATTACCTGGAAAATGGCCAGATTCCAGATCAGTCGAACCAGCCCTATGAATTACGGCCTTTAGGTTCGAGGTATGGCGCTTTAAGCTATATTTATAAAACCAGAATTGGGAATCAGAAAAGCCCATTCTATCTGACTCATGGGATTGAGTTTTCAGCCAATAACTTTATGTTCGATGGAAACTCACGTATCCGCAAGGGAGTTGATGGAGTAACGTTCGAAGATACTGGTATCGACCTGCGAAGAAACAAACTGACAGTATGGTATCTGAGTATTCCGGTAATGCCTATGCTTGATTTCAAACGTGCCCGGTTAGGTTCTTTTAGGTTTGGTTTTGGTGGATATGTGGGATACCGCATCCACAGTTACTCTAAAATCATGTACTTTGACGGCGGAGACCGGGAAAAAGATCATGAAAAAAGCAATTTTTACCTGAATAACATACGCTATGGCCTGCAAACCCAGATTAGTCTCTTCGGAGTTAATTTCTTTGCAAAGTATGATTTAAATCCGCTGTTTTCAACTGGTAAAGGCCCCAGCCCTTCAGTAGGCCCTAGCCATGAATTGCACGCACTCAGCTTTGGGATCAGATTGTAAAAATATATTAAGCAGTAAAACCTAAGTATTAAAATCATAAAACATTCGGAACCATTCTATTATAGCATATAGCACTCTTATCAAACAGTGGTATTCACAAGAATGCCGCTGTTTTTTTATGCCGGTTCTTCTTTCCCAACCTGATCTAAGGACTTACGTTTATTCTCCCGGATTTGCTTAAAGGCACTGGGTGTATATCCAGTTACTTTCCTGAACTGGCTGGAAAGGTGTTGTACGCTGCTATATCCCATTTGCCAGGCAATTTCACTCAAGGTAAGTTCATTGTAAATAAGCAGTTCTTTCACGCGTTCAATTTTCTGCAGAATAATATATCTTTCAATCGTTACATTTTCCATGGATGAAAACAAAGCACTCAGGTAATGATAGTCCATGTGCAAGGCTTCCGAGAGATAATCGGAATAGTTGGTATGAAGCTGAGCACCGGATTGGTTGTGATGAATATGCGCTACCACCGGATTTTTAATCTTTTCAATAATAGCTGCTTTTCTATCATCAATAATCTCAAATCCGTGTGCAGATAACCTGTCTTGTATATTATTCATCTGGGCCTGGGAGATTTCTCCTTCTATAACCGCTTCTCCCAATACAACCTGTTTTACCTGCAAACCGGCTTTTTCCACTTCCTCCTGCACCACCCTTATGCAGCGGTCACATACCATATTTTTTATAAACAGACTATTTGTTTTCATGCTATACTTCCCTTGTGCTTATTATAAGTAACACTTTTCTGGCAAAAATAATTTGCCTGCATTTACAAATGAAGGCTGCTATGTATCTTGCTGGTCTATCACTTACCCACCCGTTTCTTGTTATCGCCGCTGATAGAAACAATATCTGCTACCACATTTGTTTTCCCAGCTTTCCGTTGTGCAGACGGGCTATCATATACAATCAGCAACTCATGATCGGCGATCAGGGTGATTCCTTCAGCCTTATCCTTTCCTGAATTTTTACCGGTACCATGCGGAATATCAAACAAACGTTCCACCTTGCGTTCGTATACAATCGATTTTTTTGAGTTTTTTGTATCGGGTATAGCATTTTTCCAGCGGTACACAGAGATAGTTCCATCCAGGTCCATGGTAGGGCCCGCTAAAATCAACAGGTCTTTTCCGGCTGGTGTAAGTTCACGTATGCCCATTCCGGCCAGGTCAAGAAAATGTTTTTTATACTTCTGGCTTTTAGGCCCTATTTTTTGTAAACCAATGGTGTGCTTGTCAATCTCTTTGGTTTCTATTTCCAGGATAACTGCCCAGCCTCTGAGTACAGGTCCCCGTAAGCCTAAAAATACCCTGGAACCATCCAGGGCAAGTCCTTCCACATCAAATCCATTGTCTTTCCCGGGTATTTTCAGAAAATTTTTCAGATGTATATCTTCTTGTAAAGCTTCAGTTAGTTCATTGGTGTGTTTTTTTTCTTTCAATACGGCAGCCGTCAGTGTTTTTTCCGGATCATCCGGATGCTTACAAGATTTATAAAAATGGTATTCCTTTGTATCGGGATCTGCCACCAGAGGAATTCTGGCCAGTACATAGCGGTTAGGCTCCAGTTCCACCTTCGACAATTGTTTTATTTTCTTTTTTACCGTTCCTTCCTCATCCGGTTTTTTGCGCTTTAATCCATGCGAACCGGTTATCCACAAATAATGATTTTCAAAATCTATTCCTTCTATATCCACTTCGCCTGTATTGCCTTCAGTCAGGGGAATGTATTCAGCTAAAGAGAAGATAGTATGCTCTTCGTAGCCCTTACTGGTGCATTTTAATCTTTCTACACTGCTCCCTTCATCGCAGGCCAGAAATATGTAGTCGCCCACTTTTACAACAGAAGATAATCCATCCCGGATGGGCTTACGGTCGCCATGTTCTGGCGGCGCTGGCTGAAAATGCAAAGTAACAGGGGTAGCTTCCATGATGATGTTGTTTACTGTTTCCAGCTGACTGCCGGAAAACAAGTGTATTCAGTAAAACGATGTGTTAAACGAAGCAAGCTACAAATTGTTGGAACAACCCTATGGCTTTGTACCATTTTTATTACCGCAACAGGCTAATCCATCCCTTAATCAATCGCTGAGAAGCAGGAAATCCATCGCCTGCATTTGTTGTTGTATAATCAGTACTACTGATCGTGAGCGTATAGTAATAAATACCATTACTTAAACCTGCTCCCTCCCACTCTCCGGAATATTTTTGTTTGCGGTACACTTCTTTTCCCCAGCGGTTGTAAATCACCAGTTCATTATCCGGATATAATTCAATATTGGTAACCTGCCAGCGGTCGTTGTAGCCATCCTGGTTAGGCGTAATCACATTGTACAGCACTAACTCATGCTGAAAAGAAAGGCAAGCCGCATTCGACCAGGAAAAGGTATGTATGTCGTGCTCGGCGATTGCTTTTATTTTATAACAGTGATAAAATCCCTCTTTCGCATTGGCTTTGGTGTAGGAATACGTTTGATTGCTGACTATTTCATACAATTCAAACTGGCTGCTTTGGTCAAGCTGGCGCCAGATTTCATACTGCCGCACACCCAAAGGCCAGTTTTTATACGCATTCCAGTGCAGCGTGGTGCTTTCTTCCTTTTCGTTGGCTTCACCTGCCAGCAGAATAGTTTGATGCGGCAAAGGTTCTACCACAAAACCACAGGCATTGACCAGGCTTACCTTATACTGATAGGTATTCGACTGGGTAGGCAGCGGCTGATCAGTAAAGCCGGTAGTAGCAGAGGAAAGATTTGTCTGTATACTTTCCCAGGGTCCGCCCGAAGTCAGGTTCTGCCGGTGAACACTTAGTTTATGACCAAAATTACTGGTATTAACAGCCTGAAAAGTTAGCGTAATCAAACTATCCTTAGCCAGGTCGGCACCAACGCTAACATAGTTAATACTGATGGCTGAGGCATCAACAACTAATGGAAATGTAATGATCTGGCCTGTACATCCGGAAGCAGTGGTTTCATGAACGGTGAGCGTTTTTACTCCCTCCGCTTGCCAGTTTACCAGTATCTGGGATGTACCCTGTCCTGAGATGATTTCTCCGCCACCAATGGTCCATTGAAAAGTAGAAGAGTCATTTCCCTGAACTGTATATGTTTTATTGGTTAAGCCTTGCGGGCAAATCGTGAGATCATTGCCGGTAATACCAGTAGTAGGATTGGGGTGAACCGTAATGGAAATTGCGATCAATTTTCCACTACATCCGGCTACCGAAGTTTCCTGCACAGATAGCTGATGGGTACCTTCCTCATTCCAGTCGACCAGGATAGTGGGCGAATGCTGCCCAGACACAATAGTGCCTCCGGTAATTTCCCAGGTATAATCAGAATCAGGTGCCCCGGAAAGAGTATACGATATGCCTTTTTCCAGCGCACACATACTATTTTTGCCGGCAATGGTAAGTGTAGAATCAGGGGAAGCATACAATAAAACAGACAGCGTATCTGATATACCTTCACAAATTTCTGCCTGGTTGCTGAATTCTTTTACCCAGAGTAATCCTTTACCTGCTGTTTCCCAGCTAACCGTAACCTGGTTGAGTTGCTGGCTGATAATTTTTCCGCCCGAAATCTGCCATTGATAGGTAGATCCATTGGTGTATACTATTTCATATAGAAGATTTCTTCCATCTGCTACACAAAGTGTATCCGGACCTTCAGGCTCTGGTGGGGTAAGAGCTTTGTTGATTTTTACTGGCAATATCGCTTCTTCCGACTGGCAGCCTGCTTGTGAGGTGAGCAATACAGCTACACTGGCCGACGGATTGGTTAAGCCCCAGTTTACTTTAATGCTGGCATTTCCCTGGCCGGAAGCAATCGTACCGCCATCTACTGTCCATGCATAGGTATATCCGCTTCTGGCTTCCACACTATAATCTACCAGCGTTACCCCAGGACAAACAGATTTGCTTCCCCGGATTACCGGTTTTTTACGCACCGGTAGCAGTTTGATCAAATAGATGACAGTATTGGTTTTAGGCGGACATCCTTTATCCTGGGCTTTTACGGTTATCTGATAGGTTCCTGGCGGCGTATCGCAGGTGGTTTGCCAGCAAAAGGGTGAAGATACACTACCTTTTTTTATGACGGCCGGAAAACTTGCCAGAGGCCCACTATAGCCATTTGTTCCCAACAATATATCTCCGGTGGCAGAAAGTACAAGCGAATCATTTTCAATATCAGTTGCCTCCACCGTAAAACAAAGCTTCTCTCCTGCTTCCACATTGTATTGCAAGGTATCTGTACTGGCACTTGAAAACTTTGGCATATTATTAACCGGGCAATCGCCCACGAGCAACTGCAATTCCCGCCGCACAATACCGACTAATACTTCGGTACTATCATTTACCGCCCGGTATTCTCTCACTTCTATAGCCACCACATAATTCCCGACACTGGGAGCGGCATAATTGGTAATCCCAGTTGCCAGATTGATTTGAGCAACACTGTTTTCTCCAAAAGGCTCTACATAATTATAATCCGCATTATAGCTTACCAGATCAGGAGGAAAATCATAGATAAAAGGAGGCTGTGGTACCGGATCTTCTCTGGTTCCTCCGGTATAAGGCCGCACAAACCGGTATTCCAGTCTGTCACCATCAGCATCAACGGCATTATTTACAACCGTATTGGTATCTCTCACACAAATGTAGGGGATAGCCACTTCGCTGAAAACAGCTGAGTTATTGGGCAGGTCGGGTGCGGCAATAAATGCATAAAATGTGTTTCCGGAAAACGGCTGAAGATTCACAACTTCATCGTTGCGGCAACAGCGCTCGTAGATGATATGATAACCCTCACTTGAGTATGGTAAGGTAACAATCGTCTCATAAGAGAATAGCAATATTCCGAAATTTTCTATCCCTGGTATTCTACAACCTGGCGGCAGTACCGGGGTTATATTCACGGGTTCAGGATTGTCGAGCAAAATTGCATCTCCGATACGCTGGTTGGTATTAGCATGGTAAATGGCAAACTGCAGACCAGTAGCCTGTGCCCCACTGGTAGCCTCATCAATATAAATATTAAAAGTCAGCAGGTAGCGGTAACTGCGGCCGCCTGTTGTGGTGCTATCGAGAAACTTATAAGTAATTTCACCACCAATGATGTGGGCAGCCTGTACAAATGTATGGGTACATAGAAGCAAAACTAAACAAGGCAGGCAGAATTTTAACAGAAAGGAACGCATGTTTCAAGGTAGCCGTAGTAACAGAAAAAACCATAAAAAATATAACTATATTAATAAAGATATTAGCAAACCATTTCCGGTAAAAAGCTCAGATATTTACTTTCAGTCCGGACTTGTAAAATAAATACATAACAAAATCATAAAATGCCTACATATTTAGGATGTATCTTCTATTAAAATGAGATTTTTGGATTAAAAAAACAAAAACTATAACACTGGCAATAAAATATTTTATTTTGGATAAAAAGTAGTAATAAGTCTTTGTTAATGATTAAATTAAAACTTTGTAACCAACTGTTATATACTAACAGTACGCATGAAACAAGTGTGTTGTAAAATCACGAATTGTACTGTGTACAATATCGGGTTTTTATTTCATTTTATAAGGAAATAATGCATACATACGTCTGAAAATACCAATAAAAACTACGCATGTAATTGCATTTTCTTAAGTATGTGCATATATAAAATATATAAGCCTGTTATTAAATATGATTGTAACCAATACTCCCCAGAATCAGATCAGGAAAGCTGAAAAGGCTGATGTTCCGGTAATTATAGCGCTGGCTAAAGCAACCTGGGAACCTACCTACCGTGATATCTTATCAAAGGCCCAACTGGAGTTTATGTTTAATGAGATGTATTCACCTGCCTCTCTGGAAACACAAATGACTAGTCTAGGTCACATCTTTCTGATTTTGTATGTACAGGGAAAACCAAGCGGTTATGCTTCCTATTCAGAAAAACCAGATACAAATGGTGTTTTCAAGCTTCAGAAACTATATTTATTACCCGAACTTCAGGGAAAAGGCCTGGGCAAAAAGCTAATAGAAGCGGTAGAAGGACAAGTGCTGGAGGAAGGCGGAAAAGTACTCGAACTAAATGTAAACCGGTATAATCCAGCCAGAAATTTTTATGAGCGCCTTGGATTTACTTTTTATCAGGAAGAAGATATTCCCATCGGGGAATTCTGGATGAATGATTTTGTGATGCGTAAGGAATTATCACCTGCCTCACGATAACTAAGCAGTAAGTCAATGGCAATGGTCAACAGGAAAGTTTTATGCTGACTATCCTGAAGGTCTATTCTGGTTCTTCCTCCGTTTACTTTATTGCTCAACTCACGAAACGAACATACAAGCTATTATATAGCCTAAAAACCTGACCCTAACTATGGGCGGATTACCTGATAATCGAGGGGCAACAAATCACCTATTTTTTCCCAGCCCCAGTATCCTTCGAAAAGTATACCTAACGGGTCACTAATGTTTCCCATTTCTTCCAGAAAAACGGACTTTTCTTTCATAGAAATCACAGATGTCTGGAAAGTAGGCCGCCTGGGCTGAAAACCGCTGGTAGATTGCACATAGGCTATTTCTTCTTTTTCGCCGGTATATACCACCTGAAAATATCCTTCAAAACCTAAGGCTACCTCTTTCCCCTGCCTCTGCAAATATGACTGGTAGGAAACCCTTGCGGTATCTAGCCATTCTATAGTTTTAGGCAGGCTGGCTTTGGACAAAGTAATCGAAATGGGATCAGATTCTTTCAATACTACCTGAGGGCCTCTTTGCCTGAGTTGTGCCCTGGCCTGCTCTAGCTCCTCCTCACTGGGCCGGTTAGGATTGGGTTTTCGGTGCAAGCGGCGCAGATTAAAGCCTTCCTGTTCCAGTTTCTGTTCCCGCAATGTTCGTATAAAATGCATAGGCGAACCATTATACGCCTCCAGCCGCTTCTTCTTCCAGCGCCGCTGCCTGCTAGAATTTCCAGACATTGCTTCATAGTTGGGATAGCCTACATACACCACATAACTCTCCTGTGTATAATACTTAAACTCCACCAGCACATATTTTATCTTGTATCCCAGGGTTGGATTTTCTATTTGCAATACATCTCTCGCTTTTACTTCCAGCAGGACGCTTTGCGGATCGAATGTGATGATTAATACTTCCGGATTTAGCAGTTTGCAGCCCCGGGCCACGGCACTGCGGCCTATAAAATTTTCCTTGAACACTTCCAGGTTTACATACCATAAACTATCCCGCTGCGACCTGACTTCTATTTCGTTTAGTACAAACTCTTTGAGAGTTAGCTTGAATAAAAATGTACGATGTAACTGAGAGCTGTCTACCTGAAAAACAATGGGCTCATATCCCACATAAGAAACTACAATCTCATGCCTTCCGGAAGTCAGATTCAGAGTAAACTCCCCTTTTTCGTTGGTAACGGTGCCGAAGGTAGTATTATTTACAAAAATAGTTACAAAAGGCAGCGGTTCACTGGTCTGCTCATCAACTACTCTTCCTTTCAGGGGTTGCTGGGCAAATAAGGATATACTCAGAAAAAAAGCACTCAACCAAATTACTACTCTTACAAACATATAGACTATGGGCACATATAGATGCAGTGGTACATCCGTTTTTTGCAATTTAAGAGAAGCACACTAAACACATATCATATATAGCAAAAGCTTATATCGGATCTCTTGTTTTATTGCTTTCAGAAAACGAAAATATTAGCTAACATACGTCCGGATTTTAAACCTAATACCGCTGTGAGCTTTATTAATTACGATTTCAAAAAAATTACCACCTTTATTTTTGATGTAGATGGCGTACTAACCGACGGCGGTGTACTGGCCCTGGAAAGCGGCGAACAGGCCCGAATCTTTTATATCCGGGATGGATACGGCATTGAAAAAGCCCTGGAAGCCGGTTATAAAGTAGCCATTATATCAGGAGGCAACCAGGTAGGGGTTCGCAAACGGCTGGAGTTTCTGAAAATTCAATATATCTATTTAGGAGTAGCTACTACCCGGAAACTGGAAGTATTTGAAAAATTTGTGCAGGAAAACGGACTGATCCCGGAGGAAATCCTGTATATGGGCGATGATATGCCTGATTTTCAGGTCATGAAAACCGGCGTACTGGCAGCTTGCCCGGAAGATGCTTCTGCCGATATTCAGGCTATTGCTCATTATATTTCTCCCTTTAAAGGCGGCCGAGGGCCGTGCGGGATATAATCGAACGGGTAATGAAAGCACAGAATACCTGGATGCAGGTAATGGGAGAAGAAAAGTAAAAGGAATGGATAATTGAAAATGGATATTAAATAATCAAGGCTTAATACATATTCATCTATAGCTTGTAGAAAGAATACCCATACCTTTGACTCATGCGTTCGTATAACTGTAGACAATATATTAAGTCACTTTCTTTTCATTAAATGTGTATAGTAACCTTTTGGGTTATCATCGCTCTTATATACCAGAAAATCATGTTCGATATAAATTATTTCAAGATTCTCTCTTGAAACTTTTTTTGTCCTAGATTTTGACTTACTCCATAATATAATTTCACAAGTTGAGTTATCAAAATTAAACTTTTGACCCTTCCGATAATACTCATTAGAGTAGCTGTCTTTGTAAGTATAAGTTCCATCAGAATTAAAATTCCAAGTTCCTAGTGTCTCCTTCCTGTTATTCATCAGGTTTCTTAAACTGTCAATGTTTGTATGAACACCTGCCATATTTGTCACCTCAGTCCATTCTCCAATAATTCTTTCGCGTTGGCAATTAATCTGTCCGTAGCCGCAAAAAGATATATGCAATGCCAGAATAAAAATCAAAAGGATTGACGATTTTTTCATTGTTTATTTAAATGTTTGCTAATGGTTCTGAATTCCCTTCGCCTATTCAGAAACCGCTGATTGTTTCACCAGCTATTTTTTATAATTATCCATTCTCATTTATCCAATACCTATTTACTTTTTGCTCTGATACACTTGTTTATACGAGTTGGCTGGAATGGAAACCGTATATTGCTGTCCATCTGGAGTGACCGAAAGTTTGATATAATTGGCTTTACAATTTTCTTCCATATTGGCAATTTTTTCCGGCGCTGTATTAATTGTAGTCCCATCTTCCCTCAGATTTTTATGCACCTGGTAAATAGCCTGTATAGAAGGAGTTTTCCGTAAAGAAGTAAAAGTTTCCGGTCCGCACCCTTTTTTGGTTCCATTGTTTATAATAGCAACCGTTGGTGAAAGGCTTTGTATCAGTACGGGGTTATTACTTTGATCTAAGCCATGGTGGTTCACCTGATACACATCTACTTCTCCGGGCAAATTTACCGGACATACGAGTTTCTTTTCTGTATTCCAGGTGAGATCGCCGCCATTAAATAAAGTAAATGTTCCAAAATTGATCATAAATACGCTGCTATTGGCATTATCCGAAGTATCCACAGGCTTATCGGTAGTTTCGCCGCAATCGCCATTGGTATCTGCATCTTTACGTGTGGCTACAAATTGCTGGTTTATGCCCAGGCAATGCAAAGATAAAGGCGCTGTACCTCTGGGCATAGCTTTTAGAGAAAGTTCATAATCTGGTTTAATAGTATAGCGCTTCGCTTTAATGTCGCGGTACGGCTGAATATTTTTAGCAAAATTTACGTCCTCTGAAAGATTTTCTGGAATGCCTTTATCATGGATGTTTACAATGGGGATTCTTTTGGCAAGTTCCCCGGCACCTCCAAAATGATCAATATGAAAATGAGTAGTAATCAAATGGTCAATTTTTTTCAAGCCTGCCACCTCTGATGCTACTGTATAAATGCGTTCCGAATCCCTGCCACCCGGATTGCCGGAATCAATCAGAATAGATTCGCCGGAGGGAGCAACAATCAGCGTTGCAGCACCCCCTTCTACATCAATCCAGTACATATCCAGGGTTTTGGCAGGCGGAGTTAAGGATACAAAAGTGCTTAACACCATAAGCGCAAGTATATAGGCTTGTTTTTTCATAGAGAGGGTTTGTTAGGTATTATTCTGGATAGGCAAAGTGACTAAATATCGCAAATTTTGCTGGAAATTATAAATAAATGATAAGTTGATAATGAATATCTACTATGACATGTTTTATTTTCCCACAAAACAGGGTGGCTTTATCCGGGCACTTAGAAAAAGGCTGTAGAACGGGGAATATAATTATTTTCAGGCGTAGCAAAATAACTGATCATAATTATTGTGTCTCAATCCAGCCAGAAGGCCTTTTAACATAAAACCAGCTCATTATTCCCTATATCAAGGGAAAATTCATAACTTTTGCGCCGGAAAAAGGGTTATTAGCTTCACTGAACTAACGTTTGGTGAGTGACCATTTGTTGATAGGTCATTAAAAAATTGTTTGATTGATCGCTTTCCTGCGAGAAGATGAGAGAAAAGGATAACAAGATAAAAAATATAAACTTAGCGTTCCCATGCCAGGAAGACTGGAAATCTATGACGGATTTCGATAAGGGCAAGATTTGCGAAAAATGTACAAGTAAAGTTTATGATTTTGTTAATAAAACGGACGCTGAATTCAATGAAATAATAAAGCATTCCAAAACATCTGTTTGCGGCAGGTTTTCTACCTCCCAGCTCAATAATACTTTTTTAAAATATGCGGCTTCTACTTTATTCACAGCAAGCGGTTTGCTGAATCCTGTTTTCGGGCAAGAACTCATAAAGACAGATTCTATCCAAATAGCCCCTAATCAGATACTAGAAGAGGAAGAAACAGATGTATTTATTGGAATTATTGTAGAACAACAACCTGTACCAGAAAGTGGCTATGAAGGATTTTTGAACAAAATAGCCAAAGAAATAAAACTTCCGGAAGGACTTACCCAAAAAGGCAAAGTATATGTTCAGTTTATAGTGGATACTACCGGAAAAATGCAGGATATAACGATTATAAAAGGGTTGAATGAGTTAGCCGATAAAGAGGTTCTAAGGGCTATTAAAGCAGTAGATGAGCGATTTAAACCGGGCAGGCAAAGAGGAAAACTTGTCAGAACCCGGATGCACATTCCCATCACTTTTGATCCTGAAATGGGTAAGAAGAAAAAGAAATAAATCTGCTAACTACGAATGATTATTGACCACTGACCAAACCAGATGAAAATATATACCAAAACAGGAGATACAGGCAAAACTTCGTTAATAGGCGGAACCAGGGTTTTTAAATCGCATGACCGGATTGATGTATATGGCACGGTAGATGAACTTAACTCCTATATAGGTTTAGTAAGAGATCAGCCGGTAAATATAAGCCGAGCCGATCTTTTGAAAGAAATACAGGACAGGCTCTTTACAATCGGTGCTTCTCTGGCTTCTGACCCGGAAAAAAGTACCAAAAAAATCCCCGACCTGCTGGAAAGTGATGTGAGCCTACTCGAAAAAGCCATCGACGAAATGACGGAGACATTGCCGGAACTACACTTTTTTGTTCTCCCAGGTGGTCATCAGTCTGTTTCTTTCTGTCATGTAGCCCGGACGGTATGCCGGCGGGCAGAGCGGCTGGCCATTGCCTTAAGCCAGGAATCATTTGTGGAGCCTCTGGTGATTGTATACCTGAACCGCCTGTCGGATTATTTATTTGTGCTGAGCCGGAAAATGACGCAGGAACTGGGCACAGAAGAAATTGCCTGGAAACCAAGAATTTGATAACAAAAATTTCGATCTTTACAATTCCAGCCTACGTTCTGCATGTTCAGGCGAAAATTTATTTGGATATACCATTAAGTTGTTTATAATGGCTTACGGCTCACAGTAATTACGGATTATTTTTATTCACTAATATGTATTGTTATGATAGATGTTGTAAATATTCAGACACAGCCGGTAAGTAAATCCCGGATCAGCGAATGCGACTTTGACCAGTTGGTGTTTGGCAAAACTTTTTCAGACCATATGTTTGTAGCCAGTTATGATGGCAAAGGATGGCAGGACTTGAAAATTGTACCCTACGGCGATCTAAGCCTAAGTCCGGCTTTGTCGGCACTGCATTACGGACAAGCCATTTTTGAAGGATTAAAAGCCTATAAAAGCCAATCAGGCGAAGCGCTTGTATTCCGTCCGGTAGAAAACCTGAAACGCCTCAATAAATCAGCGGAGCGCCTGTGTATGCCTACCCTACCGGAAGAAATATTTATGTCTGGCCTTACCCAGCTGCTCAGCATAGACCGGGACTGGATTCCTTCCAAACCTGGCTACTCCTTGTACATCCGTCCGTATATGTTTGCTTCTGATGAATATATTGGCGTAAAACCCTCTGAAAACTATATATTTATCATCTTTACTTCACCTGTTGGGGCGTATTATAACAAACCTGTAAAAGTGCGGGTAGAACCTCATTATACCCGTGCGGCTCCTGGTGGAATGGGTTTTGCTAAAGCGGCAGGTAATTATGCCGCTTCTATGTATCCGGCTACACTTGCCCTTAAAGATGGCTACGACCAGTTACTGTGGACGGATGGTGTAGAGCACAAATATTTTGAAGAATCCGGAACGATGAATGTGATGTTCATCATCAATGATACCATCATTACTCCTCCTACCACCGATTCTATCCTGAAAGGGATTACCCGCGACAGTGTGCTGCAACTGGCTAAAGACTGGGGCGTAAAAGTGGAAGAAAGACCAGTGTCTGTAGCAGAAGTGATGCAAGCTATTCAGGCAGGCACTTTACAGGAAGCTTTTGGTGTAGGTACCGCCGCTACCATTGCCCATATTTCTGTTGTTGGCTATGAAGGAAAAGATTATACCTTACCTCCGGTAGCCGAACGAAAGTTCTCTAATAAAGTATTGAAAGTACTGGATGAAATAAAAACCGGAAAAGCCCCGGACCCACATAACTGGGTATACAGAGTCTGACATATTACAGCAATTAATAACAAACAACCCGCAAAGCCGAATCTTTGCGGGTTTTCTTTTGTCAATATATGTTTATTACATAATTAAAATATAGCCTAGAAAGTAAGAAAATAATTACAGCTTTTGCAGAAGTCACCTGATACAACCGTTGGGCCAGCATTGGCATTGCATGGGTTGTACACAGGGACGGATGCTAAAGCGGGGCCTGTCCGGCCCAGAAGCACACAGGCTTCTGCACAGAATATTATAGAGAACAATTATATATTCTAACAGCTTACCTTTCAGGCTATTTGCACATAAAGGGCATGATACGATATAACCTGCTCCTCTCTCTGCTACTCACCGGACTTTCGGCATTTTTGCCAGGAACTTTTAAAACGGCTCAACTCAAATATGCACGGGTAAAAAGTGCCTACCAGGACAAAGAAGAAAGTGTAAAAGCATTATTTACCACCCGAAAACTTGACCTTTCCCAATCTCATCTTTTCATTCGGGCATTCAAGCAGGAAGGTTTACTGGAAGTATGGGCCAAACATCCGCAGCAAACCACTTATCAGCTCGTTATTACCTACCCTGTATGTGCTTCCTCCGGCGTATTAGGACCCAAACGGTATGGCGGTGACGGACAAGTGCCTGAGGGCTTTTATTATATAGACCGCTTTAATCCGCAGAGCAATTTCCATCTGTCACTGGGCATCAATTATCCGAATGAATCAGACCGGATTCTGGGAGAAAAAGCTAACCTGGGTGGCGATATTTTTATTCATGGCAGCTGCGTTACCATTGGCTGTTTGCCTTTAACAGACGATAAAATCAAGGAACTCTATATTATGACTGTTGAAGCCAGATCTAATGGCCAGAGCAGAATTCCGGTGCATATATTCCCGGCTAAACTTACTGAAGCTAACCTCAACAGGCTTAAACAGGAATACAGTACAGAACCTACTCTACTCAACTTCTGGCAACAGCTAAAAACCGGCTATGCTCAATTTGAAGCGAGCAAGCAAATTCCGACCATAATTGTAGATGCCAAAGGTATCTATCAGTATAAATAATTTTCTAAAATCTGCTTTTAGTGAAAAGTAAAACCGGAATTTTCTGACCATCAATAGGTACTATATCATAAAAGGATCATTTTCCGTAATAAGGAGCAAATTAATATAGCTTCTTATGAAAAACACATCTGTACATAGCCCAGTCGTCAGGGAATACAACTCATCTACTGAACTTAAATGGCTGGAACAAGCCACCACCTGGATGGATAGTCTGTTCCGCATTCCCGGCACTAATATACGCTTCGGCCTTGATCCGATTATTGGCCTTTTTCCTTTTATTGGCGAGATCATAACATTCGGAATTTCCGGGGCGATGGTACTTTCCATGGTTAAATATGGCGCCAGCCGGAAAGTAATTATCCTGATGATTGGTAATATCCTGATCGATTCGGTGATAGGCAGTATTCCTCTCATCGGTGACCTGTTCGATTTTACCTATAAGGCAAACCGCAAAAACCTCCAGCTTTTGAAAGAACACCATCAGGAAGGCAAACACAGGGGCAGCGGCACAGGTATCGTCGTGGGGGTAGCCCTGTTATTACTGGCACTCCTATTCCTGGTTATATACGGGCTATGGAATCTGGGAGAATATATAGTGGGATTGTTTTAGCAGATCACTATAAATGTAAGCCGTTTTTTTCGCTACAGGCACCTGAGGCAGTATTTTTTATCACTTATTTTTTATACATCGACATGGAAAATTCAAAGGAAAAACTTGTTACTGGTTTTGAAAAATTCTCAAATAAAGTAACTGCCCTTACCGGGAGTTCCGGCGCTTTCATGCTTGCCCTATTTTCTATCATCATCTGGCTCTGTACCGGACCCATTTTCAATTACTCTGATACCTGGCAGCTTGTTATCAATACCGGAACAACTATTGTTACTTTTCTGATGGTTTTCCTGATTCAAAAATCGCAGAATAAAGAATCTATGGCGGTGCAATTGAAATTAAATGAGTTAATAGCAGCCAATAAAGGAGCCAGTAACCGGCTGGTAAATGTAGAAAACCTGACCGAACAGGAGTTAAAAACCCTGCACCAGCATTATTGTAAAATGGCAGAACTCACTAAACAGGCATCTGACCTGAAACAATCGCATTCCATAGAGGAAGCGATAGAAAACGCCTATGAGAAACTGGAAGAAGAAAATAAGGAAAATGGAAAAACCAGGATAAAATCAAAGGTAGTAAAATAATCGCTGGTCATAAACTTTGGAAAGTATACCCTAAAGCTGAGAAATGAGCCAGATAGGCCGGTAATACTTCTTTCAGGTTTTTCCAGGCTTTAATGCTATCATGAAAAACAACAATGCTTCCATTTTCAGTATGCTGTATGGATTTACGCAGGCATACCTGGGCTGGCAGTTGCTGGTCGAAATCGCCGCTTAATACATCCCACATAACGATCTGGTGCGTCTGTTGGATATGTGCGGCCTGTTTTCTGGTGATTTTACCATAAGGCGGCCTGAATAAATGCACCGGAATTCCTGCTACCTGCTGGCATGCCTGCACATTGGTAAAATAGTCTGATACAGGCGTTTTCCAGCCATTGAGGTGGTTATAGGTATGATTACCAATGCTATGTCCGCCTTGTTTTACTTTAGTAAATACAAAGGGGTGTTTGCGGATATTATCTCCTACACAAAAAAAAGTAGCTTTCGCCTGATACGCCGCCAGTTGTTCCAATACCCACTCTGTCACTTCCGGAATAGGTCCATCATCGAAGGTGAGGTATATCTCTTTTGTATGGGTAGGTTTATTCCATAGAAACGAAGGATACAGTTTTTTGACCAGGAAGTTATTTTTATGCCAGTACATTAATAAAATAGATAATGAAAAATAATTTTCAATGCTCAACTTACTATTGTCCATTTATTCCAGCTGCTGGAATGACACCACTTCCGAATTTACCTTATCTTCTGCGATTCGAATGATCCTATATCCAAATGTCCGGGCATTAACTTGAATATCATCCTGATTTCTCTCTACCTGATAAGAAGCCGCTGGTGTGACATACTGCGTGATATTTTCTACGGCTTGCACATCTGGCAAGTGATAATGCCCGCAAAAAATAATAACCTTATGTTGGTGTTGTTGTAAAACTTTACGAACTCTTTCCCGGCCTTGCAGAGGATATTTTTTATCAATGGCTGTGTTTACTCCCAAAACCGGATGATGTATGTACAATAGTATTTTTTTGCTGGTGTTGAGTTGTTGCTCTAACCATCGGAACTGATTGTCACTGATACGCTCAGCAGAGGAGTCCAGATACAGGATGCGGAAATATGTATCTTCAAAGCTATAGTATAATTCACTTGTTCCATTCATTTCCATAGGCTTATAGTATTTTTGTACTTCCTGAAAAGAATCATGGTTCCCGAGCGTAAGCAACAGCGGATTAAAGTTATATTTATTAAATGAGGCAAAGAACCACTCATTGGAATCTGTGGAGCCAATATCGCCGCCAAAAACGATGTCTGAGATATTTCTTGCGGCCACATCTTTCAGGATCTGCTTCCAGTTTTCCCTGGCATCTACGCCTTGTTCTTTGGGAAAATCCTCGTCTAAATGTATATCTGTAATATGTGCGATTGTCTTCATCATAGAAAAGGTATTATAGTGCGTTAAACAGATATGGGTATTTTATGGGTACATTATTTTTATGATACTTTGTCCTGCAAGTTATCGCTGATGCAAACAAGTTACGTAATTTTCATAGGATCAACTCCTGAAGGTATGCATTTACGGTAAGAGCAAAAGACTACTGGATTATAGCCCCCTGCCTAATAAAATTAATATTGTTACCTGTAATGCATTCTGAAATATCTCTAAGGGCTGATCGTTTTAACTATAAAATAATTGTAATTTTGTCCCACCAGCCACAACCTTCAATTGAGTAACGATTACATTTTATAAGTTCAGCAATAAACGGGCAAACCGGCAAATATACGTTTACCGGGAAAATGTGAGCCAGAATATACAGCTGTTTCTGTTGATAAAAAATTCACTAAATTACTATCCGAAAAATTCATCTTGTGCAGATACACGAGACTTATTACTCTTAGCGCATGTCATCGTTCGTTCATAAATTCATCTTGTGTCTTCTATGATTCTTCAGACTGAAGTTTTAGACAGAACCCAGCAGTTTGTGGAGTCTCTGTTAAACAGACAACTTCCTGCACATTTCACTTATCACAACCTGAAACATACCAAAGAAGTAGTGGCTGCTGCTCAAGTTATCGGCACCAGAAGCCAGTTATCTGAACATGACCTGGAAACTGTTCTTTTAGCTGCCTGGCTGCATGATACCGGGTATTGTTTCCGCATCAGAGAACACGAAGAAGAAAGTATACGGCTGGCTAAAGAAATTCTGACTGAACAACAGGTAGAAGAAGTTCGCCTGAATCAGGTGGTAGGATGTATTGCCGCTACCAGATACCCGCAGCAGCCCCAAAACATATTAGAGGAAGTATTATGCGATGCAGATATGTATCATACCGCTTCTGAAGAGTACATGGAGCGGGCTGAACAGCTCCGGCATGAAATCATGGAAATTTCCAAATGCGTGATCAGCCGGAGAGAATGGGCACAAAATAACCGGGAATTCCTGAAAAACCACCGGTTTTTTACGGAGTTCGGGCAAACCGAAATGGAAGTTGCCAAACAGAAGAATGCCAAGAAACTAAAAAAAATGCTTAAGGAGATGGAAGAAGATTATTCAGAATTTCCCATGGATGTAGAGGAAACCTACAAACAAATTAACCGGATAGACAAAGACCGCGAAAAAGAGAAGGACAAGGAGAAGCAGGAAAAAAAGAAGGATAAGAAGAAAAAAGATCCCAATACACCGGTAAGAGGCATTGAAACCATGTTCCGCACCATGTCGGCCAACCACCTGGAACTCAGTTCTATTGCTGATAATAAGGCCAACATCATGATTTCTATTAACTCTATCATTTTGTCTATTATTGTTTCGGTGCTGGGGCGCAAGCTGGAAGAATATCCCAATTTTACTATTCCTACTTTAATTCTTACGCTGGTTTGCCTGGGCACCATCATTTTTGCCGTTTTAGCTACCAGGCCTAATGTAACCTCCGGCATATTCACCAAAGAAGATGTTTATAAAAAGCGCACCAACCTGCTTTTTTTCGGCAATTTCCATAGCATGAAATTAGACGATTATGAATGGGGGATCAAAGAAATGATGAAAGACAGCGATTACTTATATGGCAGCATGATCCGGGATAATTATTTTCTGGGCAAAGTACTGGGCAAAAAATACCGCCTGCTGCGTATTGCCTATACCATTTTTATGTTCGGACTGGTAGTCGCCATTCTCTCCTATGGTGTTGCTATTGTATTTTTCCCGGTGTAAGAGGTAATTCTTTCTTTCTCAACATTCATATAAAGGGTAAAGATTTTTTTCTAATGTAATCTGTTTGGTTCACACAGGCAATCAACTTATCTTACTGTAGGTGGATTAATCACAAATTTTTATAAAAGTTATATAATATTCTGTGCCTGGTTTATTCTGTCAAAGTGTTGGTTCTGTTTCGCTGATGGATTTCCGATGGCTTATTAGCTGCCCATTTCCTGCCACTCCTTGGTTGTTTACAGCTTTTTTTTCCAGTTCCAGAATATGGTCGATCAGGTTTTCGTCGCGGGTGAGGTTGAATTTTTTACGTAAGCGGTACCTGGCCGTTTTTACACTTTCCGGAGAAATCCCCATTACATGTGAAGCTTCTTTCAAATTCATGTTAAGCTTAAGTAAGGCGCACAATTTCAGTTCATTACTGGTAATATCAGGATAATTGTCTTTAAGGGTTTTAAAGAAATCTTTGTGAACCTCTTCAAAATGCCGTTTAAAATCTTCCCAGTCTTTGTCTAAATTCATACTATGTTCTACCATGCGGTTGAGTTCATTGAGCTTGGTAGCTGTCGCTTTATCCTGCGTACGTTTAAGCTGCTGAATATTTTGCTTGAGTTCTTCCAGCAATTCGTTCTTCTGGATAAAATTGAGGGTATAACTGGTGAGTTCCTTGCTTTTATATTCCAGCTCTTGGGTAAGCTTGAGTTCCTGCAAACGAGCTTTTTCCAGTTCAGCTTCTGCCAGAGCTTTGTTTTTTTCCAGCAGTTCGTTATTTTTCCGGATTTTCAGGCGCTGTGTACTCATCACTTGATAACCAATTATTGCCAGTAACAATAATCCGGCAAGAAGGCCATTTCTCAGATACTGCTGAATACGATTTTTCTGTTGCAATATTTCGAGCTGTTTTTGCTGCAATTGTAACCTCTGTTCCTGTTGTAAGGTCTGGTAGCGAACCTGCATCTCAGCGATCTGCCTGGATTTCTCTTCATTAAACAGGCTGTCTTTACGGGTAGCAAATTCCTCCTGATAGGCCAGAGCCTGCTTATAATTTCCCCGGGCAACCTCAATTTCTTTGAGGGCATTATAAATCTGGGTGAGCCATTTGCGGGTGCTTACCTGAATGGAAGTCTGAACGCCTCTTTTGAGGTGTTGTTCTGCCTGCTCATATTGTTTAAGGGAAATATATGCTTTCCCTATAAAGTACAGACACATAGACATACCTTCCAGATCTGGAATTTGCTCACGGATTTTCAGGGAACGGAAGAAAAAATCAAGGCTTTCCTGCGGCTTACTTTTAGCTATATTTAACTCACCCAGATTGCTATATGATTCGGCTATGCCATATTTACGCCCATTTGCCAGACTTTTTGTAAGGGAAGTCTGGTACATTTTTTCTGCTTCGGCATGTTTACCCATTTTCAAATAGGTATTTCCAATATTACTCAGTACACCAGCTTCCCGGTCATTATTTAAAAGCCGGTGTTTTTGCAGCGATTGCTCAAAATATTCCAGTGCCAGTTCATAGCTGTGCTGGTCGAGGTAAACCAGGCCGATATTATTATGCATGCTGCCAATGCCCAGTTGGTCATTCAATTGCTGATAATCCGTTAATCCATCAAACAAATATTTCAAAGCCGTGTCATAATGCCCCCTTGCCCAGTGCGAAACGCCTACCACCCGGTTGGCGAAAGCTTTACCTTGAGTATATTTTAAAGAGTCAGCCAGAATTAAAGCTTCGTTGCCATACAATTCCGATTGCAAAGGGTCAACAATCCAGTATTGATAGCCAAGCTCATTGAGTAAATTTACTCTGGTAGTATCCGATAAATGATAGGTAGACAGGCGTTTTTTTAGGCTGTCCAGAGGTGTATCAGCCAGGCAATAGAAGGTAGAAAAAAGAAGGATACAGAATATCGAAAGACATTTCATGTATCCAAGGTACAAAATTGTATAAAAACTTTTCCGGATGTCCTGGCAAAATTCATAAGCCGCACACCTTCAAGGCAATCCTCGTGTTTTATTGTCCAATATATAAAATCTAACAGCAAACCCGCCCTATTGAAAACAGGCAGGTTTGCTGTTAGATTTTTTACTCATCCCGGCCATGTATGTGGGCAGGTGGGTAGGTAGCCTCTACAGTTGTAAAAGCCTCCAGAATCTTATATTTGTGTACAGCTCCTTTAGGAACTACATACGAATTTCCTGGCTCCAGCAATACCATCTGGCCTTCGGTATGCAACTCTGCCCGTCCGCTGATAACATATCCTACGGTTTCGTAGGGCCGGCTTACTTCCGGTTTGGCTTCTCCAGGTTGCTCATTTTCCCATAGGCGCATGGCAATATTTTTACCTGATGCTAAGTATTTTTCTCCATGTTCGCCCAGAGGTGAAAAGGCAGAATCAATTTTTGTAACGGTTGTATCTCCTTTTGCTTCTTTCATAGTAATAGGGGTTAAGGTTTAGAACTGGTTTTAAAACTTAACGCAGTGCAGAGAAAGGAGTTACATTATTATTACTTTTCAATGGGAATTATAAATAATGCAGTACATATATTCTCAAGGTAAGTTTGTTGTAGCGAAAAATGGCATTAGCAAAAGGCTCGTTTGCCAATGGATGTAGTGTCGCACATATATCTATACTTTTATCCACCTATAAAAGCAACATATTGCTCACCTTCCCTCTCAATACAATCTAATGATTGCAATATCCTATCCAGATCCTCCAAAATACGAGCTTCCCTTGGATGTTTCTTTGCTTGAAGTGTAAAATACTTTCCCCAAGGATAGTCCCACCCAGGAGCTACCTTTATTTGCTTTCCAAATGCAGGATTAGATTTGATCTTTTCTATCAATTTTAAAGTTATTTGGCGTAAGTCTTCTATTTTTGTCCAACCTTCATTAATAAGATAGTAATTCCTATGCCATTCTCTTTCCACTTCTTCAATCTTTTGCTTAATCTCAATTGCCTTCTTAAAATCTCCTGCTTGTTCTGCCTGATACATACGATAGTTAAGTTCCCCTATATCAGGCATGTAATTAGTGGGATAATTCCAGTAGAGGGATAAATCTATCTCTAAAATCTGCTCGACCTGTATGAGCTCACAACCCTCAAAATTCCTTGATTGAAACATAGAAAAGTTGCGACTTAGAAAATAATCTCCTTTGCCTTCTTCACAAGTCAGTATTCTAAATAACTTATCATCTTCTCTTGTCTTAGCTACAATAAGAACGTCATATCCCATTTATTCTACTTAATTATCATATACAACACTTAACTACTCACAGCTAGCTTAATAGCGGGAAGTTTGTAAAGTAATATCGGCATGAGACCAGGCTTTTGCCAGGCGCTTCTCTATATCCGATACTTCTTTGCCTTGTTTCTGCAGGCTTTGTTTCAATCCAAAAAGTGACCAGCCATTTTCGCGGTGTATCTTTAAATCATTCAGGTATACGGTTTCTGCTTCCTGAGGCAATCCCGCTTCCAGTAATACAGCCCCAGCGTATGCCGGAGTGGCTGTGGCCATGTCCGGGGTTCATCATACTTTAAATCATCTTCCAGACGGACACCTTCCTTGAGCAGGTTAATGGCTTCCGGATAATTTTTCTGTCTGGCGGCTATTTCTCCACCCACATTTTTAATGGCAATAGCTATCATCTGGGAAGTAACATAATCTTGATTAGCCAGAGAATCTTTACTTAAGGAATCCAGTGCTGAAAGCTCTTTTGCCGCCAGATCAAGTTTCCCTTTCGCTGTAAAAGCCAGACCTCTTCCGTAATGCCACATAGCACTGGCATGCAACAACTCTTTCCCCGGATAAGGTTCTGTCAGAATTTCATTCCACTTGCCAAAACGTATATTGGTATATACAGGTAGACTATAAAATACTTGCAAAAAGGAATGAGCAGCCATATTTTCCCGGTTTGCTCTGGAAGAAGTTTTGCGGGCCATGGCAATCGCCAGTTTACTGTTGCCATCCATTACAGCACCTGCCCAGGCAAAGTGAATATTATGTGGATAATAAGCCATAGAATATCTCCCTGTAACCTGGCTCTGTGCCAGGTAAGATTCATCTATTTCAATCGCCTTCAGGTTGCTTTCTACGGCATCGGTATAGCGGCCTACCCGCAAATAAATATGAGATGGCATATGCACCAGATGTCCGGCTCCAGGCATTAAAGTACCCAGTCTGTCGGCACTCCTCACCCCCCGATCAGGATTATTGGAGGCTTCTACTACATGAATATACAAATGATGTGCGCCCGGATGATTCGGATATTGTTTGATCACTCGTTCCAGATGGGAAATGGCCTGTTCAATGCCTGGCCTGGGTTGTCCATCTTTTGTCCAGTAATCCCATGGCATCCGGTTCATCAGGGCATCAGCATAAAGTGTACCTGCATCCGGATCATTGAGGTATTTGGTAGCCAGTTTACCCATAGCCAGCGCATATGCAGAATCTAACTTACTTTGGACGATATCTGGCTGTGCAGAAAACCGGTTGGCCATTGCTTCAATATACGCCTGTTCAGCCTTTGTTGCTTTCTTTTTTAAGGATAATGCTTTTTGAATAGCCTTGTATCCAGTCTGGCTCCGTTCCTTGTCGATGGGTGAATTAATATTAGGAGCCATGGCAAGCGCTTGTCCCCAATATGACATCGCACAGGTAGAATCTAATCTGGCGGATTCTACAAAAGAACGGTAGGCTTCGTAATGATTAAATCCATAGATCAGACGTAATCCCTGGTTGAAAAAAGCCTGTGCCTGCACAGAACGGGTGTTAATCGTATGCTGTAGATCACCAAGATTATCTAGCAGGTCAGTCCTGGTTTGCGTAGTATCAAGCAAGGCAGCAGTTAAAACTTCCGGAGATCCACATAGAGAGGATTTATCTACAGGCGGGGGCCAGTTTCCAGGCAAGCCAGTCTTCACACTTTTCGTACGCTGTGAATTACCTAAAAGACCATATGGCTTTAGAATAGAAATATGATCTGGCAGCAAAGGCCGTAGCACTATAGTAGCCAGAACATAATACATCAAAATTAGTAGAGTAAACAGATAGATTTTCATAGAATAGCATGAGTTGTGGATAGCCGAACTTTGTCTTACCTATATTTAGGTATACTTAATCGTTAGTATACAGTATCTAAAAAATCAGCCGTATATATGCGGGTGTAAAACGACAGTTGTATTGTCCACAGCTTGGTTTGTACTAAGTAGCAACTAAGAATTAATTTAAGTGAAAAATATCCGTAGCTATGCTGAAGATAAAAAAGTTATTTGTATAGAGAAAGAAACCGGCAAAAAATTTAGAAGCGATTTATTAATGCAACAAATACATAAGATCAATTACAAGATAATAGAAAACAGGTGTTTTATATATACATTCAGGTATTCCCTGAAGTGTTTTAGTGCTTTGCCCATCTGGTTTTCTACAGTTTTAGGCGAAATCTGCAAGGCTTCGGCAATTTCTTTATAGCTCATATTTTCGTGCCGGCTCAGCACAAAAATGGTTTTACAGGCTGGCGGTAAAGCATCGGTCGCTTCCTGTACCCGTTGCTGAACTTCCGAATAGTGTAATTGCTCGTCTGCTTCACTGGAAGTAGGTTCTATAAAATTACTATCTTCCAGTGCCACATTCTTCTTGTTTTTTTCCAGATGATTCAGCGCTGCATTAATAGCAGACCGGTAGAGATAGGATTTGAAAGAGAAATTGATTTCCAGTGTCTGGCGGTTGTTCCACATTTTCATAAATACATCCTGCACCAGGTCTTCTGCAGCATCGGTATCATTCACCATCCGGTTTACTGTGCGGCATAAAGGGGAATAATACTGCTTAAATAAAAGTTCAATGAATTTAGTCTCATCCGTTTTGCGAAGCATGAGCAGCTGGGTTTCTACTTCATTTCTTTCCTGATAAGACATACCTGATTGAATATGGGCCTTTTCCGGCAGCAAAGGTAATCATACAGCTTGTAAATTAAGTACAATTTTTTGATAAAAGGTATAATGAGCAGATAATACAGGAATCACAACCTGGAGGACGGAGTCTGGTATTATTCAGAAATGACCTTTTCAAGGTTTATATTGCTTGATTGGGCGCCAGATCATGTTTTGGACTGGAGTTATAGCCCAGCCCTCTATTCTCCGGATTCTACCCCTGCAAACTTTATTGAATATACTTACGTATCCAGATTATCATTTTTTATCCACGTTTCTATACGACTACTTTTTATTTCATGACCTATGCTTACGCAAGCTTCTAAGAAGAAAAAATTCTCTAAAAAAGACAATAAGTTAAATATATGGATCGGCAAACCATACCCGCTTGGGGCTACCTGGGACGGCGATGGGGTGAATTTTGCCTTATTCGCTGAGAATGCTACCAAGGTAGAATTATGCCTGTTCCATTCTCCACAAGACGAATACGAATTTACCCGGATACGGATGCCGGAACAAACCGATCATGTATGGCATTGTTATATTCCGGGCTTAAAACCCGGCCAGTTATATGGCTATCGGGTATATGGTCCTTATCATCCGGAAGCTGGCTTACGTTTCAATCCGAATAAATTGCTTCTAGATCCCTATGCAAAAGCGATCAGCGGACGTATTAACTGGAGTGATGCCATGTTTGGCTATCCTGTAAACCTGGAGGATGAAAACAGGCATTTGCTGATGGATACCACTGACAGTGCACCAGGAATGAACCGCTCGGTGGTAACGGATGGCGCTTTCGACTGGGGCAACGACAAAAGTCCGAATATTCCGCTCAATGAATCGGTGATTTATGAAGTTCATGTAAAAGGATTTACTGCTACCCATCCTGGTATTGCACCTGAAATAAGAGGCACTTATGCGGCGCTGGCAACACCCGAAATTATAGACTATCTGAAAAGCCTGGGCGTTACAGCCGTAGAACTGCTACCAGTCCACCATTTTGTACACGACAAAGTACTGGTAGACAAAGGTCTGGTTAATTACTGGGGATACAATACCATCGGTTTTTTCGCACCGCATGCTCAATATTCCTCTATGGGAAAACTGGGACAGCAGGTACTGGAATTCAAGGCAATGGTAAAAACCCTGCACAAAGCCGGCATTGAGGTTATTCTCGATGTAGTGTATAACCATACGGCCGAAGGAAATCATTTCGGACCTACCCTATCTTTCAAAGGAGTGGATAACCAGGCCTATTACCGGCTGGTGAACGGCACTCCGCAATATTACATGGATTATACAGGCACCGGCAATACGGTAAATATGCTGCACCCACGCACGCTACAACTGGTGATGGACAGCCTGCGCTACTGGATTTTAGAAATGCATGTGGATGGTTTCCGGTTTGATCTGGCTTCTACTCTGGCCCGCGGCTTACATGAAGTGGGAAAACTTTCCACGTTCCTGGATACGATACACCAGGACCCGGTTATTTCACAGGTGAAGCTGATTGCAGAACCCTGGGATATCGGCGAAGGTGGTTACCAGGTAGGTAATTTTCCGGTATTGTGGGCAGAATGGAATGGCAAATACCGCGATTGTGTACGTAAATTCTGGAAAGGCGACGACACAGGAGTAGCAGAACTTGCCTACCGCTTAAGTGGAAGCAGTGACTTATACCAGCACAATGGCCGCTTACCAGGTTCCAGCATTAATTTTGTAACAGCCCATGATGGGTTTACTTTACATGATCTGGTGAGTTATAATGAGAAGCATAACCACGCCAATGGCGAAGGCAATAATGATGGCGAAAGTCATAATAACAGCTGGAATTGCGGCACAGAAGGTCCCACAGACGACCAGGAAATACTTATCCTGCGGGAGAAACAAAAACGTAATTTTCTGGCTACTCTGTTTTTAAGTCAGGGTGTACCCATGCTGCTCAGCGGTGACGAATATGGCCGTACCCAGTTTGGGAATAATAATGTATACTGCCAGGATAATGAAACCAGCTGGTTTAACTGGGACTGGACACCCGAACAGCAGGATCTGTTTGAATTTACCAGCCTGATGATCAAACTCAGAAAAGAGCATCCGGTATTACACCGCCGTAAATTTTTTCATGGGCGTGAAATTCAGGGTACTAACATCAGAGATATTCGTTGGATGCGTTCGGACGGAAAAGACATGACCAGAAAAGAATGGCATACTTCTCATACCCGCTGCTTAGGAATGGTATTAAATGGCCAGGTAATGAGTGAGTTTGATGAAAGAGGCCGTAGAATTAAAGATGACGTATTTCTCGTTCTCGTGAACAGCTATTGGGAACCCATACCTTTTACTGTCCCCGCCCGTCCATTGAACTCTTCGTGGGAAGTACTGGTAGATACGCACCGGAACGTTAAGGAAGGCGAAGGAGATATTATTGCTTTCAGAGAAGCTTATGAATTACAACCTCGTTCTCTGGTACTCATGCGGCAGATTCGTCCTGAAAAAAATGTACAAACTCATACTTTGAACGGGAAGGCAAAGAAACCTAAAAAGACTCTTAAAAAATAAATGCCATACTAACTGTGTGTAGCGATATTACTATTGCTACACACAGTTAGTATGGCAACCTGCCACTACATACGCTTCTTATGGAAGCACTGTGATTTTCTGAGGATAGCTTACCCCTGTATCTGTATATAGGCGGCAAAAATAGGTCTGAGAACGAAGCCCTGTCACTGGTACGATTATCTTACTGGCAGCAGCAGGCACTGGTATGTTCCGTATGGCCTCACCTATTGTGTTGTACATTTCCAGACGAACGGATTTACTTCCTGGTGGAACACTCATGGGAATAATAAATTGCCCGGCTGCGGGATTAGGAAAAGGAGTACCCAGGCGAATATCAGGCTGGGGTAATAATCTGTTTAAACCAGTGGTAAGCGGACAAATATCGAGCTGGTATAATTTACGGCCTACACCAAAAGCTTCTTCATCACTAATATACACACGGCAATTATCTACAAAACATATTCCCTCTTTCTGGGTAACGCCATTAAAAGTAAGCTTGGTAAGTTGTCCCTTGAAGAATTGAGAACCCTGAAAATCAGAAAAGCAATACAAATTGCCATATGAAAGCAATACCAGCTTTTTTTTATCCTGGCTTATATCAGCAGCTGTGATCTGACTCAATAGGGGTTCGTTTCCGGTAGAAAACCGGTCTACATAACTTGCCGTGAAGGTTCCAGGGGTAGCAGGCAGTTTATACAATCTGGTAAATCCATCGAAAGGTATCGTCCGGTTTTTAGAAAATAAGAACAAGGAATCGTTAAAAAACACCATTGCCTCCATATCAAAATTCTTCTGGGCATCCGCAGGCGGAAAGGCGGTCTGGTCGGCATAGGTAAAGTTGATCACCTCAGCTAGTACACTATTCCCACTGAATGTAAGCGGGTCTGGAATTTTATAAATCCGCAGATTCTGGCGGTTATTGTCATTGTTGCCGAAATCCCCGATGTAAATATTGCCATTATCGTCCCTTGTAATTTCCTCCCAGTCAACATTGGTAGCATTGGTGATGGTAATACTTCTAACCAGATTGCCTAAGGTATCTATTCCATACAATACTGGCTGTCCACCGCTATCATTATGTGACCATATTATGTTCGCATTACTAGCCTCCAAGCCAGATGTCTCACTTAATACAGCAGGAAGACTAGCCACCTGCCTTACCGCAACCGTTTGTGCGTGGGCGGCCGCAGCAAGCAAAAGAAAGCAAAAAACAAGTGTATATTTCATGGTTTAATATCTGTCAATTGTCATGATTCATTCGGCCAAATATAGACTTTGAAATCTACGAATGAATTATAAGAATTGACTACAGACTAATCAGATGTTTTCAGACAAGGTATATTTCCGACCTTTATTTACTTCTTTCAGATACACCATGAGGGGTTGAAAATAATTGAGCATGGCTTCCGCATTCAACTCTTTTCCGGTAGATTCTTTCAAGAGTTCTCTCCAGTCACGGCTGGCACCCGGCGAAAGAATTTGCTTTAAGAAATCTCCTGTTGGTTTGCTGCCATAATAATTGGTGGCTTTGGGATTTTGTTTGAGAATATGGGTAGCAATATGATCGTGTAACTGAAACAGCAGCGCATAGGATAAGGCATAATCATAATACTGGGCTGCATCATCATTTATGTGAGTTTTGGATGCTGCATCACAGTACTCTTCTCCTCGTGGCGAAGGAGGTATCATTCCCTGGTATTTGGCCGTCAGTTCCCACCAGCGTTTATTATATTGGTCAGCAGGCAGATTGTTTACATACAGATCGTGCTCAAATTCCGTCATTACGCCGGCAGAAAAAGGAATAAACACAATATAATTGAGCGCTTCTTTCAAGAGTTCCTGGGTTTCGTCGGTTTTGGTTTCCGGCTTAATTAACTGCAGATTCGCCAGAAAAGGTTTTTGCATGGCAGCCAGTCCCATCATACTTCCCACCGCTTCATGAAAAGCCCTGTTGGCACCAGAACGCAACAAAGGCGGCACTCCCGGATTGGTATAACTCATATAATAATATACATGTCCTAGTTCATGATGGGTGGTTTCGTACCATTCGGAATTTGGAATTACGCTCATCAAACTTCTTACATCCTGTTGCAAATCCATATGCCAGGCCGAAGCATGGTTATTTTTCTTATATTTTGCTTCCACCGGAGCCGGATACAAACTTGACTTTTCATAAAAGGATTTGGGAAGCGAATCAAACCCTAGACTGATATAAAACCTTTCGGCTTGTTTTACCAGCCATTCCGGACCTTTACTGGCCAGTACGCCATCTAAATCTATACCTTCTACCTCCACCATACCAGACCAGTCTTGCCCCCAGCGGTTAGGTACCCAGTGAGCGGGCAACATATCAGGAACTTGAGTTTGTCCATATTTTTTAGCGAGTTCATACCTGGCATAAGTATGCAATTCCCGGTATAATGGCCATACATCCTGAATGAGTTTTTTGTTGATCTTCATCATCTCCGGAACATCTATCCCGTATTCAGAAACCTGGTAGGAGAAATAATCTTTATAGCCGAGTGCCTGTACGGTCTTGTTTCTTAATTGTTGTAACTCGGTAAGGCCGGTTTTGAGGTTTTTTCCTACTTCTTTGCTGGCTGTCCAGGCATTCAAACGCCTGGTTATATTCTTTTCGTCTTTCAGAATCTCATCAATGTCGTTGGTAGTGACTGGTTTTCCATTGAGCGTAAAATTATATCCGAAAAGTTTTTCTGTCTGGGCGGTTTCCGCTTTGATCCTTTTTTTTACCACATCCGAAACCGTAGCCGGATTATTGGCTGCCGCATACAAAATGGTACGTAACTGCCTTACCTGAATAGAATCTAGTTTATTGCTTTGTGCCAGGTATTGCCTTGCTTTTTCAATATTTTCTTTGCTTCCGGTAAAAGCGGCCAGGGCTTCGCTGGTGAGTTGTGTCTGGTAAGCATTTGTGGTATCTCCCTCTACGATGTGCGTATTCGTTTCCCATTGTGCTAGTGAAGATTTATAATACAGGTCTACAAATTGCCTGGTGTAAGCATCAAGGTATTGCTGAACTTCAGTGGTAAGGGAATTTTCTTCCTGTTTATCTGTGGGTTGCGTAGAACAGGATAATAAAATTATACCCAGCAAAATACAGACAGCTACTTTTTTCATCATGACTGAAGTGTTTAATAATAATTTTTACTGAATTATAAATAGGTAAGAACAATGGGCATTCTATCGTTAAATGTAGTAATGATTAACTGGAAGGAGTAAAGATTCTCTGAATATTTTTAGTATGATCCAGTTTTTATAAATTGATATACACCTAAATTGATATACACCTTCTAAACTACATTCCGAAAATGAGAAGTTTTAAATTATTATCCATTGTTTTGATTATTATTACCGGATTTACCTTTACCAAAACACCTGTTTTACCGGAAGCAACACAGCAAGCCAGCACACTACAAGGAGCCTGGCGGCTGGTTTCTACAGATGCCAGTTCAGGCAAAGAGCCACTTACAGCTGTAAAAATTTATTCAGATAATTTTTTTATGGTATCCTACTATGATTTGTCAGGGAAAAATTTTATTAGTTCTACCGGAGGTACCTATAGCTTTAAAGACGGTAAATACACTGAAACTATAGAATTTAACACAGCTGAATCATTAGAAGTAGGAAACACCATCAATTTTTCTGCAGCTATGAAAAAGCAGGATTTAAAACTTACCGATAGCCGTACTAAAAAAGAAGAAGTCTGGATGCGGATTGAGGAACCTGCCAACAGCCCTCTGGCCGGTGCCTGGCGTATTACAGGTAGGGAACAAAATGGACAGATATCTCCGATGCAGCAAGGTCCGAGAAAAACGATAAAAATATTATCAGGTTCCAGATTTCAGTGGGCAGCTTTTAATACAGAAACCAAACAATTCTCAGGCACTGGCGGAGGCACCTATACTGCAAAAGACGGGAATTATACCGAAAGCATTGAGTTTTTTTCCAGAGATGGAAACCGGGTTGGTTCAAGCCTTACTTTTAAATACGAGGTAAAAGGAAATGACTGGCATCATAGCGGATTGAGTTCAACCGGTAATAAAATATATGAAGTGTGGTCGAAGCAGTAATTGTTTGACTTTAAATTTTATCAGGATATATATTAATAAACAAAAAGCCTGCTCGTTGGAGCAGGCTTTCGCATTAGATTTTAAGTGGAATTTCTTAGTTACTTAATGGCATTCTTGAATGTTTCAGAATTAGCAAAAGCATTAAATTCCAGGTCTTCCAAAGCTTTAGCTCTTAGGCTGCTATCAGCACTGATTGCTTTCTTCAGAGATTCAACCATGGTGCTTTCGTTTTTAGCTCTGGCCGCAGCAATAGCTGTTACATAGTAAGTCCAGGCATCAGCTTGTTTGCTGGAAGCTTCATTCAAGGTAGCAATAGCAGCATCATATTGTTTGGCAAGTACCTGAGCCAGACCTTTGTTGTATAATACTACAGCAGAATCACCAGCCTGCGATAAAGTGTTGATAGCTTCAGTATACTGAGCAGCTCTGATTTGCATGATACCTTTTGTAGCATTAATAGCTTTGGTTACATCTTCGTTGCCAGTTTGCTGAGCAGCTTTGTTCACCGCTTCCATCGCTTCGTTTTTCATCCCTTTCATAGTATAAGCTACGGCCAGGTTATTATACACTTCAGCTGTTTCCTGCTTGTTTTTAGCCATTTCCAGGTGAGTAATTGCCATATCTACCAGTTGAGTCATTTTGGCTTTGTCTGTTTCTTTTTTAGCCAGTTCCAGGTGAACAGCACCTAAATCGTTGTGTGACTGCCAGCTATCGCTTTTCTTTACAGAAACCTCGTAGATACCTCTTTTCTCATTCAGATCAGGAGTTAATGTAGCTGCATAAGCCAGTTCATTGTTTCTCAATAGAGAAGTATCTCCTCTTCCTTCAGCCATCTGGCGAGCCAGTGCAGATAGTTCAGAAGCTGGTTTTTTCTCCATTAAGGTCAGAATTTCAGTTTGGGCTGTTCTCAGTTTAGGATAAACCTGGCCTAGTAATTTTCTGTAAGAAGGTAAGCTGTGCAGCTGGTCTTCTTTTTGCTCAAAATCACCTTCTCCATCGATAATAGAAAGAATCTGAGATTTCTGATCTTCTTCAATGATATCAGTAACAGATAAGGTATCTTTCAGCATTTGCCAGTCTTCAATCACTGGTTTCAATACAAATTCGATAGAATCAGCAGTATCGTTGTTGTATTTGAAAGCGCGCATTTTACCACGGTAGTACTTTTCGATGGCCTGTGCCCGGTTTTCAGATAATTTAGAGTTGACACGTTCAGCGCCTTCCGGAGAGTGAGTACCAGTAACAGTTACTGTTTTAGTTACGTTTTTCTCAGAAATGAAAGCATCCAGGAATTTACCTCTTTTGCTTCTGGTTTCGCTGGTTTGTAACTGAGCACTACCCTGAGGGAAGAAGAAAGCTACATCTGTTGGTTCAAATTCCGGATTTGGATTGTAACCTGTTTCAGCAAAAGCCACCAGGTTAGGATCTTTTACCAGGCGGGAAGTAGTAATAATACCAGGAGCTACCACCATTTCGGGAGTAGTTTTGGCTTTTTTACCTTTAGCAGCCGTACCGGTTACTACCAGGTTTCCTCTCTGCATATCATCAGTATAAGGGAAGCTAAAGCTTTTTTCTGCTTTAGGCTGCTCTTTTTTAGCATTCGGATAATCTGCTGCATTAAAAACCAGGTCACCTACATCAGTCTTTTTTTCTCCGGCTTTATAATCAATATCTGCTGTATACGTAGTTTTCTTTTTCAACATTTTTACAGGCAAGGAAGCAGACATATCAAATTTAACCTCTTCACCATGTACTTCCAATGGATTTGGAGTTACCGTTAACTGCTGATCTTTTGACATTTTCACCATCTTAGGCAATGTGCAGCCTGAAAGGCTGACAATTACACAAACGGTCATTGTTGACAGTAAATTTTTCGTTCGAATCATGGTTTAATTTGTTTAAGTTGCGATTTGGATTTGGGTGCGAAATTATTGTTATAAATAAATTTATTACTATTTTACCGACACTTTTTTTGTAAATAACGTATAAAACAGCTATGTTCAACCTACGTTTTTTTATAAAATTTGTTTAACCTATGCATAAAATTCAATCATTTTTCGAAAACCAGGCATTTGGGGTATGTACTCGACTGGGCGAAAAGTTAGGAATTTCGATCTGCAGCATTCGTTTATTTTTTATTTATAGCTCCTTTCTAACGTTCGGCTCCCCAATTATTGTATATCTGTCCCTGGCTTTTATTATAAATATGCGAAAACACCTTCGCCGCAATAGTCATCCTTCTGTCTGGGAATTTTAAAATAGCAGTTCACTAAATTTTTTTTTCTTTTCTACAAAAAAGGCATACACGATACTGCCGTCGTACATTTGAGCATATCTTGTATCATGAGTTTGCGGAAGGCCCTGCTTTCTGCGGCTTCTCCACAATAAAAAATACCTGTAAAAATTAAAATGAGCGCCCACTACTGCCAGAAAATCCCTGGGTGAATCTGATATCAGAAATTTAATGGCGGCTATTCCATCCAGTATCAGCCGGATAAAAATAACAGGCAACAGCTGAGAGGCCGGAAGATTTTTATACAGCAACACTAATCCATTCCTGAAATTGAGAAATGTTTTCCTTGGATTCGATTTAGGCAAGGTACCTCCGCCAATGTGGTATACTTCACTCTGTCCACAGGTATACATGGTGTATCCGGCATTTTTCATTCTCCAGCAAAGGTCTATTTCTTCCATATGTGCGAAAAAATATTCATCCAGTCCTCCGGTTTTCCAATAAGCTTCAGCCCTCACAAACATGCAGGCACCGCTTGCCCAGAAAACTTCCTTTGTATCATCATATTGCCCGGTATCTTCTTCCAGGCTTGTAAAAATTCTTCCCCGGCAAAAAGGATAACCCCACTTATCGATAAACCCACCGGCAGCACCAGCATATTCAAAAAGGTGTTTCTGGTGAAAATACTTTATTTTGGGCTGGCAGGCACCAATGTTACGATTACTGTTCATCAGTTGTATCAGCGGATTAAGCCAGCCTAGCGTTACTTCCACATCTGAATTCAGCAGAACATAATAATGCGTTTGTATCTGCTGTAAGGCCAGGTTATATCCTTTGCTGAATCCCTCATTTTTTCCTAATAAAATAACCTTCACCGAAGGAAACAGACTTGAAATCAATTCAACCGAACCATCGGTAGAACCGTTGTCTGCTACAATCACCTGACTATCCGGACTGTATTGAACCACTGAGGGAAGAAATTGCTCCAGGTATTTTTTTCCATTATGGTTCAATATGACCACCGCTACTTGTGTCATCTTACAGCAGGCTGCTCAGGTCCATGCCAGGAATATTGGGTAATATACCTTGTGTCGTTTTTTTGAGTTCCTCCCGGGCTTTACCATCTACTTCAGCTAAAGCTTTATTTACTGCGGCTACTACCAGGTCTTGCAGCATTTCCCGGTCATCAGGCTTAATAACGTCTGGGTCGATCTCAATTTTGACAACCTGTTTTTTTCCGTTCACAGTGGCTTTTACCATACCGGCACCTGCCTCGGCACTGGCTTGTATGTGAACGAGGTTATCCTGGGCTTCTTTCATTTTTGCCTGCAAATCCTTGATTTTGCCAAGCATTCCCATCATATCAAACATATAGATTGGTGTTAGGTTAACGTTAGATTGTTTATTTTTATTAAAACATGGATTTATACAAATGCCCGGATAGGGTAACCCAGCTTCACATTATGATAAAGTATGGCAATGTATGTTTATTTGGCTAGATTTCGATGAAAATTTCTGCAGAAGCATCTAAAAATGCTATCTGATCAATAGTAAACTTCCTTTCCGGTTGTAAGTTCTTCCAACATAATCTTCTGTCTGTAGAGAGTATACATAATTACCATTCGGTGCTTGTTTACTATTTAAAGTGCCATCCCAGCCTATACTTATATCATCTGATGAAAAGACAATTTCTCCCCAGCGGTTATAAATCATGAGTTTATATTTTCTCACAAATATTCCCCTCACCTCAAATGTTTCATTCAGGTTATCGCCATTGGGCGTAAAGGCGTCTGGCAGATATAACTGCTGGTTTTGAATAATCTCCGCCATGTTGGAATAACTATCTGGTAAATCTGCCTGAGTAGGTTCAGTTCGTATCCGGAAACGCAGGATTTGTGAGGTATTATCTGGTTGCTGCAACAGGTCAATGATCGTAGAAAGTGAACTTGCGGCATTCTGGCTGGCATATACATTATGCTGCTCATCTAATTTTTCGATTACATAGCGTTGTACGCCATTCATCCAGCCCCGGTAAGGTGTCCAGGTGAGTTCAATAACAGTATTTGTAATTTTTCCACTCAAGCGTACTGGACAGGCGCTTTCTCCAGGCAATGAAGTATTACCACAAGCATCGGTATATAAAATCCGGTAGCAATATTCATTTATATGGGGTTGTGCTTTACTTTTTTCATCGGCATAGGTAAGGCTGGTTGTACGATCCAGTTCCAGAAAGTCACCTCCGTTATCTGCCCGAAAAATGGTAAACTGAGACCCGGTTACACCTGGAGCCAGTAGCCAGGAAAGCACAGGAATATTATTCTCAATACTTACAGTCAGGTTCTGAATCGCAGGCTGCCTTGTATTAGAAATGGCTTGTATACACACCTGGTTAGAGACAGAAATAGCTCCACTTAAGGTTTGACCAGTAATCTGGTAACAATATTCGTTGGGGCATTGCACCTGGGTATCTGTAAAATTACGTTGCGAGGGAATAGCTATTTGTGAAAATACTTGATTATCCCGTTGTACCGAAAACTGTTGAAAAGGAATATTGGCCTGTTGCCAGGAGAGTTCATTGTGATTATTAGCTGCAGTGCCTGAAAGTAACAGACTGCTCACTTCTTCCGAAGAAACCTGGTTATTACAGATATCTGTAGCTACTATCTTATATATATAGGTAGTTTGCCTGGTATTCAACCCAGTAATCGTACTAATAGTCGTTCCATCCGGTGGATTAGGGATGCTGGCAACCTCCTGGTATAGGCTGCCTATACTGTTTTTCTGAAATATTTTATAGCTCAGATAAGAGAGTGCCTGAAATTGCAGCTCAATTTCTGTTGTATTTTTTACCTCAATCCGGTTAATCCTGGGAGTAATTAATTCCTGAATGGGTGTAATTATCTGGCTGCTGGAATTTCCACAAACCCCTCCTGGCGGATTAGGCTGAATGTTGTATTGTCCGGTAACTATAATCGTTTGCTGGATAATATTGATATACGTATGATTGATACTTCCATTCGGTGCCAACGTTTGTGTAGTGCCATCTCCAAAATTGACAATGTAAAAATCGTAAACAGGTTCGGTAATTTTCACATTCACTGTATTTCCCCGGCATGAACTTACCTGGAACGCAGGAGCAGGCGTAGCTAATACTTCAATATAATCGGTACGGGTAAGCGTATCGCCTCCGCCAGACGAAAGATAATTCCCTACTTGTTTAATCGTATATTTTCCGGGAATAGTAAAAGTATGGCTGGTAGCAGCGGTAATTATATTGGTATTGCCATAAATATACCCTATTTCCGTACCATCCGTTGAGCAATTAGTTACATCAATGGTGAGAGGGGCACAACCTCTGGTAATAGTAGCTGTAAAACAAGGTCCTGGCTGTGCCAGCACTGGAATAAGCGCGAATAGCCAGAGAAAAATTGCACCGGCAATTCGGCTTACACCATATCTTTTTTTTAGAGAAGTGTAAAAAGTATGGTTATGCCTGGGCATCCGGTCTGTTTTTGATTGATGCAGATATATTGCTGCTTGGTTGTAGATATGTATAAATTAACCTGCCTGAACAATGCGGATAAGTTCTTCCAGACTTACTTGCTGCTGCTGGCCGGCTTGCATGTTTTTTAACGTGAGTTTACCGCTGCTTATTTCATCGGAGCCAATGATTACCACAAAAGGAATTTGTTTATTGTTGGCATAATCGAGCTGTTTTTTCAGTTTTCCGGCATCCGGATAAATTTCGCTCTTGATTCCGCTTTCCCGTAATTTTTTCAGCAAAGGCAAAGTATATAGTAATGCTTCTGCATCGAAATGACTGAACATAACCCTGGTCGTTGTCTGGTTGTGAGCTGGGAAAAGCTGTAATTCTTCCATCACATCGTAAATTCTATCTACGCCAAAAGAAAAACCTACACCGGAAACGCCTTTTAAGCCAAAAGCACCGGTCAGGTTATCGTAACGGCCACCTCCGCTGATGCTGCCGATCTGCACATTATTTACCTTTACCTCGAAAATAGCGCCTGTATAATACGAAAGTCCACGCGCTAAAGTAATATCAAAATTAAGGTGTGTATTAGCAAGGCCAAACCCTTCCACATAACCCATCATGGTTCTGAGTTCCTGCAAGCCTTTTTTACCGGTTTCTGAGGCAGCAAAAATAGCATCAAGTTTGGCCGCTTTTTCTGCAAAATTGCCTTCTACTTCAAAAATAGGATCAAGCTTCTGAATGGATTCCAGAGCAAATCCTCTTTCTTCCAGCTCTTTTATTACGCCTTCCTTACCAATTTTATCGAGTTTATCAATAGCAACACACAAATCGCCTTCTTTGCCGGGATACCCAATTACTTCCGAGATAGCCGATAATACCTTCCGGTTGTTGACTTTAATGGTGAAATCTCCAATACCCAGTTTCTCCAGCACTTCATTGATCATCAGTACAATTTCAGCTTCGCACAGCAATGAATCTGTTCCTACCACATCCGCATCACATTGGTAAAATTCCCTATAACGGCCTTTCTGCGGACGGTCAGCCCTCCACACTGGCTGTATCTGGTAGCGCTTAAATGGAAAAACCAATTCATTGCGGTTCATCACTACAAAGCGGGCGAAAGGAACAGTAAGGTCGTATCGTAAGCCTTTTTCTGAGATTTTAGATGTTAATTTTTTATAACCATTCTCCATATCCTGAGCAGATACTTTTTCTAGAAAATTACCTGAATTTAATACTTTAAACATCAACTGATCGCCTTCATCACCATACTTACCAGTAAGGACAGATAAATTTTCAAGGGCAGGCGTTTCTATAGGTAGAAAACCGAATTTCTGGAAGATGGCTGTAATGGTTTGAAAGATGAAATTCCGCTTTACCATTTTATCTGGTCCAAAGTCGCGGGTTCCTTTCGGTAAGGTAGATTTCTGGTTACTCATGCAAGCAAAATTTCTGCAAAACTAAGAAAAAAGCGGATGAATGTGTTTGAATGGATGAGCTTACAGAGTTAAAAACATAAGATAAGCCCATCTAATTATTAATAAAAAACTGATTCGGTTTCAATAAGTCAAAGCTTTTTTTGCAAATGTTCACATAAACTTTTAAGTTTGCACCTCAATTCAAACAAATACGATCATGGCCGTTACCAGATTAAAAAGAAAAGAAAAAAGAAACAGAGCCAAAGCTAATAACAGAGTAGAAAGAATCAAGCAACTGATAAAAAAGCCTGTTATTAAAAATGTGGACATAGAAGCCATTAAGCAGGATTTTGCTGCCAAAGCTGGTCAGGCTAAATAAGTTTTCTCCCGGTTTACCTCTACTTTCGGATACATACAGGTGATGCAGCAGCTTCACCTTTTTTATTTTATAGCAGCCAGGAAATTTTCTTCTATGGTTTATGTTATCTTTAAGTAAGCAAGTTTGCCCTCTAAAACCAGACTACGCATGAAAAAATATGTGTTTCTCCTCCCCTATGTAGTTTCCCTGTTGCTACTAGCTGCTTGCGCCAAGTCACAAAGCGATTTTGTGTACAAAGAACTGGAACCTTCCGATTTTCAGCGAAGCCTGCAAGCTCAAAATGGTATGTTACTGGATGTGCGTACACCTGAAGAGTACACCAAAGGTCACCTCAGCGATGCACTTAACATTGATTATAAAAACGATGATTTTGAGAGCCAGCTTAAAAAGCTCGATACCACCAAAACCTATTTTTTGTATTGCAAAGGAGGTGTACGTTCAGAAAAAGCGGCGGATTTGATGAAAGAACTGGGTTTTAAACAAGTATATAACCTAGATGGCGGAATTGATGCCTGGCAAGAAGAAGGCCTTCCGGTAAGTAAACAGGAATAGTTGAGATAATCCAGGGTTAAGCTCTGGATAATTGAACTGAAATTACGATTTTCGCAGGCATCGTACCAAAACAATGCTGTATGCGATTTTTTAAAGAAGCCGCTACCGGAATGGGTAGCTACCCCAAAGCTGTTTCCTTCATTAGCACCCATCGGCTGTGGTGGTATGTGATTATTCCTGCCATTATTAATTTGTTGATTTTTTTTGCCTTAGGCACCCTGCTTTGGGAATTTTCCGGTATGATCAGCCGCTGGCTAATTGATATAACAGGCGTTGACACACTTACCGGAACGCTAGGAACTATACTGGAATGGCTGATGGCAATTCTTGTGAAACTAATTTCTTTTCTGCTTTATTTTAAATTTTACCGCTATACCATTCTTCTGCTTTCGGCGCCGGCACTGGCACTTATTGCCGAAAAAACCCAGGAAATCCTCACCGGACAGTCACATCCTTTTCAGGTTAAGCAACTCATTCATGATATTTTCAGAGGTCTGGCCATTACTTTAAAAAACCTTTTTCTTGAACTATTACTCACTATTCCTTTATATCTGCTTGCATTTATTCCACTCATTACTCCTTTTGCAGGTCTTCTGGTTTTGTGTATTGAAAGCTATTTTGTGGGGTTTTCAATGATAGATTACCGCAATGAATTCAGGCGGTTATCTGCTTCACAGAGCCGGGCATTGATCCGCCATCACAGAGGACTAGCTATCGGGAATGGGCTGGCTTTTAACCTGCTTCTGATCATTCCTTTTGCTGGCGTATTACTGGCGCCCCCACTGGCAGTAGTAGCCGCTGGTTTGGCAGCGAATCAGTTAATTGATGCTGCAGAGGAAATTCAAGTCAAACATTAATATACCTTCGTGCAAAAGTTTCGCGTTTCAATAACACAGACTCGCTCTATTTGCTTTTTCTGTAAACATATATTACTGACCCACTACTGATATGCCCATACAATCTGTAAATCCTTATACCAACCAGCTTGTCAGAAGTTTTGAAGAAGACTCAGAAGAGAAGGTGAACCAGGTACTGGAACTGGCCGAAGATACTTTCCGGTTCTGGCAGAATACTACCTTTGCACACCGACGGGAACTCATGAAAAAGGCAACCAAGGTTTTGTTAAAAAACCAGCAGAAGTATGCCCAGCTCATGACACTAGAAATGGGAAAACTGCTTAAAGATGGCATAGAAGAGGTGAAAAAATGTGCCATTGGTTGCGAGTATTATGCAGATAATGCCGAAAAATTTATGCAGGATGAGCTGATTCAGGCCGAAGGAACACGTAATCTGATAAGCTACCAGCCGATTGGTGCCGTTCTGGCTATTATGCCCTGGAATTTTCCATTCTGGCAGGTATTCCGATTTGCTGCGCCGGCACTAATGGCTGGCAACGTAGGCGTGCTCAAACATGCTTCCAATGTGCCTCAGTGCGCCATGGCCATAGAATCTGTATTTCTAGAAGCCGGTTTTCCGCAAGGTGCTTTTCAGAGCTTACTCATTGGTTCAGAAAAGATTGAAACGCTCATTTCCCATGAAAATATTAAAGCCGTTACCCTCACTGGAAGTGAAGGAGCCGGATCAACTGTAGCACAACTGGCTGGAAAATATATCAAAAAGACAGTTCTTGAACTCGGCGGCAGCGACCCATTTATTGTACTGGCAGATGCTGATCTGGAATATACTGCCCAGATGGCCGTAAAAGGCCGCATGATTAATACAGGACAAAGTTGTATCTGTTCCAAACGCTTTATTGTTCTCGAATCTGTAGCAGCTCCGTTTATTGAAGGAATGAAAAAATATATGCTTCAGTTGAAAGCTGGTGACCCACAAAAGGCAGATGTAGACTATGGGCCAATGGCCAGGGAAGATCTGGCCAATGAATTACTGGAGCAAGTGAAGGAATCTATAAAAAAAGGCGCTAAAATTATTACTGGTGGTGGCCGCATCAATCGCACAGGTGCATTTTTCACGCCTACTATACTTACAGGCGTGAAGCCGGGAATGCCTGCTTATGAGGAAGAATTATTTGGCCCGGTAGCTTGTATTATTACGGTGAAAGATGAGGCAGAAGCCATTCATGTGGCCAATGATTGTAAATATGGCCTGGGGGCTTCTATCTGGACTAAAGATTTGAAGAAAGGGGAAGCACTCGCCAGAAAAATTGAATCAGGCATGGTATTCATTAATGACATTGTAAAATCAGATCCCAGATTCCCGTTTGGAGGCGTAAAAAGGTCAGGGTATGGACGGGAGCTGGCTGGCATCGGCATCCGGGAATTTACCAACATTAAAACCATCCGGGTGAAATAAATAAGCTTACAAAAAAGGGCTGGTTTTTATCGTACAGGCAGATGGGCTCATTTAGAAAATACCTGGAAGTGGGTATTTTTCTGAATCTGTACTTTCTATATCTTTCCCCGAATGGAACATAATTGCTAAGGGAAAGTATGCTTAAAAATGCCTGATTATCTGATACCATTATATACAAATGTACAGTTTTGGTTAATTCACATCATAATAATTTTATGAACACACAAAATCACCTCCAGGCAAAAGCTGAACAGTTGCGTGAAAAGCTCCGTAAGCAACAGGAAGAAATTCATACAGCCAAACAATTGCAGGCTGAAAAAGAAGCAGATGAATTAAAATTAATATTCTCAGCTGATTTTCCTGAATTATACCGGTTACTGCTCGGCTCAGAAGCTACCATTGCCGCAAATGTTGCCCCTGGAAAATCCAAAAAGTCAATTATTATTAGTTTACATAAGCAGGTTGAGATAATTTATGAAGAGTTGACCAGAGCAAAGCATAAATGGAGTTTGCGGGGTAAAGACTATTTACCCACCCAGGAAAACAGCCAGCCAAGCGATCTTACAGATGAGGAGAAATTGATCGTTTCTGTTGCTGATGCCCTGTCCTGACCTGTTTACAATTGGTTCTGCTTATATATACCTCGGTAAAATACTGCGCAACCATTGAACTGTTCGCAGAATTTTACGTTTTGAATGGATATGTCTACCTATTGCTTCACCATTTTATCTTCTACATGAATGCCAAACATTAACAAAGTATTTATTATTGACGACGATACAATTAGCAGTTTTATTGCCCAGTCTACCATTGAGCAAATGAGCAACAAGCTGGAAACAATTATTTTTGAAAATAGCCGTCAGGCTTTAGATTACCTGCAGGAGAACTGCCTGTCTGCATCCGGAGACACCCAAGTACCAGTGCAAGATTGTTTTCCACAACTCATTTTCCTGGATCTGAAAATGCCAGGCATGGATGGCTATGAATTTTTAGCCGAATTGAATAAAATGCCAGGGGTGCAACCTAAACATACTTCTGTTATTATTTTAAGCAGTTCCCCTTATTACCGGGAAAGAGAAAAAATAGATGAATTTAATTTTTTAGGCTATATCGAAAAACCAGTTACGCAGAGGAAAATTCAGGATGTACTCGATATTAAGCAGCTGGTGCTGTAAAGATGTTGAGGATATTGCCATTCAGCTTTTGAGAAGTATGTATAACATAAAAACCCGGTTTTAAGCCGGGTTTTTATGTTATACAGGATGTTATTTATCTTTCTCAAATCCTTCCATTTTAACGAGTTTATTGTATAAACCCAGAAGTAAGAATGGAGCTGGCCATTGTCCTACAAAAAGAGCTTCTTCGTCTTTTTTCATAATTTTCAGCGTAGCAGAAATAGCCATTGAACCTAAAGCTGCCCATAGAAATAAATCTGAGGGTAATTTTGCTGTGTATTTTTCAATGGTTGCTGCTACCGGACCTTCTTTGTATGCTGGATTAAAGCTATCTGCTTTACCTTTTAATTCTTGAGCTTTGTTTTTTAATTCTTGAGACTCTATCATTTTTTTACATGTTTAAGGTTACAGCTATAAAAACGGAGGAAGTACTTTTAGAGTTATACTTAACATCCAAATAAACATCAATTTCGTGCTATTAGTGAAAAAAAGAGCAAATTTTAACATCAGGTTACCAGCCATATAGCAGACTAACTGGGATAAAATTAAAATGAAATCTCTATTGTATTTCAGGGAAATAGCCTTTACATTTGCACTCCGTTTTTAAAGAAAACAAGAACAGCACAAAAAGTATAATTAAAGTATGTATTGTTTTTGCATTCCAAAGAATTAGTAAACGTTTGTAAATCACACTATTAAAATTTTTAACAAGTGGATACCTTAAGTTATAAAACCATTTCTGCCAACCAGGCAACCGTTGAAAAAGGATGGGTTCTGATTGATGCACAGCAGGCAGTATTAGGCCGTCTGGCAAGTGATGTTGCCAAAATTATCAGAGGAAAAAATAAGCCTAATTTTACTCCTCACGTAGATTGCGGCGATAATGTGATTGTTATCAATGCAGATAAAATCCGGCTTACCGGCAGAAAATGGACTCAAAAAGAATATATTACTCACACTGGTCATCCTGGTGGTCAGCGCTTTGCAACTCCCAGAGAATTAGCCGCCCGCAATAGCGCCCTCATTATTGAGAGAGCGGTACGCGGAATGTTGCCAAAAAATAGTTTAGGCAGAAAGCTTTTCCATAATTTGTACGTATATAATGGCGCTGAGCATCCACATGAAGCCCAGCAACCTAAAACAATAAAATTATAATTGAAGTTTTAGCTATAAGCCATCCGCTTGTAGCTTTTTATATTACACCAAAAATAAAACTGCTGAAAGTCTACCCTTTTCAGCCTAACTAAAAAACAAATGGAAGTTGTTAATACAATTGGCAGAAGAAAAACCTCAATAGCCAGAGTTTACCTGACTCCCGGTAAAGGTGAGATCACAGTAAACCAGAGAAATGTGAAGGAATACTTTGCATCCGACATTCTGCAAACCATCGTAAATCAGCCTTTCAGTGTAGTATCTGCACTAGGCAGCTATGATGTAAAAGCAAATGTAGCTGGCGGTGGTACAACCGGTCAGGCAGAAGCCTTAAGAATGGCAATTGCCAGAGCATTGTGCGGCGTAAATGCGGAATATCGTCCTGCCCTGAAAAAAGAAGGTTTCCTTACCAGAGATCCAAGAATGGTAGAACGGAAGAAATACGGCAGAAGAAAAGCCCGTAGAAGATTCCAGTTCAGCAAACGTTAATCATCTCCTTGTTGGTTGTTCATGGTTTTAAGGGATAACCAGCGATTAATACTTAAATAAGCTTTGCTTGTAGAGACCGATGCAGGGCTTGCCGCAAAAAGCGGATTTTATTCAACATCTTACAAAAACAATTAAAATGGCTCAACTACAGTATAAAGATCTTCTGGACGCAGGCGTGCATTTTGGCCACCTTACCAGAAAGTGGGATCCAAGGATCGCTCCATATATATTCATGGAGAAAAACGGGATTCACATCATTGATTTAAACAAAACCCTGGCGGCTTTAGAAGATGCTTCAAACGCTGTAAAACAGATCGTGCGCTCCGGCCGGAAAATCATGTTTGTGGCTACTAAAAAGCAAGCGCAGGAAGTGGTAGCAGAAGAAGCAAGAAGGCTGAAAATGCCTTATGTTACCGAAAGATGGTTAGGCGGTATGCTTACCAATTTTGCTACGGTGAGAAAATCCCTCAAAAAAATGTCTTCTATTGAGAAGCTGATGAAAGAGGAAGCGTTTACCAACATGGCGAAACGTGAAAGACTGATGGTAACACGTGAGAAAGATAAATTACAGAAATTGCTGGGTGGTATTGCTGATCTGACCCGTTTGCCTGCTGCCTTATTCGTAGTAGACGTAAAAAGAGAGCATATTGCTATTGCAGAAGCACATAAATTAGGGATTCCTGTATTTGCTATCGTAGATACTAACTCTAATCCTGATAGTGTAGATTTCCCGATTCCTGGCAATGATGATGCTTATAAATCTATTTCTATCATTACCCATGCCATTGGTAGAGCCATAGAAGATGGATTAATGGAGAGAAAGAAAGATAAAGATGATCAGAAATTACAGGAAGAAGAAGAAACCAAGCGTTCTGTAGATGCGGCTGCCAGCAAAAAGGCTGCCTCTGCCCCTGCTCCGGTAGCTGAAGTTGCTGAAGACACGGAAGAGCCAGAAACAGAATCAGAAGCATAATATTTTGTAATACTCACTGCATAAAAGCAGGCAAAATTGAACATTGAGCTTTTGATTCAGTGTTCAATTTTTTTTAAGTACAGCTTATAAACCAAACCCTATATCAAAACTAAAAACGTATCATGATGGCTACTATTTCAGCACAAGACGTAAATAAACTCCGGCAAATGACCGGCGCCGGTATGATGGATTGCAAAAAAGCCTTAACCGAAGCCAATGGCGATTTTGAAGCTGCCATTGATATCCTAAGAAAAAAGGGTCAGAAGGTATCTGCTTCCCGTTCCGACAGACAAACTTCTGAAGGCGCTGTTTTTGTAAAAGTAAATGATGCAGGCACCACTGCTACACTGGTAGCCTTAGGTTGTGAAACGGATTTCGTGGCTAAAAATGAAGAATTTCAGAAACTGGGAAATACTGTATTGGATGCAGCCGTTAAAAACGGAATGGACACAGCAGGCGAGTTACTTGCCCTGCATGTAGATGGCCGTCCGGTATCTGAGCATCTGACTGACCTGATGGGTAAAATCGGCGAGAAAATTGAAATTGTTGCTTTCGAGAAACTGGAAGGCGAAAAAGTAGTGCCTTATGTTCACTCTAATGGTAAATTAGGCGTACTGCTTGCCCTTAAAAATACAGGTAATACTGATGTGACTGAAGTAGGGAAAGACGTGGCTATGCAGATTGCGGCCATGCGTCCGGTAGCTGTGGATAAGGATGGTGTGGATGCCGCTACGATCGAGCGTGAAATCGAAATTGGAAAAGAACAAGCCCGTGCCGATGGAAAACCTGAAGCGATGCTTGAAAAAATCGCCATGGGTAAACTGAACAAATTCTACAAAGACAGTACGTTACTAAATCAGGAATTTGTAAAAGACAATTCTAAAACGGTAGCACAAGTACTAGATAGTGCACATAAAGGATTAACCGTATCAAATTTCAAAAGAATACAAATTGGTTAATATCCAATCTCATCAAATAAAAAAGCCCTGTTAAAAGGGCTTTTTTATTTGATGCCTATAAGAAACAAGCTCATTACCTGATTATTTCAAGGAATACGTAACTGGTGTTTGTTTATCATGAATAAGTAAAATTCCCTGCCAGACTAATTCTTTCAGAATAGAAGCAGCTCTGCCTTCAGAAACATTAATCATTTTGGCATATTTTTTAATTGTAACCGATTCATGCTTTTGCAGAAAGGTCAGCAAGGTTTTAATATTTCTGGAGGCAGAAACATTGTTTACGGGTGTAGAGGAACCATTCTGGAGGACCTTTGTCATTTCCTGTCCGGCGGGAACACTTTTATCTTTCGCTCGAACATAAACTGTTTTTTCACCTCCATTTCTGACAATATGCGGTTTCTGCTCACTTTCGTTAATATAAACAGCCAATACCTGCCGTCCTGCTGCTTCAAAAACCTGGTATGATAGTTCAACAACAGGCTCGCAATAAAAGGAAGCTGCCTGCTCAATTTTCTGCATTTCCTGTAATTCCGACTGGATACCAGAGATTTTACCACTATCGGATACACCTACTAATAATGTTCCTCCTTTGGTATTAGCAAATGCAGAAAGAGTTTTGGCTATTTTCAGCGCACTGTCTACAGTACTCTTAAATTCTATGGTTGGCCCCTCTCCTGCTGCAATTAGTTTTTCAAGCATAGCTAAGTATCTAGTAACTGAACAAACGTATATACTGGTATTCAGGTTGATAACAACTCACGCTTCTTACCACCATATACGATTACAAGGGAATTTGCTCAAATTTTACAGCCACACCATCTTTAAATGCTTTGCGCGGTTTCAGGTTCAGCACCTGAAACATTTGCTTATCTGCATCTACTTCCGGATTAGGTGTAGTGAGGAGTTTATCACCGGCAAAGATAGAATTAGCACCGGCCAGAAAACACAAAGCCTGCTCTTCTAGGTTCATGCGTACTCTCCCTGCAGAAAGCCGGATCATGGCTTTAGGCATAATAATACGGGCAGTAGCAATCATCCGCACCATTTCCCACACAGATACTTTTTCCTGGTCTTCTAGTGGGGTTCCTTCAACAGGCACCAGTGCATTTACCGGCACTGATTCCGGATGTTCGGGCAGGTTTGCCAGAGTATGCAGCATACCTATTCTGTCTTCTACTGCTTCTCCCAATCCGATAATGCCACCGGAACAAACAGAGATGCCACTTTTGCGCACATGATCCAGCGTTTCAAGCCTGTCGTCGTAGGTACGGGTAGTAATAATTTTGTCGTAGTGTTCGGCACTGGTATCCAGGTTATGATTATAGGCATATAAGCCCGCATCTTTTAATTTAAGCGCCTGTTCTTCGGTTAACATGCCCAGCGTACAACACACTTCCATGCCTATCTGATTTACTCCCTTCACCATGTCCAGCACCCGGTCGAAATCTTTATTGTCGCGCACTTCCCGCCAGGCAGCGCCCATACAAAAACGTGTACTTCCGGATTCTTTTGCTTTGCTGGCGGCAGCTAATACTTCTTCAGTGGGTAATAATTTATGGGTTTTAACATTGGTATGATACCTGGCTGCTTGTGGACAATAGGCACAATCTTCGGGACAGCCACCGGTTTTTACAGATAACAGGGTGCATACCTGTACTTCCTGTGGGTCGTGGTGTTGCCGGTGAGCAATAGCTCCTTTAAAAATTAAATCCAGTACTGGTAAGTGATATATAGCAGAAATTTCCTCGCGGGTCCAGTTGTTTCTGATGTTCATAAGAATAAGGTTTGGTTTTGAGCAAGACGGCTGTTTGAAGATTTAAGTAATAAATGAATATATGATAATAGATGAATTTGTATTATTCTGCGACCTTTCACATATGCATTACTTACAGCCAGCAATATAAACATAAATGGCTAAATTGATAAATATGTACCAATTTAGCCATTACTCAGGAAAAATTAACGTTAATTGATGGGCTTATTTTAATACCACATCAAATGGCAGCCTGGCCTGAATTCCTTCCCAGCTTCTGATTTTTTCCAGCGATTTTACATAAGGAGTCATAGCGCCATATTTACTTTCCATAATTCTTTCTTCGGCCTCATCATTCATATCGCTGAACAACTCCTGAATAAATGTTTTTTGTGCCGGATAATACCGCACCCGGAAATCTTTGTCTACTTTAGCTGCCTTGGCCGCAATAGCAATGGCATCATCCAGGCCACCTAATACGTCTACCAGTCCATTTTCCTTGGCTTCTAAGCCAGTCCACACCCGGCCGGAAGCTAGCTTTTTGAGAGAATCTACCGGCATATCACGGCCTTCTGCTGCTTTGCTGGTAAAAATATCATATCCTCTGTTTACACTGCTCTGTATCACATTTCTTTCAAAATCTGTAAGCGTATGCGTAGGATAACCTAAATCTGCATACTTATTGGTTTTAACGTTATCCGTCGTCATGCCGAGTTTATTTTTCAGAAAATTCTCTACATTAAACAGTACTGCAAAAATACCTATTGAACCTGTAATGGTATTCGGATGCGCCACAATGGTATCGCAAGCCATCGCCATATAATATCCACCTGAAGCCGCCAGATCAGACATGGAGGCAATTACTGGTTTTGCTTTTTTAGCCTCTACTACTTCCCGCCACATTACATCAGAGGCCAAAGAACTACCTCCGGGTGAATTGATACGCAACACTATAGCCTTTATTTTTTTATCCAGGCGGGCTTTGCGGATTTCAGCGGCTATCTTATCAGAACCAATGGTGTTGTCATCACCTTCGCCAGAAGTAATATCGCCAGAAGCTACAATTACAGCTATGCGGTTATCAAAACTACCTTGTTTAAGTAATTTTTCAGCTTTCAGGTATTTGGATAAGCTAATAAAGCCTATTTTCTTGTCAGAACCTAGTTTGAGCTTTTTCTTAATAGCCGCATCTACCTCATCATAATACCCCAGGTTGGTAATTAGTTTATATTTGAGCGCATCTTCTGGTTCCCGGATCAGCAAGGAATCTTCCAGTTTCCTCACCTCTTCTACTGGCAGTTTTCTGGCTTTGGAAATATTGCTAATGGTAAAATTATTAATGGAGTTCAGATAAGAAATGGTTTGTGCCCGGCTGGGTTCACTCATTTTATCCAGGAAAAATGGTTCAACCGCACTTTTATATTCTCCCACTTTAAAAATCTCAGGCTTTATATCCAATTTTTCAAAGGTACCTTTCAAAAATAAAACTTCCGCACTGATCCCATTTAGTTCAATTCCTCCCACCGGATGCAGGTAAATTTCGTCGGCAACAGAAGCCAGATAATAGCCTTTTTCTGTATAGTATTCGCCATATGCCGTTATAAATTTACCGGAAGATTTAAAGTCTATAAGTGCATTGCGAATTTCTTCAATGGTAGCATACCCGGCATCCAGAAACATATCCATTTCCAGGTAAATGCCTTTTATATTATTGTCTAACTTCGCATTGGCAATGGCCTCCCGGATTTGGATTAGCCCCACATTGGCCTCAGGTGTAAAAGGGAGTTCGAGTTCGTCCAGGGGATTGTCTCTTCCTCTTTCAACAATGGGTTTATCAAACTTGAGTTTTAATACAGAATTAGCCTCTACCTTTACCGGGTCGGTGGAAGAAGCTGAAGCCGCAATACCCATCACAATAAATAGCAGTAGGAAAGAAAATATGACCAAACCTATGATGGTTGCAAAAACAAACTTAAGAAATTGAAGCATAATGGATTAAAAAGTTATACATGTTAAATAACAAATCAGCCTACCTTATTTACACAGATCAATGAAATAACATAAATTCACTAATGTGCCTGCATAAATAGAATTATAAAATATAACAAAGTTATAAAACAGAATACATACTTTTGGTTTTTTTACATGAATGGCAACTATTTCATATTTATTGCTGGGCAGTAATCTGGGTAGCAAACAGCTAAATCTCGAACAAGCCAGAACACTACTCTCCTTACAAGCTGGAAATATCACTAAGCAGTCGGCTGTGTATCAAACGCTTGCCTGGGGAAATACTGATCAGCCGGCCTTTCTGAACCAGGTACTTGAGATACAAACTGATCTAAGCCCTCAAATGTTGCTTCAAAAAATCAATGAAATTGAAAAGAATTTGGGCCGGGAGCGGCGAGCCCGCTGGGAATCCCGGTTGATTGATATTGATATTCTATACTTTAATACGCTGGTAGTCGAAACGGAAGTTCTAATCATTCCACATCCGCAAATCGCTTACAGGCGTTTCACCCTGGTACCTTTGGCTGAAATCGCCCCTGATTATATTCATCCGGTATTACAACAAACCAATTTGCAATTGCTTCAAAATTGCCCGGATACGCTGGATGTACGTGTTGTTACTTAGATCTTTAATTCACCGATGGCTGCGGATTATCAAGTTTCTCATACACTGAATTCTGGCTGATATATTCGGGAACGATCTTCTTCATACAAAGAATGACTGCTTCATTGTTATGCAGAGGCAAGAGATTAGATAAATCCATCAGTTGTTCCTGAATCAACTGGAAATCATATTTACGTACTTTGGCAATCAATATCTGTGGATGGTGTGTAGGCTTGGTATTTTCCTCATTGCTAAGTAATTCCTCATACAATTTTTCGCCAGGGCGCAGACCAGTAAATACCAGTTGAATGTCTTTTCCAAGTGTTAAGCCGGAAAGTTTAATCATTTTCTTAGCCAGATCTACAATTTTGATAGATTTACCCATATCAAACAGGAATATCTCCCCTCCTTCACCCATACTCCCTGCTTCCAAAACTAACTGGCAAGCTTCAGGAATAGTCATAAAATAACGGGTAATATCCGGGTGGGTAATGGTAACTGGCCCTCCCTGCGCAATTTGTTTCCTAAACCTGGGAATAACAGAACCATTGCTCCCCAGCACATTGCCAAACCTGGTCGTGATAAATCGGGTGGTACGTTGAACAGGTGATGGTTTCTGGGCAAGGTGATTATTGAGAGATTGAATATAAATTTCTGCAACACGTTTGGATGCTCCCATTACACTTGTTGGGTTTACAGCCTTATCGGTAGATATCATCACAAATTTTTCTACTCCATGTTTGGCAGAAAGATCGGCTACAATCTTAGTACCCAGAATATTAGTTAGTACCGCTTCTGATGGATTATCTTCCATTACTGGTACATGCTTATAAGCAGCCGCATGAAAAACAATATCTGGTTTATAGTTCCGGAAAATCTTTTCCATCCGGTTGGCATTGGTAATATTACATATTCTGGTTTCAAAGTTTATCTTAACCGGCATTTCAGATAATTCCAGTTCCAGGTCATATAATGCTGATTCTGCCTGATCAACTAACACCAGCTTTTTTGGCAAAAAGGGTAATATCTGGTGTGTCAGTTCGCTTCCAATAGAACCAGCGGCACCGGTAATCATAATTGTTTTTCCTTCAATATCTTTGCTGATCTTGGATTTATCCAGGCTTATAGGATCACGGCCTAATACATCTTCAATGTTTACATCCTTTATCTGTTTCAGGCTCAGTTCGCCATTGATCCATTTTTGAACCGGAGGAATACTTCTGGCTTGTACACCAAAAGCCAGGCAATAATCAATGATCTCCTTTTTTCGTTCAGGTGAAATTCCCTGGATAGCAATAATAAGCACTTCTACCTGCTTCTGACGGATTATCCTCGATAAATTATCCGCTGTATTCTGATAGATAGGAACGCCATCAATGGTGTTTTTTACCTTTGCAGGATCATCATCCAGAAAAGCCACTACATTCATATTATTATCTTTGTCCTGCGAAATGGTGCGTTTAGTAATTACACCAGCTTCTCCAGCACCATAAATAATTATATTCACTTTCTCGCTCGACTGGCTGCTCTGCTGGTTTTTCCATTCAAAATAAATGATCTTAACCAGAATCCGGAAGGCAGCCATGCTGAGCATAGACACACAATAATCTATAATGAGAATAGAAACCGGGATAATATATATCTGGGTATAATAATAATATATCAAATCTATTAGCAGGAGGATCAGCAAACTATAGGTCAATGCATAAAAAATGCGCTTGGCATCTTCTACACTGGTATATTTTATAATGCCTGCAAAGCTCTTGGTAATCAGAAAAAATACCAGCTTTAAAGAAACCACCAGTATAGCAGCCAGTGAAAATGAGGGCCATTCTATATGGGATAATTCAAAATTAAATCGTAATAAAAAGGCTAAGAAAATAGAAATCAGGCAAATAATTATATCTATCTGAAGGATAGTCCATCGGGGTATTACTTTAATCAGGCTATATACCGGTAGTGGTTTCATAGGTTTCTTTCAAAGCCATTGTATAAAAAATACTTAATTTGTATTTATATCAATGGCAGGTTTCAGGTGCACTTTCAAATTAATAATTAGATGCTGGCAACCGAAGCTTCAGGACTGATTTTTTTTACCAATCCTTGCAATACTTTTCCAGGTCCGCATTCAATAAATGTACTTGCTTCATCATTAACCATGTTTTGCACAGACTGCGTCCAGCGTACCGGGGCAGTCAGTTGTGCAATCAGGTTTGCTTTAATAGTTTGTACATCTGTAGCTGGTTGTGCATTTACATTCTGATATACAGGACAAGAGGGGGTATTAAAAAATGTTTTTTCAATGGCTACTGCCAGTTGTTCTTTGGCTGGTTCCATTAATGGAGAATGAAAAGCCCCTCCTACCTGCAGAGGCAATGCCCGTTTAGCGCCAGCTTCTTTTAGTTGTATGCAGGCAATCTCAATTCCTTTCATACTTCCGGAGATCACCAGTTGCCCAGGACAATTATAGTTGGCAGGAACCACAATCTCATCGATCTGGGCACATACTCTCTCTACTGTTTCGTCGTTGAGGCCTAAAATAGCTGCCATCGTAGAAGGATTGAGTTCACAGGCCCGCTGCATAGCCTCTGCCCGTTGTGAAACCAGACGTAAACCATCTTCAAAGGATAAGGTTCCATTAGCTACCAGTGCAGAAAACTCTCCCAGGGAATGCCCGGCTACCATATCAGGCCGAAAATCTTCTGCAACACTGGCTAATATTACTGAATGTATAAATATGGCTGGTTGGGTTACATTGGTCTGTTTGAGTTCTTCATCCGTACCGGTAAACATGATCCGGGTGATATTAAATCCGAGAATGTCATTGGCTTGCTCAAACAAGTTTCTGGCTTTGGTGGATTGCTCGTACAGTTCTTTGCCCATGCCAGTGAATTGCGATCCCTGACCAGGAAAAATATATGCTCTCATCTATGAATATAAAAACAGGCAGCTAATTTAAGAAATACGGAACAAAATAGGTAATAAGTTTCAAAACTTCCATTGTTTTTATTTAAAACTGTACTACAATCCGTAAAAACGAATAAACTGAATTAAAATGGAGGGAAGTTAAATAAACTTACGATTCAATTCAGCGCTTGGCAAGCGGCAGGAGTCACTTCTGCCAAATAATTTATATCGGTTTTTAGCAATAAGTGTATAAAAAATATCCCGAACGGGTGCTGGTATAACTATGAATAGATAAAACAGTGGCCACCCACCACTTAATTCACTCGCTATCTTTAAAGCTGCTGTGGATTTTTTAAATACTTTGTCTCCTTTGATTAATATCAAGCTGTCGTAATCGTTCTGAGGGATAGCAATTTTGCATTTTTGTATAGCTTTTTGTCCGCTTTCTGATTGAAGCGCAGCAAACACAAATTTATTGTGTGTATCCCGGTCAATTATAAAGTTTACACTGGCATTACACAAGTTACAAACCCCATCAAATAGTATAGTATACATAACTTCTTATAATAGTATTATCACCACTCCCTTTTAACAAGCAGAATGCCCGGATTAATTCCAGGCATTCTGTATATCTTAAATTAGGCTTTAGCAATTGGGTTATTTACCTCAACACGTGGACCCAACCTTTGATCTCGACAAGTTCATCCTTTCTGCTCAGGCGGGCAAACCTAACCTTGGCTAGATAATAATATACCCCTGTGCTCACCTGCCCTCCTCCTGATCCCTCACCAGAACTCAATCTTCCATCCCAGTTGATAAAGATGTTGTCTTCACTTTCAAACACACTCCTGCCCCACCGGTTGTGAATGCTGATCTCTACCTTCTCCACAAACAAAGGACATTCAAAGGGTCTCAGCTCATCATTCTTGCCATCCCCATTGACTGTGATCACATTGGGCAGCTCATAATAGGGACAGTTGTCCTTGCAGACTTCATTGCTCGGATCACTCTCCTGTCCATCCTCATCCACTGCTGTCAGGTAATAACACCCGGCAAAAGAGCGCAGGCCACTGTGGACATACTCCCTTGCTGTAGCAGGCAAACTGGCAATCAACTCATAGTCCTCATCCTCCATATAACGCTTGTAATACAACCTGTAGCCCACCACATCCTCATCACATGAGGCACTGATCGCGGCCGGTTCCCAGGTAAGCTTGTTTGAGAAAGAACTCAGATTACAATTGCCTTTGTCAGCTACAAACGAAGCACAATCCAACACATCTATGGCAAGCAAAGGCGGACAAGGCTTCAAGGTATCAAGCGGAGATGCACAGATCACCTGTGACTTGTTAAGCAAAGGTGAGGGTATCTTACTGGTGCTGTAGCTGCCTGAGGTTTCCACATAGTAACAATACAGCGAATCCTCATCCAACACGATCCCATTGCCTGTGTCTGTAAAGCGGAAAGAGCTTTCTGCCCCTACCTCCACAGTGGCAATCAACTCAAAACTGCCTTTGGCTGCTCTGCTTTCCCTGTATACCTTATGAGTGGTGTTGGCATTGCTCCAGGGCACCTGTGCCTGCCAGCTTAACTCAATGGCATTCACCACCGGTGTGGCTGTCAACCTAACACTGGAAGCCGATTGGGTGGAATCCTGCAGACCGGCTCCTGTGTAGAAAAACAAGACATAGTGATAGACAGAATCAGCTGTGTTCAGGCTTTTGTCAAGGTAAGTAGTATCTCCTGCTGTGGCCTGAGAAAAACTGTTCAGTGTTACTGTGCGGATTCGCTGCAAAGCTCCTCCTTGAAAACCATTGCCTCTGTACAAATCATAACGGTAAGGTCCGGGATTGACTTTGGTGTCTAACTCCAAAGGCTGTATCCACTTCACTAAGATCTCTCCTTGTGTGGAAGAAGTGGCTTGCACATCCACATTTGTAATAAAGGGCATGTCCAGGCTCAGAGCGGTACAGGCTTCAGCCGAAGCTAAACTTTCTCCTCCCTGTGGCGGGGCAAACCCGGCTACGATCCTATAGGAATAGTTGGTGCCCGGATCAAGTCCCAATCCATTGTTGGTATCAATAAATGTTGTAGTGCCGATGGGCACCCTGCCGATCTCCACATAGCCGGTGGCAGCCACAAGGCCGGTGTTACACACACTGGTATCAATGTCTGTACAGCCCACTCTTCGGTAAATGATCATTTCAGCCGCATTTGAACAGGTGTAAGCATCCCAGGAAAGTTGCATGTTGGCGCCCTGAGGAGTAGCCCGCAAACCTGTTGGTCTTGGACCCACCACCGTGATCTGCCATACCTTGATGTCCACTAGTTTTCGTGACGTATCAGGAGAAGGTAGATCTTCTGCCCGGAACACCACCTGATAAGGTTCCTTTCTCACATGCACACACTCACTGTTTGCCCAGGTAAAGGTGCCGGTAGTAGGTTGATTAAGTGTTGGAGCAGTGGCTGAGAAAGTAGGCCGGGTGGGAGGAAAATTAGCCTGAAACAAGCCGCTGCTGGCAGTCAGGCGGATTCTGTTCTTATCCGGGTCAGTGGCAGTGGCCACCCCCTGCAGAAAAGAGCCGGCCACAATACAGGTATCATTAGGTATTTCCAGGTTGGGCCGGTTGTTGGGATTGTCCCGGACTATGATCTGCATGTCCCGGACCACCTCCCCGATCTTGATCCCATTCCTCCATTCCTCGATTACAAACGCTACGTTGTATTCACCTGGCAAGTTTGGAGAATCCCATACTAAACTACCTTCCTGGTCTATACTAAAAATAGGCGCACCTCCTAATTCGCTTCTGCCACCCAATGCAGTTGGGTCCCGGTAACCACTGGCGGTTGTATTGGTAGATTGTTTAGGTACAAGTAATCTGTAAGCCAGGCTATCGCCATCGATATCGAAAGCATCCGGGTTATGCACAAAACGCTGTCCTACCCGGGCCAAGTCAATGGGTGGAATCCGCAATACAGGAGTATTGTTAATACCTATAGACTGGTTAATAAATAAGATGGTTTCTACATAAAAACTAATCTGGTCGGAGGGAGATGCCAGATTTACAATTCCTCCATTTCTATTTTCAATTTTGGTATTCACCACATACACACCAGGAGCACTGTAGGTATGAGTAAACGTAAAGGTAAGCTCTTCTGTCAGATTACCTAAATTTCTGGTAACACGGTCTTCAACCGTCTGGCTGGTGCCATCACCAAAATTGAGGGTAACTGATTGCTGAGGAACACCTTCTGTATCCCGGTATAGTTTGAAAGTAAAAATATAAGTTAAGGTATTCCGGTTAGCAGCACTTGTATCCCTAACAGCCGTGATTTCTCCTGCCCTAACGTGGGTGGCATGGGCTTTCACAAATGAGGCAAGAAACAGTATCAGAATGAGTAATATTCGTTGCGATGATAACATTCAATTAGGTATTTAGAAATTGGTACTATCAGATACTATTAAACGAAAAATTAGTTTCCGCTTATGTTCTGAAAACAAATTTTATTCATTTTTTAGCGTAATCCGAAAGAATATACAAAAATATAAACTAAAATAAAAGCAGGCTGAATTCTTACTTACCTAAGGACATGGACCCAACCTTTGATCTGAACCAGTTCATCCTTTCTGCTTAATCGGGCAAAGCGCACTTTGGCTAAATAGTAATATACCCCTGTGCTTACCTGGCCCTCTGAAGATACTTCTGTTACTAAAAGCCTTCCATCCCAATTGATGAAGATGTTGTCTTCACTTTCAAACACACTCCTGCCCCACCGGTTGTGAATGCTGATCTCTACCTTCTCCACAAACAAAGGACATTCAAAGGGTCTCAGCTCATCATTCTTGCCATCCCCATTGACTGTGATCACATTGGGCAGCTCATAATAGGGACAGTTGTCCTTGCAGACTTCATTGCTCGGATCACTCTCCTGTCCATCCTCATCCACTGCTGTCAGGTAATAACACCCGGCAAAAGAGCGCAGGCCACTGTGGACATACTCCCTTGCTGTAGCAGGCAAACTGGCAATCAACTCATAGTCCTCATCCTCCATATAACGCTTGTAATACAACCTGTAGCCCACCACATCCTCATCACATGAGGCACTGATCGCGGCCGGTTCCCAGGTAAGCTTGTTTGAGAAAGAACTCAGATTACAATTGCCTTTGTCAGCTACAAACGAAGCACAATCCAACACATCTATGGCAAGCAAAGGCGGACAAGGCTTCAAGGTATCAAGCGGAGATGCACAGATCACCTGTGACTTGTTAAGCAAAGGTGAGGGTATCTTACTGGTGCTGTAGCTGCCTGAGGTTTCCACATAGTAACAATACAGCGAATCCTCATCCAACACGATCCCATTGCCTGTGTCTGTAAAGCGGAAAGAGCTTTCTGCCCCTACCTCCACAGTGGCAATCAACTCAAAACTGCCTTTGGCTGCTCTGCTTTCCCTGTATACCTTATGAGTGGTGTTGGCATTGCTCCAGGGCACCTGTGCCTGCCAGCTTAACTCAATGGCATTCACCACCGGTGTGGCTGTCAACCTAACACTGGAAGCCGATTGGGTGGAATCCTGCAGACCGGCTCCTGTGTAGAAAAACAAGACATAGTGATAGACAGAATCAGCTGTGTTCAGGCTTTTGTCAAGGTAAGTAGTATCTCCTGCTGTGGCCTGAGAAAAACTGTTCAGTGTTACTGTGCGGATTCGCTGCAAAGCTCCTCCTTGAAAACCATTGCCTCTGTACAAATCATAACGGTAAGGTCCGGGATTGACTTTGGTGTCTAACTCCAAAGGCTGTATCCACTTCACTAAGATCTCTCCTTGTGTGGAAGAAGTGGCTTGCACATCCACATTTGTAATAAAGGGCATGTCCAGGCTCAGAGCGGTACAGGCTTCAGCCGAAGCTAAACTTTCTCCTCCCTGTGGCGGGGCAAACCCGGCTACGATCCTATAGGAATAGTTGGTGCCCGGATCAAGTCCCAATCCATTGTTGGTATCAATAAATGTTGTAGTGCCGATGGGCACCCTGCCGATCTCCACATAGCCGGTGGCAGCCACAAGGCCGGTGTTACACACACTGGTATCAATGTCTGTACAGCCCACTCTTCGGTAAATGATCATTTCAGCCGCATTTGAGCAGGTGTAAGCATCCCAGGAAAGTTGCATGTTGGCGCCCTGGGGAGTAGCCCGCAGCCCTGTTGGTCTTGGCCCTACCACCGTGATCTGCCAGACCTTGATGTCTACTAACTTATTTGGTGAATCATCACCAGTTCCTGGTAAATCTTCGGCTTTAAATACTACCTGATAAGGCTCTTTCCGAACATGCACACACTCACTCTGCCATTCAAATAGCCCTGTAACCGGAGACATCTGTAGGGCAGGTACCGTGAAGGTAGGCTTAGGTGCAGGAAAATTGTCTTGAAACAAGCCGCTGCTGGCAGTCAGGCGGATTCTGTTCTTATCCGGGTCTGTGGCGGTGGCCACCCCTTGCAGAAAAGAGCCGGCCACAATACAGGTATCATTAGGTATTTCCAGGTTGGGCCGGTTGTTGGGATTGTCTCTGACAATGATCTGCATGTCCCGGACCACCTCCCCGATCTTGATCCCATTCCTCCATTCCTCGATTACAAAGGCTACGTTATACAATCCTTGTAAAACTGGCGAATCCCACACCAGATCGCCAGTGAGAGAATCGATAGAAAATGTAGCTGGCCCTCTAGTTTCTGAACGGCCTGGAGGCTGCACCAAATGTGGATGACGATAGCCATTTACATTGCGATTGTATCCTAGTTGCGGTGTTGTCAGTCGGTATCTGAGCACATCCCCATCAATATCAAAAGCATCAGGATTATGAATAAATCGCTGTCCTACCCTAGCCAGGTCAATTGGGGCATTAAGCAATATAGGCGTATTGTTGATACCTACTGACTGGTTGATAAATAAAGTCGTTTTTACATGGAATGGTGTATTGAGTGAATCAAACATATTCAGCACCTTATCATTGCGATTTTCAACTGAAATATGTATAATATAAATTCCTGGAGCACTATAGGTATGGGTGTATATATAAGTAACTTTTTCTGTCCGATTTCCTATGGTATCCTTGCTTACTGGCTCTAATCTACCACTGCTTGTGCCATCCCCGAAAAACAGCTCTTCCGGACCCGCCTGCACACAAGAACCACACATATCCCGGTACATAGTGAAAGTGAAGATATAAGTTAATGTATTCCGGTTGGCAGCACTTCTATCTCGGACAGCTGTGATTTCACCTGCCCGAACATGGGAAGCATAGGCGCTTTCTACCAGAGCTAAACCCAGCAGTAAACAGAAAAAGGTGGATAAGAAATATCGCATAACCGGCTGAAAAAGGCTGTAAAACTGGACTATATCATAGAAAACATACTTATCAAAGTTAAGCTATTATTTGGGTAAACAAAACAAACAAGCCCTTGTTATAAACCTGCTGTACTACCTTATAAATATTAAATACACATGTAAGGTAAATGCTTAAAATTAACTTTATTAAAATAAACATTTGCGTTGCTTAATACCCAAGCCGGGTGTAACTTTGAGCGTTTTCGATTTGTTAATTATTTGTTAAACTAATTTTAATACAATTTTCATATGAGTTGGATTACCCAAACGCTTACCAGTACAATTGGCCGCAAACTGGTAATGGCGCTCACCGGATTATTCCTGGTTTCTTTTCTGTTTGTCCACCTGTCGGGCAACCTGCTTATGTTCAGAGGTGATGGCGGACAAGCATTTAATGAATATTCTCACTTTATGTCTACTGCTGGCATCATCAGGGTGCTTGAAATTGTTTTAGTGCTCGGTGTAGTGATTCACGTATATACGTCTGTTGTACTTACCCGACGGAATCAGAAAGCAAGACCCCAGGCATATGCCTATAACAATCCATCTGCAAATAGCTCCTGGTTTTCCAGGAATATGGGTTTATCGGGAAGTATCGTGCTTATTTTTCTGATAACGCATATTCAGAATTTCTGGTATCGATATAAGTTTGGGGATCCGGGAATAGATCAGTGGGGTAATAAAGATATGTATAATCTGGTAGTTACCGTTTTCCGTCAGGAATGGTGGCTCTCTATTTTGTACATTATAGCCATGGTATTGCTCTCCTTTCACCTGATGCATGGCTTTCAAAGTGGTTTCCAAAGCCTGGGAATCCGGCATACTAAGTACACTCCACTCATTCAGAAAATAGGCCTGGTGATTGCAATCCTTTTTCCGGCGGCTTTTGCGGCTTTTCCGCTGTACTTTTTACTATCTGGCTTATAACAACAATGCTTATAAATGGGTTAGAACAGATTAAAAAGTATTTGGTTTAACTCATTGTAATCTGTTTTATTTACACATACATTTAACTTAGGCTAAAGCCGAAAGGTGTATAGCAAAACGCTGACATATATGACATTAGAATCTAAAGTTCCGGAAGGCCCTCTGGCAGACAAATGGACCAAGCATAAGTTTAACTTAAAGCTGGTAAATCCTGCCAACAAGAGGAAATACGATATAATTGTAGTGGGAACCGGACTGGCTGGCGCCTCTGCCGCTGCCTCTCTGGCTGAACTTGGCTACAATGTAAAAGCTTTTACTTTTCACGATAGCCCCCGCCGCGCGCACAGTATTGCCGCGCAGGGCGGTATTAATGCAGCCAAAAATTATCAGAATGATGGCGATAGCGTCTATCGCCTATTTTATGACACCGTAAAAGGGGGAGACTACCGGGCAAGAGAAGGAAATGTGTACCGCCTGGCAGAAGTAAGTGTGAATATTATAGACCAGTGTGTAGCGCAAGGTGTACCGTTTGCCCGTGAATATGGTGGCTTACTCGCCAACCGTTCTTTTGGAGGTGCCCAGGTCTCCAGAACATTTTATGCCCGTGGCCAGACTGGACAGCAGTTGTTGCTGGGTGCGTATAGCGCCATGAGCCGTCAGGTGGCAAGTGGTAAAATAAAATTGTATACCCGTTCCGAAATGCTCGACTTGGTGATGGTAGATGGCAGGGCCCGTGGTATTATTACCCGCAACCTGATTACCGGCCAGATTGAATCTCATAGCGGACATGCTGTATTGCTGTGTACCGGAGGATATGGCAACGTATTTTACCTCTCTACTAATGCCATGGGTTGTAATGTAAGTGCTACCTGGCGTGCGCACAAAAAAGGTGCTTTCTTTGGAAATCCCTGCTTTACCCAGATCCATCCCACCTGTATTCCAGTATCCGGAGAGTACCAGTCAAAGTTGACGCTGATGTCGGAATCGTTGCGGAATGATGGACGGGTGTGGGTACCGAAAAAACAAGGTGATACACGTAAGCCCGAAGATATACCCGAACAAGAGCGGGATTATTTTCTGGAAAGAAGATATCCCTCTTTTGGTAACCTGGTTCCCCGTGATGTGGCTTCCCGGAATGCCAAATATGTATGTGATGAAGGCCGTGGCGTAGGTGATACCAAACTAGCTGTTTACCTCGATTTTGCAGATGCCATCAAACGCGATAGTGAAAAAGTGATCTCAGCCAAATATGGTAACCTGTTTGAAATGTATGAGAAAATTACCGGTGAAAATCCATATAAAACCCCCATGCGCATTTATCCTGCGGTACACTATACTATGGGTGGCTTGTGGGTAGATTATAATCTAATGACCACTATACCTGGTTGTTATGCGTTGGGTGAAGCTAACTTCTCTGATCACGGCGCTAACCGACTGGGAGCAAGTGCACTGATGCAAGGTTTAGCTGATGGTTATTTTGTAATTCCATATACCATTGGTGACTATCTGGCTACTTTACCTGCGGCAAAAGTTGAAGCTTCTCACCCGGCCTTTCAGGAAGCAGAAAAGGGAGTAAGAGATATGATTACCCGGCTGCTTTCCATTAATGGCAAAAAAACAGTAGATACGTTCCATAAGGAACTAGGTAAGATCATGTGGGATTTCTGCGGTATGTCACGCCATGCAGAAGGATTGAAAGGGGCTAAAGCTAAAATAAAAGCCTTGAAAGAAGAATTCTGGCGAGATGTAAAAGTGCTGGGTGTTAACGAAGAACTCAATCAGACACTGGAAAAAGCAAGCCGGGTGGCTGACTTTATCGAACTGGGCGAATTGATGGTAGACGATGCCCTGAACCGCAATGAATCCTGTGGCGGACACTTCCGGGAAGAATACCAGACGGAAGATGGAGAAGCTAAACGCGATGATGCCAACTACTCATATGTTGCCGCCTGGGAATACAAAGGCCCTGGCAAAGAAGAGGAATTACACAAAGAAGATCTGATTTTTGAAAACGTAAAACTCACACAAAGAAGCTATAAATAATGAGTTGTGAACAGCAGATCATAAAAGTATAATATTGATTTTTCTGCTGTTCATCTATCTCTAATCATTAATCTCTATACAAATGAAACTCACACTGAGAATATGGCGGCAAAAACATGCCAATGCAGAAGGTAAACTGGCAGATTACAATGTAGACGTAAATTCACATATGTCTTTTCTGGAAATGCTGGATGACCTGAACGAAAAACTGGCTGCAAAAGGAGAAGAGCCTATCGCTTTCGACCACGACTGCCGCGAAGGAATTTGTGGAACCTGTAATCTTTACATCAATGGCAGACCCCACGGACCGATCCGTACGACTACCTGTCAGTTGCATATGCGTCATTTTAAAGATGGCGAAACTATTGTAATTGAACCCTGGCGTGCCAGAAGTTTTCCGATTGTAAAAGACCTGATCGTAGACCGTTCTGCCTTTGACCGGATCGTTCAAGCTGGTGGATATATTTCGGTGAATACAGGAAGTGCCCGCGATGCCAATGAAACGCCGATTCCTAAAATAGTGGCCGATGAAGCTTTCAACTCTGCGGCTTGTATCGGCTGTGGCGCCTGTGTAGCGGCTTGCAAAAATGCTTCTGCCATGCTGTTTGTAGGAGCTCAGGTAAGCAAATTTGCATTATTGCCCCAGGGAAAAGCAGAACGCAAATTGCGTGCTGAAAAAATGGTAGCGCAAATGGATGTTGAAGGATTTGGTGCTTGTACCAATACTGGTGCCTGCTCCGCAGAATGTCCCGTTGGTATCGATATGACCAATATTGCCCGCTTGTATAGAGAATACACTGGCGCTAAACTGACTTCAGACAATGTTTAATCACTTGAATAGTTAAATAGGCTATTTTACTATAATAATTTAACCATTCAACTACATACACCGCTGAACGATTATTCAGCGGTGTATTTTTTTGCGCTATACAAGAATCCGAAGGCTTCTCCCTTATTACGGTCCCTGTTTTTGTGGTGTACCTTGTGTGCCCGGATGATGTTTTTCAGATAAGGATTTCCCGGACGGGCATTAAACCGGATGCGGCGGTGAACAATTATATCGTGAAAAACAAAGTATACAACGCCATACAACGTAATTCCTATTCCTGTCCAAAACAGCCAGTACCACTCTTCCCGGTACGTTAATCCAATCATCATACTGCCAACCGCCGGTATAGAAAAAAGGACTGCAAACAGATCATTCCGCTCAAATATACCTTCATTGGGGCTATGGTGGGATTTATGCCAGTTCCACATAAAGCCATGCATTACATATTTATGCATAAACCAGGCTAACGCTTCCATAGCGACAAAAGCTATCAGTGTGATCAGAATATAGTACCAATACATAGGATTCTTATAAATTGAATCGTTCCGTGTTTATTTGTAAGTCTCTTGTTAAAACAACGTACCCAACCTTTACTTATTTACTCACATTCAATTCTTTCACCTTGTATAATTTCCACCAGGGCGTACCCGGAGCATGGTGATGCTCATAATGATAGCCAAAGAAATAACAGCTCAGAAAAGCCAGAACATGGTTTTTCGACTGGCTATTCGATTGGTGAATATTATCCGGTGCGTGTTCGCCTTTATGTGGCAGGTAGGTTCCAAAATAAAATAATTGCAAAGTTGATAGCAAAGAAGGAACAACCCAGAAGGTGATCACATTACTTTCCGGGGATACCAGGATAAGTAAATTATAGGTTACGGCTGCCAGTATAATCTGCCCTATACTTACATACTGCTTCATAAAATGAAAGTACCAGATAAAGAAATTACCTTTATAATAGTCCGGATCTTTGCCTGATTTCACATACTTATGATGCTCGTGGTGTTTAGGGAATAAACGGCTATAAGAGTTATATACAAATAAAGTAGCACAAAGCTGTCCAATCAATTTATTGAGTTTTTTGTTTTTAGCTACCACTCCATGCATGGCATCATGCGCTGTAATAAACAGGCCGGTAAACAAATGTGTTTGTAGTAAAACAAACAGGTAAGTAAGCGGAGAATAAAAATTGACGCTATATCTAAAAAGCAGATATGCCAGCAAACCAGCCCAGCTGCCTATAATCAGGCAGGCTATCACAATTCCGGTATTTGTATCAGACGAATGCTTCATGGTAGAAAAATCATAGAAAGGCTGCCAACCGGAAGCAATTTATAAAGATATTAATTGATCTCGCACTTGTTCCATCAGCCACATCGGCGTAGAAGTAGCCCCACAAATGCCAATCGTTTCTCCAGCTGTAAACCAGCTTGTATTCAAATCTTCTACACTGGAAACGAAATACGTCTGCGGATTGGTTTCCTTACACACATTATACAACACTTTTCCATTAGATGATTTGGAACCCGATACAAACATAATTTTATCGAATTTCCCGGCAAATATTCTTAACTCTTTATCCCGGTTAGAAACCTGCCGGCAGATGGTGTCATTCGTTTCTACCTCAATGCCCGCGTCGGTTAATTGCCGGGAAATTTCGTAGAACTTATTTGTACTTTTGGTCGTCTGGCTGTAAAGAGTGAGTTGTTTGGGTAAGGCACTCATATCGAGTTCAGCCATATCCTGAAAAACTACCGCTTCATTATTGGTCTGCCCCAGTAAACCCACTACTTCTGCATGTCCATGTTTGCCATATATATAAATATTTTGGTCTTTGTCAAACGAATTCTTAATGCGGTTCTGCAATTTTAGCACTACCGGGCAGGAAGCATCAATCAGTTCCAGATTATTTTTGAGCGCCATTTCATAAGTAGCAGGCGGCTCGCCATGCGCCCGGATCAATACTTTCTCATCTCGTAATCCTACTAAGTCTTCTGTGAGATAATACGCAAGCCTTTCGCCTCCAGGCGCTTTACTTCTTCATCGTTGTGTACGATATCACCCAGGCAATATAAGTAGCCTTGTTCATCGAGAATGTCTTCCGCCATTTCTATGGCATACACCACTCCAAAACAAAAGCCTGAGTTATGATCGATGGTTACTTGCAGGTTCAGCATATGGATACAACTCTAAAACCAAAAAATAGTTTTGGAAGTTGGAAAATTGAAGATGGAGGATGGAAAAGGATATATAGCAATTGTTTCCTAAAAAATGTACCGGCTCAGCTTTCTAATAAACTGTTGTTATGAAGCATCCTGATATAAATTCCATATGCTATTACAACTCACTATCTATTGTCCGTCTGCTAACTTTCAAGGGCAATTTTTACCTGTTTCACTTCCTGGGCCGTACATCTGCCGCTTTCCAGCATAAACTTACCGATGCTTTGTCGAAGCGGTTTTTCTAATCCTTCATCTTTCAAATGTTCAATAATCACTGATTTATCCTCTTGTAATTCTTTATCGGACCGTAGGAATGCCGGGAGATAATGCTGTATGGAAAACCGGAGAAAGCGGATTTCTACATCCTGCGGACGCAGTTGTATGGCTTGCTGCAGGCTTTCATTCGATTTTTTTAAATAACTGAGCTTGGTATAGGGATTGAAAGCATGCTTGGCTTTCAGGGCTTCTGTGGCACCTTTATAAGCAATAAGTAAAGGTTCGGTTCCAGCCGTTTTGCTCAGTTTCTTCAATAATTCATCTGTTTTGTTATCACTGTTAACCGCTTCAATATATTCTTGCCGGATCGTATTCATATCGGTTGATGGATTATCTCCAGCTGTAAGCGCACTAAATAAGATCAGTACCAGGAGTGTAAGGATATTCATCCTTTTATGAACTCATTTAATTCTATTTCGTTGCATAAAATCTCAGTTTTCTTCCTGGTAAATTTATGCAGACCACTTCTCACAATTAGAGATAGTTTTGTTTAACATGAAAATAAGCCAGCTGGTATTAACCGTTATGCCCTGACAGAGCAGTTTCTAACTGACCTTATTCAGGTAGTTTTTGCAGGAATAGGCCTGTATACAATTAAACGAATTAAAAAAAACAGGCCAATCATAAAAAATACAATTAAGGCAAATAAAGGCATGCGGCGGCTTCCTGTACTATCTTCAATAAATGCATAGGTAGCCGTGCCCAGCACAATGCCTGTTTTCTCCGTGAATTCGTAAAAACTGAAATACGAAGCATGATCTTTGGTTTCTGGCAACAACCTGGAATAGGTCGACCTCGACATACTTTGAATCCCTCCCATTACCATACCTACAATAACAGCCAGTATATAAAATTGCAAAGCGGTATAAATAAAATAAGCTGCAACACAAATCAGCATACACACCAGTACGCCAGTGGATAATGTTTGCAGATTCCCTGCTTTTTTAGCTATATATACAAATAGCATTGCCCCTCCGATGCCTACTAACTGGATGATCAGCAAAACTGCAATCAGGTTGCCTTCCGGTAACTTTAATTCTTTCGCACCAAATATGCCAGCCAGGTACATAATGCATTGAAACCCCATACTATAAAAAAAGAATCCTAACAGGAAGGTTTTTAGAATAGCATCTTGTTTCACTTCTGCCATTACACTTTTTAATTCGTAAAATCCTTTCAACAGGTAGTTGGTATCAGTTTTTTTTTCATGCACACTATCCGGTAAATAATACAAAGAGTAGGCTGAAAACCCTAACCACCACACACCCACCATCACAAAAGAGATTCTGGCTGGCAAAGTACCTGCTTGTAAACCAAACCAATCTGGTTTTTGAATAATTACCAGGTTCATAATTAATAACAATACACTTCCAATATATCCCAAGGAGTATCCTTTGGCACTTAAGCTATCAAAACGATCCGGGGTAGCGATCTGGGGTAGAAAAGCATTATAAAACACAAGGCTTCCGGCATAGCCTATACTTGCCACAATGAAACAAACAATACCTAATGAGATATGCTGGCTATCGAAAAAATACAGGGTTATACAGGCGATACTGCCCATATATACAAAAAACTTCATAAACAGCTTCTTGTTTCCGCTGTAATCGGCAATACCAGAGAGAAGAGGGGAAATGAAAGCAACAAGCAGAAAAGCAATAGATAATGAATAGGTATACACTACTGAGCTGCTTTTGGTCATCCACAAAAAAGGAATCTGGTCACTGCCATCTGGCTTGGTTGTTACGGCTGTAAAGTAGATAGGAAAAACTGCCGTTGCAATGGTAAGGGTGTATACAGAATTGGCCCAGTCGTACAGGCACCAGGCATTTAATACCTTGGGATTGTTCTTTTCCACCAATGGCCCGGAAGTAAGTGTAAGAGGCTTACTGTTCATATTAATACATTATCAGCAACCTGAGAACCAAGAAATAGCGTTGAATATAAAACCTATTGCTATTGAGGGTTACTATAAATGTATCATAATCCTGTAAAAAACAAAAGTCTTTCCGCAGATGCAGAAAGACTTTTGTTATATAACTTATTTTTGTATTTACATACCAGCGGCTGCGACACCAGCACGAACAGATGAGTAATTAATCTTCAATGCATTAGCTTCGCGTAATTGCAATTTTACATCATTCAGAATACCCATTTTGGTTTCATTATCTACTTTCAGGGACATCCAGATCATAGCTCTTTCAGCTTCAGGTAATTTTGCCTTTTCCAGTTCTACAAACTGTGGAATGCCAGTAGTTGGAATAAATACATCATCTACTTGTACCCGGGGTTCTGTTCCATGCTGACCAGGCTCTTTCGGTTTTCCTACATAAATATAACTTACCAAAGACTTTTGCTCAATTTCCTGTAACTGGGTGGCTGCAGGCAATCGCTGCTGCACCATAATACTAGTATCCCGCATTCTGGTTGTTACCATGAAAAAGAACAAAAGAATGAAAATAATATCCGGCAATGATGCCGTAGATATTGTCGGATTTGCGTTTGATTTTTTGCTAAACTTTGCCATATTCTTTTACTTTACAACGCTTGTAGGTTCGGCCTCAGATAAACGGCGGGGATATACTTTTTGGGCATATTTCAGCAATTCATCTTCTTTTGGATTTTTTTCATCTAATTGTAGATACCGCTCTACACTGATACCTAATTTCTCCGCACGTAATTCATTATAAGCCGCAATCAGTTCATCCAGAACCTTTACATATACTTTGTAATCTGTACCCCTATCTGTTTTCAAAGAAACCACTGCTTTCTCTGGACTTTCAGACAAAGTTGGATCAGCGTTGTTATTAGACAAGAATTTTTTACATTCTTCTTTCAATATCCGCACATCCATAGGTTCATCTTCTACCAGGAGTTGATTTCTGGAGTTAACAATTACCTTAAATACATTTTTGTCTTTCAAGTTAACATCAACAGGTGCAGTTGGATCTTTCTTTGGAGGCAGCAGCATATTCAAACCTTTGTCTGCACCAATGGTAGTAGTTACCAGGAAAAAGATTAACAGCAGAAAGGCAATATCAGCCATTGAGCTGGCGTTAATTTCAGGGATTGCCCTGCTTTTTTTCTTTGCCATAGATTTAAAATTTTACTTAACTAAATTAGAAATCTCAGTATATACGATTCCAATTACAGCAATAATAGTCATTATATAAGAAGCTATTAATGCGCCGCCTATCGCTTTAGATCCGCCTTCACCCACTCCAAAAGGAATATAGGTTGGTCTTACTTCATTATCAGAAATCATATATCCTATAAGAAATAATACCAACATCGCAACCAGGCCTAAGCCGGATTTAACTAAAGATTTAGGGTCGCCGGCGGCCTGAAATATAGGTGCAATTACAGCACCTAAAGCTGCTATAATACACATTATATACGATATATATAATGCTACATCTATCCAGCCTGTTCCCTCTTGCGAAACAGGAGCAGCTTCCTGTGCCATAAGCTCAGTAGAACCGATTACTGATATACCAATAAACGTTATAAGTACTAAAAAAAGTGCCTTCTTCATAGTTATTTTTATATATTATCTTAAACCGCCTTTTGTTATGTTATATTTTACTAAAGTATCTACCAGGGTGATAGAAGCATCTTCCATCTGGCTTACAATAGAATCAATTTTAGTAACGAGGTAGTTATAAAATACCTGAAGAATAATAGCTACAATCAAACCACCTACGGTAGTAATCAAAGCCACCTGGATACCGCTAGCAACTACTGTTGGAGAAACGTCACCGGCAGCAGCAATAGCCTGGAAGGCGAAGATCATACCCACAACCGTTCCCAAGAAACCAAGCATTGGGGCAAGTGCAATAAAGAGAGACAACCAAACCAAACCTTTTTCCAGTTTACCCATTTCTACGGAACCATAAGATACAATAGATTTTTCTACCATATCTACGCCTTCAGGAGCCCGCATCAGGCCTTGTGTAAAAATAGAGGCAACCGGTCCGCGGGTGCTTCTGGTAACTTCTTTAGCAGCTTCTACGCCACCAGTGTTCAGCGCATCTTCTACCCTGGTTAATAATTTTTTAGTGTTGGTGGAAGCCAGATTCAAGGTAATGATCCTTTCGATGGCAATAGCCAGGCCGAAAATGAAACAAAGAAGAATAGGCACCATGTATTCCACACCACCGGAAATAAAATTTTCTTTTACGATCTGATGGAAACTTTGCTCTTCTGCTACAGCATCATCTGTAGCAGTGGATACAGGAACACCAGCATCTTCTGTTGCCGTGGTGGCTGTGTCTGTTGCTGTTGTTGTAGAGGTTGTGTCTTGTGCCATCAGGTTTGCAGAAAAGCCAAGGGTCAGGGTACCGGCAAGCATCAAAGAAGCTAATAACTTTTTCATAGTTTGATTGTTAGCGATTGTATTAGGTTTAAAAGGTTTATAAATTTTAAAAAATTTCAGTTATCAAAAGTAATTTCGCTGTACCCAAGAGAGCAGAGAGGAAGGGATTCGAACCCTCGATACCCTTTAGAGGTATACACACTTTCCAGGCGTGCTCCTTCAACCACTCGGACACCTCTCTTTTTTGAATTAAACACAATCTTGTGGCACAAAGAAATCAAGAAAAAAGTGCATATGCAAGTTTTAAAATAATTTTTTACTACCAAATCTTAGTAAAATGATATGATTTGAACCTGCAATCAAAGCATCTCTCCTCTTATCGGGCAAATTAATTGTTTTTTCACGTCTTCCAAAAAATTTTCTCTTCCCAGCAAGTACATCATTTTGGTAATACCTGCTTCTGTTGTTAAATCTTTTCCGCTTAAAACGCCAATTTCCGCTAATTTCTTACTGGTTTCATACTTGCCCTGTACTACCTTTCCGCCGCTGCATTGTGAAATATTCAGAATAATCACCTGACGGTCAATGGCCTCTGCCAAAGCATCAATAAACCCAGCCGATGTAGGCGCATTTCCTGAACCATATGTTTCCAATACTAAGCCTTTCAATCCCGGAATATGCAAAATATTATTTACTATATTCAAATGAATCCCAGGAAATAATTTTAGTATAGCCACATTTGAGTTCATTTTTGTACAGCATTTAATATCGTTTGCACGCTTATAAGGCATTATTAGCTGTTTGTTATAGTCAATGCTTATGCCTGCCTCTGCCAGAGCCGGATAATTGTCGGAATAAAAGGCATCAAAATGGGCACTTTCTACTTTTTTGGCCCGGTTGCCTCTCCACAAAAAATTATTAAAATAGATACATACTTCTGGTACCATGGGATTACCCTCTGCATTTCTTGCTGAAGCTATTTCCAGGGCTGTAATCAGATTTCTCCGGGCATCGGTCCGTACGGCACCTATTGGAATCTGAGAGCCTGTAAAGATCACCGGCTTATTCAGATTTTCGAGCAAGAAACTCAACGCAGAGGCACTGTATGCCATGGTATCTGTACCGTGGAGAATTACAAATCCGTCATATAGCTCATAATTGTTATAAATAATTTGAGCCATTTCTATCCAGTGTTCAGGAGTTACATTGGAGGAATCTATCGGCTTTGCAAATGCAATAACAGTCAGTTCAAAATCAAAACGGCTCAACTCCGGTACGCGCTCCACAATATGTTCAAAATCGAACGGCACCAGTTGCCCGGCCCGGTTGTATACCATCCCGAATGTTCCGCCAGTATAGAGGGTAAGAATGGAAGTACTTGCCTGAGGAGTAGCGGCTGTCCGGATTTTAACGGTGGTGTACATGAAAAATGAGTGATTGAGAGATGGAGGGATTATATGGTTGAATTACTGAATTACTGAATTACTGAATTACTGAATTACTGAATTACTGAATTACTGAATTACTGAATTACTGAATTACTGAATTACTGAATTACTGAATTACTGAATTACTGAATTACTGAATTATATAATTTATTTTTTATTCTGACCTTCTGTAATCCTGTTATTCTAAAAGTCTGTAATTATCTATTCACTCAAGTCATTTCTACCAAACAGAGCCAAAGCATTTTGAGTAGTGATCCGGTTTACCTCTTCCAGGGATGTTTGTTTTAAATCGGCTACTCTCTGGGCAACGATGGGCAGATACGCTGTTTCATTGCGCTTTCCCCGGAAAGGTACTGGCGCCAGGTAAGGACTGTCGGTTTCCAGAACGATATGCTCTAACGCTACATGTGGTAATACCTGATCCAAGCCTCCATTTTTAAAGGTGCTTACTCCTCCAATTCCCAGAAGAAATCCCATCCCGATCACTTGCGAGGCCTCTGACAGATTGCCGGTAAAACAATGAAAAATGCCGTTTACTCCTTCTGTTCCGATCTCCTTTAATAATGCTACCGTTTCGTCAAACGAGTTCCGGCAATGTATTACAATTGGCAGCTGGTGTTTTTTAGCCAGCTTTACCTGGAACCGGAAAGCCTCCTCCTGCTGTTGCCGGAACTCAGTGGACCAGTAAAAATCCAGTCCGATCTCTCCTACAGCTGAAAATGGATGTTTAGCCAGCCAGTCTTCAACCAGTTGCAATTCTTTTTCAAAAGAGGCATTTACATAGCAGGGATGTAAGCCCATCATTGGTAAGCACTGGTCGGGATAGGTTTTTGCCAGCGCCAGCATGCCTTCTATTGAGGTATGGTCAATATTAGGCATATAAATCCGGGTCACTCCGGCAGCAAAGGTACGTTCCAGCATTTGTTTCCGGTCTCCGTCAAATTCAGGAGCATAAATATGTGCGTGTGTATCAATCATAAGTTTACGTAGCCAATAGACAGGTATGGCTACTTATTAAAACTGCAATATTAGCCGGAAAAAACAGGAAACAGGCTCCCGGAGAGAAATTATATAAATTTTAAAAGCGCAACAGGGTTTTACCCGGGCGTACCCGGGGCAGAAGAATTGAATGTGTGGCAAAATGGGTGTGCCGGAGAACCCCAGAGAATAATAGAATCCGGCACTTATTGGGTATAGGTAAAAAAATCTGTAGCGGGCAGGATCGTATTACAGTTTTATTTGAAGAATGCCCAAGTACGATTCCAAAGATGATTACGTCTCACCAGGAAGGATTCAATGAAACTTTCCTCATGCCCGATTTACAGGAGAACTGGTCGCTATCTATTACTAATACTAACCATTGGGGAAAGGCAGTATTCGAAACAAAAAATCATGGCAACTACTGGTCAGCCCAGGTTGTAGATGCTGGAATGTACTTTTACTTTTTGCATGATCTATCCAGCATCCGGACGTTTAAAGGCAGGGTGCATGTATTGCGGCAGATGGTAACTAAACTAAACGGAAGCGGCTCTCTCGTTTTCCTCCCGGATTAAGCTCTTGATCTCTTGTGCCATTTCAGGAGTTACCTCCATTCCATGCACCTCTCTGGCATGCTCAGCAGCCTGGCGCATCACCTCATTTTCATTTTCTGCCATAATAACTATGTTACAGTCAAATCCGGCATCACGGCAATTCAGAACTTTCATGGTAAAGTGATTTTAAGTGGAGAAAAATATTATCGGGAAAATCTACCTGCCTATTACAAAAAAGCTTACTTAAATGTAGTGTATAATTCAGCTCTTGTCAATACCTGATTTTATGTATTTTTAAACTGGTGTTAATAAGTGCCTGGATAAAAATTGCCAGGAATTAATATGGTTATGAATCACATTCTATTTATACAGGTTCCTTAAAATATAACCTGTTTCATGCAGCCCTCAACTATCACATAAATCCTGTATATATTTAAATGTGTGCAATCCTGCTTCCATACAATCTCTCAAAATACAAAACCTTTTACCCACCCTTTACAGTTTAACCTTAAAGAATCGAATGGTGAAAATGTATTTCTGTTACGTTTGAAATATGAGCAGTATATCAGGCCGTCTAAAAAAACAATATAACCGCATACGCAATTCGCCGCTTGCCCCCCACCAGCTTAAAGATTACTGGACCAGCCGGAAACCATATTACCGGAGAATTGAAGGCAAGTGGCAAACCAGGCATCCGGAGGATCAGGCAGAATTAGCTTATACCGTATTACTGGTAGGCGATATGGGGTATCCGGCATTAAATGGCAAAGATCCAATCTTGAATATGCTAGCCAGCCAGATTGCCAATAAAAACGAAAAAATGGCGGTTGTTTTTCTGGGAGACAATATTTATCCCAGAGGTCTTCCGGAACCTGGGCACCGCCTGCGCCGCATTTCTGAAGAACGGCTCAAAGCGCAACTTGACTTATTTACTGATTTTAAAGGCAAGGTATATTATCTATCCGGCAACCACGACTGGAATAAGGGAAAGAAGAATGGTTTTGAATACCTGCGCCGCCAGGAAGAATATATTGAGCAATACCTCAACCGGGGAAATGTATTTTTGCCAGATAATGGTTGTCCTGGCCCAGTTCTCGTTGATCTCACAGAAGAAGTCCTGCTGATTATCATCAATACACAATGGTGGGTACAGCGGGGCGTAAAACCTATCGGACCTTTTTACCAATGTGAAGCCCAGAGTGAAGAACATTTTTTTCAATTACTCGATGATGCCATTTCCAGGAATTCACACCGCAAAATTCTGGTAGCCGCCCATCATCCCTTATACAGTAATGCCCTGCACGGAGGCAAATTCTCTATGAAACACCATATTTTTCCGCTTACCTCGGCGCATAAAAAACTGTACATTCCACTTCCGGTCGCAGGCTCACTCTATCCTTTGTACCGGCGTTTATTTGGGGCATATGAAGATATGTCGCACCCCCGTTACCGCCGGATGCGGAAAGGATTGCTGAAGGTGTTTAAAAAATACCAGAATATTGTGTATGCCGCCGGCCATGACCATAACCTGCAATACTTCAACCAGCATCATAATCACTATATTGTGAGCGGTTCAGGAAGCAAAGTTTCCTTTGTACACAAAGGCGGAAAAGCTTCGTTTACCCATGCCCACCGGGGTATTTTTCAGATTAACTATTATACCAATGGTGAAACCTGGATGAAGGTAGTAGAACCAGCCGACGAACTCGACAAACACCCGGTAGTAATGTTCCAGAAACAACTCGAACAAGTACAGGTAACGAATGGAAGCACTGCCAATGTGTAGAATTGCCTATATTTGGTGAGGCTGAAATAAAGCTGCATGTTGGAGCAACCCTTACAAGCACGGGCATTACCTGTTTACCGGGATAAGTGGATACAAATTATTGGCATTCCACTCATTACGGTTTTCTCCTATTACCTTACCTATAATAATATACAGTTTAACTGGTGGCTGGTTTACGAATTTTGCAGCGATGTAGTCAAAATATTTCTTGTCTGGCAGGTGCTCCGGTTCGTTATTACCCGGCTGGACAGATATCACCCCTGGGAACATCATCTTGTAAAGCGGCTGGCCATACAGATACCGCTTACCTGTATTGCTGGCTTAATCGCTTTAACAGCACTGGTATTTACAGATTATGCGTTCATCCGTCCCTATCCGCTGGAACATTACTTCAGTCTTGACCTGATTATCGCTCTTATTTTTTTGCTGCTGGGCAATGCCATTTATGTAAGCCTGTACTATTATGATGTGTACCTGCGGAGTATTACAGAAAAGCAGGCGCTTGCCAGGCAATTGCAGGAAGAGCATACATTTGCAAATGAACATTTGGTTGTAAAAATGGGAAAACGGGATATTGTCGTCCCTTTCCGGATATACTTTGCCTGTATTCTGAAGAGAAAGAAACTTTTGTGCTGACACATGACAATAAAACCTATCTGATCGATTTATCTTTAGACAAACTGGCAGAACAACTGCCAGCATCTTTATTTTTCCGGGCCAACCGGAAGTTTATTGTCGCTGCCACTATCGTCAACAGTATGCAAGCCGATACATATGGCAAATTACTTGTACATCTGAAAGCTCACCCCAAACTGCCTCCCAACCTTACCATAAGCCGGGATAAAGCGCCTGCATTCCGTCAGTGGCTGAAACGCTAAGCTTGCAATTGGTCGCCATTTTTTATGCAGTTGGGCGACAACCGGCCTTATTCTTGCGCCAACATGCCTTTTTTGGATTTGTTTTGTGTCGGCACAAGAAAACAAATCCAACAAGATGAAAAGCTTATTTTTGATTTATTCTCTCTTATTTCTCTCCCTATTAACAGCAAAACTGGTACAGGCACAGTCTCTACCTGCGGCTACAGCAACCCGCATTGATGGAGAATTCGCCACCTGGCACACTAATAAATCTCCGGGAGCAGTCATTGGCATCATTCACCACGGAGAATTCATTTATAAAAAGGCTTTCGGCATGGCCGATGTCGAAAACAAGATTCCTTTAACCACCAAACATGCTTTCTGGGTAGCTTCGGTTTCCAAACAATTTACGGCGATGGGAATTGCCTTACTCGCTGAACAAGGCAAACTCAATATAGATGATGATATACGTAAACACCTGCCCTATCTTCCGTTTATGGGAGATACTATCCGCATCAGGCATTTGATTTATCACACCAGTGGCCTGCGGGATGGATTTACCCTGGTCGGCATGAAATTTAAAGGCGAAAATACTATACCAACCGGAATGTCATTACTATGCTCAGCCGGCAAACTGGTTTGAATAATAAACCCGGAGAAAACCATGCCTATAACAATGGAGCGTATGTACTGCTGGCAGAAATTATTGCGAAGGTGAGCGGAAAACCCTTTCAGGAATTTATAGACGAAGCCATCTTTAAATCCTTGCATATGCAAGAGAGCTATTTCGCCGGAAAAATCACCGGAGAGAAGCCACAATTAGCCCAAGGCTACGAGGTACGCTATCATGGCAAAGGCTTCTCATACCGGAGAGGACACTTCAAAGGCAATACAGTCGGATCATCCGGGCTGATTACTACACTGGATGACCTGTATCAGTGGGATCAGAATTTTTACCACAACCGGCTGGGTAAAGGCAATACTGAACTCATTGAGCAAATACTTACCCCTGGCAAGTTGAATGATGGCGCTACGCTTTCGTATGCCTATGGCCTGGAAACAGAAGTGTATAAAGGACAAATGGTCATTACCCACAGCGGTGCTGATAGAGGTTACAAAGCCGAAATCGTACGTTTTCCGGACCTGGAACTTACTATTATTTGTCTTTCCAATGCTGATAATATGTATAACCTGACTGCAAAACTGCTGAAAATGGGTGAATGGATAGCCCCAGAAGCATTCCAGTCTACAGTAGCAAAACCTGATTCAAGCATCCAAACTGCTCTACATGAGAAAGCTGGCTATTACCTGAATGTAGATGGAAAGGCAGAATTGCGGGTCATTACAGTAAAGAATGATGAATTGTATGCAGCCAGGTCAGTACATGGCTACCAGGAGCCTCTGATTGCACAAGATGAACATACCTTTGTAAATAAAGGCTCTGAAGAATATGCTTATCATTTTACACACACCGAAACCAGTGAACAGGTAATACAATATAGAGAAAGAGCAAATGAATTCACCCTGCATAAAATACAGCCAGAGCAACAGACCACAAAACAACTCAAAGCCTATGCCGGCAAGTATTATAGCAAAGAACTCAACTTCACCTACCGGCTGACCTTACGTAAAGGTAAACTGGGCCTTCGTATTTTCAGGCTGATTCATATTCCCTTTACCCCTATGGAAAATCACCTATTTCTGGCAGACCTGATGGGAAACAATACGCTCGTTTTCCAGACCAATGCAGCAGGAATCATAACAGGATTTCATTTTAACCGGGATGGCGTTTCAGGATTGTTATTTGAAAAGAAGTAATTTTTTATTGAGAAGCAACTCCAACCGGAATAAGTGCATCATAGCAGCCATACGGCTACATCCTATGTTAAAAATGATCTTCCCATGTATTCTGATTCTTTGTGTGATTACGCAGCATGCTAATTGCCAGAACACCAAAACAGCGCATTATTTTGGTGAACCCATATTCACTGATTCGCTTTCTACCCTGTTTATTCCACTACGTTACAACCAGGAATTCATGTCTGACAATAAAATAGCTTTCTGGGGCGATTATTATGCTAATTTGCTGGTATACGATTATACGGCAGATAGTTACAGAAAACTTTTTGAGAAAGATACCTACATTGAAGCTTTTAAAATAAATACACCCTACAGGTATAACCAGGGAGTAAATCCACAACCAAAGAACATAACCAGGGAATGGGTTTTTCTTCTGGTAAAAACTACAGACTATAATAACAGCGGCCGCATTGACGAAAAAGATCCTTCCATTTTGTATGCAACTACTCCAAAAGGAGAAAGGCTCAAGGCATTAACCAATGAAACAGAACATGTGGTTTCCATTGAGCTTTTTGAAAAGCAAGGCTTTGGACTCATAAAGATTCAGCGGGATATTAATAACAGCAAATCATTCACCTATGCAGATAAGGACTTTTATTACAGAAAAATAAATCTGCCAGACCTTACGCTGGGAAAAGCTATTGAGATAAAGTAACAGAAGTTGTATCTGGCTGCCTGCCTTTTCGTTGTATAGCGGTAAAACTTCACACACTTATGATAGAAAAATGGAAACTGTTTGCTGTAACCTCCATGCTGTTTGCAGGGTTAACTTCAGTAATTGCTAAGTTCGGAATGAAAGAACTTAGCAGCGACGTAGCTTTAGCTATCCGGACGATAGTCGTTTTTGGAATTGTTACGCTCAATGCCTTTTTACTTAATGATGCTGTAGCCCAAATCAGGCAAGCCCCCAAAAGCAACCTGATCTTCCTCACTATATCTGGCATTACTACTTCCCTATCCTGGATTTTTTATTACCGGGCGATGAAAGAAGGACAAGTGTCTTATGTAGCCAGCATTGATAAAGCCAGTATTGTAGTAACCATTCTGCTTTCCTTTCTGCTGCTGAAAGAACCTGTTACAGCAAAAATTTTGATTGGTGCTGGCTTTATTATTACGGGAATGATTATTCTGGCCTGGAAATAACTGGCTTATGAAAATCCGTTTATCTTTTCCTGGTAGCTAAGCTGAGGAGTGTAACAACAGCCTGACGAACATTTATTGCCTGTAATTTCCTGCATAGTTTCATTCTAAATTAGGATTCTTCTAAGCATGATAATCCAGATCAGGAGATTATTGCCTATATTTGCCAGTGCATGATACCAGCTTTTTCTAAATTTCTGGTTTTCTTTTTTGCGGTGGCCAGCTTCTTGCCGCAAATGGATACCTATGAACTAAGCAAATTACCCCATCTGATAGAACATTACCAGGAACATAGCAGCCAGAATACTTCATTCACCTTATTGGATTTTCTTTCGCTGCATTACGGTGCTCAGAAGAAAAACCACGAAGATACTCATCAGGATGCTGGTTGCCTGCCTTTTCAGCAACATGCGGTGAGCGGATTATTTTTTATGCTGGAAACGGTATATTTTACCTGTACCCGGCAATCAGCATATCAGATTATTACAAAACCTTTCTACAAAACAGCACATTATACCGTTTATTTAGCTACCATCTGGCAGCCTCCCAAATCCTGCTGATCTCCTGCCGGATAATAGATTGCAAGGTATTTATTTGCCCTGTACCATAGGTATTATACAATAAATCACTGGGCTAAGCCATATTGGATTAGCTTGTAATCCATTTCTTCCTGGCTTCCTTATGTAAGTTGATGGTGATTCTCTGGCAGGAATGACTTTCAGCCTCATACCCATTTCATATTTCCTTATTCTTCTCCTGAGCAAATCATGCTTGATAAGATCATTCATTTTTCCATACATAATAAATTAGTAATCGGCCTGTTTACCTTAGCGCTGATTGCCTGGGGAGCCTACTCAGTAAGCCAGCTCCCGATCGATGCCGTACCTGATATCACCAACAACCAGGTACAGGTACTTACCATTAGTCCAACACTGGCCGCACAGGAAGTAGAGCGGCTCATTACCTATCCGGTGGAAGTAATTATGGCCACTATTCCCGATATTGAAGAAGTGCGTTCCTTTTCCCGGCTGGGTTTATCGGTAGTAACCATTGTTTTCAAAGATGAGGTGGATATTTATTTTGCCCGTCAACAGGTGTTTGAACGGCTACAGCAGGCCCAAAGCCAGATTCCGCCAAGAGTTGGAATACCAGAACTTGCTCCTGTTACTACTGGCTTAGGCGAAATCTACCAGTATGTGCTGCGAACCAAACCAGGCTACGAAAGCAAGTATTCTGCCATGGAACTCCGCTCCATTCAGGACTGGATCGTGCGGAGAGGCTTATTGGGTACGCCAGGAGTTGCCGATGTAAGCAGTTTTGGCGGCTATCTGAAACAATACGAAATCGCCCTCGATCCCCAGAAAATCCGGGGCATGAACCTGAGCATCAGCGAAATTTTTGATGCCCTGGAAAAAAACAACCAGAATACCGGCGGCGCTTACATCGACAAAAAACCAAGTTCGTTTTTCATTCGCAGTGAAGGCCTGATCGAAAGCCTGGAAGATATTAGCAATATTGTTGTGAGAAACACAGAAAATGGCACACCAGTACTCATCCGGGATGTAGCTACGATCCAATACGGGCATGCCATCCGCTACGGAGCCATGACACATAATATCAGCGGCGAAGTAACCGGAGGCATTATACTCATGCTGAAAGGCGCTAACTCTTCAGAGGTAATTACAAATGTGAAGGAACGCATTGCTGCCATTGAAAAAACGCTGCCGGAAGGCGTACATATAGACCCTTTTCTCGACCGCACCAAACTGGTAAACCATGCCATTAGTACAGTAGCGACCAACCTGGCCGAAGGAGCCCTCATCGTGATTTTTGTACTGGTACTCATGCTGGGCAACGTGCGTGCCGGACTGATTGTGGCATCCGTGATTCCACTATCTATGCTGTTTGCCATTTCGATGATGAATATCTTCGGCGTATCCGGAAACCTCATGTCGCTGGGTGCCATCGATTTTGGTTTGATTGTAGATGGAGCCGTTATTATTGTTGAATCTACGTTGCACCATATTGCTACTTCCGGCCTAACTGGCCGGCTCACCAGGCAACAAATGAATGAAGAAGTAGAATCTTCGGCTAAGAAAATGATGAGTGCGGCCGCTTTCGGGCAAATTATCATTCTCATTGTATATCTGCCTTTGCTGGCGCTGGTCGGGGTAGAAGGCAAAATGTTCCGGCCAATGGCACAGGTAGTATCTTTCGCTATCCTGGGTGCATTCATTCTTTCACTTACCTATGTTCCTATGGTATCAGCCTTGCTTTTGAGCAGGAAAACAGTGAGAAAGAAGAATATTTCTGACAAGATCATGGCCGTTTTTCAACGGGTATATTCACCCATGATTCATTTTGCGCTCCGCCGGAAAGTACTGGTGCTTGTTGCTTCCCTGTCGCTCTTTATTGCGAGTCTTCTCGTTTTTCTGAATATGGGAGGTGAATTTATTCCTACTCTGGATGAAGGGGATTTTGCCATAGAAACCAGGCTCATGACTGGCAGTTCGCTGTCGCAAACCATAGAAGCAGCCCAGAAAGGTTCTCAGATACTGGCCAGTCAGTTTCCGGAAGTAGAGCAGGTAGTGGCAAAAATTGGTTCTGCCGAAATCCCGGTAGACCCTATGCCCCAGGAATCCTGCGATCTGATCGTAATACTAAAAGATCGCGACGAATGGACAAGTGCAGAAACAAGAGAGGAATTAGCGGAAAAAATGGCTATTGCACTTGAAGTCATTCCAGGAGTAACTTTTGGTTTCCAGCAACCGATCCAGATGCGTTTTAATGAATTGATGACCGGTGCCCGGCAGGATGTCGTACTTAAAATCTATGGAGAAGATTTAGATGTTCTGGCCACATACGCCGAAAAAGTAGCCCGCCTGATTAATCCGGTGCAGGGCGTAGAAGATATGTATGTGGAGCAGGTAACTGGTCTGCCACAGATTTCTGTGAAGTTTAACCGCAATGAACTAGCCCGGTTTGGCTTGAACATAGAAGAGGTAAACCGGGCAATCCGTACCGGTTTTGCCGGAGAAACCGCTGGCGTGGTGTATGAAGGCGAAAAACGATACGACCTGGTAGTCCGGCTTAGCCAGGAAAATCGCCGGGATATAGCAGATGTACGCAACCTGTTTGTAACCACTCCTGCCGGAAACCAGATTCCACTCGCCCAGGTAGCCGAAATCACTTTTCAGGAAGGCCCCAACCAGATTCAGCGGGACGATACCAAACGGCGCATCATTGTCGGATTTAATGTGCGGAACCGGGATGTAGAAAGTATAATTGCCGAAATCCAACAGAAAATAAACCAGCAGATTCAGTTTCCGGCTGGCTATTCAGTAAGTTATGGCGGTGCCTTCGAAAACCTGATCGAAGCTAGAAACCGTTTGTCTATTGCCGTTCCGGTGGCACTGCTGCTGATTTTTGTATTGCTGTATTTCACCTTCAGGTCTGTAGTGCAAAGTGTGCTCATTTTTACTGCTATTCCTTTATCTGCTATCGGTGGAATTTTCGCCTTATGGCTGAGGGGAATGCCTTTTAGTATTTCGGCTGGTGTGGGTTTTATTGCCTTATTTGGGGTAGCTGTATTGAATGGAATTGTGCTGATCGCTTATTTTAACCAGCTCAAAAAAGAAGGTTTAACCGATGTACGGGAAATTATTTTAAAGGGGACTTCTATGCGTCTGCGTCCGGTGATCATGACGGCAATGGTGGCTTCTCTGGGTTTTTTGCCCATGGCTTTGTCTACTTCTTCCGGTGCAGAAGTGCAAAAACCACTGGCTACAGTCGTAATTGGCGGACTGGTTTCGGCTACCTTACTTACACTATTGGTTTTACCTGTGCTGTATAGTCTGGCGGAACGCATCCATATACGCTCTTTCAACAGATTCAAACCTGGAAGTTCGGCTATTGCCATTTTTACGGGTTTATTTTTGTTTACATCATTGCAAATGCAGGCACAAACTGAGGTGCAACAAGTAAATCTGCAAGAAGCTATTCAACTGGCTTTGCAGAACAATGAGCGGATAAAATCTGCTACCTACGAAGTAGAAGCACAGAAAACCTTAAAAGCGGCCGCATTTGATCCTGGGAAAACTAACCTTCTCTGGATGCGGGGACAATACAACAGCATCCGGACGGATAATAACTTCACGATCACGCAGGATATTCCTTTTCCTGGTACTATTCCCAGTCAGCTCAACTTATACAGAGCAGAAGTAAGAAGCCGGGAATCGGAACTGGCCATAGCCCGCAATGAACTGATACGGGATGTAAAAAACACATATAACCAACTCACGTTTATTGCGTCCAGACAACAATTATTGTTGGAGCAGGATAGTTTATTTACTGGCTTTGTAAGGGCTGCCGACGTCCGATTCAGAACCGGCGAGACAAATCAACTGGAAAAAGTAAGTGCAGAATCGGAGTTGTTTGAAGTGAAAAACCTGTTGCTGCAAAATGAATCTGATTACAAAATTGCCTTAGCTCAGTTTCGCATCTTATTAAACCATAACCGGCCGGTAGATATTGCAGAAAGAACTCTTTCCAAAAAGACCTTACTGATTCCGGCTGATACCCTGAGTGCCATTCAAAGCAATCCGGCACTGGCACAAGGACGGCAGCAAATAGAAGTGGGCAAACGTACAGAAAAGGTGATGCGCAACCACCTGCTGCCAGACTTTTCCCTGGGCTATTTTAATCAATCGCTCATTGGTTTTCAGAATGCCACTGGCACCGAACAGTATTATGGGCCAGACAAACGCTTTACCGGATTCCAGGTAGGCATGTCTTTTCCGTTGTGGTTCAGGCCATATACCGCCCGGATCTCAGCCGCTCATACGCAGACTAAAGTTGCTACTTCAAAAGCACAAGTTATTGAAAACCAGCTCCGGAGTCAGTATGAAGCTACTATTGGCCAATATACTAAGTACACAACCAGCCTGGCGTATTACGAATCGAATGCTTTACCTACTGCTGACCTGATTTTGCAGAATGCCCAGAAAGCTTTTCAGGCCGGAGAAATCGGGTATGTAGAATATTTAAACGGACTCAACCGGGCACTCACCATCCGGAATAATTACTTAAGCCTTTTACATCAATATAATCAGGCAGTAATCGAAGTTGAATTCCTGATGGGGAAGAATGAGTAAAATGTTTAGTCTCCGGTTCTATAGTAAACCATAAAAATAAAACGCTTGTAATTATATCTGATAGCTATATGAAATTTCAAAATTATATTCAACTATATATTTCTGTCCTGTTGTTAGTTCTTTCCCTTAGCTTTAGCAGCTGTTCTGCTAATGAACCTGCAGAGGAAGCAACCCAGACAGATACTTCGAGCAGTGAAGAGAAAACTAATATTGTTTCGCTTACGCAAGCACAATATCAGAATGCTGGTATTACACTAGGCAACATAGAAAGCCGGAGCCTGAGCAGTAATATTCAGGTGAATGGTGTACTGGATGTTCCCCCACAGAATCTGGTGAGCATTTCAACTCCGCTGGGTGGCTTTGTTCGGAAAACAGACTTGCTGCAAGGCATGCGGGTTCGCAAAGGGCAATTGCTGGCCGTAATTGAAAACCAGGATTTTATTCAGTTGCAGCAAGATTACCTGGAAAGCAAAAGTAAATTAGAGTATCTGGACCTGGAATATAAACGCCAGCAGGAGCTTAGCCAGGAAAATGTAAGTGCCGCCAAAACTTTTCAACAAACCACGGCTGATTATAAAAGTATGCAAGCCAAAGTACATGCCTTAGAAGAAAGGATGAGACTGGCTGGTCTTTCACTTTCGGCAGTGCAACAAGGCAAAATCAGCAGTACCGTACCAGTGTATGCACCTATCAGTGGGTATGTAGCCGATGTAAATGTAAATATTGGCAAGTTTGTGCAGCCCACTGATGTGATGTTTACTATTATCGACACGGAGCATTTGCATGTAGAACTTACCGTATTTGAAAAAGATGTTCCCAGCCTGAAAGAAGGCCAGAAGGTGCGGTATATATTGGTAAATGACCCTTCAAAAGAAAGAACAGCCGAGGTTTACCTGATCGGAAGGCAGATCAGTGCGGAGCGTACAGTACGGGTACATGCCCACAAAGATACTGAGGAGCCTCAGATGTTACCCGGCATGTTTGTAAAAGCAGTGATCGAAACCGGAGGCCGCCAGGTAAGCAGTTTACCTCAGGAAGCAGTCGTGCATACGAATGGAAAAGATTACATTTTTATTTACCAGCAAGCCCAGAAGCAAGGTTCTGATACCCTACATGTGTTCGAGCAGGTTGAGGTAACGAAAGGACTTCAGGAAAACGAATATGTGGAAGTAAATTCTGTTGAAAATATGCCTTTACAGGGAAAACAAATTGTAACAAAGGGCGCTTTTTCCCTACTCTCTCACTTGCAGAATGGCGGTAGTGCTGAGGGAGAACATGAGCTATAGGAGTTGTTCAATAGTTGAATTCTTTATTTGAATAGATCTTACAAAGATCAGCCATCAAAACACAAGGAAAATAAGCCTTTCTTGTGTTTTGATGGCTGATCTACTTGCTTTTACTAAGTAAGCTTGCTACAATTATTTCTGCCCTCTAATAATAATGCATTAACTGATATTAGACAAAAGAAGTATCGTCTTCCATTCATTTGTTTGTTTCCTATATTATTTTGAATTTTACCTGCCAGATAAATAATAAAATAAAATTTTGCTTTTTAATTTAACGATAAAATATAATTTCGCAGATCAGTGAATGGCGATTACTTATACCTAAACCTATCAGTACTAAATAATGGATGCAGATCAATTAACTTTTTCTGATCAGGGATACATCCGGCTTACCCAAAATAAAGACCTCCAGTATGAGCAGGAACTCATCTTATGGAGGGATTTTAAAAATGGCGATATGGCAGCTTATGCAACCATTTATAAAAAATATTTTCTGGTACTTTACCAATACGGAAAAAAGATAAGCAACGACCCTGAAGTGGTAAAAGACACCATTCAGGATTTGTTCATTAAACTCTGGAATAACCGGGAAAATTTAAAAGAAACAACTTCCATCAAATACTATTTGCTTACTTCATTAAAAAGAAAACTTATTGATAGCTTAAGAAGTCCACAAGCCAGATTTGAAGCCCATACAGAATCCTTGGAACAGGATTTATTTGTAATAGGAGAACCAGAAGAAGAAATTCTCTCAAAAAAAGAAGATGTACTGAAAGCATTAAACCGGCTCTCTACTCATCAGCAAAAATTAGTGCAGCTGAAATTCTATAAAAATTTATCTAACCATGAAATAGCCCAGGAAATGGGTATCACCATACAATCGGTGTATAATTCGGTATTTAAAACCTTAAAATCGCTCCGCAACCAGTTATCCATTCTAATTATTGCTTTACTCCTTCATTTGTAGCATAGGAAAATTAGATCAATTCACCGGCGAAGAAATATTGCCTCATCAAATTCTTCGTTGATTTTGACTGCTAAGGTTTTAAATCTTTCAATCACTTTACCTTCTTTATAACCAGTAAAAGTGTAGGGGATCATGAGGCCATCCTTAAGCTGATAGTCTGCATATATTTTATAAAATTGGGGATACTCTCTACTAGAAACAGCATGAACCAGATACGTTTTTGCATCCATATACAGGTTAACCGTACTATTAAACTTTTTATCATAAAGTACTAGCTGATAGCAGTTTTTTCCATAGACTTCCACAAATCCGTTGTACTGTATTTCTGCCTCTGCCATCTTTAACAAAATAAAATGGGTAGGACCTAAACCTGAAAATGGTTGACTATTAAGAACGCCTTGGTGTATATTATCAGGGAATTTTATCCCGGGACCAGGGTCAGAGCCATTAAATAAATTATACCCTCTGCTTTCATGGGCAGTCATGAGAAATACGGCCGTTAATTTATCATCTGTCGTTCTATCAAATTCACTATCTGTAAACATTTCAATCCGGTAATTATCAGGATACTGGTAATACGTGACGGTTGGATGCTCTTTTATCTCGTCTTCTTTTGCGTAATCTGTGATGGAGCGGGGTGAAAAGGAAACCTGGCCGGCAGACTGGGTAAGAATATAGCTATTTATTTTTTTCCAGGCTTCTATTCCTCCAGCATTATCAAAGTGAAGCTTTAAAATAGAATCTGCTTTTGAAGGCTGTGCCTTTGCTGTGAATGCCAGAAGGGACAAGGTTAGCAAAAGCCATACTTGCGTTACATATTGTTTCATAGCTTAAGGTGTATAATATTAGATTAAATGGCTTCGCTAACAAGCAAATAGTCTGAACGCTATATCTTAAAAATAAAAAACTTAAAAAATATTTACAAAAGGCAGGTTAGATTTTTTACACCTCCCCGTTTGGCTTGTAAACAGGCTATCCTGCATGAGTTATCAGTACTACACGGCCAATGATTTTGCACTTGACCCAGACTTTCGTCAGTGGGTAATACAGCCAACGGAGGAAAACGCCCGGTTCTGGAATAACTGGATACAGGAGCATCCCGGAAAACAGGCAGAAATTGCAACAGCAGTTGAATTGGTGCGTGTTGCAGGTTTACCAGCCGATGCTGTAGCCAATCAGGCTTTCCTGGAAGTTTGGACAAATCTTCAGGTTAATGCCAGGCAACAAGTGAAAACGCGCCGGATTGAATCGGTCCTGCGTTATTCCCGGATGGCTGCTATCTGGATCGGCTTTATGCTGCTGGCCGGATACTTATTCTGGAAATTGGATCAACCGGCAGGACCTGTTATTCATACCACTGGTTTTGGAGAGATCAAGAAAATAACTTTAGCTGACGGATCACATATTACACTTAATGCCAATTCTTCCATTCGCTTAGCAGATAAAAACTGGCGAAATGCTGCTTCCAGAGAGGTTTTTCTGACAGGAGAAGCCTTTTTTGAAGTAGCCAAAACCAAAGACAAAAAAAGCTTTACCGTTACCACTGCCGATAGTATAAGGGTACAAGTACTGGGTACAGAATTTAATGTAAACACCCGCCGGGAGAAAACAGCTGTTTACCTGCAATCCGGCAAAGTCCAACTCAAGGCCAGTGCCATACAACTGGTGATGAAACCCGGAGATTTTGCTCATTATAACAAAGATGATAAACAATTGAAGGTAGCACTGATGAAAGAAGAAAGTCAGTTAGCCTGGAAAAACAACCTTTTTGTATTTGATGATACGCCTTTACTGGATATCGCCCAGGAACTGGAAGATATCTATGGGATTAAAGTACATATTTCAGATACTTTCCTGGCTCAAAAAAGATTTACTGCCAAAGTACCTCGCAATAAGGTAGATGTGCTGCTGAAAGTACTGGCTGAAACCTTACAGGTGGACATAAAAAGGCAGAACAAAGAGGTGCAGATACAGTCCAGAAATACACCGGTGAAATGATAGTATAGTCATATTGGAATTTCAAACATACCATTTACTTAAACCTTAATTCTGTTTACTATGGTCTACACTTTACGAAGGTCCATAAAAGCTGTACTGGCTTTTATGTGCAGCATCTGCCTGTTTCAGATGGCCAGCGCCCAGGATTTATCTTATGTCAAACACGAAAACAGCAAACGTATCCAGCAGGAAACTACTGAGAAATTACTGCTTACGGTCATACATGATCTGGAGAAAGAACTGCATGTAAACTTCGCCTACCAGAAAAAGCATCTGAATGGAAAGTATGTGCAATATAAGCCTATGAATGGCAAAAGTCTGGAAACATATCTGGCAGAAGTATTGAATCCGCTGAAGTTAACCTTCAAAAAAGTGGAAAATATTTATGTGATTCAGCCCATGGAAGAAGGAGTTTACCAGATAAAACCCCAGTCTAATCTACCCATACCAGCTACCTATTCTGCCTCTGCCTTTGCAGTTACCATTACTGGCAACGTTACTTCACAGGACGATGGGCAAGCGCTACCGGGTGTGAATGTGCTGCTGAAAGGCTCTACTACCGGTACTACCACTGACCCAGATGGCAACTACAGCCTAAGTGTGCCAGATGCAGAAGGTACCCTGGTATTTTCATTTATTGGTTATGCCCCGCAGGAAGTAGCCATCGGTGGCCGTACTACCATTAATGTGGTGATGGCACAGGAAGCACAGGCATTGAACGAAGTTGTGGTAACCGCTTTGGGTATTGAACGGGAGAAAAAAGCCCTTGCCTATTCAGTGAGCGAAGTAAAAGGCAGCGAATTTACCCAGGCCCGGGAAGTAAATGTAGCCAATGCTTTATCTGGTAAAATTGCCGGGGTAAATGCTACTGGTATGGCAACCGGTCCTGGTGGTTCCAGCCGCATCATTATCCGGGGAAATGGGTCACTGGCCGGAAATAACCAGCCTTTGTATGTGATCAATGGGATGCCCATCGATAACTCTATTCCCGGCGGCGGTACTACTACCGGTGGAGAAGGCATCAACGTAGACCGGGGTGATGGCATTGCCGGCATCAATCCGGATGATATTGAGTCTATTTCAGTACTAAAAGGAGGTCCGGCAGCAGCTTTATATGGTTCCAGAGCAGCCAACGGAGTTATTTTGATCACCACCAAAAAAGGGAGAGCCCAGAAAGGGATCGGTGTAGAATACAATACCACCTTAACCCTGGAATCGCCTTCTATCTATCCAAAATACCAGTATGAGTACGGGCAAGGATTCGACGGAAGAAAACCTTTAACACGGGCAGAAGCCTTAAGTTCCGGACGTTTGTCGTATGGAGCCAGAATGGATGGGTTGCCTTCTATTCAATTTGATGGTGTAGAACGTCCTTATTCGCCGGTAAACGTTAAAGATAATATCAAGAATTTTTACAGAACAGGCTCTACATATGTCAATACGGTTGCCCTGACTGGCGGAAATGAATCGATTAATTATCGCTTTTCCCTATCCGATACTGATGCCAAGAGTCTTCAGCCTAATTCTAAATTCAACCGAAAAACGGCCAACCTGAACCTGAATGCTTTTCTAGGAAAAAAACTGAGCATTGAAGCGGTAGCCCAGTATAATCTGGAAAAAGCCCATAACCGCCCAGATGTTGGCTATGCTGATGTGAATGCTGCCTGGTCTACTTACCTGCTTGCCAATACGGTGGATATCCGCAGTTTGTCTCCTGGGTATGATGAAAATGGAAAGGAGATTGAATGGAACCCGGTGCCTATCGCCAACAATGCCTACTTTGTAACCAACCGCTTTCAGAACGATGATACCAAAAACCGCTTTATCGGACAGGCCAACATCCGTTATGCCATTTTAGACAACCTATCGATCCGGGGAAGTGTGAGCAAAGATTTTTATAACTTCAATTATGTAGGCGTCACGCCAACCGGCACTGCTTACTCTCCGCTGGGCGGATATGAATCTATTAAATCGGAAGTATCGGAAACTAACTCCATGCTTACTTTAAATTATAATACGAGTATTGCCGGCAGTTTCAACTTTTCTGCGATGGCAGGAGGTAACATTCAGAGAGGACTAAACAATGAAACATCGATCAGCGGAAGCCAGTTTATTATTCCTTATTTTTATAGCTATACCAACCTGAGTACCTTAACTACCCGGCCCAACAACCGGAGAACCGGGATTAACTCCGTATTCGGATCAGCAGATGTAGATTACAAAGGAATTATTTTCCTGAGTTTTACCGGCCGGCAAGACTGGTTTTCTACCTTAAGTGCGCAAAACAATAGCATATTTTATCCATCCATAGGCGGAAGTTTGGTACTATCGGAAGCCATTCAACTGCCCTCATCTATTAGCTTTTTAAAACTCAGAGGTTCCTGGGCACAGGTGGGTGGTGCTACGCCAGATCCTTATATCATTAACCAGACGTTCAGTATGGTGCAAGGCGGGCATAATGGCCGTCCGGTACAAGCTATTTCTTCTACCCTGCTAAATAATCCGGACTTACGGCCTTTAACGTCCACTACCTCTGAAATTGGTATTGATTTGCAATTGCTCAACAAACGTTTAGGATTGGATGTAACGCTGTATAACCGTAAAACCACAGATGATATTGTGCAAACTGATATTTCTACCGCTTCCGGCTATACCAGGGCTCTGTTAAATGTGGGAGAATTGAGTAACAAGGGAATTGAAGTATTGCTGACTGGTTCACCAGTGAGAACGGAAAAGTTTAGCTGGGATGTAAGCTATAATATGGCGTATAATAAGAGTGAAATTGTACAACTGGCAGAAGGGCTGAACTCAGTAGGCGTTGCCAATGGAATAGGCGGTGCCACGATCACCAATGAAGTAGGCCGGCCGTATGGCATCATTAAAGGATACAAAATTAAAACCAATGCGAACGGACAAGTGGTATTCAATACCAACAGCGGCTACGAAGTACGAAGTGATCTGATGGAACTTGGCCTGGGTGTACCTCCGCTTACCATGGGATTGACTAATAACTTTTCCTACAAAAACTTTTCTTTGAGTGTATTGCTGGATGGCAAGTTTGGCAACAAAATCTACTCTAACTTAAACCAGTATGCCTACCGCTTCGGCTTACTAAAAGAAACCCTTCCTGGCCGGGACAATGGTTTAACACTCAACGGGGTAGATGAAGAAGGCAACCCTTATGAAAGAGTGGTGCCAATTGAGCAACTGGACACTTATTATGACAACCGCAAAAACTACACAGACCTGTTTGTGTATGACGGAAGTTTTATAAAACTGCGCCAGGTGATTTTGAGCTATAACCTGCCGGTAAGCTATATTAAATTCATCCGGATACAATCGGCTTCCCTTTCTCTGGTAGGCCGCAACCTGGCCATCCTGTATAGTCATGCGACCAACTCCGATCCGGAATCCAGCTATACTAGTGGCAACGGACAAGGCCTGGAAGCATTGAGTATACCCCGGACCAGAAGTTATGGCTTGAATCTATTAGTAAAATTCTAACTTTTTGACCTCCAAACTCATGAAAAAGAATTTCTTTAACATATTCACTGTAGCCGCACTGGTTGTTGTGCTGTTACCTGCCTGCGATAATGGCCTGGAAGAACTAAACAAAAATCCGGATGCCTATACCGAAGTAATACCAGAATACTTGTTCACCAAAGCACAACTGGATGCGGTAAATAACAATTATTTTGGTTCCGCTGCTTTAACTATTGGTGGCTCAATGCAGCACTTTGCCACCTATAAAGAAGTGCCTGCGGCCGGTGATAAATATTTCAATGAAGGCTATTCCTACAGTCACTTTACCACGGCTTATCCCAACGAAGTAAACGAAATCCAGGAAGTAATAAGAGCCGTATCTGAAAAGCCTGAAGATGTAAACAAATTGTCTATTGCCCGCATCTGGCGGGTATATATAATGCACCGCCTCACCGACTTGTATGGAGATGTACCCTATTCTGAAGCCGGTCAGGGGCTTACCTCAAAGAATTTCACTCCTAAATATGATGAACAGGCATCCATTTATGCTGATATGCTGCAAGAGCTGGAGCAGGCCGCATTAGCCTTGAATCCTGCTTTTCCTTCTATGGGAAATTCTGACCTGATCTACGGCGGAAATGTAGAGAAGTGGAAAAAATTTGCCTATTCCCTAATGCTGCGTCTGGGTATGCGACTTACCAAAGCCGATGCAGCAACGGCTAAAACCTGGGTGGAAAAAGCCATTGCTGGTGGCGTAATTACCAGCGAAAGTGATATTGCCCTGATTGGTTATATTGATGGTTCGCAGGTCGCCAGTCGCAATCCCATTGCCCAGGCCTTATTAGTAGGCGATTATATCAATCCGCAGAGTGAAGATAATGTAGAAGGCGGAAAACTGGCCAAAACCTTTATCGATCACCTGAAAAATACTCGTGATCCCCGTTTGAATGTAATTTCGGTCGTTTGGGTAAAAAATGCGACTGGTGTATATGTGGCTGATACGGCTACAGCTCTTCAGCAAGGGATGCCTAATGCAGCGTTCAATTCAAGACCGGGAAATTTTAATACCTTTTCCGAACCACATCCGGGCACTATTTTAAAATATGATGCCCCTTTACTGGTATTATCAAGTGCCGAGGTAAATCTGCTGCTGGCAGAAGCCGTGCTAAGAGGCTGGTACGGCGGAAATGCGGCTGAACTTTATAAGGCCGCAGTAGGAGCTGGTATGCGGAACTGGGCTTATTTTGGTGCGGCAGGTGCGATCTCTGCCGATAAAATCAATGCATATATGGCGCTGAATCCTTATCCGGCAGCAGGTACGATGGAAGAACAGATGAAAGTAATCCAGACGGAAAAATGGGTATCTTTATTTTTGGATGAATACGAAATTTATGCGAATTGGCGGCGTACTGGCTATCCTGAACTTATTCCCACTAATTATCCGGGAAATTTAACTGGTGGCACCATTCCCAGACGTTTTGTTTTGCCGCCGGCAGAAGAAAATATCAATGGCGAAAATTTTCACGAAGCCATTAACAGACAAGGACCTAACAGACTTACCAGCCGGGTCTGGTGGGATAAATAATAAATCTATTTGTACTTTTTGGGTAAATTTTGTAAAATTCAGCATAATCCGGTAGTATTTCATGCCAGAAATAATAAACTAAAGAACAAGGATCACTGGCAGAGGGAAAGCAAATCATACCTTCCTATTCAGCGATCCTTATTCAAAACATTATCTTAGAAACTTTTTTGCTATTCCACCTATGCTTAACCGCAGAAAACTGATTAAACATTTATCCTCTTTACCTCTTTTGGGAGGTATCGCAGGAAGCAGTATACCGCTCACTTCTGCACTGGCTACGCCTAAAGCAAAAAGGGATGTGGTAAAAGAACTGGGCATTCGTACGTTTATCAATGCCGCAGGCACCTATACTGCAATGACCGCCTCCCTGATGCCAGAAGAGGTGATGGAAACCATTCAAGCCGCATCCCATGAGTTTATGATGCTGGAAGAAGTGCAGGATAAGGTCGGAGAAAGAATTGCTAAACTGGTTCATTCAGAGGCTGCTATGGTAACTGCCGGTTGCTGGTCGGCAATGGTGCTGGGAATGGCAGGCGTACTTACCGGCACGGATCCAAAAAAGGTTGCCCAGTTGCCGCACCTGGAATATACCGGCATGAAATCGCAGGTATTGGTTCAAAAAGCCCATAACACTGGCTATGTACATGCCCTTACCAATACCGGGGTGATGATCACCGAGATTGAAACCCTGGAAGAAGCAGAAAAAGCCATTAATGAGCGTACCGCTTTATTGTGGTTTTTGAATTACAATGCGCCGTTAGGTAAAATACAACACCAGGAGTGGGTAGCCCTGGGAAAAAAACACAATATTCCGACCATGATCGATATGGCCGCTGATGTACCGCCGGTAGAAAATCTCTGGAAATATAATGACATGGGATTCGATCTGGTATGTGTATCTGGTGGTAAGGCCATGCGTGGCCCACAAAGTACAGGTTTGCTCATGGGTAAAAAAGACCTGATTGCTGCTGCCCGGTTAAACGGACCACCCAGAGGCGGAAATATTGGCCGGGGCATGAAAGTGAACAAAGAAGAAATTTTAGGCATGTATGTAGCCTTGGAGCGCTATATTAACCTGGATCATGCCAAAGAATGGAAGGAATGGGAAACCAGGATTGCTCAGATTGAATCGGCTGTAAAAAAAGTAAATGGCATTCAAACCGAAAAGTATGTGCCTCCGGTAGCCAATCATACACCGGCTTTGCGCATTTCCTGGAATGAAAGCAGTATTAAACTTTCTCCCAAAGATTTACAGGAAAAACTGCGGAACGGCAACCCATCTATTGAAGTGGTAGGTCCTGAAAAGGATGCTACTTCTGTTAGTCTTACGGTGTTTATGTTAAAACCTGGCCAGGATAAGATTGTAGCCAAACGTCTTGCAGAAGAATTTTCGAAAGCAACAATTTCATAAGTAAAACAACCCAATACCCTTTTAACCTATGCAAAAAGTACTTTTTACTCTTTTTATGCTCTTGGCTGTATGTGCCGCTAACGCGCAAACCTACAGCATTGTAATCAAAGAAGGGCATGTAATCGACCCAAAGAATAACATTAACGGTATCATGGATGTAGCCATTACCGATGGCAAAATTGTACAGGTCGCTAAAAACATTGATCCCAAAGGAGCTACCCAGGTAGTAAATGCCAAAGGAATGTATGTAACGCCAGGAATAATTGATATTCACGGGCACGTATTTATTGGTACCGAACCAGATCATTACCTGAGCAATGGCCTGACGGCAGTTATGCCAGACGGCTTTACTTTCCGGGTGGGTTGTACTACTATTGTAGATTGCGGAGGAGCCGGCTGGAAATCATTTCCTACCTTCAAAAAGAATATCATCGATAATTCCCAGACCAGGGTACTTTCCTTTTTAAACATTGTAGGTGAAGGCATGAGAGGCGGTGCGTATGAGCAGGATATCAACGACATGAATCCAAAGATGGCCGCCATGGTAGCCAAGCAAAATAAAGAGTATGTAGTTGGATTTAAACTAGCGCATTTTCAGGGTCCGGAATGGACACCAGTAGATCGTGTGGTAGAAGCAGGCAAACTAGCCAACATGCCGGTTATTATCGATTTCGGCGGCAACAATCCTCCCCTGTCTATTGAAGAACTATTTATGAAACGCCTGCGTCCCGGCGATATTTATACCCATACCTATACTTTACTCGATGGCAATGTGCGCGAAACAGTAGTAGATGAAGCCACAAAAAAAGTAAAGCCCTTTGTGTTTGAAGCGCAGAAAAGAGGGATTATCTTCGATGTGGGATATGGAGGTGCCAGCTTCAATTTTACGCAGGCCATTCCAGCCCTGAAAGCCGGATTTTTCCCTAATACCATCAGCACAGACCTGCATACCGGAAGTATGAACGGTTCGATGAAAGACATACTCAGCATTATGTCTAAATTTGTAAACATGGGTATGGACGAAGCCAGTGTAATTAAAGCCAGTACCTGGGCACCGGCACAAGTAATTAAACGGGAAGAACTAGGTCATATGTCGGTGGGGGCTATTGCAGATGTAGCTATACTAAACATGCGGGAAGGTAATTTTGGGTTCTATGACAAAACCGGCTACAAAATAGAAGGCAAAAAGAAGTTTGAGTGTGAAATGACAATAAAAGATGGCAAGATTGTATACGACCTTAATGGCATCGCCAATCCGGTCGTAGTTCCCAAAACAGCTTCAACTCAAAAAGCCTCCAGCACTTCTGCTAAAGGTGGCGGACATTAAAATTAGTCATTGGTTAGTAGTCAACAGCCATTGGTAGAAAGAATTAGCTACCTAAGACAATTAACTATTGACCAATAAAATATTGAAAGGCATTTAATTTAACCAATGAAATATCACTATAATTTGTATTACCAGACAAAAACTGCATCAGCCGTTTTTCTTAAGCGTGCAGTCTATTTTTTAATCCTCGTCAGCTTTACGCAGTGTGAAGAAAAAACAAAACTTCCGCCTCCCAGTCCGGATAATGGCGGGCTTTTTCTTCCGGGAAATTTTGCAGCCGTAGTCGTAGCCGATAGTCTGGAAGGAAAAGCCAGGCATATTGCTGTGAATGAGAATGGAGATATTTATGTAAAAGCCAGATATGGCGGTTCTGATAGTTCGGTAATTGCCCTTCGGGATACCAATAGCGATGGAAGAGCCGATATTATCAAACGGTTTGGTGGTACAGGCAAAGAAAGAGGCTATGGAACTGCTGTCCGTATTCATAATGGCTATCTGTATTTCAGTTCAGAACTGGTCGTATACCGCCATAAGTTAACGCCTGGCCAACTTGTACCCGAAAGTCCGATGGAAATTATTGTCAATGATGACCATGCCCATGGCATGCACGAGCACATTGCCAAGCCAGTCTCTTTCGACGATAAGGGGAATATGTATGTACCTTTTGGCGCACCATCTAATTGCTGCCAGGTAAGCAACCGTACCCCAAGTTCTCCCGGAATTTATCCCTGCCCATTGCTGGAAGATCATGGTGGAATCTGGCGGTTCAGTGCTGATAAACCCAATCAGACCCAGAAAGATGGTACCAGATATGCCACTGGCCTGAGAAGCATCGTAGCCATGGACTGGAACAAAGAAGATGGAAGTTTGTATGTGGTTAATCATGGCCGGGACGATCTGCTGCGTTTATGGGCGCATAAATTTACTCCCTGGCAAAGTGCGGTACTTCCCTCTGAAGAGTTTTTTAAGGTAAATGAGGGAATGGATGGCGGCTGGCCGTATTTTTATTATGACCAGATGAAGAAAAAGAAAGTCATCAATCCGGAATATGAAGGGCAAGCAGGAGCAGCCGAACGGGAAAAAGATCTGGAACCGCCTATTTTTGGTTTTCCAGGCCACTGGGCACCTAACGACGTATTTTTTTATACGGGCAATCAATTCCCCGAACGCTATAAAAAAGGAGCCTTTATTGCCTTTCATGGTTCTACCAACCGGGCACCCTACCCCCAGTCGAGTTATTTTATCGGCTTTATTCCATTTGAAAACGGCAAACCAACCGACAAGTGGGAAGTATTTGCGGATGGATTTGCCGGTGTAGATCCGATTGTAAACGTAAGTGATGCTATCTACCGGCCCATGGGCATTGCGATGGGTCCGGATGGTTCGCTGTATATTGCCGAAACAGAAAAAGGTAAAGTATGGCGCATTATGTATACGGGCGAAAAAGACAATTTCGGGGGAGAACAGCTGGCACAAATGGAAAAACGCAAAACCCTTTCCCATATCCGTACGCCTGACGAGGTCAATGACAACCTGGATAAAGGCGTAGTAGTGGCTGGCGAGAAAATATATAATACCTACTGTGGTGCCTGTCATCAGCGGAATGGAAAAGGAGATAATAACCGTTTTCCTCCACTGGCTGAATCTGAATGGGTACTGGGTGATAAAAAACGCCTGATTGAAGTACTACTGAAAGGCCTGGAAGGACCTATTGAAGTGAAAGGACAATCCTATAATAATGTAATGCCGCAGCATAGCTTTTTAGGCAACGAAGATGTAGCCAAAGTGTTAACATTTATCCGACAGAATTTCGGCAACAATGCTTCGGCAATTAGCCCGGAAGAAGTGAAAGAAGTGAGGGCAACCTTGCCTACGCAGCAAACAGCCACAGCCACTAACTAAAGAATATGCATTGTAAAGCGCTATCTCTTTTTGTTGCTATGTGTATAATAGGCCTTATCCTTTTTTCATCCTTTACCAGCCAAACGTACCGGATAGGACAGGATGATAGATGGATAGCACCTGCCTGGGCCGATACATTGAAAAGTCCTTTTCCTAATGAGCCTTTAACTCTGGCCCAGGGTGAAGAATTGTATAATGTGCATTGCTGGTCTTGTCATGGCGATACAGGATACGGAGATGGGGCTGCCGGTGGGGCGCTTGGAGCAAAACCTGCCAATTTTCATGAAGAAGAGGTAAAAAAGCAAAGTGATGGTGCATGGTTCTGGAAATTGTCTAATGGCCGGGGAAATATGCCTCCTTTTAAAGAAGTATTTTCAGAGGAGCAAAGATGGCAACTGGTCGCTTATATCCGGAAATTATCTAATTAATAAATAAGTTAGTTAAAAGCATGACTCTTCGCTCATATATAGGTAGAATATACGTAGTAGCAGTACTTCTGTTTTCTTCAGCGTTGACGTATGCACAGCAGACAACGGCCCCGAAACCTCCTGTTGCCTTGCGTCCGGATATAAAAATTGAGCATTTTATGGATATCGGCCCACAGGCAGTCAGGTTATTGCAGGAACCGACCACCGGCGATTTTTACTATACTACCTTCGACGGAAATGTATTTAAAATAAAGCACAGCAATGGCCAGCAGCCGGTAGCCGAACAGGTATTCAGCGCCGCCGACCATGGCATCACCCGTTTGCAGGGAGCTGCTTTTTACAAGAATACGCTCTTTTTATGCGGAAATATCAGTGTAAATAATAACAAAGGCACCAAGGGCAGAATGGTACGCTACAAATTAAAGCCTTCCGGAAAACATGAAATGACAGAAGTATTTAATACCATAGAGATTGGGAGCACTAAAACTGTTTTTGATCATGGCTTCAATGGACTGGCTGTTAGTCCGGATGGTAAGTATATTTATGTCAATAGCGGCGCACGCACTGATCATGGAGAAGTGCAGGATAATGGAGGAGAATATCCTAATGCCAGAGATGCTGCCTTAACCAGTTGTATTTTCCGGTTTCCTATAGAGTCTAAAAATATATTGCTGCCAGATGATGAAGCAAAGTTAAAATCTGATGGTTACTTGTATGCACAAGGAATCCGCAATGCCTATGATCTGGCTTTTGACACAGAGGGGAATTTATTTGCGGTTTCTAATTCCGGCGATTATGATCATCCGGAAGATATGTTCTGGATCAGACAAGGGCACCATTACGGGTTTCCCTGGGTGATGGGTGGCATTGAAAATCCTCAGCAAAACCCCGACTGGCAACCTAGCCCTGAAACAGATCCATTTATCCCTAAATTTGCCCATGCCTGGTCGGTGAGATATTTCCGCAATGATCCTGAATTTCCTAAAAAGCCAGCTAATCTCAACTTTACTGCCGCTGTTCAAAATATAGGTCCAGATGCCAATGAATATCGTGACCGTACCACCGGAAAAGTGATGGATGGAGATTCTACACGGGCAACTGTTGGTACCTTCACCCCGCACAGCTCTCCCTTAGGCCTGTTTTTTGACACCAATAAAGTTCTTGCCGTTGATCTGAATGGAGATGGATTTGTACTCCGGTATACCTTAGGGAGAAGAGCCAGCATGATGAAAGCTTTTACTGAGCAGGGAGCCGACCTGTTGCACCTGGATTTAACCTATGATAAAGCCAAAGATAATTACAGCGTTAAAACTACGCGTATGGTAGAGGGTTTTTCGCAACCTACAGATGCCTTACTAATTGGCAATACAGTGTATATCATTGAATACGGAGGCAAAGCCGGAAATATCTGGAAAATTACCCTTCCGGGTGCCGACAATAAAAAGAAGGCTAAACTGTAGAAATAAAGCTAATTTTATACACCGCCGTGCCTATATACTATTTTGTAACAATTAAATTTACATTTTATACAAACCCAATTCTCCCATATGAAAACCCAAAGAAGATCCATTCTCAAAAGAATTTTTGCTTCCGTAGCAGGTATTACCGGTTTAGGCGCAGTAGCCCAGGCTAAAACAGATGCTGCTCCTGAGAAGGAAGTATTCAATGTTACCAACTATCAGGATGTTCCCTTGTTTTCTGGTTCTACCAAACATGGCAACCTGATATTTGTAGCTGGCAAAGGTTATCACAAGGAAGGCGATATAAAAGTACACACTGAAGAAGTACTGAAAGAAATAGAAGCAGAGCTGAAAAGAGCTGGTTCTTCTATGGACAAAGTGCTGAAAGTAAATGTGTACCTGCACGACCTGAACGATTATAAGGGCATGAATGAAGTATACAAAGGACGTTTCGGCAGCAAGCCTCCGGTGCGTACCACAGTAGCTGTATACGGCGGTGTACCTGGCGACTCTTTAGTCGAAATGGACTGCATTGCTTATGTGTAATTAGTCATTGGTCAATTGTCATTAGTGAAAAATAGCTATTAATGACTTACTGAATTTGTTTTAAAGTTGTGGATAGTAAGAATAAGCGTGTACGTGAGGAATACAAAAATCAAACAAAAATTCCTTGCGGGAGAGGAGAAATGAAAAGCGGGGTGCGCGTTGAATTGTGGGAGGAAGCATTTTTCATTTTGCCCTTTTGTTTTGTTACTTTTATTTTGGGCAAGCAAAATAAAAGTAAAGACGGCTTAAGCAATTCACAATTTATTATTTATACATAAACATATCTAGACAAAAGTCTCTAAATCTATTTTTGATAATGACCAATAACTATTGACTAATGACTATTGACATTTAAAACCCCTTTTTTCATTCATCATTTGCCATTACTCCTATGCTCAATAGAAGAAAACTCATTAAACGCTTAACTGCCCTGCCAGTCGTAGGAGGACTTGTTGGAAGCGGCCTTCCGTTACAATCGGCACAGGCCTTACCAAAACAACCCAAACGCGACCTGTTCAAGGAACTGGGCATCCGCACCTTTATTAATGCCGCCGGTACTCTCACCTTTATGACTGGTTCTCTGATGCAGGACGAGGTATTGGAAACTATTAATTTTGCTGCTAAAGAATTTTGCCTGCTCGATGAAGTACAAGACAAAGTAGGCGAAAAAATTGCCAAGCTGGTACACTCGGAATCGGCTGTCGTTACTTCCGGTGCTTTTTCTGCCATTACCCTGGGGTTGGCTGGGGTACTTACTGGTACCGACCAGAAAAAAGTAGAGCAGCTTCCTCACCTGGAATACACCGGCATGAAATCCGAAGTAATTATTCAGAAAGGCCATGATATTGTGTATAAACAGGCGCTTACCAATACCGGTTGTAAGGTAGTATTTGTAGAAACAGCAGAAGAGGTAGAGAAGGCCATCAATGAACGTACAGCTATGATGTGGTTTCTGCATATTCAATCAGATAAGGGTAAAATACAGCATGAAGAATGGGTAGCCCTGGGAAAAAAGCACAATATTCCGACCATGATCGATATAGCGGCTGATGTGCCGCCTGTAGAAAATCTCTGGAAATTCAATGATATGGGTTTTGATCTGGTGTGTATTTCCGGGGGAAAAGCCATGCGTGGACCTCAGAGTGCCGGTTTGTTGATGGGCAAGAAAAACCTGATTGCTGCCGCCAGAATGCATATGCCGCCCAGAGGTTTTACCATTGGCCGGGGCATGAAGATTAATAAAGAAGAGATTCTGGGAATGTATGTAGCCCTGGAAAAATTCATCAATCTGGATCACGATAAAATATGGAAACAGTGGGAAGAAGGCATCGCCCACATCGATAATGCCATCAAAAAAGTGGATGGGGTACAAACCAAAACACATGTACCTCCGCTAGGCAATCATACACCAACGCTGGAAGTAACCTGGGATAAAAACAAAGTAAAGCTAGAGAAACAAGACCTGATCACCAATCTGCGCAATGGAAACCCTTCAATCGAAGTAGGCGGCGGCGGACCAGATGCTTTTAGTGTAACTGTGTGGATGATGAAACCCGGCCAGGAGAAAATTGTAGCCAAACGATTAACCGAAGAGTTTTCAAAAGCTACGGTCTAACCTTTTCAAAAGGATTCCCTGTATAACATTAACTAGTTAGTTAACCCTTTACTATAGAAGTGAAGGGTTAATTTTCTACTACTTTTCTGTCTGTGAGGTAGCTGTTATATCCTGTTTTTTACCCTCCAACGCATATGTTTGTAGTTTGGAATTATTTACTGCAACTACTACTTTTTTCTCTTCATTTTCCTGCTCTAATACGATTATATCCCGCACATCTCCCCTGATGTGTAAGCCAGAATGGATTTGGGGCAAAGAGGAAAAATTTCCATTGCCATTTCCCAGCAATACGGTTCCATAATTAGCATCGTATTTTCCAATAGCAACCCTGGTTTTTTCCATGTTTCCGCCGAGCAATATATCCAGGTTTCCATCTCCATTGATATCTACGGATTGTATGGCATAGACCGGAGAAAATTGAGCTTCTATAGGTAGTGTTTTGAAAGTAAATTTGCCATTTACGTTTTCCAGATAGGAAGTTTGGAATCGGGTTGCTATTAACTTTTGGGCTGCCTGTAACTGCTCCTTTGTGAACATATCTTCTACCGTTGCTCTGGCATAAGTTTCATAACTGGTAAACCGTTTTTTAATGGCTGGCATCTGACCTCCGAGTTCGTCCCGGCTGAAAGCAGGATGGTTTTTACCTTCGATATAATAACTCAAGATAGGATCAATGGAGCCATTGTTATCAAAATCGCTGTAAAGCATTGTAGCTGGTTGTTGTTCGCTTACTTTCATCTGGCTGTTTAAACCCAGATTTCCTACCACCAGATCCATATCTCCATCTTTATCGAAATCCTGAGCAATAATCCGGTTCCACCAGCCAGACGAATTTTCAGGCAAATAAGTAGAAGTCTGGTTCACAAGTTTGCCTTGCTGATTGATAAAAATGGAAATAGGCATCCACTCTCCCACCACTACTAAATCCTGGGCTTTGTCCTGGTTAATATCCAGCCAGAGCGCATCTGTTACCATACCTATAATTTTCAGTTGAGGCGCTAGTTGATCGGTTTGGATGGTAAACTGCCCTTTACCATTATTGACCAGTAAATAGCTTTCCGGAGTTTTCGGATACTGGCCGGGAATAACCCTTCCCCCAATAAATACATCCATATCGCCATCGCCATCTATATCTCCAGGTTTCACGCAAGAAGCATCTACAGCCATAGTCGGAAGCAGTTCAACTTTGCGGGTGAATTTGCCTTTGCCATCATTCAAATACAAACGGGGCTGTAAGTTGGGATCATTGGCCGGGAAACAGTAACCACCACTAACTACCAACAGGTCTACATCCTTGTCTCCGTCGGCATCGAAAAAACTGGCATCTGTATCTTCGGCAGTTGCATCTTTGGCAAGATCTGGTTGCGGAAGCGCTTTAAAAGTTGCATCCGCTGATTGAATAAAGAACTGGCTCTCTTGGCCACGGGCACCACAAATGAATAGGTCTTCCCGGCCATCTCCATTTACATCTCCCTGGGCTATATGCGGCCCTTGTGCAGAAAGTGCATGCGGTAGCAAACGCTGAATTTTAAAATCGATAAAATTTTCTTCCTGATGTGTAAAATCAATTGTAGTGTTCTCTTGCGTGAACAGTGGTGCAGACGGTTCCGGTGAACTAGTAGAGACGGATGCATCTTTTTCTTGCAGGGTAATGGTTTGATCCAGCTTCACAGAAGCAAGCATTTGTACTTTTCCACCCGGCCATGTTAATTTCACTTGCTGTATTTCTGAAGTACCCAACCCAAACACCAGTTCAGCTGGCACCGAGGACTGAAAACCCCTGGTAGGCATCATCTCCTGAACTAAGGTTTTATCTTTGCAAATAACTTGTACCATGGCACCTATTCCTTGTGTATTCTTTCCTTCGCCAGCCAGTTTTACTTTCAGAAAGTGGAGGTCCTTGGTCTGAATTTCCAGATTATTCTGGTATACAAAAGCGGCTTCATTGGTATTATTTACCACCAGATCCAAATCTCCATCATTGTCCAGGTCGGCATAGGCGGCTCCGGTCGAAATACTGGTCTGGTTAAAACCCCATGCTTCAGTTTGTTTGGCAAAGGTCAAATTTCCCTTGTTCTCATACATGTAATTCTTTACAATCGCCGAGGGCATTTTTCCAATTACTTGTTGCACTGTCATTTTCTGGCCACCTTGCCCTTCTTTCATTTTCTCATCTGCAGCAAAACTCAGGAAATCCATATTGGTATAATCCCGGGCATAACCATTACTGATAAAAAGGTCTGAATAGCCATCATTATTGAAGTCGGCAAACAAAGGTGCCCAGCTCCAGTCAGTATTCGATACCCCAGCCAGCTGGCCAATTTCACTGAATGAAACGCCCTTAATATTCTCAGGCTTTCCGGTGGAATTACTCAGTTGGATAGGACCATTGTTGAGCTGTAGCATGTTGCGCATATTCTGGTGGTAAAACCCTGCGCGCACCAGTAACTGGTTTTTATCATAGTTATCAGAACCCATTACTTGTTTCTGGCGGTAATTATCTTCCGGAAGCATATCCAGCGTGAGTATATCCATCCAGCCATCGTTATTTACATCCCCTACATCTACGCCCATCGAAAACAGCGACGTATGTCCGATACACTCTTTTAAACTCTCCCGGAACGAACCGTCTTTCTGGTTGAGGTATAGGTAATCCTGCTCGTTATAATCATTGGAAATATAGACATCCGGCCAGCCATCTTTATTAAAATCGGATATGCCGATGCCCAGGCCAAAGCTTAATACATTATTCACCAGCCCAGCCTGCTCACTCACATCAGTGAATTTGCCTTTTTCATTTTTAAATAAGCGACTGGCAAACAAAGGATTTTTCTGTGATTTTAACCTGGCGGTGATCTGGCTGAAACCGGCATATTCCTGCACCGAATGATTCAGGAGCCACATATCCAGGTCTCCATCGTTGTCGTAATCAAAAAAAGCAGCCTGGGTGGAATATCCGGCATCGTTAAGGCCATACGCAGCTGCCTGTTCTGTAAAACGCATGTTGCCCTGGTTGATATACAGCAGGTTTTCCCGTTCTTTAGCCACACTGCTTCCGGACCGGCACACATATATATCCAGTAAACCATCGGCATTTATATCGGCCATCGTTACGCCCGTTTTCCAGCCCACCATTGCCCCTACTCCAGCGCTTTCTGTCACATCTTCAAATTCAAAACTGCCTTTATTGATATATAGGCGGTTGCTTACCATATTGCCCGTAAAATAAATATCCTGCAATCCATCGTTGTTCAAATCGCCAATAGCAACTCCCCCACCATTGTAGAAATACCCATACTTGAGCACATTAAACTCTTCGGATTCAGTGAGCTGGTTAGAGAACTTAATGCCAGTTTCACTAGCTGGTAATAGAGAGAATAGCGTACTCTGTTCCTGCTTTTGTTTACAGGTTTGAAATAATATGAGGGAAAGAAAAAGGAACAGGAAACGAAACATTGTGCAAAAGCAGATAATGAGGAATGAAAAATTACAAAGAACCTATCTGTATATGTTTGATTCTAGTAAATAACGGATAATATAATAAAGATAAAAGAAAAATCGGTGAAGTATAAAATACCCCACCGATTCAGATTTATCATCAACTATACATTGAATTACTTTTTATCCCACCACAGCGGCGTACTGGCTTTATCAGGTCCACCCAGCAAAGCTTCAGCGGCTGTAACTGCCGGACCATTGGTTTGTTTTTCCAGGGTGATAAAAGGAATACGTTTGATAAATTGCCCGGTTGGAACATCTGAATTATCGGAGGCTACTACCGGATAAAGTGTAGGATAGTCGCTTCTCCGGAAGTTTGCCCAGGCTTCGAATCCATCCGGATACAAGGCAATCCATTTCTGGGTATTGATCTGCTCCCGCTGAATATCTGCTGTTGCCCCCCATAATACAGGTATATCTGACAAGGCTGGTGAATTCTGCTGATCTTGCGGCGCAACAGGTGTAGCCAAACTATTGATGTAGGCAGTAATAGCGGCATCATCGGTAGTACCCCACTGATTCATGGATATGCGGATTCCCTGCTCATACAATTCTTTGGCGGTACCATTCATATTCCAGTTGTTCAACGCACCTTCTGACCGGAGGAAGTAGGCTTCTGCGGCATGCATTACATCCTGTGGATTGGTATTCTGGTTGGCTACTGTGAATCTGGCTGATACGTTTGAGTTGTAATTAGGCGTATTGAGCTGAAGTCCTTGCTGGGCTGGTAATAAACCATTGCGTAGTCCTTCGTAGGTTCCGGTAGCATCTGCGGGCTGGAAATACGCAGAAACCCTGGGATCATTATATCCTTTTAATACACTTTCCATAGAAGCACTCATGCGGAACTCATTCCAGTTGGTGATCTGGTTAAAGGTATTAATATCAGCTCCTTTACCGCTTACTTTCAGCATGGCATCATCTGTAATGGCGGTCATTACACCTCCGGCTACAGCAGCTTCAGCTTCGGTTTTGGCACGTGCCGGGTCAACATCCGAAATACGCAGGGCTAAGCGTAAACGGAGTGTATTCGCAAATTTGATCCATTTGTCTACATCTCCGGCATAAATGGCATCGTATTTTTCAAATGGTTTTTTATCCTTATTGGCATTCAATACGTCTGTGGCTTCGGCTAACTTCTTGAAAAAATCGTCATAGATTTTATCCTGTGCATCATAAGGAATAACTTTTTGATCTGTACCTGCCTGAAAATAAGGAATGGGACCGTAATAATCGGTTACCCGGTGAAACATAAATACCCACCAGATTTTCGCCAGGGCATTCTCTGCCGGCAACTTACCTTCCGTTTCAGTAAGTATTGTTTTTAACTGAGGTACGCCCTGGGTATATGGCGGATTCCAGTGACCAGTAAGCCAGTCGAAACGCATGGTATAGCGGTCAGACTGGAAATAACTTGCTGTTAAGGAAAAATACTGGGCATACAAATCTGCAAACAGGTTCTGAGAGATCTGATACGAAGCAAAGGGAACGGATTCAGCTTTGGCGAACATCATCCCATATTCACCTGTCCCTAAGGCTGTGATCTTGGTTGGATTCGTGTTCACTTCTTCAAACTTATCAGTACAACTGTTAAATAGTGCCCCCAGTAAGGTAACACCACTTAGCAGTTTGATGGAATATAACTTAATGTTTTTCATTCTTTTCTGAAATTTTTTATAAAATTTGAATAAAACCTGAGTACAAGGGGCTAAAATCCTAAATTAACGTTTACACCTACCGTGCGTGCCGTTGGCAGGGCATTGTATTCCAAGCCTTGCAGGTTACCGGAGCCTAGATTAGCCTCTGGGTCGAAGTCCATTTTGCGCTTGCCGATTCCAGGTATATTGAAGGTAGAGCTACCACGGTATAAGAAGAATAAATTGCGGGCAACCACTGAAATTCTGGCCGAACGCAGGAAGAAATTTTCAGGCATGTTGAAGGAGTATCCCAGATTTGCTTCCCGTAAACGGACATTGGTTGCATCATAGGTATAAATTTGCCCTCTGGAATACCGGCCACCCATGTAATACCAGAAATCCTCTGATCTAATGGCTTTGGTATTCACCTCACCAGTACCATCTACAATACCTGGCAGTACCCATCCGCCTTCCCGGAAAGGCAAGGTTACTTCAACAGAGCCATTTGAGGTTCTCAAGCCATCACCTCCGGATACCATTACTCCTCCAAAGCGTCCATCTAATAATACCCCTAATGTCCAGTTGCCATAAGTAAACGTGTTGTTAAACCCTAGCATCCAGTCGGGATTATAATTACCTACATATTTTGTTAAGCCAGAAGTAATCACCGGCAATCCGTTGGTATTGATCAGGAACTGGCCGGTTGCTGGATCAGTCGCCCATCCTTCTGTATAAATTTCACCAAAACGTTTGCCTTCTTCTACTACTACATCACCCACCCGTGAATCGGAGCTAAGACCTACGCGTTTGATATCCGGACTTAATTCAAGAATTTTATTGCGGTTGGCGGCGAAGTTAAAATTGGCATTCCAGGTAAATTTAGATGTTTGAACTGGAGTAGTAGTTAACATAATTTCAATACCCCGGTTTTGAACATCTCCTACGTTGATGTATTTATTGGTGAAACCAGAAGCCGGAGGTAAGGATAAGGTTAACAACTGGTTAATGGTATTGGTATGATACACGGTTAAATCGAGTCCCAGCCTGTTTTTGAGAAAACGCCAGTCAAGTCCAAATTCATACGACTTGGTTATTTCAGGTTTTAATCCGGGAATAGATTGTGTGGCATCCCGGGTAACCCATCCATTCAATCCGCCCTGTGAAACGGTATAGGTCTGCTGCAACAGATAGGGGCTGGCATCATTACCTACCTGGGTATACGAACCTCTGATCTTGGCAAAAGTTATAAATTCAGGCAAGGTTACCATATCCGATAATACATAGGTTAACCCAACTGACGGATAGAAATAAGACCGGTTGGAAGCTGGCAAGGTAGAAGACCAGTCGTTACGGGCAGTTAAATCCAGAATCAGGTAATCGCGGAAGGAGAGCTGGGCAGTGGCATAAATTCCCTGTAATTTCCTGTTGAAATAATTATAGGAAGGAGTTACGTTTCCTGTATTGGTAATGGCGAATAAATTAGGTTTCAGCAAACCGTTGGAACCGCTGTAATTAAATTCACTATCCCGATTAAGCAACTGTCCACCAACGTTATAGTTAATTTTAAATGCTTCGCTGAGAGTATTATTTCCACTGATTAACACATCAATATTGCGCTCATTTACATAGTTTGTACCAAAGCCGTATTGCCCGCCAGCCTGGTTGATCCAGTAAGAACCTTGATAATGTTTCTCTTCCAACCGGTCGTTATAGCGGTCTACACTTACCCGTAACTGGGCATTTAACCAGTTGGTAATATTGTATCTGGCCAGACCAAAAGCGGTTACTCTCGCACGGTCTTCATAATAGGAGTTCCGGTTTACAATCCAGTAGGGATTTTGCAATACAGAAGAGCCAGGTAACCAGTAGTTTTGTACCGGAAGGCCTGTGGCTTCATCTATTCTTTGGTAATCTTCCATATCTGATTGGCGGATATTGCGGGGAACCTGAAACAAACTATTTAAGGGGGCAGCAGTTTCGCCCACAGCAGGTTTATTATCAATGTCCTGCTGCATATAGGTAATTTTACCTTCCACATTCAGTTTGCTGGAAATCTGTGCATTCAACCGCAGGTTAGCCGTATGACGTACCATATCATTGGTAGGCAGCAATCCCTCTACATAATTATTGGTGTATGAGATATAGGTTTGCAGTTTTTCACTTCCTCCGCTTACGCCAATGGAATTATTCAGCGACAAGGCATTACGGAAAAAGTCGCGGATATTATCTGGCTGGGGAGAAAAAGGAGTTTGATTGCCTCTCCAGTCTGTCAGGGTTTGTCCTTCCATTCTGGGTCCCCAGCTTCTTTCTGAATTGGCTGCATATACCCCTCCTAATCCTTGTCCGTAGTCATTCTGGAAATCAGGCAACAGCATGGGTGCAGAAATAGAAGCTCCTGAATTCACGTCTACAGATACCTGACCGGCTTTACCCCGTTTGGTTGTGATCAGAATAACACCGTTGGCAGCCCGGCTTCCATACAGCGCAGCAGCGGCAGCTCCTTTTAATACGTTGATAGACTCTATATCATCCGGGTTGATGTTGGCGGCAGCATCACTGGAGTTATTTCCGCCAAACGAAGAAGTAACCTGTCCTCTGGAGGAATTATCAATAGCAACGCCATCTACTACAAACAAAGCATTGTTATTTCCGGTAATGGAGCGATTTCCGCGCAGTACTACCCGGTTGGCACCACCAGGACCATTGGCAGATTGAGTAATGGTTAAGCCGGCCACTTTCCCGGCCAGAGAGTTTACAGCACTACCGGTAGCATCCCGAACCTGGGTGAGTTGACGGCCTTCGAGTTGCTGGGTAGCATAGGTAAGGGTTTTTGCTTGTCTTTCGATACCTAATGCGGTTACCACTACTTCACTCAAGCTTTTCACATCAGGTGCCAGGGCAATATTAATGGTTGACCGGTTGTTAACAGGAACTTCTTGTGTAACAAAGCCAATGGCAGAAAAAACCAGGGTACCATTTCCGTCTACCGTAAGCTGGTAGGCTCCGTTTGCATCTGTAGCTGTACCAGTGGTAGTTCCTTTCAGCAGTACGTTTACTGCAGGTAAGGGCTCGTTGTTATCATCCTTTACAGTCCCGCTTACGGTTGTAGACTGTGCCAGGAGAGGCCCAATACTTATACAGAATAGCACAATTAGAAGATAAAACTTTTGCTTCATAATAGAATTGGTTTTAATAATGGTTAAGGAAAAAATTCAAATTCGGGATAGACTACTGTACGAAATTTAATATGGCATTTAATGGTTAAATACAATATTTATAATTGGCTAACTTAGAAACAAACAAATTATAATGCAAGGGTTCTCGAAGAAATACTTATTTGAGATAGTAAAGAGGCTTATTTTAATTATTATATAAAAAGCGCTGAATTATCTTTAAATGCATATGCTGCCGAAGATATCAGTTGCTTGCCCGAAAAGCCATAATTTGGAGATCACATCCAAAGTATTCTCATTCCAATCAATATTTGTATAAAGGGCGCAGAAGTACTATGATATATTATCATACTTATCTTATATATTAATCAAGCTATATAAGTTACTCACAACCTTTTTAAAACGAAAATTATAAGTGAGAAATCTAGAGAATGCATTTATACACATTCTACTTATAGTTGACTGCTCTTATAATCAAAGCGTTATTTTTCAACAGTTTATTCAAATATTGAGATAGAACCAGCTGCGCTGCTCACTAAACTTTATCTTGTAATAATTCTAAAAACAACAAGTTATTACTCAATTTTTATTACTATAAGCTGTCTTCTAATTTAAGTTCATTTATTACAGTTGTGGATTTTGCACTTTCCTGATACAAAAAATGGCTAAGCAAAGATTTATCCTACACATAATCAGAATTGTATACACTTGAATGAGCTGTCGAATAAGATGAACTTGAAACTCAACATAGTAAGAAAAGGTATAAAAACAGGCTAGCATTCTTTGATCTTCCTACTATTCAACTAATACTCTTCCCTTCTTCAATAATCTTCTACTTCTGTACTAAAACGGACAGCACATTGTCCGCTTTAAGACACTTGTAAAAGTTGCTCACTTTCTATTTTCACTATATTGCATTGAATATCAGTTCGATATAGCTATTGGCAATATATTTGTTCTACAAAAGTTGAAATAATATAAACTATGAAACGAACCTACTTGGGCGAATTTGAAGAAGTAGTTCTGCTGATTGTTGCTGTATTAAATAACCAGGCATATGGCCTTGCCATTACAGAAGAATTAGAAAAGCAAACCGGAAGATCGGTAAGTTTGAGTGCCGTACATGCAGCTTTGCAGCGCCTCGAAGAAAAAGGCTTTGTCAATTCCCGGATGGGAGGTGCTACCCAGGAACGGGGTGGACGAAGAAAACGGTTTTTTACGGTTTCAGTAGCCGGCAACCGGGCTTTACAGGAAATTCAGGAAGTGAGAATGCACCTGTGGGGAATGATTCCTAAAACTTCCTAATTTTCATTTACTATTTCCGCTCATTAACGCAATACTGATTTTATGAATACATCCGTACAACCGCAGCCACCCAAATGGGCAGATCAATTATTAGAGTGGTTTTGCGCCCCTCAACTGCTGGAAGAAATTCAGGGAGATTTATATGAACGCTATTACAAACAAGTACAGGAAAAAGGAAAGCCTGCCGCTGATAAAGCCTATATATATTGCGTGCTTAGCTTTATACGTCCTTTTACACTCAAACGCAACCCTCCACCCTATCCATCACCAAACTTTACCGATATGTTTCGCAATTACCTGACCATTGCCTTCCGGAATATGAAGCGCAATAAAGTATTCAGCTTTATTCATGTTGCCGGGCTCAGCGTAGGACTGGCTTGCTGTATGCTCATTTTCCTGTATACCAAAGATGAAGTCAGTTTCGACCGTTTTCACGAAAAGAAAAACCATATTTTCCGCATAGGTGTAAACAACCGGAATAATGAAGGGGAAGTACATAAAATTGGTAGCACCAATATGATCGTAGGACCCAGTTTCAAAGAAGAAATTCCTGAAATTGAAACCTACGTCCGGATGTCGAGCGGCATGTATATAGTAAAAGCTAATAATGCATTCTTTAACCAGGAAATCGTATGGGTAGATCCTGATTTCTTCTCTGTTTTTTCATTTCCTTTAGTAGAAGGCAATCCTGCTAATGTGCTTTCTCATATAAATTCAGTGGTAATTACGGAAGAAATGGCTTACAACTATTTTGGTACAACTAAGGTACTTGGCAAGACCATAGAACTGGAAATGAGAGACCAGTTTGAGTTGTTTACTATTTCTGGGGTTGCCAAAAATACACCTCAAAACTCGTCTATCCAGTTCAGCCTGGTATTTCCTTATCAATACCTCGCTCAGAAATTTCCAGATCCGGAATGGCTGGGATTTTATATCAATACTTTTATAGTACTCCATCCACAAGCCGATTACAGAAAAGTAATACCAAAACTGGATCAGGTGTATTTGAGTAAAGCCAGTGATGAGATTAAACGGGCACAGCAGCAAGGCTACAAAGGCAGCATCCACTTTATGCTCCAACCACTCTTAGAAATTCATCTGGATACAGAATACGGCGACATCCGCAATGGCCTGCAAAACGACAGCGATCCTATTTATTCTTATATATTGTCGGGTATTGCCATTTTCATTCTGCTGATGGCCTGTATTAACTTTATCAATCTGACTACGGCTCATTCGCTGAAACGAAGCAAAGAAATCGGCATCCGGAAAGTAGTAGGCGGTAACCGGCAACAGTTGATCTATCAGTTCTTAAGCGAATCTTTCTGGTATAGTTTTATTGCTTTTGTACTGGCTATTCTATTGGTGAACCTGGCAATGCCTTTGTTTAATGAGCTGGCCAATAAGCGCTTAAGTTTTACTTACTTATTCGATTTCAGTCTGGTTGCGGCCTATATCGGTTTGTTTTTGCTTACCAGCCTGATTGCAGGCTTTTATCCAGCTTTTGTACTGTCTGGTTTTAAACCTGTGCAAACGTTGTATAAACGCTATTCCTTTAATGGCAAGAATTTCCTTACCCGCACACTCGTTGTCGTTCAGTTTTCCCTGGCAGCCTTCCTGATCATGATTACTATTGTGGTATACTCACAATTCGATTTTTTGACTAATAAAGATTTAGGCTATAATGATGAGCGCCTGGTAAGGGTACATCTGGGAAGAGGAGACCACAGGGAACTGATCGATCTGTTTAAAAATGAGTTAGCCAAAGAAGCTTCTATAGAAAGAGTAGCTACCAAAGACGGAGGGCAAAATTTTACGCTGGGAAAAGTGAATGATAAGGAGATCTATTTTGCCTTCAGCCGGATAGATGAAAACTTCCTGCCTACCCTTCAAATTCCGCTGGTAAAAGGCCGTAATTTTTCCAAAGATTTTCCGGGAGATGGAGAGAACTCTATTATGGTGAATGAAAGTTTTGTAAAAGAAGCCGGCTGGAAAGATCCTATCGGGAAAACAGTGTTTAATGTGAACGGGAATGAGAAAAATATGACGGTTATTGGTGTCGTAAAAGATTACCATTTCCTCTCGCTGAAAGAAAAAATACAGCCTCAATTATTCCGTACTGGCTCCGGCGAACTGTGGATCAAAGTAAAACCAGATCAGATTCCATATGCCCTGCAAACCATTGAAAAAATATACCGCAAGCTGGTTCCTTTCCGCCCGTATGAATATGCTTTTATGGATGAGGTGAACCGGAAAAATTATGAAGCAGAAGAAAAATGGAAGCAGATTATTACTGCAGCCGCCATTCTGAGTATTTTTGTATCCTGCATCGGCTTATTCGGGTTAACTATGCTCTCCACCGAACGGCGTACGAAAGAGATCGGCATCCGTAAAGTTTTCGGCGCTTCTTCCGGCCAGATTGCCACACTATTATCTACACAGTTTCTAAAAATGGTTTTACTATCTTTTATTCTGGCCATTCCGGCAGCCTGGTATATCAGTCATTCATGGCTGGAGAATTTTGCATACCAGATAGATGTTTCCTGGTGGATATTTACCCTGGCTGGCATATTAGTTCTGCTTATCGCTCTATTTACAGTGAGTTTCCAGGCAATAAAGGCTTCCCTTATCGATCCGGCTAAATCGTTGCGGAATGAGTAAAATGAATGGATAATGGAAAATTAAAAATAGCTTTCCATTGTCAGCTTTCCATTTTCATTTTTTCAACATTTTTGTTTGTAAAAATTCCTGGTAGGTGAATGTATATTCGCTTGCCAGGAATTTTTCTTTGCTATAAAGAAGAATTTTGCATTCTCACTGTTTCAAGTATCCCCTATCTATTTAAGTTACCAGAAAGCATGCTTCAGGAGCATAGGCTAACACAAATTTTGTTAGGAAGAGATGATAGATTATAAGAAAAATATGTCAATACTTTATATTGATCTGATTATATATCCTCTGGCTCGCGATTACATATTTTTCTGTATACGCCACAAAAACACTATCAAACAAATGTTTTATTATTTATTAAACTTTTCTTGACTTAATCCCATATATTCTGTTTTTTTATGTAAATTTTGTTGTATCTACTTTTATACTTCTCCACCTAAAACATTGAACCATGATAGAATCACATTGGACTTATTTTCTGGCATTGGAAGAAGATTTTATGAATACAGGTAGGTATGTAGAAATTACGCCGGATAATTACAAAGTTTATTCAATCGAATATGCTAAAATCCTGCAGGCGGTAGGTGCAGAGATAGAAATAGTCTGTCAGCGCTTTTGTTCGTGTATGGAGCCTTCCCTCAATTTCAGGCATGCTTCGATGGAAGAATACCGGCAGGTAATCACTGCTCATTTTCCCAGGTTTTATCAGATGGATATTAGTATAGATAGTTATAAAATTACCTTGCAACCCTGGCTTGAATGGAATAATAACTTAAATCCTTCCTGGTGGGAGGCCTACGAAAATATCAGGTATAACAGGTTTGTATATTACAAAGAAGCCAACCTGAAAAATACATTGCATGCCCTGGCGGCACTTATGGGTTTGTTGCTCTATTATTTTAAAAAACATAAAAACGAAGTGCCTCTGGTATTTCCAAAACTAATGGATTGCTCTTATTTTCCTTCCAGCATGATAATTGAAGAAGGCAGGAGTTTGCCGGATTTTGTGATGAACTAATTACTAATTCGTTGTTAGTAGTTAGTTATTGGATGTTAGTAACTCCTCCTATCTCAATGACTGAAACTGATTTTAATTTACTATACACCAGCTATATTTTTTTGTAAAAGCCTTTCTGTCAGCGAAAGGCTTTTTATTTATGCAGACTTTAAAGCAAATTTTCTGGCAAACAAATTATGTTGCTGTTATTCCCAACGATCCAGTCCCAGTAGTTTTTTACCCAGATCGGAGAGTTGAGCCGTACCATATTTAGTTTGTTCCCAGTTTCTTGGGTCACCAGGGAAAGCATATCCTTCCGGAGCTTTTCTATCTTTCCAGGAAGAGATTCTCCACTGACGAAGTTGTTCATTATCTTCCTGGGCTGGCATCATCGAAATATATTGTGCCATACGTACTTTACTATCACTCCTGTTAGGCCGTATGCCATGTGGTTGGGTACTGTTGAAGATAAGCAGGTCACCAGCTTCCATTTTTACTTTTACAATCTCAAATCCGCTTACATCTGGTTTAAAATGATCCCGTTCGGCAGGCTGACTTAACTTCCAGGTATCATATGTACGGTACAACTCAGGCACACACTGAAAACCACCCATGTTTTCGTCTGTCTGATCGGCAAGTGCCAGTACACCCTGCACATTCTGCGGCCTGGTTTCCGGATCATAATCCCAGTGAATAAATCCCTTATATTCAAAACCCGGGCGGATAGGAAAATTAAGATTAGCCCGGTCTATAGTAACCCATAATTTTTCAGTGCCCCATATATCTACAAAGGCATCGTATATTTTGGGATACTGGCGGTTGTCCCACAAATATTGATGGTTGTATACTTCTACCATGCCAGTATTGGTGAGTTCCTTCATTTTCATTTCTGCCCTGGGGGCTGTATACCAGGTTTGCTGATCGTTTGAATCTTTCTCCTCGAATTCCCATAAAAAATCTGCCAGCCGCTGTACCTGCTCTTTTGGCACTGCATTTTTCACTACAATGTACCCATTATGTAACCAGAATTGCCAGTCTTGTTCAGTTAATATCCGCAAAGTTTTGCCATTAGAACGGTCGTTGAGAGTAAGGTGGCTGCTGGTGGCTGTAGAAGGATTTCCAGGAATGTCTGTATGCACATTATTGGGCGCCATGGACGGAGCCATTGTTTGAGGAACCATCGTTTCCATATTCTGTAAAATTTAAGATTTATTATGATATCAAAATTACTTTTTCTATTACCAGAGCGCTACCACAGAAATGACCAGAATTTGAACTATTTTGCTCAATACATATAATTATTGCCTGAAAAAAATATAATTTAGGGTAAATGGTTTCAGCAATTACCTATTTCTATGAAAATCAAGTTAGAGGAAATCCGCCCGGATACAAACAGGTCTTTCCGCCTCCTGCTGACACCTCATTTGAATGATTTATTTTTCTGGCACTACCATCCGGAATATGAGATCGTGTATATTGAAGGCGCCAGTGGCACCAGACACATTGGCGAACATATTTCTGCGTATGAAAACAGCGATCTGGTATTTATTGGGCCGAACATACCCCACCTCAATTTCGATTATGGCGTAAAAACCGATTATCAGGAAGTAGTAGTACAGCTCAAAGAAGATTTTCTGGGGCAGAACCTGCATAGCGTACCTGAGTTTTCAGACATCGCCTCCCTTTTTGAAAAAGCCCGGCAGGGTATTTCGTTTTATGGAGAAACCAAACGGATTATTGGTGAAAAACTGAATCGTTTGTCAGGCTTACAACACTTCGATCAGTTAATCGAACTGTTGCACATTCTGCAACTAATGGCTATTTCTACAGAATGCCTGTTGCTGCATCATAAACCCATTGCACATTATTATAATCTCAAAGAGCAGCAACGGATTCAACGGGTGTACCGCTACATAGAAGAAAACTATCAGCAGAAAATCACAGTTGAAGAGATGGCAGGTATTACCAGTCTTACTACGGCTGCCTTTTGCCGGTATTTCAAAAAAATGACCCGGCTGACCTTTACTGAATTTGTGAACCAGTACCGCATCAATCAGGCGAAGAAACTGCTTTTACAGCACAAAAACGTAACAGAAGCTTGCTTTGAAAGTGGATTTGAAAGCTTATCTTATTTTAATAAAATTTTCAAACGCCTGACAGGTGAGAACCCGGTTCAGTTTAAAAAGCAGTTTTTAAAATAGAATTTTCGATCAAACTAAGGTAGGCAAATAAAATACCCATGAAACCAGATTTTGCAATACAGGAGGCATAAAAGCACAAAGCCAGCTTGGAGGCCGGCTTTGTTATGATAATAACTATATGAGTTATTTCTTGGTTGTTTTAGCAGGAGCAGCTTTCGTATGAGTTTTTGCTGGTGCTACAGGAGCTGATTTCTTAACTGGAGCAGCTGCTACTGTTTTCTTAACTGTTGTGTTAGCCATTGTTGTAATTGTTTAAATGAACCTGTTTAAAAATTGATACCCTCTATTCCTGACTCCTATGCGAATGTAAACGCATTTTCGGTGCCTAAATAACAGATAATATTACACCCTTACAGACTATATTTTCTACGATTTGTTAAACTAGATACGCTTGAAAGTCTAATAGTTAGAACCAGATTTAATTTCCATATAAAACAGATTCTTACATAACACCCCAGCCTTTATATATAATATTTTACCAATACAGGGAATTACTGCTGGGATTAACGAGCCAAGAACCCTCGCCAACCAAGCTCTTTTTGCTGGAGCCTTGCGCTGAGCTGAGGCTGGTTGCCATGGGTTTAATGTTGGCTGCTGTATCTTTATTTTTCTAACTTTTTGTACCAACTCGAAAACCAGTCTAAAGGAAGTCTTACCTGCGAAAAGTCAGCTCTAATTAGTTCCTGATGAGGCAAGGTATTAACTAGAAACAATTCCCATTGAGCATCTACATCACAAATAACCTCCCAAACGTCCGATTCAATGCCTATATCTTCAAGCTCAATATCTTGTTGGATAATTGGTGCCATTTGGCGGTAACACCATTCGGCAAAATCAAAATGGGTGTACTTGGACTGACCGTTTATTATATCTTTTAAAAGCCATTTTACATTCTCCTTGCTTAACGCTAGTGGAATCTCCTGTACAGTGCTCGGATTAAGACTTCCTTTCTTTGCCTTCATATTTTTTCTATAGCATCCAACACCCAGATAATCACAATTAGATATGAATCGAATCAAAATCATGAAAAAAGCCCCACGTTAAAGTGAGGCTTGCAGGTGAATGAGGTGACAGGTCGTGTAAAAGTGTTTATATCTTCTTTACATTAACTGCGTTAACACCTTTTTTACCATCAACTTTATCAAAGGCAACTTTGTCATTCTCGCGAACCTGATCTACCAGGCCGGTAATGTGAACAAAAATTTCCTGATTTGATTCATCATCTCTAATGAAGCCATACCCTTTGCTCTCATTAAAGAATTTAACTGTACCTGTTTGCATAAAAAATTAATAAATTAAAATTTAACCTAATCAAATATAAAAATAAATTTCAATTGGTGCTAATTTTTGACCAAAAGTTTTGAGGGCAAGCTATTTACGCATTTTATACCTATGTGCATAGGTTAAAATTACCTCAGTTGCATTACAATGAATAGTATTAAAAATTTGAATTTGTTTACCTGTATATGAAAACACTTTATCTGGTCAGGCATGCCAAATCCAGCTGGGACGACACAGCCCTGGATGATTTCGACCGTCCTTTGAATGATCGTGGGAAAAAAGATGCACCTCTGATGGGATATATACTTCATCAGCAACATATCCTGCCAGATTTATTGCTTTCCAGCCCGGCCAAACGGGCGCATAGCACAGCTAAAAAGATAGCTAAAGCAGTCGGCTATGCTAAAAAAGACATACAAACCAATAAGAATATTTACCATGCCGGGCCAGGTCAGCTACTTGAGATTATACAATCATTGCATTCAGTTGAACATTCTGTAATGCTGGTGGGACATAATCCGGGTTTAACGGACTTATCAAACTTATTATGCCGCAAACACATTGATAATATCCCGACTTGTGGAGTAGTATGTATAGAATTCGATATAGAAAAATGGAATCAGGTGATGCCTGAAAGTGGCAGATTTATTTTTTTCGACTATCCCAAAAAGCACACCTAATACATCTGATATGCAGCCTATCAACGATACCTGCAATAATTAATTATTGTACATGGCTATACTGCAAGATAATTCTGGTAAGCAAAGATGGAAGCGGCTCGGCTCTGAATTCGCCTATGGTTGGCTCAGTGGGGCGGCCATTAAAGGAAGGCTGGTGGTTTTGAATAAAAACAGATGTACCATTGGTAGTTACGGCCATGGAACGCACCATAAACTCCGTATCCAGGTCGATGTGGCTGGAGGTAATAGGAATAATGCGAATGCCTTTTTTAGCAGCCGTCTTAATCATCTGTTGCAGCCGGTTACTGTTTTTACCTGCCTGCTGTGAGGAGGCGTCCATGAGCAGAAATAATAGCCTAGCAGAAGCTTTCTGATTCCATTTCTGGCTTAACACTGCTTTAGATAGGGTTTCTGTCAAAGTTTCCGGGAATTCTGTGTCTACTGTAGATTGTTGCCAGCTGAGCAGATCTTCCATTTTTTTAACATCTGAATTCAAGGGAAATGAATAGATCATATCTGTTTTACTTTGGCGCTGGTATACCACTCCTCCTACTCTGACAGACTGATGATCGGATTCTGATTTAACTTGCTTCAAAATATTGGGCAGTTCTTCTTTGAGGTAGTCTGTTTCAGCATCCATGTGATTGGCATCTACCACAAACACTATATCCATTCCATTGGATTGCTTTCTGGTCGCATTGATTTTTTTATACAGAACCGGATTCTGGCTGCTTACTTTGCCTACATAGTAGATTTGTTCATCATAAATGACTTTTACCTGGTACTCTACAGTTTTGCGGATGGTTTTATAGGCAAGAGAGGGAAATAATATACATTTTCCGAAATTGTCAGTTCTTCCTTCTGCTAAGGTATTGCCCTGCAGATCTTCAATGGTTACCTGGGCATCCCATATTCTGTTTCCTGTTAAATCAGTAAGAACAAGAATATATTTTTCAGCCGGAAATAGTTTCCAGGAGGTTTGTCTGGCTGTCCAGTCCTGTTTTTGTAAGAGTGCTGTCCAGAAGTCCCAGTGCGCTAAATCATTCCACTCAGCAGCAATAGGTACACCAGTTGTTGAATGTTGCGTAAGGCTGTCGGCACGGCTGAAGATAATCTCCCGTTTCGCCCGGTTCTCCAGGTCGGTAGGCCTTGTTTCTTCCTCTTCGGTGCAGGCTATGCACAAAAAAGCAAGCAATACGAACAAGGAACGAAAGTAGAGTTTTCTCATAGGGTACGTGGCAGGGGTTTTGTATATACTTAGACCCGATATAGTACAATAAGGTTGCAAGTATATTCCTACAAATTACAAATTTATCCGTAGGAAGTGCAATGCCTAGAGGTATTTTCTTTCAATAAAATCAGCGTCTTTTCTTATATTGAACGTTTAATTTATTTCAGCTCAATATTTATATCCGGATACCAGAGAATTTATGATAAAATACAGCTTCATTGCCGCATTTTTTTTCACCTTATTTTTTAAAATTTACATACTAAAGGCACAATCTCCCAGCCTGTACACGCCCATTGACATTCAGAAAGTTTACAAAAAAAATACCCGCAGTTTGAATGGCGTCCCAGGACCAGCTTACTGGCAAAACCGTTCAGATTATGTAATTAAAGCTTCCATTGACCCACAGACGCATATACTCACCGGAGAAGAAAATATTACTTATCTTAACAATAGTCCCGATACTTTGCAGCAACTGGTAATACGCCTTTATCCCGATGTATTCAAAAAAGGAAACATCCGTGATGAAGCCGTAAATCCTATAGATATCACTGAAGGAGTAAATATCCAGAAAATACAAGTAAACGGAAATGCGATAGATTTAAATGCCTCCAGGCCATCAGTCAGAAGAGCAGGAACCAATCTTTTTTTACAGCTTTCCTCTCCGCTACCTCCTGCTGGTAAAACTACATTGGATATACAATGGAGCTATTCCATTCCTCAGAAAACCCATATCCGTGATGGGCTATATGGCGCCTCTTCCTATTTTATTGCCTACTGGTTTCCGCAAATCGCAGTATATGACGATATAGATGGTTGGGATACATTCAACTATACTGGTACACAGGAGTTCTATAATGACTTTGGAAATTTTGAAGTAGAAATTACGATGCCCGACGAATTTATTGTATGGGCGACCGGCGTTTTGCAAAACCCCGATGAAATACTTGAAAAAGAGTATGCCAGCCGCTATAAAAATGCCCGTACTTCTGATGAAATAAACAAGATTATTACGACCGACGACAGAAAAAAAGGCGAAATAACCCTTTCTAAACAAGCCCATACATGGAAGTTTAAAGCGGAATATGTACCTGATTTTGCATTTGCCACCAGTGATACCTATCTCTGGGATGCCACTAGTGTAGTAGTAGACAAAACAACTAACCGACGTACTGTAGTTGGTGCAGCCTATAACCCCAGTTCTAAGGATTTTTACGAAGTAGCTAGGTATAGTCGGCAATGTGTAGAATACTTCTCTTCTGACTTGCCTGGTGTTCCGTTCCCCTATCCAAACCTGACGGTTTTTAACGGCTCTGGCGGCATGGAATTTCCTATGATGGTAAATGATGGCTCATATAATTTATCGGGAGCTGCGGAAGTAACAGCGCATGAAATTGCCCATACCTATTTCCCCTTTTATATGGGCATTAACGAACGGAAATACGCCTGGATGGATGAAGGCTGGGCGCAAATGTTACCTAATGAAATGGAATTCAAACTCCGGCCAGGTGATCAGAGAACATTTAGTCCACAGATGTATAATGCGCAGGTATTATCAGGCTTTGCCGGCAACGAAATGGATATGCCGTTGATGGTATCTTCTTCCTTGCTTACTGGCTCATCCTATGGATATGCTTCGTATTTTCGTCCGGGGGTGGCGTATTCCACCTTGAAAGAAATGCTGGGGGATGAACTGTTTACCAAAACGTTACAGGAATATATGCGCCGCTGGAATGGAAAGCATCCGATTCCGTATGATTTTTTCTATACGTTTAATGATGTATTAAAAGAAGATTTAAACTGGTTCTGGAAGCCCTGGTTCTTTGAAGCTGGTTACCCTGATCTGGCTATTAAAGAGGTGCAGACACAATCTAAAAAGACAAAAATAACCGTAGAAAAGAAAGGTACCATACCGGTTCCGCTGGTAGTTTCGATCACTTTTACGGATGGATCACAGGAGGTAATCAAAGAATCTATACGTATCTGGCAAAAAGGAGCCAGAGAATTTACAGTTGAAAAGCAGTTTGGTAAAACAATAAAGAAAGTGGAGTTAGGTGCGCTTCAAATTCCTGATGCGGTAGCGGATAATAATGTGTATGTCGTAAAATAAACCTTTATCTGAGCGCAGCATCAGAAACTGGTTTTTATAAATTCCTATATGTAATTCCACTTTACTCAGATAAATATCATAACTTAGTAGATAGTGGCAACATGTATCCAAAGATATGTAAGCCTTTGTGTCTGTGTTTGTAGAAAATCATCTGACATGTGAGATTGACCATCTTACACAAGTATCCGAAACTATAACCTATTCCTGAACATTGAATTGAATTAATGGAAGCAACACAAACCGTCGAAGTAAAAAAGAAAGGTTCTTATCCGAAAAGTGTTCCTTATATTATTGGCAATGAGGCCGCCGAACGTTTTAGTTTCTATGGCATGCGGTCTATCCTGCCTATTTTCCTGGTGAACCAGTTTTTTAATCCCGCCCGGAATCCTGCCTTGCAGACAGTGGCAGAAGCGCAAGCCAATGAACAAACTCACTTTTTTGTGGCATTGGCTTATACTATGCCACTGGTAGGGGGAATTCTTGCCGACTGGTTTTTCGGTAAGTACAAAGTAATTCTTTACATCTCTCTTATTTATTGCATAGGCCACCTGACGCTGGCTTTGTATGAAAACGATTTGCAGATGTTTACGTTGGGTCTGGTATTGATTGCTTTCGGCGCAGGCTGTATAAAATCCTGTGTTTCGGCCAACGTAGGCGACCAGTTCGATGAATCCAACCAGCACCTGATGTCTAAAGTCTATGGCTGGTTTTATTTTAGTATCAATTCCGGCTCTGTGTTTGCCACTATCCTGATTCCTGTTATTTATAATAGTTATGGACCTGCCTGGGCATTTGGCGTACCAGGTATCCTGATGGCGCTGGCTACGCTGATTTTCTGGCTAGGCCGGAGAAAGTACCGGAGGGTCCCGCCTGCTGGTATTCAACGTAATAATTTTGTATTTATATCAGTGTATGCTTTAATGAATCTGGGTAAAAAACGGAAAGGACAACACTGGCTGGATGTAGCCAAAGCTGAATATAAAGAAGAATCCGTAGATGGTGTAAAAGCCGTATACAATGTATTAAGCGTATTTGCCTTTATTCCCATTTTCTGGGCGATGTGGGACCAGAATCTATCCGAATGGGTATTACAAGCCACAAAAATGGACTTGAATGTATTCGGCTATACTTTATTACCTGCTCAGGTGCAGACAGTGAATCCAGCCTTCCTGCTGACCATGATTCCTATTTTTACCTATCTGATCTATCCATTTTTCGATAAGATAGGCATCAAAACCACGCCTTTGCGTAGAATTGGTGCCGGTTTATTCCTCACCGCTTTGTCATTTGTAGTGATTGCCCTCATTCAGGAAAGTATTGATGCTGGTGGAAGGCCTTCCGTCTGGTGGCAGATACTGGCCTACTTTATACTCTCAGCCGCAGAAGTACTGGTATCCATCACTGGCCTGGAATATGCCTATACGCAATCTCCCAAAGCGATGAAAAGTACTATGTCGGCCATCTGGTTTCTGACAGTAGCCGTTGGAAATTTGTTTGTTTCCCTGGTAAATGGCAGCATTTCTAACAAAGGCTTTTTTGCACAGCTGGAGGGCGCTACCTATTTCTGGTTCTTTGTAGGTCTGATGATGGCCTTTGTATTGTTATTCGTACTTGTGTCAGGCCGGATTAAGGAAAGAAGCTATATTGTGCGTGAAGAGTAGAGAATTGTTAATTGCAGTTATTAATTATTGCCACGTCTTTCAGGGCGTGGCAATTTGTTTTATAAATGAGAGCTTCAGCGAAGATTTCCCCCCAATAAAACGTTTAAACCGGATTAATCCGTAATTGGGCTCTCCCTGGTCAGTCGCAATACCTAGATCCAGAATGCTGTATTGTTGCTCTTGGCCGTGTTCATATACGCCTTTCATCAACAGCACAGCCGGGCTAAAATGGCGGTATTCAGGGTCATCTGCCGGATAAAAATTATAAAGAATATCCTGGTTGATGCGGACGGTTACTGTTAAAGCGATAATTCTGTTGCTATCTTTCACCGTAAATACCTGGTAAATTCCCGGAAACCGCAGAAATAATTGTTCAAAATCAGTGTATGAAAGCGATATTGGAAAGCCGCCTTTTAATCTGGTGTCCTTAACCATCTGGTAAATAGCTGACAAATCCGGATCAAGTTCCTCTGCAAATACAAAACCGTGCCCAATACATTTTTTCAATCTTCTTTTCTCCGAAGCGTGTAACAAGCTTTCAAAAGGTGTTAAAGTAATGGGAATATGATAATTGAGTTCAGTCAAAGAAATTTGATAACCCTCTCTGGTCAGACTCGCTGTCAGATGCGTTGCTGGTTCGGGTGCGTAACAGAATGGATACGACTTAATATGAATTTCTGTAACACCCCGATTCACCGCATACTGGTTGATAGTTTGTATAAAAAAATCCAGGGCTTGTTGAGGCAGCGAAGGATGAATCTCTATAGAACCAAAAGTAGCCCGGCAGGGACTAACCGCTTTTCCATCCTGCACAAAAAAGCTGAAACGGGCTTCTGCTCTTTTCCTGCGTTTGTGAAATAGATAAAAAGTAGTAAACCTTTGGCAAGGTTGCTGTCTAAGGTGAATGGGTTCGTTGAACAGATACGCTGGAAACGCACAGTTTATATCCTGTGGCGGATTGATCAGAATATCATACCATGCTTCCGCATCTGGTTCAATCATAGAGTAAACTATCGGCTTTTAAATTCCGGCCTTTTATGTTTTCAATTTCACTCAGCGCAAAACGATGCAGGCTATTTTCCGGGCCTTTTTTAATAAACCGGATCACCTGGTCTATGGGGAGAATAAAGCTTCTCTTTCCTCTCACCAATATTGCCGATGTACCCATGGTTTCAAAGTAGGCTTCCTGTACTTTTGTGCTTTGGTACGGAAAATAATCTTCCCAGTTTTTCCATTGATAACCTTTTGGTGAATGTCTGGCAATTACTTCTCCCAGGTAAAAACCTATCGCCCAGATAGAATTTTCTATTTGCGTTTCGTCCAGCTCGTCTTTGGCTACATAGATAGAAAATAAATAGCAATCCACATAATACAAACTATCGAGGGTGAAATCAAACCTGACTGGGTTCAGGTTATGCCTGAAAGCGAGTCCGCCCATAATGGCAGCTTTTCCGGTCAGGGTTTTCAAAAATATATTTTTATAGCTTAATACATGTCTTTCCATCGTGAATATGATTTAAATATTTATTTTTACCGCATTCATTGTAGATATATACGTAAATGTTGCCTGTAGCGGTTCAACTTAAATTCTGACCACCTTGAAACACTTTCTTTCTGTGAAAGACGTGCCTGATCTTTCAGCTTTGGTAAAAGAAGCATTGGCACAAAAACAAAATCCTTTTGGCAATAAACACCTTGGCCAGAACAAAACATTAGGATTGCTATTTTTCAATGCCAGCCTGCGAACCAGGCTCAGTACCCAGAAAGCGGCTCAAAACCTGGGGATGGAAGTAATGGTGATGAATGTAACGCAGGATAGCTGGGGACTAGAGATGCAGGAAGGCGCTGTGATGAATGGCGATAAGGCAGAGCATGTAAAAGAAGGTGCCGCTGTAATTGGCCAGTATTGCGATATTATTGGGGTACGTTCGTTTGCCGGCCTCACAGATAAAGAAAAAGACTGCCAGGATGAAGTAATCTCGCAGTTTGTAAAATATGCAGGGGTTCCGATTGTAAGCCTGGAATCAGCCTTGCGTCATCCCCTGCAATCGCTCACAGATGTGATTACCATTGAAGAATATAAAACCAAACCAAGGCCAAAAGTGGTACTTACCTGGGCACCTCATCCGAAAGCATTGCCCCAGGCTGTTCCCAATTCATTCTCCGAATGGATGAATGTAGCCAA